>DATJXJ010000044.1:0-262350 GCA_035500255.1 Verrucomicrobiia bacterium | reverse complement strand
TTGAACAGCTCCACTTTCTGAAACTGGTGCTGCCGCTTGATGCCGCGCGTGTCTTTTCCCGCGGCGCCGGCCTCCGCGCGGAAGCACGCGGTCCACGCGCAGACCTTGATCGGCAGCAGGTCGGCGTCGATGGTCTGGTCGCGATAGAGATTCGTCAGCTCGACTTCCGCCGTCGGCGTGAGCCACAGGTCGGTGCCTTCCAGATGAAACATCTCCGCCGCGAATTTCGGCAGTTGCCCCACGCCGGTGAGCGCGGCGGTATTGACGATGAACGGCGGCAGGATTTCCGTGTAGCCGTGCTCGCGCGTGTGGATGTCGAGAAAGAAATTCGCGATGGCGCGCTCCAGGCGCGAGCCGAGTCCCTTGTACACCGCGAAGCGCGCGCCGGACATTTTGATCGCCGCGTTGAAATCCAGAATTCCCGCGGACTCGCCCACCTCCCAGTGCGGACGCGGCGCGAAATCGAATTTCGGCGGCGCGCCCCAGCGGCGCACCTCCACGTTGTCCGCGGCGCTGTGGCCCACCGGCACGCTCGAATGCGGGATGTTGGGAACCGTCAGCATGAACTGGCGCAGGCGCTCGTCGAGCGCGGCGATGCTCTCGTCGTCCTGCTTGATCTGCTCGGAGACTTCTTTCATCCGCGCGAGAATCTTGTCTCTCTCTCCCTTCAAGTTTTCCGCGCCTTGACCCTTCTTCTCCGCGTCGTGGATACTCTTCTGCAGGGGCGCGATTACATCGCTGGCCTTGTTGCGTTCGGCCTTGAGCTGTTCGTTCAGGTAGATTAGCTCGCGCCGCCTTTTATCGATGTCGCGGAAGGCGTCGAGGTCGATGGTGACGCCGCGGTCGCGCGCCATCTTTTCGATCGCGTCGAGATGTTCCCGCACGTATCCGAGATCAAGCATAAGTGCATAAGAATAGCGGAAAGCAATGGACAGTGGCTAGCATCGAGACGCTAACTTCGAGTGCGACACGGATGATAAAGGCGACACGGAAAGGAGCAACACGCCAACTTTAGTCGCCTCGCGTGAGCGCGGCGAGAACCTCCGAATCGGTCATCTTACAGAAAGCGCTCTTCGTTGCCCGGCCCAAAGCCAAGAAGACCAAGACGGATAGGCCAGTCGCAGTGACCGATGTCACATGAAACTTCGCCACTATCGCAGCAGCGATTGCGGAAAGGATAGCTTGGGAGTTCGCCCCTAGCTTGCTGCGTTTGCTCTTCGGCCCGCAAATGATTTCGCGAAGTTCTGCCAAAATCTGCCTAATGAATTGCAGTCCCCAATTCAAAGGCCCAACGCTCGCCGCCCCAGCGCTTCGTCGCTGATAAGCCGAGTCAGTGGCGACGGAGCGGACAATTTTCGCATCCAACGCTGCCATTCCGAGCAACACGATCCCAGGAGAATTTGTGTCTCGCGCTTCGAAGTCGCTCAAGTAGCGAGAAAGACGCTGGTCAACCGTGGCAGGGCTCCTTCGCAAATCCTGAACGACCGAGAGGACGACCTGCCTTTCGAGATAGAACAAATCGTACTCAGGCTCGGGCATGCGCGAGATACTATCTTAGTTGCTCAACACCAATCCACTGCGTCCTGCTCAGTCCCAGTGCTTGCTGAGTTGGGAAGCCATTCGTCGGGCGAGAGCCATGAAGAGGTTCCGATGCTCGCGAGAACCCGTCCCCCGGTACAGGTATCCACTTGGTGAACCCACCGATTGTGTCGGAAGAGGGGTTGATTCTTTCGACACAAGATATTGCGGTGTGATATCGTAAAGCCAGCCAAATAATGCGGTTGCTCAGCCGAAGGATCTATATGCGGTTGGCCCATCACCGCGCGACGGCCTTGGCCCCTCCAACTGGCCAAAAGACCAGTTCCATTGTCAACGTCGGGGCTTATTGCTGTCATTGATGTGAATTTCGCTGCGGTTGCACGGACGCTGGGACTGGAGTGAAGCGGAATGTACAATCTGACTTTCGAGTTCAATCTGGAAAAACTCGTGCAGGCCATCGCCTACTTTTCCAAGGCTGGCGTCCCCGACCTGACCAAGTTGAAGATCGCGAAACTCCTGTACTTTGCCGACAAAGAACACCTGCTTGAGTACGGCACACCAATCATTGGTGATGTGTACTGGTGTATGGATTGGGGGCCGGTGCCATCGTTTGCCCTGAACGAGATGAACGAAGCGATTGATCGGCAAGAAGTCCCGCTTGCGACGAATTCAGATGCGAGACTTTTTACGCGTGTGTTAAATGTCAAGAAGCTCTTCTACATCCACCCCAGATTTGAGGCTAGAGACGCGGCGTACGACCTGTCCGTTTTCTCGGAGTCAGAGTTGAAGTCTCTCCGGTACGTTGGAAATGTCTACGGCAGGAAGTCGGCAAAGGAGCTAGTGAACATTACGCATGAGGAGCCAACCTGGACCATTGCTAACCAGGGAAGACCAGCCGGAAGCCGCGCGCCGATCACATATGACCTGTTCTTCGTGGGCGCACCTGAGAAGTCCCAGCGTTTCTTGGCGCGACTAGTCGCAGAGCAGTATGGTGTTGCAATCCCCCTGAAGGGTGACGCCGACTACGCGGCTTTTGCCAGCGAACTGGCGTCCTACGATTTTATCTCTGACGAAGTCGGCGAGTCAGAATCTCGGCGCGCGCATCGCTACAGCAGAGCGTAAGCCTGCTGTGATCACTCCTGAGCACTGGTACGAACCGAACCCAGAATTGGAGAATTACTATCAAGGGGATATTCTTTCCGGTATTCCGTTTCCCACCCTCCCCACGTTTCTCCCGGCCGCGAAGCAGGACGTATGGGGAATTCTTCGACCGCGTCCAACTAGGAACAGGCCGGGTGCCGAAGCCCGACCGATGGCTGAGGTTCTGCGGAATCTTCCGAACGAGCTGATAGGGCGAGCCGCAAAGGATGTCCCCGACGCGTGGGAACGTCCCGAAGGGGAGCACATCATCGCGGCCTGCAGAAGAATGAACGTAATCATGGTCAGCCGAAGCTGTGACATAGACAAAGATTCGAGGAAGCATTTCCTGGTGGCGCCAGTTGTCGCCATCGATGCCCTAAAGCCGGAGCAGCGGACCGACGAAGGCCTAGCAGACCTCCGAGCAAACAAGAAGTTCCACTGCTTTTATCTGCCACCGAAGGTTCCTGCGCTTCCTGAGTCCTACTCCGACTTGTCACAAATGCTTCCCCTACACAGATCATTCTTCGACGACGCGACTCTTCGCGAAAGGCTGATTGCCCGCCTTTCCGGGGCCGGCACTATCGCCTTCCAGAGATCGCTCTCGGAATTCTATGGGACCAAGTTCGGTTTTGCTCCCGAGGATACTTGCCCGCAAAGCGGTCGATACGCCTGCTCCGCCTGCTTCCATTCGGGACAGCCAAAGCCGTATTCGCGACTTGTCGACCAGGGCAAGGTGTTTGGCGATTGTGGCATGTGTCGCGAGAATGCGCTGTGGGTGAGGGTTCCGGGTTAGTAAGCGTCGGACCCGACCGCTTCGTGCAGCCAGTCCTAGTCCTGTACTTTTTCTGTACCAGAGCCGCAATCCATTCGCGCGTCGATTTGGCTAGCGTGGTCGCGGAGTTAGCTTTTCGCGGGGTGAATATCTCTTGTGACGCGACAGCTCGCCTGTGAGCACGGTATAAGTTAGTAATGGCGAGTCCCGCGGCTCCACTGTCCACTGCTGAATCATCAGCGGCGCGGCCTGACGGACCGGCTGAACGAAAGTGGGTACGCTGGCTCGAGGTGTGCCTGGTCCTGTTCTTTGCTTTCGGCACCAACTTCTATAACAGCCTATACCTCTTGATCCACGGCCCGACGGCGGAATTGCGGACAACTGCTGCGCGAGCCACCTTTGGCCTGCTTCACGAGATCATGGCGCTGGCACTTCTCGGCTACGTCCTGGCTCGGAGAGGCCGCAGGTTTAGCGACATTGGCTTGCGTTGGTCCCTGCGGGATCTTGGCGTTGGCGTCGCGATCCTTATCGCGGCTGTCGCCGCCTCTGTCGTGGGCGGGGTCTCCATCTATTTTCTTCACATTCGCATCTTCGGGACCGCACCCGTCCCGCACCGTGGAAGCGACTTCTTCGGGCATTTCTCCATTCCAATTGCTCCATACTTCCTAGTGGGTCCAGTCTTCGAAGAGCTGGTTGTGCGGGCGTATCTGATGACGGAAATCAGAGAACTCACGGGATCAGCCGCGCTCGCCGTTGTCGCAAGCACAGTGGTGCAAACTTCCTATCACCTGTACTACGGATGGTGGATAGCTCTGTCGCTGGGCTGCTCATTCTTTGTGCTCTCGCTCTACTACGCGCGGTCGCGCCGGGCGTTGCCTGTCCTTGTTGCGCATGAACTCTTCGATCTGCAGGCGCTATTCCGTCTCTGATCGTGGCGCGATGATTTCGTACAGTTAGTCCTGGTCCTGTACTTTTTCTGTCCTAGAGCCTCAATCCATTCGCGCGCCGATTTTGCTAGCGTGGTCGCGGAGCATGAAGCACGAAAGAAAACTCGGCGAGCGGTTGGCAAGGCGGGCGGCGCGGCGCCAGTCCGCCTGCTGCACGCAATTTTCTAATCGCCAATTTCCGTTATTAGAATCTGGTCCAAACCGTTGCAAACAAACGACGCCGCGTCGTTCTAATCGCCAATTTCTTCGAATCTCTCATTCTGTGTTTTCGGTCCGCAAACCTGCGGACCGTGCCGGGCGACCCTTCGACTTCGCTCAGGGCAAGAAGAACCCGGCGCTACGTTTAAATTTCAGAACCGAGGCCGAACATTGCCGGCGAGACGCCCCTCGGCTGCGCTCGGGACAAGCCAGCGCTAGGGGGCAAGAGGGATTCTTCGACTGCGCGCCCGGTCGTCCCGTAATCGGGACGAACGACAACGCATCGGGTCGCTCCGCTCAGAATGACGACTACAGCGTCACAGCGTTATTCGGTGGAAAAGGCGAGGAGGACGTTGCCAGGCATGCCGTTGCCGGTGCCGACGTACCCCGAGCCGACGAAGAGCATGCCTCCTGCGATGACGGGGCCGGGCGCGCCGAGCGAGCCGCCATGCGCCGCGACTCCGTTGACGGTCGGGAATTCGCGCGCGGCGTCGAACTGCCAAAGCTCGCGGCCGTCGTCGGTGGAAAGCGCGCGCAGCACGCCGTCCCATCCGCCCGCGAAGAGCACGCCGGGAAGCAGCGAGCACAGGAGCAGGCCGATGATCGCGAGAGGAATTAGGATCACGACGCCGATGACGATCGGCCTGCGGCGTTCGAGCGTCCTGTGCAGGAAATCAGCGGCCTTCGTGCTGCGGGCTCGATTGATGCACTTCGCGGCAGTCGTGGCAGACCGGCTCCGCGCACAAAGCGCAGATTTCGTAGTGCGCCGGGCAGAACGAGCGAGAACATTCCGCGCACTGCTTGTCGGCGGGGCGCGTGCAACCTGAATGAGAACATTTCATGATGCGATGCTACATGGCGCGCGGAGCGGAGTCCACGAGAAACTGGCGCGCGGGCGGCGGCGTCACTCGAAGTTGATCAGAACGATTTCGGGCGAGGTGCCGACGCGCATCGGCGGGCCCCACGTCCCCGCGCCGCAGGACGTGTAGACGAGGAGATCGCCGAGCCGCTTCAGCCCGTAAACGAACGGGCCGTAGATGCGCGACGTGAACCACGTGAACGGGAAGAACTGGCCCGCGTGCGTATGCCCCGCGAGCTGCAGGCCGATTTTTTCTTCGGCCGCGATCGGCAGGTGGCGCGGCTCGTGCGTCAGCAGAATGCTGGCGCGCTCCGGATCGAGCTCCGCGCTGCGCAGGATCGCGCGGAAGCGCTCCGGATGGACCGAGTCGCGATGGTGCACGCCGACAAGCTGCAAGCCATCGACGACGACTTTCTCGTTGTCGAGCACGCGCACGCCGGAATCGCGGACGGCCGCGAGGTACTGCGCCTGCTCGCCGAACTCTTCGTGATTGCCCGCAATGAAATACGTGCCGAGCGGAGGCGACAATTTTTCCAGCGGCGCGGCCAGCCGGCGCGCGTTGACGGCGGTGCCGTCGTAGAGATCGCCGCCGATCAGGATGATGTCCGGCGCGAAGCGCGAGAGCAGCAGGACGATGCGCTGCGCGAAATGGTAGCCGCGGACGTGGCCGAGGTGCGTGTCCGTGACCAGGGCGGCGACGCGGCCTCGCCAATTTGCAGGCAGGTTCGGCAGCTTCACCGAGACCTGCGTAACGCGCGTGCGCGCCGAGTTCAGCAAGCCGTACGCGCTGGCGAGCGCGGCGAGACCGAGGAACGCCACCGCGATCTCACGCGGCGAGACCGGAACACGCAGCAGCGCTGCGGCGCCTAGTGCGATCCACGAAGCGCAGGCGGCGAGAAACGCAAAGCTGAAGAAGCCGAGCCAGACTGCCGCGATAGTGTAATAGGCGCGGACAAATGCGTTCGAGTAGCGGCGCGCGAGCAGCGACGCGGTCAGGAAAGTGACCGAAAGCGCGCCGAACGCCATTGCGAGCGCGAGGCCGGTCGCGCCCCAGAAGTGCCGCCACGTCTCGTAGACGAACCAGTGACCGAAAAACAGGATCGATTGCACGACGGCGAGAAAAACGGCGATGCGTGTTCGCATGGTATTGGGCCCCGGACGTCCCCATAGGCTTAGATGACGTTGCGGGCCGCCACGATTCTAGACGGCGGCGAGGGCCTGCTCGAAATCGTCGAGCAGGTCGCGCCAGTGCTCGATGCCGACCGAGATGCGGACGAGACCGTCGGTGATGCCCGCCTGCGCGAATTCCTCTTCCGTGAAGCCGGAGTGCGTGGTGGTTTTCGGATGGCAGGCGAGCGTTTCGACGCCGCCGAGCGAGACGGCGTTGCGCGCGATTTTCAAATGGCGCAGAAAATCGAACGCGGCGCGCTTGCCGCCTTGCAGTTGCAATGAAAGCATCCCGCCGGGATAGTCGCACTGCGCGGCGTAGATGCGCTTCTGCTCGGGATCGTTGAAAAGGGTCGGATAATGCACCCTCTTGATCTTGGGGTGCTGCGCGAGGCGTTCCGCAATTCGCTGCGCGTCGATGCTGGACTTGTCCATGCGAAGGCGGACGGTGGGCAGCCGGCCGGCAAGCATCCAGCATTCGTCGGGTTGAAGGATCGTGCCGAAGAGTCCGCGCGTGGAGCGAATCCGGCGAATCAGGTCGCGATGCCGCGCAAGCGCGATTCCGGCGAGCATGTCGCTGAAGCCGGAAAGATATTTCGTGCCCGAGTAGAGGACGAGATCGGCGCCGAGCGCGAGCGGATGCTGAAACGCGGGCCCGAGCATGGTGTTGTCAACCATCACGAGCGGGCGCACGCCGCCTTTGGGAATCTTCAGTTTCGCGACCGTGTCGCAGACTTGCTTGATGTCGGTCATGATCAGCGTGGGATTCGCGGGAGTTTCGAGCAGCACCACGGCGAGTTTCTTTGCAGACTTGATCGCGCGATTGATCTGATCGGATTGCCCGGCGAGCACGGGAATGCCGGTGACGCCCCAATGCGAAAAGCAATCCTGTATGAAGTGCTGCGTGCCGCCGTAGATCGGCACGGTATAGATGATCGACTGGCCCGGACGCAGAAACGTGAAAAGCGAAGTGACGATCGCGGCCATCCCGCAATTGAAGGCCAGCGCCGACGTGGAGCCCTTCTCCAGGTTGACGATCTGATCCTCGAGCATTTCGGCGTTGGGATGGTTGAAGCGCGAGTAGATGAGGTCGGCGCCTTCGCCTTCCCGAAGCTTCGCGCGGCCGGCGGTAAGGTCGAACGCGTGCTCGGCGGCTTCGGGGCTGTCGAAGACGTATGTGGAGCTGCGAAATACGGCCGGGCGCGCGGAGCCGAGCGACAGGCGCGGGTCAAAGCCCTCGGTGAGAACTTTCGTTGCGGGTCTCAGAGGCTTGTCTTTGCGGCGGGCCATGTCAGCTCTCCTAGGGAGGTGTCTAACGTACCACGAGGCACGAAGCAGCGGCGAAGCGGCGAACACGAAAGAGGGATTCTTCGACTGGCCGCGCGCCCGTCGGCCTGCGACGAATTGGGAAGAACGGGAGGAATCCTTCGGCGCGCTGCGCTCGCTCAGGATGACGATCCTGGTCGGATCGTCACTGGCGGAGGTAGCCCCAGTTGTGGAGGCGGTCGCTATCTTCGACCCAGCGGTCGCCGATATCGCGCTCCTTTTTGTCGGCGATGAAGTAGCGGACTTCGTGGCCCTCCTTGGAAACTTGCCAGGCGATGTCGCTGATCAGTCCCGTGAGCGATACGAAGAGAAAGTGCTTCGTTTCCATCGAGTCCCTTTTCGTGAATCAGGTGGCGAGGCGCCGCGTGTTATACGGGGGTCGCGGCATGTAATGTTCATGGCGTGTCACTTCGTTTCCGTGGCGGACGAGACCGAGCTTGATCCAGCGGTCATTTCGCCCATGCGCCGGCGAAGGAAGCGGCGCTCGACGTCGTTGGTCGTGAGCGAGAGAGCGCGGCGATAGGCGTCCGCGGCCTCCGGAGCGCGCCCGAGGCGGCGCAGCAGATCGGCGCGCGCGGCGTGGAGGAGGTGAAATTCGCGCAGGTCCCCGCGCGATTCGATCTGGTCGAGCAGCGCAAGGCCGTCTCCCGGAGCGCGGGCCATGGCCACGGCGACGGCCCGATTCACTTCAACCACCGGTGACGGATGAATCCGCAGCAAAGCGCCGTACAGGGCCGCGATTTGCGGCCAGTCGGTTTCAGCGGACGTGCGAGCGTTGGCATGAAGGGCGGCGATCGATGCCTGCAATGCGTACACGCCATTGGCACCGGCGCGGAGAGCCGATGCCACGAGCGCCGTGCCCTCGCGAATCTGATCGAGATGCCAGAGGGAGCGGTCCTGCTCTTCGAGCAGCACGATTTCGCCATCGGCGGCGGAGCGCGCATCGCGCCGGGAATCGTGAAGGAGCATGAGCGCAAGCAGAGCCCGTGCCTCGGCGTCGCGTGGCAGAAGTTCGCACAGCAGGCGGCCGAGGCGAATCGCTTCCGCGCAGAGTTCGCGGCGAACGAGCGCGTCGCCACTGGAGGCGAGATAGCCTTCGTTGAAGATCAGGTAGACGGCCAGGAGCACGGCGTCGACGCGGTCCGGCAAGTCGTCCTTCGCAGGGACGACGTATGGAATGCCCGCCTCACGAATCTTTCGCTTGGCGCGGACGAGGCGCTGCGCCATCGTCGCGATCGAAACGAGGAACGCGCGCGAGATCTCCTCGGTGGTCAGGCCGCAGACGGTGTGCAGAGTCAGCGCGACCTGAGCCTCCGTCGCGAGGGCCGGATGGCAGCATGTGAAGATCAAGCGCAGGCGGTCGTCGGGAAACATTTCGTCCGGTGAATCGGACTGCGGCGGAACGGCGAAATCGGCGGAGCGGGCGATCTCTTCCCGTTTGGATTCGAGGAGGCGGTTTCGCCGGAGCCGGTCGATGGCCTTGTGGCGCGCGGTGCTGATGAGCCAGGCGCGCGGATTCGACGGCGTGCCTTCGACGGGCCAACGCTGCAGCGCGACGGTGTACGCCTCCTGCAGCATCTCCTCGGCGAGATCGAAATCGCCGAGGAGACGGATGAGGGTCGCAAGCACGCGCCCCGATTCTTCGCGGTGGAGCTTTTCAATATCCATGCCGGACGAGGCCCATCATCGCCCGCCACCGCGGGGGATGTAAAAGTGTTGTTTCGCTAGGAGCCGGCGGCTTGCCGCTGGACGACCACCGGGCGCACTTCGATCGAACCGTCGCGCGCCGAGGGAATCCGCGCGGCGATCGCGATGGCGTCGTCCAGATCCTTGGCGTCGACCAGATAGAAACCGCCCAGCTGCTCCTTGGTCTCGGCGAAGGGGCCGTCGGTGACCAGGCGCTTTCCGCCGCGCAGGCGCACCGTCGTGGCGGTGGCTGTCGGTTGCAGTTGGTTCGAAGCGATGTGCTTTCCGCTGGAAATGAGCTGCTCGCTGAACTCGCCATATTCCTTGTACATCGGCGCCATCTGTTCCGGCGTCAGCTTCATGAATTCCGCTTCGTTGTGATAGATGAGCAACAGATATTTCATCGATGGTGCCTCCTGCTGGTTAGTCGAACGGGGGAGCCGGAAATCGACAGCGGAACGCCGAAGAATTCGGAGAACGATTGCGCTGGGAGAGGGGGCCCCGCAGACGGGTCTGGGCCGCCTGCGGGGTAACATCTGCGTTCTCTACTTGCACTTGCTTCATCAGACGCTCAGGCGCGCGCCGCGGTTTCAGCGCTAAAAGCCACAAATCGCCTGGAAATTTCGCCGATAGTTCGCGCGCCGGCGAGGCGCATGGTCATCTCCAGTTCGCGGTCGAGATGCTGGAAGACGGCCTGCACGCCCATCCATCCGCCGAGAGCGAGCCCGTAGAGAACGGGCCTGCCGATCGCGACGGCGTGGGCGCCGAGCGCGAGCGCCTTGAACACGTCCTGGCCGCGACGCGCGCCACCGTCGATGACGATCGTCGCACGGCCTCGAACGGCGTCGGCGATGCGGGGCAGCACGGTGAACGACGCGTCGACGTCGTCGAGCTGGCGGCCTCCGTGATTCGAAACCTGAACGCCGGCGCAGCCATGCTCCACAGCCTGGGCGGCGAGCTCGGGCGACATCACGCCTTTCAGCAGGACGGGCAGGCCGGTCGTCTTCTGGATGAACGCGACATCGTCCCAGTCGAGATCGCGCTTGATGGGAGCAGCGGCGTACGCGCCGTTCTGCCCCGGAAAGTTTCCGATGGGCAGGGGAGAGCGAAAGTGATTGCGGACATCGGTCTCGCGGTTGCTGGAAACGACCGTGTCGATTGTGAAGACGACGGCGCGGTAGCCGGCCGCCTTGGCGCGTTCCAAAATTTCGCGCGCCTGGCCGCGGTCGGCGGGCAGATAGATCTGGAACCACTTCGGTCCGGTGCTGGCCTGCGCGATTTCCTCCAGCGTGTTCGTCGATAGCGATGCGGCCGTATAGAGGGCGCCGGCTTCAGCGGCGCCTTTCGCCGAACCGATTTCCGCAGTGGCGTGAGCCATGCCGTGGCCGGCCATCGCGGAAACCATGAGAGGCGTCGAGACTTTGGAGCCGAGAAGAGTAGTAGAGCGATCGGCTTCTTTGTAGCCAGTGAGATAGCGCGGGACGATAGTGACGCGCTTGAATGCGGCTTCGTTTTCGCGCTTTGTCCACTCGTCACCCGCCGCGCTGGAAATGTAACCAAAGCCGCCCGCCGGGATCACCTTTTGCGCCGCAGGTTCGAGCTCGCGCAGATTGATGAAGTCGAGCGCCTTCACTTCCGTGGGCGCGGCGTAGCTGGAAGCGGCAGCGCTCTGGGCGGGCGACGGCTCGCCATCGGCAAGCGCCGGGAGCGCGGAAGAAAGCGTCATCGCAGCGGCAGTGGCGGAAAGAAAATCGCGGCGCGTGCGGTTCATCGTGTCCTCCGGAAGAATCGCGCGGATGATAGCACTGCGAGCGTGCGACGCAATCAGATGTTGATGACGATCTTGCCGACGAAGTCGCCCGCAGCCTGGAGGGCGAACGCGTCGGGAACCTGATCGAAGGAGAAGACGCGGTCGATGACGGGCTTGATCTGATTGACTTCGATCGCCTGAATGAGCTGTTCAAGGCTGCCGCGGCTGCCGACGCCGATGCCGTGCAGACTGGCCTGCTTGAACATCAGGTCGTGCGGGTTCGCGTTGCCTTCCCGGCCCGCCAGCACGCCGATCAATGAAATCTTGCCGCCCCAGCCGACGCACTGGAACGAGCGCGCGAGCGTGCCGATGCCGCCGTTTTCGATCACGCAATCGACGCCGCGGCCGCCGGTGAGCGCCAGGACTTCTTTTTCCCAGTCGGGATGCGTCTTGTAATTGACGCCATCGGAGGCGCCGAGCTTGCGAGCGCGCACAATTTTTTCGTCGCTCGAGGAAGTGACGATCACGCGAGCGCCCGCGGCCCGGGCGAACTGCAGCGCGAACATCGAAACGCCGCCGGTGCCCAGGCAGAGCACGGTGTCGCCCGGTTTGACCGGATTTCCGCGCATCAATGCGTTCCATGCGGTGGGGCCGGCGCAGGGAAGCGTCGCCGCCTCCTCGAAGGAGAGGCTCTTCGGCATCGCGACCCAGCCGTCCTCATGCAGAACGACGAATTCAGCGAGCGTGCCGTCGAGCGGGGCTCCCAGCGCGGATCGATTTTTCGGCGGCGTGCCGTCGATCCAGATCTGAAAGAACGTGGGGATGACGCGGTCGCCAACTTTGAAGCGCGTCACGGTGCCGCCGACCGCGACGACTTCACCCGCGCCATCGGAGCAGGGAATCGTCTCGCGATCCAGATCGTAGCGGTATTTCCCGGTGATGATGGCGTGGTCGCGATAGTTGAGAGCGGCCGCGCGCATGCGCACGAGGACGTCATGGGGCCCGGGCTTCGGCTCAGGCCGCTCCCCGCGGCGGAGATCGCTGAGGCTGCGTGTACCGACAGGGATTTCGTAGACTTTCATGCGATCGTCCGCGCGAGCCGACTAGAAGAGCTTGATGTGCCCGAGGATAACGATCAGCGCGGCGGCCACCAAAGCCAAAAGCATCGAGAGCCCAATCACCAAGCCCGCGATGCGCATCTCCCGCGCGCCCTTGCGTTTTGCGATTTGCTCGTCTGTTTCCACGCTGCTAGCTTACTTTGCCCGGTGCGGATGTCAATCGCGCTAGATTCAAATCCGAAGGGGCCGGCGTTACTTGCGCGAGACGCGGATGAGGCGGCCGTCGTCGAGCAGGCTGTAGATCGCTCCATCCGGACCTTGCTGAACTTCGCGAACGCGCGCGTTCAGCTCTTTCAACAGGTGCTCTTCGGCGACGACTTTGTCGCCATCGAGCACCAGGCGAATCAGGCTTTTCGCGCCCATGCCGCCGATCAGCACGTTGCCTTTCCACTCCGGGAACATGTCGCCTGTGTAGAAGATCATTCCGCAGGGAGCGATGTCCGGATACCAGAAATACACAGGCTGCTCGACTCCCGGCTTTTGCCACTGCGCCTTGCCGGCGAGCAAGTCGCCGTTGTAACGGCGGCCGTAGCTGACGTTGGGCCACCCGTAATTTCCGCCGGGCTTGATGATGCTGATCTTGTCTCCGCCGAGCGGGCCGTGCTCGATCACCCAGAGCTTGCCCGTGGCGGGATTGATCGCCGCGCCTTCGGGATCGCGATGGCCGTAGGAATATGTTTCGGGCAGCACGGTCGGCTGATCGAGAAACGGATTGTCCTTCGGGATCGAGCCGTCCTTGTTGATGCGCACGACGCGCCCGGTGAAATTGCGCAGGATATCGGGATCGAGGATTTCGTGGTCGGTGCCGTCGTAGGATGGCTCGTAGAAGCGGAAGCGATCGGCGCCGGTGATGAACATGGTGCCATCGGGCGCGAAAACGATGCGGCGGTTGACGCCGTCGACCAGCACCTCGACGTTTTCCAGGCGGCGCTCATCGTCGCTGAGCCGCGCGCGGGCCACGCGCTCCTCACCGACACGCATGGTGCGGCGCTGGGCGACGGAGGCTTTCCAGACATTGCCGTAGAAGACGTCGATGGGCCACGAGCCCGGTGTTTCGCCTGGCGGAGGCGCGAAGTAGGTGAAATAGATCATGCGGTTGTGCGCGAAATCGGGGTCGATGACCACGTCGTGCAGCGATTCAGCGGCAACGATTTTCGTGTCCGGCACACCGGCGACCGGCGCCGAATAGAAACCGTTCATCTCCGCCACGCGGATGAAGCCGTAACGCTCGGTGACGAGCATTTTGCCGTTGGGCATGAAGGCGAGGGCCCACGCACCGTTGAAGCGCGGGATGATCACGTCGACTTTGAGCGGCGGCGAAGGCTTCGAGGGAGTGGGGGCGTTGGTCTGGCCGGGAAAGGCGGGCTTCGGTGGCGGGTAGTCCTCAGCCTTCGCCATCTGCGCGCGCGCGGGCGACGACATTGCTACGGCTAGGACAACGATTGCGGCCAGATATCCTGCTGACCGCACGGACTTTCTCGTCTCCATGGGGACCTCACTCGTTTTCGGCCTTCGAGTCGAGGCGCGATGTTACCTGCAATCGTGGTTTCGGGCAATCGCACGCGCGAGGCAGAACAGAGGCAGGCGGGGAGGCGCTGCAGCGGGGGGCCGGTCAGGCGGCGCGCAGTTCGGCTTCGACGGTCGTTTCGAGCTGATCGAGAGAGGCTCTAACCGTCTGGAGGACGCGTTCGCGCGATGAACCGGCGAGGTGCTTGGCGACGCGCAGCATCCAGCGGACTGCGTCGATCTTCACGCGCAGGTCGAGTGCTGTGTTGAGGGTATCCGGGCCGCTCTTGAGCGAGACGGGCGACGAATCGGCATGCAGGCTCGCCAGGCGTTGTTCGATGTCTTGCAGGCGCGCCTCAAATTCTCCGGGATCAGAAAACTCGCGCCACGCGGCCGAGGGCCTCGCGTCGCTTACGCTCTCGCCCCGATCTGAAAGCTTGATTCGCATTTCCCGCCTCCCACTCAATGAGATGCAAAATCTGTCCCCTGCGACATCGCAATTAGCAACGACAGTGCCAGGCGCTGGCTGATGATAGAAGTGCTCGCGATCAAGGGAGTTACGCAGGTGGGCCTACTGTGAAATCCCTATGCCGGACAGGTACTACAACCATGAAATTTGTTCAGCCGAAGTTCCCTTTGTTCTCGGAATTGCGTTTCAAGCCCACACACGCGCAGAGCGCCACAACTCGCCAGGCAGATTCCTCTCTAGGATTCGCCGGGCACTGTAGCCGGGCGCCGCCGGCTTGGCGCCGAAATCAGCTGTGCTAACATCCAATCGCGCATGCCGGATACCGTTTACATCGTGAGCGCCGTGCGGACGCCGATCGGGAAATTCGGCGGGGCGCTAGCGGAGTTCACGCATCCGGATTTGGGAACCATTGCGGTGCGCGCGGCGCTGGAGCGCGCGTTCGGATTGCCGCAGCCCGCGGAGCGGACGCCGGGAGCGTTTGCGTATGCGCCGGGAGCGAGCGGCGCGCGGTGGGATGCGAAGTGGCGCGTCAACGAAGTGATCTTCGGAAATGCGCGGCCTGCGGGCGTGGGGCCAAATCCGGCGCGGCAGATTGCGTGGCGCTCGGGACTCGGCGACGACGTGCCAGCGTTCACCGTGAACATGGCGTGCGCATCGGGACTGCGGGCCGTCGTGCTGGGCTGGCAGGAGATTTTGACTGGGCAGGCGCAGATCATCGTCGCGGGCGGCGCGGAATCGATGAGCCGAGTGCCGTATCTGGTCGAAGGGCGGTGGGGATTCAAGATCGGCAACCAGCAACTGATCGACGGCATGTACCGCGACGGCTTCCTTTGCCCGCTTTCGAAAATGATCATGGGCGAGACGGCCGAAGTCCTCGCCGAGCAGTACAAGATTTCGCGCCAAGAGCAGGACGCGTTCGCCGTGGAAAGCCACCGGCGAGCCGCGCGCGCCGCGGCGGAGTGCCATTTCAAGTCCGAGATCGTGCCGATGGAGATCAAAGACAGGAAGGGCAACGTCACGCGCATGGAGAAGGACGAGCATGTGCGCGCCGATGCGTCGATGGAAGGTATGGCGAAGCTTCCGCCAGTTTTCAGCAAGGCCGGCACGATCACGGCAGGCAATTCGAGCGGGATCACGGACGGCGCCGCCGCGGTTGTGCTTGCCAGCGAGGAGAAAGTCCGCGAACTGAACCTGAAGCCGATCGCGCGGATCGTCGACGCGACAATCGCAGCCGTCGATCCGCGCGTGATGGGGATCGGACCGGTCCCGGCGGTGCGCAATTTGACCAAGCGCACGGGCACGAAGGTCGAAGATTACGGCGCGGTCGAGTTGAACGAGGCGTTTGCGGCGCAGGTGCTTGCCTGCGACCGCGACCTGCACTTCAATCGCGAGCGGCTGAACCCCAACGGCGGCGCGATCGCGCTGGGCCACCCCATCGCGTGCACGGGAAGCCGCATCCTCACAACCCTCATCCACGAGCTTCGCCAGCCCACTGGCCGAACGGACAGTTCACGATCAGGCCAGCGGGGTCTTGCCACTTTGTGTGTGTCCGGCGGATTGGGCGTGGCGGTCGAAATCGAAACCGTCTAAGCTTTTCGAGCGAGCTCTCCACGAGCTCCGTCACCGGAGCACCCACATGCCCACGAATGGGCGCGAAGTCGAAGTTCTCGGTTCGCTGGCGCTGGCTGCGCCAAAGATCGAGGAATTTCAATTCGTCAAGGTCAAGGCTGATTCCGAAGTCGCGCGGATTACGCTCGACCGTCCCGACCACAACCTGTTGAACGAACGCATGCTGGCCGAGCTGGCCTCCGCCATCAACATTCTCGGCGACCGCAACGAAGTCAAGCTGATGGTGCTCGATTCCGCCGGAAAGACGTTCTGCGGCGGCATCGAGATCGGCGAGTACACGCAGCGCCGCGTGTTTCAGCTGCTGGACGCGTTTCATGGCGCGTTCGCGGCGATGCTCGATACATCGAAGCCGCTGCTGGTGGTGGTCAACGGGCCTGCCTACGGCGGCGGCGCGGAGCTGGCGGCGCTGGGCGATCTGGTGATCGCAACTCCGAAGGCGCGGTTCGCGCAGCCCGAAATCAAGCTGGGCGTGTTTCCGCCGCTCGCCGCGGCCGTGCTGCCGTACATTCTGGGACCGAAGCAGGCGCTGGAGCTGGTGCTGACCGGCGAGGCGATGTCCGCCGAGCGCGCTCGCGAATTGGGCCTGGTGAACTGGCTGGTGGCCGAAAACGAGCTCGAGAAGAAGGTCGAAGAGATCAGCGCCAAGGTGACGGCGCAATCCGGTCCCGTGCTGACGATGGCGAAGAAGGCGATTCTCGGCAGCCTCGGTCTGCCGCTGCGCGACGGCGTGCGAAATTCGATGAAGGTGTTTCTCAACGAACTCGCCGAACTCGAAGACTCGCAGGAAGGCTTGCGCGCGCTGGTGGAAAAGCGCGCTCCGAAGTGGAAGAACCGCTAGACCGGGCCGCGCTTCGCTTCGATTGACACGGTCGGAGTCGCAGCTTACACTCGCGGTCTACAATTGAACTGGCACGGGAATCTGGAAGGCCGTGAGAATCGGCCACGGTCCCGCCACTGTGATCGGTCTGCTGAAAGATAAGGCCGAGAGTCAGGAACGTACCCGAGCCAGTCGAAGCCAGCGCCCTTCGCGAGAAAGAGCGCGGCCGCCAGCCTCGCGCTCTCGCGAGGCTTTTTTTGTTGGAGACGAGGAATTGAATCGAGCTGGGCGCACGATGGGGATTGCAGCCGTGGCGCTGTTGAGCGCCGCCGTCCCGACCTCGGCCGCGACGCGACCTGTCGCGCGGGCCGGTTCGCAGGCTGCTGCGCCAGCCGGAAGAATTATCACGGACGACCTGGGCCGCCGCGTGGCGATGCCTGCCCAAGTGAATCGGATCGTCACACTCGCCCCGAGCCTGACGGAGATCGTGTATGCGCTGGGGCTGGAGGACAAGCTCGCGGGCGACACGAACGAATGCGACGCGCCTATCGCCGCGAAGTCAAAGCCGCATGTAGGCGACATGCAGAATCCGAATCTGGAGTCGATCGTGGCATTGCATCCGGACATCGTGCTGGCGACGACCTCGATCAATCGCGTCGACACGGCGGACTCGCTGACGCGGCTAGGTATTCCGGTTTACACGACCGACGGCGAGTTCCGCACGGTGCTCGGGATGCTGGATTCGATAGGCCGGATGGCGGACCTGATCGGCGCGAAGGCGCAAGGAACCGATCTGGTGGCGGGACTGCGCGCGCGGCTAGATGCGTTGCATGCGCGGCTGGAGGACCGGCCGATGGCGCACGTGCTGTTCGTGGTCTGGCCCGATCCGCTGCTGAGCGTCGGGCAGAACGTGTTTATCGCAGACGCTCTGCGCTGGGCCGGGGCCGAATCGGTGGTGCTGAGCAAGCAGAACTGGCCGCGGCTGAGCATGGAGGAGGTTGTTCGCCTGCAGCCCGAATACATCGTGATCGAAAGCGATCACAGCCAGAGTGGAGACGCGGAGCTGACGGACCTGCGTTCGCGTTCCGGGTGGCGGGATCTGGACGCAGTGATCACGGGACGCGTGATTGAAGTCAGCGAAGAGGCGATCCGGCCTTCACCGGGACTCGTGGACGAGATTGAAAAGCTCGCGCGCCGGGTGCATCCCGAAGCGTTTAGCGAGACGACCGAAAAGCGAGATTCGAAATACGAAGCGCGCGCCGAGATCGATGCGGCGGCCAAGTCCGCCGGAGAGTCCGTGCAATGCGCCCGATGACGCCGAGGCGGGTCGCGTGGATTTGCGCCGCGCTGGGCGCGCTGCTTTTCGTTGTAGTCGTGATTTCGCTGCGCATGGGCGCCTATCCGATTTCTGTGGCTCAGATCGTGATGACGCTGGTGAATCGATTCATCGGCCGCAGCAACGAGATTCCGCCCGACTTCTGGAATGTGGTGTACGAAATCCGGTTGCCGCGCATCGCGCTGGGAATTCTGGTGGGCGCGTCGCTTTCGACTGCGGGCGCCGGTTTTCAGGCGCTGCTGCGCAATCCTCTGGCTGATCCGTACGTGCTTGGCGTCTCGAGCGGAGCCGCGCTCGGCGCGATCATCAGCCTCGCGGTCGCTCCGCAGACGCCCGGCACGATTCAACTCGCCGCTTTCGTAGGAGCCGCTGCCACGATCGCCGCTGTCTATTTTCTGGGCCGGCGCGGCGGACAGATCGACAGCGCGACACTGCTGCTCGCTGGCATTGTGGCCGTCTCGTTTCTTTCCGCCGTGATTATGTTTCTGATGACGATGCTTCCAGGGCGCGACCTTCGGGGAATGGCGTTCTGGCTGATGGGCGACCTGGCCACGCGGCCCGCCATCAGCTCGCAGTGGCTGTACCTGCTGTTGATCATCGGGGCGGGATCGATCTACACGACCTCGTCGGACCTGAACCTGATACTCACCGGCGAACAGGAGGCGCGCCACCTGGGCGTGAACGTCAATCGCGTGAAGCTGGTCGTGTACGTGGCGGCGTCGCTGCTCACGGGCCTGGCGGTTTCGGTGAGCGGGGCGATCGGTTATGTGGGGCTGCTGGTGCCGCATCTGATGCGCATGTTCTTCGGGAGCGACTACCGCGTGCTGATTCCGGCGTCGGCGCTGGGCGGGGCCATCCTGATCGTGCTGGCGGACATGCTGGCGCGGACGGTGGTCGCGCCCACAGAACTGCCGGTGGGCGCGATGACGGCGCTGGTCGGCGCGCCCGTATTCATTTATCTGATGCGGCGGAGGGTGCGATGAGCGCGACAGGCAGCGCCGCATCCACCGCCGTTGCGACGAGAGTGGCGGGTCTGCGCCTCAGAGTCGAGCAGGCGAGCTACGCTTATGAGGCGACCGACCGCTCCGCGCCCAAATTCACGCTCGGTCCGGTGAGCTTCGAAGCGCAGCAGCACGAATTAGTGGCGATCCTCGGACCAAACGCCAGCGGCAAATCGACTCTGCTCACGCTGCTGGCGGGATTGACGAAGCCGTTTTCGGGGCGGATCGAAGTGGACGGCACGGAAGTGAGCCAGCTCGACCTGCGCCTGCGCGCGCAGCGGATTGCGCTGGTGCAGCAGGAAAGCGAGCTGTTGTTTCCTCTGCGCGTCTGGGAATACGTGCTGCAAGGGCGCTATCCCTATGGGCGCCGGCTGCGGTTCGAGTCCGAGGAGGATTGCCTGCTGGCCGGCAACGCGCTGGCGCAAGTGGGCGCGGACAGCCTGCGCGACCGGTGGATGGACCAGCTTTCGGGCGGCGAGAAGCAGCGAGTGATTCTGGCGCGGGCACTGGCGCAGCAGCCTTCGCTGCTCCTGCTCGACGAGCCGACGCAACATCTCGATATCGGCGGCAAAGTGGAATTGCTGCGGCGTCTGCGCCGGCTGGCGGACAACAACCGCTACACCGTGCTGGTGGTGACGCACGAGTTGAATCTGGCCGCGGAGTTTTCCGACCGCATCGTGTTGCTGCACAAGGGCAGATGTCTGCGGGTCGGGACGCCCGCGGAAGTCTACGACCGCGAACTGCTGGAGGAGGTTTTCGAGGCGCCGATCGAAGTCGAGATGCGGCCCAGCGGCCGGCCGCGCGTGGTCTTGCGCGGCAGCCGCTAACTCGAAGCGTTGTGTATCCGCCCGCGAAGGGTTCGCTGCCTTCGCAAACGGCGACGCCGCCAACGGCGGATTCGCCGCCACATTCACCCGAGACTCCGTGCACGGGAAGACGGTGAAAGACCGTCGCCGCCGCGCGACTGTAAGGCGGAGGGTTTTTCGGCGCGAGCCACTTTCGCGGCAGAGAATCGCCACCGATTCGCTGCCCGATGGGAAGGCCGCGCCGCCGTTCCGGTGAAACCGGAACGATCCGCCAAGCCAGGAGACCGACGGAGTCTCAATCCCGGTCGACATCCTTTTCGGATGCCAGCCGAGGACAGCCTTCAACTCCCGCGCGAGAGGGAGAGGGGGAAAAATGAGACTTTCCGATTTCGTCCGCCGGTTTCCAGTTGCTCTTGCCTTTGTTTTCGTCCTTCTTGCTGCGACCACCCGCGCACAAACAAACGCCACGATCCGGGGCAGACTGACCGATCCGAGCGGGGCGGCCATCGCCGGCGCGGCGATCACCGCGCAGTCACTGGACCGGCCTGCCGCAACCGTTCGCGCGCGGAGCGGGCCCGACGGCAGTTTCGCGCTTGTTCTTGCGCCGGGACGCTACCGCGTTACCGCGGAGCAGCCGGCTTTCGCGCGCGTCGAGCAGCAGTTCACGCTCGCCGGCGGCGAATCTCGCACGTGGGACGCGCGGCTTGCCCTGGAGCCGATGTCGTCGCGGGTCGTGGTGACGGACACGGCGCGGCCCACGGCGGCGGAAACGACGCCGGATTTGGTCGAAGTGATCACCAAGGAACAGATCGCGGACCGCCAGCCGCTTTTCTTTGCCGACCTCCTCGCGTCGGCTCAAGGGACGAGTTTTTCGCGGCTCGGCCCCATGGGCGGCATCACGAGCTTCTTCCTTGATGGCGGGAATTCGAACTTCACGAAGTTTCTTATTGATGGCACGCCGGTAAACGAGCCCGGCGGCGACATCGATCTTTCCAATTACATGCTGGAAGACGTGGACAAGATCGAGATCGCGCATGGCGCCTCGAGCGCGCTCTACGGCTCGGATGCCATGGACGGCGTCGTGCAGATATTCACGCACCGCGGGATGACGCAAACTCCCGAAGTAGTGCTGGAAGGAGACGCCGGAACTTTCGGCACCGGCCGTGGCTCCGGAGAGTTGAGCGGCTTGCTGGGGCTGTTCGATTACTCGGTCGGCGGAAGCTATCTCGCGACGGACGGGCAGGGACCGGACGACTTCTACCGAAACGGCATGGTCTCAGGAAATCTTGGCTGGAAACTTTCGGACACGGACTCATTGCGCCTGACGATTCGAAACAGCGCCAGCGACGCCGGCCAGCCTGGGCAGACGCTTCTCGGTCCCGATTTCACCGATCTGGCCGAAAGCAGCGCGCTCCATGATTTCTCGGCGAACCTCAACTGGAACTTCAGCGCCGGCCCGCACTGGAGTTTCCGCGCGACCGGTTACGAATCGCGTTTTCAGGATTACGGCATTTTCGCGCCGGGCGAGTTCGGGTTTTTCGTCGACAAGTTCAATCGCGCCGGATTCGACGGGCTGGCGACCTACTCGTTTCTCGGCGGCGGCGTTTCGCTCGGCTACATGAACGAAGTGGAAACCGGCGATCAAAACCACCGGCACAATCAGGCGGGCTTCGGGGAGGTCCGTTACCTGCTATGGAAGCGCCTGACGATGACCGCCGGCGGCCGGGCGGAAGACAACGCAAGCTTCGGGACGCGCGTCGTGCCGCGCGTCGGGGCGTCCTACGCGTTACGGCAGGGATCCGGCTTCTGGGGCGCAACGCGCCTGCGGGCATCGTACGGCCTGGGAATCAAGGAGCCTGACTTCGGGCAGTCCTTCTCAAGCGACCCGTGCTTTCCGGGCAATCCCGATCTCAAGCCGGAGCGCAGCGCGACCGTGGAGGCCGGAATCTCGCAGGCGCTGGCGTCGGACCGCCTGACCCTCTCGGTCACGTACTTTCACAACGACTTCTACGATATCGTCAGCTTCGAAGGCGGAGCCCCGACCGAAGCCTGCGAGTTCGGAACAGGGGCCTATTTCAACACCGACAAGGCGCGGGCGTTTGGCGCCAACTCCGCCTTTGAGCTCAAGGCCGCTCGATGGCTGAGCGTCATGGGAAACTACGGCTACGACGACACGAAAGTTCTGAGATCGCCCAATGCCACCGACCCGGCGCTGATTCCGGGCAACCGGCTTCTGAAGCGGCCGCTGAACTCCGCGAACCTTATTTTCAGCACGCATGAGCGCGGGATGAGCTTCAATCTGATCGGGACGTACGTGAGTCGCCGGACAGACAGCGATTTCGACGGCCTCGGCATTACGAGCGATCCCGGCTACTTCCGGATGGATTTCGCCGCGATCATGCCTCTGCACTACGGACTTTCGATGACGGCCCACTTTGGCAACCTGCTCGACCGGCACTACCAGGAAGCGGTTGGCTATCCGGCGCTGGGCTACAACTACCGTTTGGGCGTCCGTTACATCTGGGGCGGCGGGAGGTAGGCGCAGCGGCCCGTTCCGGGGCCCGGATGACGGCAGATCAACACGAGGCGCGGCGGATGCTATAATTCGCGGCTCACCATGGCTCGCACGACTATGGAACCGCCGCGAATCTCGCCGGAAGTGATGGCGCGTTACGAGGCCGTTATCGGCCTCGAGGTGCACGCGCAACTGCAGACTGTGACGAAGGCGTTCTGCGGCTGCTCGACGAAATTCGGCGCCGCGCCGAATGCGAATACGTGTCCCGTGTGCCTGGGCTTGCCGGGCGCGCTGCCGGTGCTCAACAAGAAGGCGCTCGAACTGGCAATGCGCGCGTCACTGGCGATCAATTGCGCGGTTCAGGGGCGGTCACGCTTCGCCCGCAAGAATTACTTCTATCCCGATCTTCCCAAGGGCTACCAGATTTCGATGTACGAGCTGCCGCTTGCGACCGGCGGGTGGCTCGAAATCGACGTGGAAGGCGAAAAGAAGCGCATCGGCATCACCCGTCTGCACATGGAGGACGATGCGGGCAAGAGCCTGCACGAAGGGTTTCCCGACTCCGATCGGTGGAGCTACATGGACTTTAACCGCTGCGGCGTGCCGCTGGTGGAAATCGTTTCCGAGCCGGACCTGCGCGCGCCCGCCGAGGCGTACGCCTATCTGAACACGCTGAAGCAGATCCTCGAATACACCGAAGTGAGCGACTGCAACATGGAAGAAGGCTCGCTGCGGTGCGACGCCAATGTGAGCGTGCGGCTGCGCGGCGCGCCGACATTCGGCACCAAAGCCGAAGTGAAAAATTTGAACTCGTTCCGCTATCTCGTGCATGCGCTTGAGTACGAAATCGAGCGGCAAATCGGCGTGCTCGAATCGGGCGGGACCGTGGCGCAGGAAACGCGCCTGTGGAACGTCGCGGGCGGCCGCACCGAGCCGATGCGTTCGAAGGAATTCGCGCACGACTACCGCTATTTCCCCGATCCGGACTTGCTGCCCGTCGCCGTGTCGTCCGCGATGCTCGAGGGGGTGCGCCGGTCGATGCCCGAGCTGCCGGATGCGAAGGTGGCTCGCTTCCTGCGCGAATACGGCGTCACGCCATACGACGCCGGCGTGCTGACCGCCACTCGCGCCCTGGCGGACTACTTCGAAGCGGTCGTCAAGGCGGGTGCTCCCGCAAAAGCCGCGGCGAACTGGATTTCCGTGGAGCTGTTGCGCCGACTGAAGGACGCCGCCAAGGACATTTCCGAATGCCCGGTCGTTCCCGCGGCGCTCGCCGGGCTGCTCGCGAGAATCGAAAAGGGCGAAATCACCGCCGCGAGCGGAAAGAAAGTCTTCGCGACGATGTTCGATACGGGCAAGCGCGCCGAGGAGATCATCGCCGCCGAAGGGCTGGCGCAAATCTCCGATACGGGCGCGATCGAGAAGATCGCTCGCGACGTGATCGCCAAGAATCCCGACAATGTGGCGAAGTACAAGTCGGGCAACGAAGGCGTTTTCAAATTCTTCGTAGGCCAGGTGATGCGCGAAACGCGCGGCCAGGCCAATCCACAGGCCGTCAACGACATCCTCAAGCGAGTGCTCGCGGAATAACTCCGCGGCGAAACGGAGACTCCCATGCTCAAGGCAGGCGATCCCGCTCCTTCGTTCCGCGCGACGGCCGACGATGGCTCTACAGTTTCGTTGGCCGATTACAAAGGCCAGAACCTGATCCTTTATTTCTACCCGAAGGCAAATACGAGCGGGTGCACGCACGAAGCCGTCGAATTCAGCACGGCGCTGGAGCAGTTCAAGGCGGCGAAGACGGCCGTCGTGGGCTGTAGCGGCGATTCCACTGAGGCCCAGACGAAATTCAAGACGCGCTACAAGATTGCTTTTCCGCTGCTGGCCGACACGAACTTCGACGTGATCGAAGCCTACAGCGCCCGCCGGATGAAGACGTTTTTCGGGAAATCGTTTCTGGGAATCGTGCGCATGACCTATTGGATCGGACCGGACGGGAAGATTCGCAAAGTCTGGGAAAAGGTCACTCCCAAAGGCCACGCCGCAGAAGTGCTGGCGGCGATCCGGCAGGGATAGTTCAGGTCGCAGGCCTTTCGCGCGAGCCCGCCAGCAGCAGCGCCGCCGCAATTCCCAGGCATGCCACCGAAGCGACCAATTGCACGGCATCGACCGCCCGCAGCGTGTGCATTCGCGGCCGCATCGCGAGATCACCAAGACCGGCCAGCCCCACCAGGAGCAATACGATGGGGAAAGCCTTGTTCCGCCTCGGTCCGGCGCTCATAGCGTCACCTCGAAAGAATCGCTCGCTTGCTCGATGAGCGCGTTATCGATCAGTCGGGTATTGCCCACGCGCGCGGCGAGCAATATGTAGCATGACTTCCGCAGCGCCATCACCGGCTCGAACGCGTCGGCATCCACGATCTCCGCGTAGTCGAGGGTGAGCCGCGGCTCCGAGTCCAAGACTCGCCGCAGGACCGTAACGAGGCGTGCGGCGTCCCGTTCGCCGGCTTCGATTTCACGGCGAGCCTCTGCGAGCGAACGGTAGAGGACCGTCGCGGCGCTGCGGTCTTCAGTGCTCAGATATGCGTTGCGCGACGAGAGCGCGAGGCCGTCCGGCTCGCGCACGATCGGGCAGACTTCGATCTGCGCGTCCAGATTCAAATCGGATGTCATCTGCCGGATGATGCGCGCCTGTTGGGCGTCCTTGCGGCCGAAAAACGCAATGCGCGGCTGCACGATTTCGAGCAGCTTGAGCACAACGGTCGCCACGCCGCGAAAGTGGCCCGGCCGCGAGCGGCCTTCGAGCCGGTCGCTCAATCCTTCGACGACGACTGCGGTTGAGAAGCCCGGTGGATACACCTCATCCGCGGGAGGAGCGAAGAGGTAGTCGACGCCGAGCGCTTCGAGCGCCGCGCGGTCCGAATCCAGCGTGCGAGGGTATTTCTGAAAATCCTCCGCCGGGCCGAACTGCTTCGGGTTGACGAAAATCGACGCGACGACTGGCGAGCACTGCTTCTTCGCCGCGCGCACGAGAGAGAAATGGCCTTCGTGCAGCGCGCCCATCGTCGGTACGAATGCGAGGATGCGGTCGCTGCGGCGGGCTTCGGCCGCGATCTGCTTCATCCAGGCAATCGTATGGATGGTTTCCATGGAGTGGGTGACGCGGGAGCGAGCCGGCGAGGACCGAGCCAGGGCCGCACGCCCGTCGCGGGCTCAGGCGTTCGCTCGCGCCGCGCGCTCTCGATAGAACCAGATCATGTCGGTCGCAACGGCCGTTGAACCGAGCTGCCGCAGCAGCGTTGTCACTTGGCCGCGATGATAGGTGCCGTGATTGGCGAGATGTTGCAACGACTGATACAGAGGGATCGTGCCGGTCTGATTTGCGACGGTGAACTGATAAGGGCGCTGGATATCATCCTCCGTGAGCGAAGCGATGTAGTCGAGGAGGTTGCGCCCCACGTTGGACCAGTGATTGCGCACCGCTTCGAGATCAGGGAAATCGGTCGCCGATGGAAAAGCGCCGGGTGTCCGGCCATGCCAGCGATCGAGCCATCTGGATTCGGCAGCGCAAAGATGCACCAGCGTGTCGCGGACGGAGCCGAAACTCGAACCAAGGTTGCGCGTGAATTGATCGTTCGTCAGCTGGGCGCAGGCGTCGAGCGTTCGATGGTTGGCCCAGGAGTTGTAATCGTAGAGCGTGCGAATATCTTCCACTTTCATGCGCGGCTCCTTCCGACCGGGGAGTGCGAACGCCTGAGATTCTACTTGGATTCGGTCCGCTCGCGAACGGGCGTGCGCTCGCGCAGCTCCGCGGCCGAGTGGTACGACTCGGCGTCCGATGGGAATCGGCCGCTGCGCACGTCTTCGCAATACTCGGACGCGGCGCGCGAGATTTCGGCGGAAAGATTCGCGTATTGACGGACGAATTTCGGCTTGTGCTCGGTCGCGTAGCCCACGAGGTCGTGGAACACCAGCACCTGCCCGTCACACTCCGGTCCCGCGCCGATACCGATCGACGGAATGTGGAGTCTTTCCGTGATTCGCGCTGCGAGTTCGCGCGGCATCGATTCGAGCACGACTGCGAAAGCGCCGGCGGCCTCTACGGCGCGGGCGTCGCGCTCCACCTGCCGCGCCGCGTCCAAAGTCTTGCCCTGCACGTGGAATCCACCCAGCGCGTTCACCGATTGCGGCGTCAGACCGACGTGGCCCATCACCGGAATCTCGGCTTCGACGAGCCGAGCGATCAGCTCGATGCGGCGCTCGCCGCCCTCGACTTTCACGGCTTCCGCGCCGCCTTCTTTCACCAGCCGCACAGCGTTGCGCACTGATTCGTCGGGCGACACGTGAAAGCTGCCGTAGGGCATGTCGGTGACGACGAGCGCCCGGCGCGTGCCGCGGCGCACGGCGCGAGTGTGATGCACCATGTCGTCGACCGTGACGGGGAGAGTGCTGTCATAGCCCAGCACGACCATTCCCAGAGAATCGCCGACGAGAAGAATGTCCACACCGGCGTCGTCGAGCAGTCGCGCGGTCGGATAGTCGTACGCCGTGATGCAGGTGATCTTCTGCGGCTTTTCCGAAAACGCTGAAAGCGGGTGAGATTTCCGGGAGAGGATGTCGGGCACGGTGATTTTCCCGCTGCCCGCATGGGGTATGACGCTCATGTTGTCCTCCGGTGCCGCCCCCGTTCGGGGTGCAGCCCATCAACGAGCCAATGCTATCAGAGTTGTACCGTCGCCGGTAAAGAACTACGATTGCCGTACGGGAAGGGTCAACCAGCAGCGGGAAACGCCATGACCTACGCCATCACGGCCGTCATCTTGATCGCACTTGTCTATGCGATAGCGAAAGCTGCCAGCGGAGACCGGTATTCCAAAATGACCGATGAGCAGTTTGAAACCGAGGCCAGGCGGTCATCGGCACTGGGCGGAACCGTGGCGGAGCTTCAGAAGATATTGGACCCTTCGCACCGCGTGGAATATGTCCAGGAGCAGCAAGAGCGCGTCGAGGCGGAGGGCGCCCAATCCAGCGATCGGCCCGAAGCTGGATCGGCGGCTTCTCCGAAGAGCTGAACTCACACCTGCGCGACGGTGGCGGGAGGAGGCGCAGTGGGCGCCGGGGGCAGTTGCGGCTCAACGCCGCGCCAGCCGACGGGCCGGCCTCGCACCGCTTCTCGGAGCGCACTGAAGAGGACGACGTACATCATCTGCCGATAATAGAAGCGCTGGAGAATCAGCGGTGCGAGCAGCGTCCAGTCTTCGCCACGTTCCAGCGCGAATGCCACGACGCAGGTGAAGAGGTCGATCACCATGAAGATGGCGAAGAAAATCAGCGAGCGCTCTACGTCCTGCGACGTCCACAGCTGCGGCAGCCGCGCGATCTGAAGCTGTGCCAGGCCCCACAGCGCGAGCGACAGCAGGAACAACAGGTCGATCACCGGCGAGACGAGCGGCAAGATGATCTGGAACAGGAAAATATTCGGAATCGCGATCCAGCCGAGCGTGCCGTAACGCGGATTGCCGGTTGTGTCGCGGTGCTTCCACACCGCCTGCAGCGTGCCGAACGTCCAGCGGAATCGCTGGCGCACCAGCGTGTTGACCGTCTCGGGCACTTCGGTGCGCCCGATCGCGTCCTCGTCGTAGAGGATCTTCCAGCCGTTTCGCCGAATCGTCAGCGTCAGGTCGGTGTCTTCCGCCACCGTATCGCCGGAAAATCCATTGCTGCTGCGGAGGACCTCCGCGCGCCACGCGCCCACGGCGCCCGGCACAACGGGAATGCAGTTGAGCAGATCGAACGCGCGCTTTTCGAGATTCTGGCTCGTGATGTATTCGAGCGCCTGCCAGCGCGTGATCCAGCGGTTCCGGTTCATCACTTTCACGTTGCCAGCCACCGCGCCCACTTTCGGATCGGCGAAATGGCGCACGAGCCGCGGAACCGCATCCGGATCGACGATCGTATCCGCGTCGATCGAGATGATGATTTCGCCGCTCGCTTCGGCGAGGCCGTGATTCAGAGCGGAGGGCTTGCCGTGATTGCCCTGCGTGATGAGGCGCACACGCGGATCGCGGCCGAAATTGTCGCGCACCAGCTCGGCCGTCCGGTCCTTCGAGCCGTCGTCCACTACGATCACTTCGAGCCGCGGATATTTCGAGGCGAGCGCCGACTGCACGGTATTCAGGATGGCAGCTTCCTCGTTGTACGCCGGGATCAGGACGCTCACATCGGGCTTGTAGTCCGGATGATCCTGAGGCGCGGGACGCAGCTTTTCCACGAGCGCGAGGAGCCCGATGATCAGCGCGCGCCCACTGACCAGCAGAATGCCCGCGACGAAAATGAAAGCGATGCTCGAACGCAGCCACCGGAAGACCTCAAAGATGAACGCGTCGGCGCGCACCAGCAGCCATTCCTGATAGCTGAGAGGCGGCATCACTTGCGCGCGCTGCTGGCCGAGCAGGTCCGCGACGGAGACGAATTGATAGCCCTTGGCGCGCAGCCCGTCGATGATTTGCGGCAGGGCCGCGACGGTATGGCTGCGGTCGCCCCCGCCATCGTGCAACAAAATGATGTTGCCCTTGTTGGCTGTAGCGTCCGTCAGCACGCGCCGCACGATCACGTCGGTGGGCGCGGGCGGCTGGCCGTTGGGCTCGCCCCAATCGTGCGGATCGACTCGCGCGCCGACAATGACGTAACCCATCGCCTGCGGGACGGGCAGCATCTGGATTTCGCTCGCCGTTTCCGGCTGATGATCGATGCCGTAAGGCGGCCGGAAAAGGGTTGCTTTCACGCCGAGACTGCTCTCGATCAGCAGTTCCGTCAGATTCAGTTCGACCTGAAGCGCCGGTTTCGATACCGACTCGAATTCGGGATGCGTGAACGTGTGGTTGCCGACTTCATCGCCTTGCGCGTACTCCCGTTTCACGATGTCTTCGTACTGGTTTGCGGACTCGCCGATGGCGAAGAACGCCGCCGGCACCTGTTTCTGCTTCAGGATGTCGAGAATCTTCGGCGTCCAGACGGGATCCGGGCCGTCATCGAAGGTGAGCACGACTTTGTTGGGCGCCGCGCCCATCTGCTGAATGCGCCACGAGAGCGGATAGCTCTGGAAGCTCTCGTCATCGAACGTGTCCGATTCGGCATCGTATTCGAACGTGCGGCGTCCGCTCTGCGGAGTGGCCGTGATGCGCCAGATGTCGCCGTCGCCTTCCAGCACGAGATCGTAGCCGGGAGGAATGTCCTCGAGCTTGGCGCGCGCGGCATCGTCCGCATGCGTCGCGTCCCAAATTGACCAGATCGAGGGATCCTCCATGCCGAGGCGCCAGAGCGCCGTGCCCTGCACGCCGGCGCGCTCCGCCGCGCGGAGTTGGTTGTACGCGGTCACACCGTCGAGCATCCAGACGGTGTGAATGCGGTTCCCTTCATCTTCGTACGAGTAGTGCGGATTGAACGAATCGGAGTCGTACGTGATGTCGGAGTCGGACTCGACCGCGTGGATCACGGCTTGCTGGAACGTGACGCCCTGCGCGATCGGATGCGGGTCGGCCTTCGTCTTTGCCGGCCAGTCGTAGCCGTAGTTCGCGATGCCCATGACGAGTTTTTCGGGCGGGACGAGCTTCGTCATGTTGTCGATGTTGCGCAAGAACCAATCCTGCGGCGCGATCGGGCCGGGCGCGGATGAAGACCACCGGAAATCGTAGTTCATCAGGATGATGGCGTCCGCCTGCGAAGCGAAATACTTGTAGTCGTAGCTCCAATCCGCTGCGGGCAGCCCCACCATCAGCTTCAGGTTCTTCTGATGGAGGTTCAGGGCGAGATCGTGCATGAAAGCCTGAAAATCCTTCTGGCTCGATGCGGGCAGCGACTCGAAGTCCACAACGATGCCGGACTGGTGCTCCGCGTCCGCGAACTCCTCCAGCTGCGTGGCCAGGTGTGTCCGCGCCGCGGGATTCGCGAGCATCTGCAGAAACGCGGGCGGGCACCATTCGTTGGCGACGGCGTCATAGTTATTCACCATCGGCATGACCGGCAATTCGACGGCGGGCGTGCGCTTGGGCAGCGACTGCAGGAACGCAGTCAGCTTCGTGTCCTGATCCGCGTCAAGCCTGCCGTCTGCGGAAATCGCGTGCAGGGCTTCTGGAATCAGCAAATCGATATCGCGATAGTGCAGCTGGAGCGAGGCGAGGCTCGTGTAATCGTCGCTCACGTAGAACGCGGCACGAAGAGGGTCGTAATTCTGGGGCACACGACCGATGGCCGCGACTCGGCGCTTGCGCCCGTGCCGAAGGGCTGTGTTTTTTTGCTTCGAGTGGAACGCGTGCAGCCCCTCGTGCGTGTCCGGTCGCAGAAGGTCGGGCAGCTCCGGATTGCGAATGACGTTGGCGAGGAAGATGACGAGCACGAGCGTGAACAGCCCGCCCGCCAATTCGAGCGCGAGGCGCGTTCGGCGCCAGCGCCGGCGTTCTTCATCGTAGAAAATGGGCTTGCGTTCAGCCATCAGGACATTTCAAGCTATCGGGCCATCAGAAAGCTGTCAATGACCACAAGACATTCGATGCGCGTAAGTGCCGCGGCTGCTGTATCCGCCGGGCTGGCACTGCGCGTGTTTTTCGTTGCGAGGTTCCCCGCCCAAAGCTCCGGAGATGCTCCATTCTACATCGAGCTGGCCTGGAACTGGCTAAAGAACCGCGTCTATGGCGGCGCGGTGGACGGGCAACTAGTGCCGCTGGACACGCGCATGCCGGGCTATCCGGCGTTTCTGGCCGCGATTTTCTCGCTTTTCGGGAATTCTTCGCGGGCCGTCATGCTGGCGCAAGTTGTGTTGGATCTCATGACGTGCCTCGTGATCGCGCTGATGGCGGCGCGACTTTCGCCGGAGCCATCGCGCCGCCGCGTAGCGCTGGCGGCGCTGTGGCTCGCGGCTCTGTGCCCGTTCACGGCGAACTACACGGCCGTCGTGCTGACCGAAACGCTGGTCACGTTTCTCACCGCTCTGGGGTTGCTGGTGGTCTTGCAGGCGGACGCGACGCGTGGCGCCGAGGAAGTTACATCAAACTCGCCGGGCGCGCTCGTCTCAAGCCCGTGGTTTCTCGCGGGCGTCGTCGGAGGGTTCGGCGCGCTGGTCCGGCCGGAAACGCCGCTGCTGCTGATCGCGGCGGGCATCGTGATTTTGGCTCGCCGGTCGCGTCCCGCCAACTGGCCGCGGTTATTGCGAGCTGCGGCGTTGATGGGCGTCGGGCTCCTGCTGCCCTTGCTGCCGTGGGCAGCGAGAAACTATCGCACGCTGCACGAGGTGCAGTTTCTCGCGCCGCGCTACGCAAATCTGCCCGGCGAATTCGTGCCGCTCGGATTCAACGCCTGGACGCGGACGTGGCTCTGGCGCTACGGCGACGTCTATCTTACGTTGTGGAAGCTCGACGACGAGGAGATTCCCCCGAGCAGCATACCGGACCGCGCCTTCGATTCGCCGCAGGAAAGGGATCGCGTCACAGCTCTGCTGAACCCGTACAACGACGCGCTGACGCTGACCGACGATCAGGACGCCGCGTTCGCCGAAATCGCGCGCGAACGCACCGCGCGGCATCCGTTGCGCACATACATCACCATCCCCGTGATGCGCTCCCTCGCGATGTGGTTCACGCCGCGCGTGGAGCTGCTGCCTTGCTCCGGGCACCTCTTTCCGCTGACGAGTGAATGGGAGAACGACCGCGAGGATTTTCTCGTGACCTTGAGCTTCGCGGCGCTCAACGCCGTCTACATTGTCCTGGCTCTTGCAGGGGTGTGGATGGCGCGGCGGCGGGCCGGGTGGGCGCTGCTGCTCGTGTTCGTTCTGCTGCGCACGGCGTTTTTCGCGAACTTCATCGAGACGCCGGAGCCGCGCTACGTTCTCGAATGTTTTCCCGCGGTGATCGCCTTTGCGGCGCAGGCCTTCGCCGGCAAGGATCAGCTTTCCTCGACCGGCTCGGGGTGAATCGTCACGCGGAAAATCTGGGGGAAGCGCTCCTTCACGCGGCTTTCGAGGATCGCCGTCAGGTCGTGAACCTGCGTGATCGGCAGGTTGCCGTCCATCGCGCAATGGCAGGAAACGAGAATGCGGTGCTCGACGCTGCGCGCGTGGACCTCGTGGCAGTCGACGAGCTCGTGATACTCGGAGGGCAGCGAGTTCAGAAACTGCTGCACGGCGCGTGAAAGGTCCTTCATCTCCTCGGCGCCGCCCACGCGCGCTCCCAGCGGCTCGATGTGAATGTTGATGCGCGCATCCTCGCCCGCGACGCGCTGGATTTCCTCTTCGAGTTCGGTGGCCTGCTGGTGTGCCTCGCGCAGGCTCGCGTTTTCGTCCACCTCCAAATGCAGCTCGACGAACAGGCGACCGTCGTACTGGTGCGCCGAAAGCTCATGGATTGCCAGGCCACGGCGCTGCGCGATGGCGCGGATCGTGTCGAAGATGGGCTCGTCGGTGCGGGCGCGCGGCTCCACGTGGACGACGACGTCTGCGGGAATGATCTGCTCGATATTCCTCTCCACGGCGTCGCTGGCCGCATGCGCCTGTTCGAGGCTGGCTGTGCGCGGCACGCTGATCGTCACGTCCACGAAGTAGCGCTGGCCCGCGCGGCGGACGCGCACGCGCTCGGTCTGCAGCACACCGTCGGTCTCGTCGACGGCGTTGATGATTCGTTCGCGCAATCCCCGCGGCGCCACGTCGAGCAGGGCATCGATCGTGCGCTTGCCCAGCTGCGAGCCGATCCAGATGATCACGCCCGCCACGGCGAGCGCGGCCACCGCGTCCAGCATGCCGAGCCACGGCAAGTCGAATCGCTCGCCGAGCCACACTCCCGTGATGCCGAGGATGACGACGAGCGTGCTCCAGACGTCCGTGGAGAAATGGAGCGCGTCGGCCTCCAGCGCCTCGCTCGGATATTTCTTCGCCACGCGCTTCAGCGCGCGCGCGCGGACCAGGTCGATTCCCATGGCCAGCGTAAGGATCAGGATCGCGCGGAGGCTCGGATGGATGTGCACGGAGCGGAAGAGCAGGCGGTTGAACGCCTCCCAGATGATGTAGAGCGCGGTGAGCAGCAGCAGGCCCGTTTCTACGAAGGCGGAGAAGCTTTCGACCTTTCCGTGGCCGTAGAGGTGGCGGGCGTCGGCCGGCTTGTCCGCGACGCGCACGGAAAGATACGTGATCACCGCCGCGACGAGATCGAGGATCGAATGCAGCGCTTCGGAAAGGATTCCCAGGCTGCCGGTCGCGGCGGCGAGAATCACCGTCAGCGTGACGAGCACCACCGCCGAGCCGATCGAACCGAGCGCCGCCAGCCGTTTTTCGCGGCTCGCGTGGCTGATTGTCGCCGTCGCCATCCGCGCGATTATACGCGACCATTCGAGTGTGGTCGGCTGGACTGCCTGGCTGGTTGCCATACGGGCCGTTTCGAATGGCCAACGCTCTGAATCCGCCCAGGCGACCTCGCAGTAAGCAAGCTCTCCCCGTTTTCGGATATTTCCTAGAAACGCAATAGCAGCGGCGATCACTACATGGACAGACAAAAGGCCTCGCCGTCCCGTGCATCACGGGGCTGACGGAGGCGAAGGAGCGTTCCAACATGCCTGTCCTGAGCAACTACTGGTTCCAAAACACAGACTTTCGGGGAAACACCGAGTTCCTGAGCCAGCCGCACTGCGCCGGCTGCTGGGCCTGGATCAATTGGTCCAACATCGGCTCGACGGAGAGCACGCTGGTCTGGGAGCGAAGCGACGGCGAGATCATCGTGGACCTGCCGCCAATCCTGAACGCGCCGGACATTCTGGCGGCGGTAGACGCCATCATCAGCAGCCCGGCGTCGCGCACGTCCGGCATCAACGCGGGATGGATTCCGTGGAAATACGTCCCTTACTACGGCTCGGCGCCGGGGCGGCACGGGGATCTCGATCTGCTGGTTAACATCTTCTTCAACTTCCACGTTTCGACGCCGTGGTACTGCTCCGATGCGGACGGCAGCATCCACTACTACGTGGTGCCATATCTGGACGGCGGGGGCCATCTGGGCGCGTACGTCGACGGATGGAGCTACCATTACGATGGCGGCGGGCCGTTCTGCACGGGCGCGATCAACGACAAGCTCAACGCGGGAGTCCCCGGAGGGGTGGGCACGCTGCAGAAGATGCTGGACACGCGGCTTGCGCTTTTCGCTCGATCCACTTTCAGCACGCTCTACCTGCTGCCGGGCAGCGGCGACAAGACCGGCGTGGGCAACGTGAACGTCGACGACCACTGTTCGCTGGTACTGCTGCCCTGAGACAATCGGGCGCACGTCATAAGGAGGAGACATGGAAAACCAGAAGATGAGCCAAACGGAGATTGCGAAGAAGATTCAGGCTTGCCTCAAAGAGATCGGGATCTTCGCAGAGGTCAGCGTTTCCCAACACGAAGTGATTGTCTACGGCCAGAAGGAGCAGGAAGGCGGAAGGCTGCGCATCGTTTCGCAGATCTCGGATCGAACGGTCACGCCGGCTGGCCAGGGACCCGTGGCGCACGAGGTGGCGCGAGCGCATCTCGGGACGGCGATGGTTCGTCCGTCGCTGTCGTCGCGGTCGTATGGCCAGCAGAAGAAGGCGACGACCGAGGCCATCTCCGAAAAGATAGGCCTCGAATCAGAATCCTGAGAGCAATCCGCGGCGGCGAGATCATCGTGGACCTGCCGCGCTACGCTTGAGCGCCGGGAGAGATGCCTCGTCGGCCAAAATGCCGCCTCGCTCCCCTCGGCATCGCTTGGGGCAAGCGGGTGACGATCCTCATCGCATCGTCACTTGAGCGGCGGGGCGGGGACGAGCGGCAGGCGGCGGGGTTCGCCGTGGAAGCCGCGAACCTCGATATCGTCGAGCACAAAGGACGGAGCGACGACCGTGCTCGGAATGCCGTCGGCGGCCGAGCCGAACGCGCCGAGCGCCGTCCCGCCGAGACCGCCCTGCGAATTCTGCAGGAAGGTGTAGACGCTCGAATCGTTTCCGATGGCGAGGATGTTGCGCAGGGTGCGCAGCGTCAGCCCTTGGATCACGCCGCCGCGGACCGGCTCTTCGTGCCCGTCCGATACGTAGACGCGGTAGACGAGCAGCGGCGCGCGTTCACCGCTTGCGAGACCTCCGGCGAGCGAGCCGATGAAGTCGGAGAAGTCCGACTGCTGAAGCGACGAGATCGCGGGATTGGCCATGCGCTTCACTTCGAGGCACCATTCGTGGCCGTCGTCGCGGCACGAATCGAGAAATTTCTTGCGCAGATCGGCGGGGCCGAGCGCGGCGGAAGATTGAAACAGCAGATTGCTGCTCAGCGGACGCGGATCGGAGAGCAGCGCCGAGCGCGCGTGGCCGTTGGAGATGTAGAACTCGGGTCCCGGCCGGCGCGACATCAGCAGATTCCTCAACATTCCGCTTTCAACGATGGAAACGCGCTGGCTGCGGACGCCTTCGTCATCGAGGTCGTAGCCGCCGAGCAGCGGCTGGCCGTTGAAATCATGCAAAGTCGGATCGTCGATCAGCGTGACCGACGACGGCAGCACGCGCGTGCCGACGCGGCCGTTCCATTCGCTGCGGCCGCCTGCGCGCTCGAGAAACTCGTCGAACTCGCCGCTCATCGCGAGAGGCGGACGCGCGCCGGAAAGCGACGGCTCAAGCGCCTGCGCCAGCAGCGAAGCCGCCGCAGGCGAGTCGAAGAGCACCGGGCCGGTGTAGTCGGACACGACTGCGCCGTCGCGGAGCGCCATCAATTCGGTCGCGCACCGCGCCAGAGCTTTTGAAACGGCCGTCGCGTCGGGCAGTCCCGCGGGATCAGCCGTGTAAGTGGCATAGTAGTCGTTGAGCGACATGCCGTCGTCGGCTTCCGTGTCGAGTCCCGCTTCGATGCCCGCCAGGTGGCGGGACGTGCGGATGATCGTGCCCTCGCTCGTCATTCGATACGCCGTCGTGTAGATCAGCGTGTAGGTGACGCGCGTGCCGTAGAGCTGCGGGAAATCCTTCAGGACCCACGAAGCGGCTCGGGCCTCATCTTCCCAGTTGCGCGGCGTCCAATCGGGATCGACGCGCGGATCGACCTTCACCACCGGCTCGGCTTGTGCGAAGTCGTCGATTTCGGGCGGCTTCGTGAGGCTGCGCAGGAATGCCTGCTTGATCGACATCTGCGTGACTGCTTCCTTGTACGCCTGGTCGGTGGCGAGCCACAAATCCTGCCGCAGCGAGTTGTAATCGCGGTCAATGCCGACCTGGCCCGTGCGGCCGAGGAATCCCTGGAAGCCGTCCTCGCTGATGAAATTCGAGCTGTCGAGGTGATAGTTGCCGACGCGAACGTCGACGCTCATGAAGCGGTTGCGCGCGGTGGAGCTCGAAAGCAGCGAGCCGAACGACGCCGTGATCGTGCGGATGTCGAGATCGAGCAGGCGGTATTCGACGTAAAACGGTTTGTCCACTCCGGGCAGCGCCAGGCGCGTGCGGGAGCGCTCCATCTCGTCACGCATGGCGCGAAGCGTTTGATCGTTGTCGCCGGCTGGGATCGTGAGATCTTGCGCTGCCGGTCGCGCCGGCGGCCGCTTCGCCAGGGCGGGCGCCGCTGCAACGAACATCGCGCAGGAAGCGAGCAGGGCCAGGGCCGCGGATTTTTTCATGGCTGCCCCTTGGCCTGCGCGTCGTGCGCGGGAGGCGGCAGGATCGGCGGCCGGTCGGTGGATGTTTCCTTCTTCGCGAATTCCATCTCGGAGATCAGGATCGCGGGAGCCACGGCCGAGACGGGAACGGAACCGGATTCGGCGCCGCAATAGCCGTTGAAGATTTCCTGTTTGTCGCTCGTGCCAACGATCTTCGTCAGAGAAACGAGCGGAGTGCCGACGATATTCACGCCGCGCACGAGCTGATCGGGACGTCCGTCGGGAAATACCCGGTAGACGACGAGCGGAGTCACCTGAAACGCCTGCGGCTGCCCACGGCCCGTAAACGTGAAGCCGCCCTCGATGTCGTCAATCAAAAGACCGTAGGGCATGTTCTGTTCTTTGACGAGGTCGATCAGCTTCTTGCGCAGCTCGCTGAAGGGAACACCGTTGGTGCTCGAGACGATCAGATTGCCTTGGCGCGCGACGGGAACGTAGCCGAGTTGGCGGCGGCCGTGTCCATTGGAGTGAGGAACGTCCGTCAGCGGCGAGCGCGACATCAGGAAGGTTTTCAACACGCCTTTATCGACGAGCGGCACATTCGTTGCGGGTACGCCTTCGTCATCGAACGGATAGTTGCCCAGCAGCATTTGCCCGCCGAGCACGGGCTCGGTCGGGTCGTCCTTGATAGAAATGAAATCGGGCATGATCTTTTCGCCGATCTTGCTGGTGAACGTCTGCCCTTCGGCGATGTCTTTCTGGCGGAAACCCTCGACGCGATGCCCGAAAACTTCGTGGAAGAAGACGGCGGCGGCGCGGCCGGTGAGAAGCGTCGGGCCGGCGTAGGGATCGGCGAGCGGCGCCTGGTCGAGCGACTCGGTCTCGTGGATCAGCTGGTCGATCGAGGCCGAGACGGTCTTCTCATCCGGGGCGTCCTTGGGATCGAGCCAGTCGAAATTGGCGTAGCGGTCGATATCCATACCGTCGGGCGCCTTGCTTTGCACGAAGAGCTCGAGGCGATAATGCACCTGCCCGAAGGCGAGCTTGGTTCCTTCGGTATTCACCTGGTATTGATTCGTCGCCAGCGCGGTGAATGTGGCGATGGAATTGAGGACGTAGGGCGACTTGCTGAAAGCCGCGGTGTAGCGCCGGACGCGTTCTTCCCACGGTTTGCGGTCGACGTGGATATCCACACGAGAGCCGATCGATACGTGCGGCGATTCCCTGGAGAAGTCCGGCGCGCCGCTTTCGCTGCTCTGCACCTGCACCTGCTGGCTGGTCTTCACCTTGATCAGCGCTTCGGAGGCCGCGCGATACTGGCGGTCGGTCTCGCGCCAGATTTCGCGGCGGAGCAGGGCGATGTCGTCGTCGAGCGTGGCGGTGGAGCCGGGGCTCGTCCAGCTGGGCGGGCGGTCGCCGAGCTTGTGCGTATCGTCGAGCTGGTAGGAACCGACGCGCGATTGGACTTCGAGCCAGCGCGCGCGATCGTCTGAACTGGAGAGCAGAGCGCCGTTGGAGCCGGAGACCTCGGCGTAGTGGCGCTCGGAAACCGTATAGCTCAGGAAGTAGGCGGCGGGATCGGCTTTCCCAAGCGTGGCGATGGAGCGGTCAAGCTCCGCCTGCACCGCGCTCAACACGGGCGGCATCGCGCCCGATCCCTGATCAGCAGCCGGGCAGGTCCACGCCGAGCCGAACAGAACGAGGCCCAGCAAGAGGCTTTTCGAACTCAGTCGCCGTTTCATCGTGAGGCAAAGTCCAACAGTGTAAGATAGGATCCTTCTGATTCCCAGTGAAAAGCCGAAGTGCGATTGCCGCTTCGGCGCGGCGAGGAGCCGGTGTGACCTGCCCGGCCTTCGCGCGAGGAGAGTTAGATGCGGGCAGTGGTCGTTCGGCGGTACGGGCCGCCGGAAACCCTCGAAGTCCAGCAGGTCTCCGATCCGCAGCCGCGGCCGGGAGAGGTCCTGATCCGCGTCCGGGCGATTGGGGTCAATTTTGCGGATCTGCTCCAGCGTATCGGCATTTATCCGGGCGCGCCGAAGCCGCCATTCGTGCCGGGTCTCGAAATCGCCGGGGTTGTCGAAAAGGCGATCGAAGGCCCGCGGCAGCCGGACGATGAGCGCGTACAGCCCGGCGACGCGGTCGCCGCGATCACGCACTTCAATGCGTATGCGGAATGGGCCGTGGTCCCGGCCAAACATCTCTATCGTTTGCCGCCCGGCATGAAATTCGAGGAAGGCGCGGCAATTCCGGTGAACTACCTCACGGCGTATCACTCGATGTTCGCGATGGGCAATCTGCAAGCAGGCGACCGCATCCTGATTCACGGCGCGGCGGGCGGCGTGGGAATCGCGGCGGTGCAACTGGCGCGGGCGCGCGGACTCGTCACGTTCGGCACGGCCGGTCCGGCCAAGCAGGAATTTCTCCGCAAGATCGGCGTGGATCACCCGATCGACTATGAAAAGAGCGACTTCGTTGAAATGGTGCGAAAGTTCGCGCCTGACGGCATCGAGATGGCGATGGATCCGATCGGCGGGAAATCGCTGAAGCGGAGCCAGCAGTGCCTGGGACCGACTGGGCGGCTCGTCGTTTACGGGCTGTCCGATGCGGCGGGTTCCAGCGGCAAGCGCAATCTGCTGCGCGCGCTAAAGACCCTGGCGCAGACGCCGCGATTTCATCCGCTGAAGCTGATGTCGCAGAATCATGCGGTAATCGGAGTCAGCATGGGCTCGCTCGGGCCGCGTGGTGACTTGCTGCTCCATCGGCAGATGGGCGAACTTTTCCGGATGTACGGCGAAGGCAAGATCAAGCCGGTGATCGCCAAGACATTTCCGCTGGAGCAAGCGGCCGCGGCCCATCGATACATCCACGAACGCAAGAACATCGGCAAAGTGATTCTATCGGTCAGGTAACTGCGGCTTCGCGACGCATGTGTGACAGATACGCAGCGGCCGCGCAATCCCCTTTTGTCCTCGACTAGCAGGCAGGGCCGAAGAAGCAATCATCGCAGCGGACCTACTTCGGCGATGTGGTGGCCGCCTGCGCCCGGAGATTCGGCGCGAGAACATCGATCCGGTCGAATGGAAGCTCATCGTATTTCGCGTTAGGAAACGCCGCCTTCAGCGCGTCGCGGAACGCGCTCACATTTCCAGCCAGCACGAGATCGAGATCACCGGCGCCGAGATACTTCTGCGCCATCTCGCGCACCTGGGCGGACGTCACGGCTGAGATTCGTTCCGTATATGTGTAGTTATAGTCGCTTGGCAATCCGTAGGCGACGACCGTGAGAACGTGGTCCGCGACCTGTTCGGCAGTCTCGGACTGGATGGGATAAACACCCGCCAGATAGTCACGCGCGAAATCCATCTCTTGCGGCGTCACATCGCCGGTGGACATTTTCGCGATCAGATCCACGACCAGCTTGGTGGCATCCACGGTGGCGGCGGTGCGCGTGTAGGTTCCGACGGCGAACGAGCCCGCATACTGATGCGGATTGAACGACGAATAGGCGCTGTAGGTGAGCCCTTTCTTCACGCGCACTTCCGTGTTCAACCGGCTGTTGTAGCCGCCGCCGAAGATTCGGTTCATGACGGCGACCGGAATGTAGTTGGGGTCACCGCGGCGAATGCCCAGCTTGCCGACGCGAATTTGCGTTTGCACGGCGTCCGGCTTGTCGATCAGCCAGATGTGCAATCCTGCGGTCGGCGGAGCCGCACCGGGCGGCGCAATCGTGATCGTGGCCTTCGGCCAACCACCGAAATACTTTTCAGCCAGCGCGAACGCCTCGTCCGGCGTCACGTCGCCGGCGAAGGCGAGCAGCGACTGGTTCGGCGCGTAGTTCGCATCGTGAAATTTCGAGAGCAGGGCCGGATCGAGTTTTTTCACCGTGTCCGGCGTGCCTTCGTCCGGCAAACCGTAGGGCGAATCGCCGTACACGGCGCGGCTGAAGACAAGGCTTGCCAGGTAGTCCGGATCGGAATACTGCACAGTCAGACTTGAAAGAAGCTGCTGGCGCTGGCGTTCGAGTTCCTCCGCTTGAAACGCCGGGTGCAGAACCACGTCGGACATCAAGTCGAGGCCGGTCTGAACGTCTTTCTTCACGACGTCAAGCATGATCGCGGTCGAATCCTTGCCGGCCGATGCCGAAAGCGAGCCGCCGACGAAATCGATGGCTTCCGCAATATTGCGCGCGGAACGCTTCCCGGTGCCCTGCGTGAGCATGTTGGCCGTCATCTGCGCGACGCCGGGAAGGTTCTGCGGGTCTTTGACACTGCCCGCCGAGAGAATCAGGAGCTGCGCCGCGACGGCGGGCTGGCTGTGGTCGGTGACGACGAAGACGCGCAAACCGTTCGCAAGACTCTTCTCCGCAGCGTTCGGAAAGTTAAACGGTCGAGGCGATTCCGCCCCCGGCATCCGCGATTCGAGTCTCACTCCGGATGGCACGACTCCGGTGCCGCCCTTCTGATCGCTACTTTGTCCACTCGCGTGATCGGAGGGAGACTCAGCCTGCTGCGCCGCTGCGCGCCCGGCGAAGAGCACGACCAGCGCCAGAGAAACCATCCAACGAATCTTTGTGCTTGTCATTAATGCTCCTGAAATCGGGCCCGACCTTTCGTGCGCCTAGTGTGCGGGGGCCGCGGGCGTGACGATTAGGACCGTCGCCCGTTGCGGCACGAAATACTCCGTGGCCACGCGCTGGATGTCTTCGGGCGTGACCGCAAGATACCGGTCCAATTCCGTGTTCACGAGATCCGGGTTCTTGCCGATGACCGCGGCAGACTCGATCGCCACGGCTTTCTCTTCGTCGGTGTCGCGGCCGAGGATGAAGCTCGAAATTTCCTGATTCTTCGCCTTCTGCAACTCATTTGCGTCGACAGGCTTTTCTTTGAGACCGTTCAGAATTGCCACGACCGCCTTCTCGCCGTCCGTTGCCGAATGGCCCGGGTTCATTACCGCGAGAGCCCAGAAGAGATTCGGATCCTCGGTGAAATTGCCGAAGCCGACGGATTCAACGGCGATCTGGTCCTTGTAAACAAGCGCCTGGTAGAGGCGGCTGCTTTCGCCTCCAGCGAGAATGTTCGACGCAAGGTCGAGCGCGTACGCGTCCGGTGCGTAGCGCGCCGGAATCTTGTATCCGATCACGACGGCGGGCAGCGGCGTGTTTGAATAGGATTTCGCAACGCGGCGCTCCGCCGTCTGCGGAGGTTCCTTCGGGTCGTGGCGAGGAATCGGCTTCGCAGACGCCGGAATTCCGTCGAAGTATTTGTGCGTCCAGGCGAGCGCCTGCGCGGAATTGAAATCACCGACGATCACGAGAGTCGCGTTGTTCGGCTTGTAGTAGGTGTTGAAGAAATCGCGCACGTCCTGCAGCGTGGCTTTGTCCAAGTCGGCGATGCTGCCGATGGGCGTGTGATGGTAGCCGTGAACGGTGAACGCACTGGCGCGCAGGTCCTCTTCGAGCGATCCGTATGGCTGATTGTCCACGCGCACGCGGCGCTCTTCCTCGACCACCTGGCGCTCGGACTTGAAGTTCGCTTCATCGACGTTCAGGCTGCCCATGCGGTCCGCTTCGAGCCACAACACGCGCTCGAGACAGTTGCTCGGGAAGGTTTCGAAGAACTGCGTCGTGTCGTCGCCCGTTTCGGCGTTGTCGTAACCGCCCGCGGCCTCGATGATGCGCGAATGTTCGTCCGGCCCCACGTGCGCCGAGCCTTTGAACATCAGATGCTCGAAGAGATGAGCAAATCCCGTGCGGCCCGGCTGCTCATCCTTGCCGCCCACGTGATACCAGACCTGAAGGTCGATCACGGGAACGGAATGTTCTTCGAGCAGGATGACGCGGAGTCCGTTGGGGAGGGTGTGGGTCGTAAAGTCGAGCTTCGGAGGCCGAACTTGAGCGGTCGCATCCTGAGCCGCGAGCGAAGCGGAAAGCGCGAAGAAAGCCACAATCGCAAGCATGGCCGTTACACCGGCGCGTGTTCTATTCGTCCCGTTCGACCGCATCCTCACCATCCTCACCCAATGCATTGCGGAGACTCGCAGCGCGTCCCGCCGCATCGCCTTGCCAGTATCGCGATCGTATGCGGAAGTGTCAAACCAGCCGCGCGCCCGTGGGCTTTCAGGCCCGAGCACTTTGACGCACCCCAGTGGGAAAAGGGTAGCTTCGGTTTCGCAGCGTTGCGAGTCTGTTTCCCGATTGGCGTCGCGAGATCGTGCCGCCGTTGCGGTGTGCGCGGCGCTGTGATGCCATAAAGGCAGACGGATCGCGCTGATTGTTGCTTGTCGATCGCGGCGCGCGGAGGGGATCATGCGAAGCCTCGGCAGTCTGGTGGGCCTTCTGATCGTCGCCGGCATTGCAGGGCTCATCTACAAATATTATCTGTCTCACGGCGAGACCTCTTCCGCCGTCGCGAATCCGACGCAGACCATCGACGTAATCGGCGTGAAGAACGACCTGATCTCGATCGCTCAGGCGGAGAGAACCTATCAGGCAGAACACAACTCGTACGGCTCGCTCGACGACCTCGTTTCCAGCGGAGCCATGACGCTGAAGAAATCCGGCCGTGACGGCTACACGTACGAGGTTGAGACCTCAAGCGACAGCTTCCGAGTCGTCGCGCACTGTCCGACCGCAACCGTTCCGGGCTGCACCAACTATGCGGTCGACCAGACCCTGGAAGTCCAAGCGGCGCCCTGAGCCGCTCGATCCCTCCGAGCCGGGCAACGCCTGTCGGTGTGCTAGAATGCCCGCACTGTGCAAAAGGTTCTCCAGAGCCTGCTTGAGCTGCAGAGCGTTGACGTGCGGCTGAACGATGTCCAGTCCCGGCTCGCCCGGTTCCCAAAGAAGATTGCCGAGGTGGAAGCTCGCATCGCGGCCGCGAAGGCCGACGTGGACGCGACCAAGGCCGCGCAGATCCATGCCATCAAGGAGCGCAAGAAATACGATCTGGACGTCGAGCAATGGAAAGAACGCGTCCGCAAGTACAGGGATCAGGGTTCGCAGGTGAAAACGAACGAAGCCTACCGCGCTCTGCAACACGAAATTCAGATGGCGGAAGAGGAGATCGGCAAGGCCGAAGATCGCCTGCTCGAGCAAATGGTTGCGGGCGAGGAGTACGACCGCCGGATTAAAACATCGGAAAAAACATTCAAGGAAGTGGAAGCCGTCACAAACTCTGAGCGCTCCAAGATTGAAGCCGAGAGGACTAGAACCGAAGCGGAGCTGGCCGAGCTGAAGGCGGAACGCGCGCGCGCCGTGGCGGAAATCCCGGAAAGCCTGCTCGATCATTACGATCGCATCGTGAAGAAACACCACGGCATTGCGCTCGCCGAAGTTCGCGACGAGAAATGCAGCGCCTGCGGCATGATGATTCGTCCACACGTGATTCAGGAGATGCGCCGCTCCGGGAACGAAGAGATGTTTCACTGCGAGACGTGCACGCGGATTCTCTACTACGTCGAGCCTTCGGCGACCGCACCGCCGGCGGCCGCTTCCGCTTCCGCCACCTCCGCCAGTGAGATTTGAACCCGCCTTTCGAGGTGACCGCAGGAGCCGCAAGATTCGATGACGCGCGCCGCGAAGACTCCGCCGCCTGAAACGCCACGCCTCTTTTCCGATTCGCATCCGGCGGCGCCCGGCTCCGGCGTCTACATTGCGAACATTGACGGCGCATCGCGAGGCAATCCGGGACCTGCCGCTTATGCAGTGGTCCTGCGGGATCCGCACGGCCACGTGGTGCTGGAGCTTGCGAAACGCATGGGCCGCGAGACGAACAACGTGGCCGAATACTATGCACTGCTCGCCGCGCTCGACTACGCAGCCACCCAGGGCATCGCCGCGCTGAGGATCCGTAGTGATTCGGAATTGCTTGTTCGGCAAATGCAGGGGCGTTACAAGGTGAAGAGCCACGACCTGAAGCCCCTGCATGAGCGCGCGTCGAAACTTTCGCGCCAACTGGCCTACTTCACGATCGAGCACGTGCGCCGGGAGCAGAACCGCGACGCCGACGCCCTCGCGAACGTCGCTCTTGATTCCGGGAACGTCGCTTCCGCCGCGCCCGCGGCGTCGAAGCCGAACGTTCGCACCGCCGAACCGGGCGGCAGACCGGCCGCCCACCGGATTCGAGCGCGGTTCCTGAACGGCGTTTTCGTGCCAGCCGATCCGATCGATCTGCGCGAGAGTTCCGAGGTCTTGCTGGAAGTCCGTATCTTTAAGCAAGAGTAGAACTTAAAGGCCCGGAATCCACTGAACGATTCGCAGTCGTCCCGCCTTTGGTACCAAGGCTCTATTGCCCGCGGATGTCCGGTGCGCCACTCTAGTTGCGGCGGAGAATCCATTGATCAGTTTGCCCGAAGCGCTCCCGATCACTCTCGTTCTAGCTGTCCTCGTAAGCGTCTTTTTGTCGCTCGAGAGACAGGCGCCCGTGGCGCGCGTTCGCCTGTGGGCCTACGCCTGGGCTCTGACTTTCCTGCACTTTTTCGCGCGGGCGATCGAGAATCAAGGCGGCGTCGTGCGGAAGCTAATCACGCCGCTCGATTTCGAAGCGCTCGAACTGGGCGCGCTGGTCTTTCTCGGATCGCTGCTCTTCAAGCCCGAGGAGCGCGGCAAGCGAATCGCCTTTGTGAGCTTCCTGGGTGCGCCCCTGGCGGTTCACGCATTCGCGGTTGGCTTCAGCCTGGGCTCGCCGAGACTCTGGGCTGCTCTCCTGATTCCAACGTTCCTGGCTGCAATCGGATTCCTGATGTACGCGCCGAGGCACCGCGAGACGTGGCACGCGGCCGGCGCAGCAGGAATCGCGTGCGTCGCATTGTGGTCGGTACATGCGCAGGCGAGGGGGGACGGCTGGAGCGCGCTGGCTCCGATCCTGGCGCTCAGCTTCTGCCTTTGCGGCTTCTGCTTCCGGCGAATCTATCCGCGCCTGTCCCTGGGCGTCGTCACCACGACGGTCGGTTTCATCGCCTGGGGCCTGGAGTATCCGCTCGGAGTCGCGATTCATTCCGCGCTGGCAAGGCTGCAAATCAACCTGGATTTCTGGAACGTGCCGCGGATTCTGGTGGCGCTCGGCATGGTGCTCACGCTACTGGAGGAAAAGACGCGCGTCCTGGAGGAATCGCGCACGCGAGCGCAGGCCGAGAGCCTCCTGTTGCAGCGCCTTTCGCAAATCACATCGCGGCTGCTTGCGGGAAATGATCCCGGCGCGCTTTGCGGCCAGGTTGTCGCCGCGATCACGGAAGCAAGCAGCTTCCGGCGCGCGGCCTTGTTTCTGCTGGGCGAGGACAGGAAATTCTATCTTGCCGGATTGAGCGGCTTCACAACGCAGGAAGCGGAAACGCTCGAAACGCACTCCCGGAGCTACGCCATCGAGGCGATGAAGCAGCAGCGGGCGCACGACAACGGCACGGCGGAGAAATCCTTCCGGATGTCGGAGAACGGCGATCTGATTCTGATCCCGATGGTCTCCTGGCGCGGATCCTACGTCGGCTGCCTCTACGTCTCGGAGTCGAGGGAACCGGGCGGCCCGGATTCGCGCGAGATGGTGAACCTCGAAGTCTTCGCGTCCGACCTTGCAGTGACGTTCGAAAATGTCCGGCTGCACCAACAGCTGGTGCGCTCGGAGAAGCTCGCCGGGCTGGGACAGCTCGTCGCCGGCGTGGCGCACGAGCTGAACAATCCCCTCACCGGCATCATCGGCTACACCGATCTGCTGGCGGAAGAGGTGCGCGAGGAGAGCCCGCGCAGGCGCATCGAGAAGCTCGGGAACGAGGCGCGCCGCATGAAGCGCATTCTCGACGGGCTGCTTCGCTTCGGCCGCCAGAATAATTCGGCGGCGCGCTCGACCTCGCTCGAACCGGTGCTCCACGACGTCGTGCAGTTGCGCGAATATCACCTGCGCGCGCACGGGATATCGCTCGATATGCAGCTCGAGCCGATGCTGGCGCCCGTTGGCATTTCGGAAGACGAGCTGAAACAGCTCTTGCTGAACGTTCTCAACAATGCGATCGACGCCGTCGAGGAAAGCGCCAAGCGCGAGATTCGTATCCGCGCGTCCAGCAGCGGCGGCCGCGCGATTATTCGGTTCGAGGATACGGGACCGGGCTTTGCCGATCTGGCTCGCGCGTTCGATCCCTTCTACACGACGAAGCCGGTCGGCAAGGGCACGGGCCTCGGCCTCAGCATCTGCTACGGGATCGTGCAGGAATGCAGCGGCGAAATCACGATCTCCAACCAGAATCCGTACGGCGCGAGCATCACGATCGACCTTCCGTTCGCCGTGGCCCAGCCGGCCTTGGCCGAGCCTGCCAGCGCGATCTGGTGGTAGCGGCTATGGGTGCACGTCTCCTCGCCTAAATAGTTGGGCGTGCGTGACTTAATCGGGTAGCGCCTGAATCATATGACCGGCACGCTGGTACTTGCGCTCTATTGCCGGGCTCAGCGACGGGCGGCTAACCTTGTTTGCTGGTTAATCCCGTGACAAGCTTTCTCGACAAGCTTCCCACGATCCTCGTCCTCGCCGTGCTGGTGGGGACATTCCTCGTCCTCCGCAAACACACGTCGTCGGCGCGCATGCGGCTCTGGATCGGCGCCTGGGCGCTCGTATTCCTTCATTTCTTCGTGCAGGCGTTTGAGACGCAGAGCGGCACGATCGAAAGGATCTTTGAATCCGTTGATCTGGCTGCGCTCGAACTTTCGGGCGTCGTTTTCGCCGTCTCGCTGACGAAGGCTGCCGAGGACCGTGTCCGGCGGGTCGCGATGCTTGCGATCCTCGCCGTGCCGACAGCATTCCATGCGTTCGCGATCACATTTGACTGGCACGCGCCATGGGTCCTTGCGAGCGCGCTTGCGTTCGTCGCCGCCGGCGGCGCCGTGTTCGCGTTGCTTGAATCGAACCCGCCGGTGGTTGCCGATTTCCTAGCGGCAGCGGCGTTCCTGGGCACAGGCTTCTGGGCGATTCGCGACCAGTTGCGCGGGAGCCCGGACTTCGCGGTAAACGCGATCCTGACCATCAGCTTCGGCATCTGCGGCTTCCTGTATTGGCTGAGATATCCGCGGCGCTCGCCCGGCGTCGTTGTCGTGGCGGGAGGTTTTCTGTGCTGGGGCGCCGTTTTCCCGATCGCGAACGCTCTCGCATACTACATGCCCAAACTGACAGTGAACCCGGAGCTCTGGAACGCGCCGAAGTTCTTCGTCGCGTTCGGAATGGTGCTGACGGTGGTCGAAGAGAAGTCGCGCATCATTCAGGGCGCGAGCGCCCGAGAGCGCGCGGAGAACCGGTTGTTGTCCGGCCTCGCGCTGATCAGTTCCCGCCTGCTGGCCGGAAAGGACCCGACCGCGCTGTGCGGGGAAATCGCCGCGGCGATCACCGATGCGAGCAGTTTCGGCCGCGCCGCGCTGTTCGTCGCCGCAGACCGCAGCGCTCTGCATCTCGCCGGTTCCAGCGGTTTGACCGCAGCGGAATTGGAGAAGCTTCGGAAGCGCAGTTCGGAGTGGACCATCGAAACGGTCGAGCGAATGTGCGAAGAAGGGACGCCGATGGGCACGAACTCCTTCGCCATTGGCGACGCCGAGCACGAGATCCTGATCCCGCTCGTATCCTGCCGGGGATCAAAGGTGGGCTGCATCTGGCTGGGGGGAACGCAAGGGGCTCCCTCAGCGGGCCACTCGGAAATGGTCAAGCTCGAAATGTTCGCATCCGATCTGGCGGTGACCATCGAGAATGCGCGCCTGCATCATCGGCTGGTGCGCTCGGAAAAACTCGCCGCGCTCGGCCAACTGGTGGCAGGCGTGGCGCACGAACTGAACAATCCACTGACCGGGATCATGGGATATGCGGAATTGCTCGGTGAGGAAGCTGACGACGAGAGCGCGAGGAAGCGCATCGAGAAGCTTGCCAACGAGGGCCGCCGGATGAAAAGAATCGTGGACGGCCTGCTGCGCTTCGCACGCCAGAGCAATCCGGCCGCGCGTTCGGCCGACCTCGGCGTCGCCCTTCGTGACGTGATCCACCTGCGGGAATACCACCTCCGCAAGCTGGGCATACGGCTTGAGATCAATGTGGAAAAGGACCTCCCCTCGGTCGCAATCGGCGAGGACGAGCTGAAGCAGGTGCTGCTGAACGTGCTGAATAACGCGATTGACGCCGTCGAGGAAAGCGCTCGGCGCGAGATCCGCGTCTCGGCATCGCGCAAGGGTGGCAGCGTCATGGTTCAGATGGACGATTCGGGGCCTGGATTCCCCGAAATCACGCGCGCACTGGATCCGTTCTACACGACGAAGCCCGTGGGCAAAGGAACCGGCCTGGGGCTAAGCATCTGCTACGGAATCATGCAGGAGTGCGGCGGCGAGATTTCGCTGGCGAACAAAGAACCGTACGGCGCGCGTGTCGATCTGGAATTCCCGGCCGCCCACGTTCATTCGGACGCGCTCGCACACGCGTGACGCGCCGCCGGCGGCTTTTCTTTCGCGCAGGTTAATTCTTCAGGATGTAGGAGCGGTAGAGCGTGTCTCGCTGCGCCGGCATGTATCCGGCGTCGGAGATAATGCGGCGTAACTCTTCTTCATTCGTGCGATTGCGAACGCCTGCCGCGTAGACGACGTTTTCTTCGATCAGAATGCTGCCCACGTCGTCCGCGCCGAACTGCAAGCCGACCTGGCAAATCTTGATCCCAGGCGTCAGCCAGCTGGATTGCACGTGGTCGATGTTATCCAGATACAGGCGGCTGATCGCGAGCGTCTTGAGATAGTCAAACGCAGTCGTTTCCGAAACCTTTTTGCCCAGCGGAGTGTTCTCCGGCGCGAAAATCCAGGGGATGAACGCCGTGAAGCCGCCGTTTTCCTCCTGCAGCCGGCGAAGCCGTTCGAGGTGATTCACGCGGTGGCGATACTCCTCGCCGCATCCAAACATCATCGTGGCTGTGGTGCGCATGCCCAGCTTGTGCGCCTCGCGGTGCACCGATTCCCACTCCTCGGACTTGCACTTCAGGCGCGCGATGCGGTGACGGACCTCGTCGTCCAAAATTTCGGCGCCGCCGCCCGGGATCGACTGCAAACCTGCGTCCCGCAGGCGCGCGATCGTGTCTCGAATCGAAAGCCCGGAGACCTCCGCGATGCATAGAATCTCGGGCGCGGAAAAGCAGTGCAAATGGACCTGCGGGAAGCGCTCGTGGATCGAGCGCAGCATGTTCTCGTAGTAGTCGATCTTCAGATCCGGGTGGAGTCCGCCTTGCAGCAGAACGCCGGTCCCGCCGAGTTGAATCATCTCCTCGATCTTTTCGAAGATGGACTCGATCGGCTGAATGTAACCTTCTTTCGAGCCGAGCGGGCGATAGAATGCGCAGAACGAGCAATACTCGGTGCAGAAGTTGGTGTAGTTGATGTTGCGGTCGATCTGGTAGGTCGCCACGCGCGGATCGGTCTTCTTGCGGCGGACCTCGTTGGCCGCCATGCCGATGCCGAGCAAATCGTCCGAGTTGAAGAGATCCAGCGCTTCCTGCGGCGTGAGGCTCATGAGCGCGCCGCCCTCGTGGCCTGGTCGGAAGAACCCGAGCGGCCGCCCGCGGACGCGAAGATAAGCGGCTTCGCACGCGGGATCAGTCTCGCCGCCGCGGCCTTCTCGAAGTACAGCCGGAGGCCGGCCAGGTTCTCTTCATCCAGATCGAAATTGATGTTTTCAGTCAGATATCGTTCAAGCGCCCGCGGCGGCAGATCGAGTTTGATGGACGCCGCTTCACTGATTTCGCGGATTCGCTCCACTCCGAACTTCTTGGACGCGAGAAAATCGGCGACGACATCGTCATGGGCGATTCGCTCGTGCGCGGCCCAAATGGCCAGAACGGCAGCCTTGCCGGTCATCTCGCGCCATTGATGGGTCACGTCGTAGACGAAAAGCGTCTCGAAGCCGGGAACCGGCATATCCTCCGGATCTCCCTGGCAGCAGTCGCCACCACCCGGCGTCTTGCCCGCGAGAGCCTCCATCTTCAGCGAAATGCGAAGCGCGGGGTCTCCGATCACGAGCGCGGCATCGGCATCTTGCAGCATCTCGGCGGCGTCTGGCGCAGCGTCCACGAATTCCGGATGAATTCCCCAGTGCTCTTTGGCCAGAATGCGGACGAGCCCCACCGTTGCTCTCGAACTGGTGTCGAGAGCAATCCGCTTGGCCCTGTCGAGCGGGCGCTTCGAGACGACGAGCAAACTGCGCACCTCGCGTTTGGCCGCGATCGCCATGTCCGGCAGGGCGACCAGGCCGTCGATCCGCTGGTACTCGATGCTGGGGATGATCGCGATGTCCGCGTCGCCTCGGCGGAGCGCCTCCGCGCACTGCGATGGAACTGTAAAGGAAAGGTCGTACTTGCCGGCGAGCGGCCCATCCGTGAAGCCCCAGACGAGCGGCGCCGTATTCAGGTACTCGACCACCGAGATGCGGAGTTTTCTCAAGCTGCGTGCCTCTCCTGGAAGCGCCGATTTTATCACAGTCGCCGGAATCGCTTCGCCGTGGAGACGGGCCAACCCCGCCGAGGGCCAGCAGCGACGGGCATTGCGATGGAAGCGTACGTATTTTCCGCAACTTGACAGAGCCGATCAGGGCTGCTTATCTCTCCGCGGCGCTTGGCGCTCCATCTCGATGCACCCCGATTATTACGTTGGCTGGCTAGCCCTTGCCATGACTCCCGGCTTGGGCGCGCGAACGGCCGGGAGGCTGCTGCGGGAGTTCGGCAGCCCGGACGCAATCTTCAGCGCCTCGCTCACGTCGCTGGAGGCCCAGCGCCTGCCTGCGGCGGTCGCGCAGGCGATTCATTCCCGGCGTCCGCTGAGCGATGCAGCTAAGGAACTCGCCCAAGCGCAGGCCGCAGGATGTCGCCTGCTAACCTGGGATGAGCCCCAATACCCCGCGCGGCTCAGAGAAATCTACGATCCGCCGCCCTTGCTCTATGTCAAAGGAAATGCGGGACTTCTGGATCGGCACCTGATTTCGCTCGTCGGGGCGCGACGCCCGACCCCCTATGGGAATCAAATGGCCCAGCGATTGGCAAAGGACTTGGCCGATCGGGGGCTCGTGGTTGTAAGTGGCGGGGCGCGCGGCATCGACGCCAGCGCGCATCGCGGCGCGCTGAGTTCAGCCAGCGGGACGACCATCGCAGTGCTCGGATGCGGGATCGACGTGGTCTATCCGAAGGAGAACAAGAAGATCTTCGAAGAGATTGAGCAGCGAGGCGCCATCGTGACTGAATTCCCGATGGGCACGTTCCCCGCGCCGCAGAACTTTCCGATTCGCAACCGTCTGATCGCGGGCATGGGGTTGGGAGTCGTGGTAGTCGAAGGCGCGCAGTATTCCGGCTCGCTCATAACCGCCCGGCTGGCGATGGAATTCGGCCGCGAAGTCTATGGCGTGCCCGGGAACGCGACGCAGCCATCGAGCTTCGGGCCGAATCAACTGATCAAGCAGGGGGCGAAGTTGGTTACCGGTTGGGAAGACGTGGTCGAGGAGCTACCGACGCCCGTGCGAGCGGAACTGTTGCCGGTGGAAAACGTGTCGCAGACGGAGCGCGCGGCCATTTTGGAGGAAACTTTGGGGCCTGCGGAGAGGCCGCTTTACGCCCTTTTGAGCCTCGATGAGGCCCGTCACGTGGACGAATTGGTCGAAACTTCAGGGCTCAGCTCTTCGGAAGTGCTGGCCACCCTATTTGACTTGGAGCTCAAAGGCGTGGTACGCCAGTTACCTGGAAAGCAATTCTTGAAAGTCCTGTTGTAATTATTGCCCGGACAGCAGGTTAGGATGGTAGCTCCCAAGGGGCAGGGAGAAGGTTGTTCAAAACCAGCGAAGTAGGCGAAAGCGTTTCACGGGGAACATAGGAGCGTATGGCACGATCGCTTGTAATAGTTGAGTCGCCGGCCAAGGCCAAGACGATCAACAAGTATCTCGGCCGGAACTACACGGTGAAGGCCTCGTACGGCCACGTCATGGACCTTCCCAAAAAGAATATCGGTATCCTTCTGCCCGGAGAGGGCGGCAAGAAGCGAAAGCGCAAGGGGAAGGCGAAAGCCGCGGAAAAGAAAGCTGCAAAGCCCGTCCTCGTCACCTCCGAGAATATCTTCGAGCCTACCTACGAGGTGATCCCGAGCAAGGTAAAGGTCATCGGCGATCTGCAAAAGGCGGCCGCCAACGCCGAGGCGATCTATCTGGCGGGCGACCCGGACCGGGAAGGCGAAGCGATCTGCGCCCACCTCGAAGAGATACTGAGCAATCCCAAGCGGTATACGAAAGTGGTAGCGGCCGCGCAGGAAGCCAACGGCAACGGGAAGAAGTCGGAAGCGGCCAAGCCCGCGAAGGCGCCTGCTGCGGAGTCGAGGGGGCCGCGCAAGATCTACCGCGTGATGTTCAACGAGATAACGCAAAAAGCCATCAAGGCCGCGTTCGAGCATCCGACCCGGGTGAATACGAATCTGGTGGATGCCCAGCAGGCGCGCCGCGTGCTGGACCGCCTGGTGGGTTACAAGATTTCTCCGATCTTGTGGGACAAAGTTCGGCGGGGCCTATCCGCCGGGCGCGTGCAGACCGTAGCGCTCCGTCTGATCGTTGAACGCGAGCGCGAGATTCGGGCATTCGTCCCGAAGGAATACTGGACGATCCACGCGCTCTTGGGAGCGGGAGAGCCGCCGTCGTTCGAGGCGAAACTCGTCAAGTACAACGGCCAGGACATCGAAATCCCGGACGAAGCGGAGGCGCAGCGAATCCTGGCAGCGGTGCGCCACGCCGTTTGGCAGGTTACGAGCGTCACCCAGAAGGAAAAGCGCCGCTACGCGCCGCCTCCGTTCACCACGTCCAAGCTGCAGCAGGCGGGTTACAACCGGCTACGCTACACGGCCAAGCGTACGATGATGCTCGCGCAGCGGCTCTACGAAGGCGTCGAGCTCGGCGACGAGGGCTCAGTGGCGCTGATCACCTACATGCGCACGGATTCCGTGAAAGTGTCGGACGACGCGCTGGCCCAGGTGCGGGATCACATCGGATCGGCCTACGGCCGAAGCTACATGCCGGAAAAGCCGAACTTTTTCAAATCGAAGAAGGACGCGCAGGAAGCACACGAAGCAATTCGTCCCACGGACGTGACGCGAACGCCGGAAAGCGTGCGGCGCTATCTGGACGAGGACATGTTCAAGCTGTACCAGATGATCTGGCAGCGCTTCGTCGCGTCGCAGATGGTGCCGGCGGTCTTCGATCAGACGACCATCGACGTGGACGCGGCCGGCTTCACGTTCCGCGCATCTGGCTCCGTGGTCAAATTCGACGGATACCTGACGGTCTATCAGGTGGTGAAGGAAGAGGAAGAAAAGGAAGACGAGGGCGATACGGAGGGACGGACGCTGCCGCGCGTGCGGGAAGGCGAGGAACTGCGACTGGAAACGGTGCGTCCCGAGCAGCACTTCACCGAACCGCCGCCGCGATATACGGAAGCGACAATCGTCAAGGAATTGGAAGAGAAGGGGATCGGCAGGCCTTCCACGTACGCCGCGATCATTTCGACGATCGTCGAGCGCGAGTACGTGAACAAGGAGCAGGGACGGTTCACGCCGACGCTGCTGGGCGAGAAAGTGAGCGACCTGCTGGTGAAGGCGTTCGAGGATATTTTCGACGTCGGCTTCACGGCGCGCCTGGAAGACGAGCTGGACGAGATCGAAGAGGGCAAGCTGACGTGGCGCAGCTCCGTGAAGGAATTCTGGGACCGCTTCGAAGTCGATCTGGAAAAGGCCGCCGATGCGATGGATTCCTATAAGGCGGGCATTCCGACCGGACAGAAGTGCGAGAAGTGCGGCCAGGGCGAACTGCTGGAGCGCATCAGCCGCCACGGGTTTTTCCTCGGCTGCTCGCGATATCCCGATTGCGATTTCATTCAGGATCTATCGGAGCACGGTGTTACGGATTCGGAAGTGGAGGGCGGGAAGGTCTATTGCGACAACTGCGGCAAAGAAATGGCGATCAAGCGCGGCCGCTTCGGCACCTTCCTCGCGTGCACGGGATATCCGAACTGCAAGACGACGCGCCGGCTGGCGAGCGGCACGCGAAAGGCTTTGCAACCGGATGTGCCTCTGGACGAAAAGTGCCCCGAGGACGGCGGGCAGCTGCTTCGCCGCGCGGGCCGTTTCGGCGATTTCATCGGCTGCCAGAACTATCCGAAGTGCAAGTACACGCGCCCGATCACGCTGGGCATCAAGTGCCCGAAGTGCAATGAGGGCGAGTTCGTTCGACGCGGCACGTCCAAGGGGAGAGGAGCGGGGCGGATCTTTTACGGCTGCAGCCGGTATCCGGACTGCGACTACACCCTGCCGCACGAGCCGATCAACGAGCCGTGCCCGAAATGCGGCGCGCCGTTTATCGTGGAAAAGAAGACCAAGCAGGGCACGTTCCGCGCGTGCATCCGCGAGAATTGCGATTGGGAAGCCGCGCTGCCGGAGCCGGAACCACAGCCGCCGTTCGTCCATCCGCAAGAACCGCCCGCAGCCGAGCCTCAGCCCGTTGGGGCTGGCGCGCCTACAAGATCGTAAGCGCGGCCGTGGTGGCGACCACCCTACCTACTGCTGCTGATTTTGCCCCGTAGGCGCTTGCGGCTGCTGTGTTGAGGGAGCAGGCGGTGCAGATGGAGCCGATGGCTGCGGAATCGGCACTTTTCCGTCGAGCGCGAAGGTGTAAAGGCGGCCCTTGCCCGCGCGTCCCGCGAGCACCGAAACGTACTGCTTGCCGTCGAGCATGTAGGTGACCGGGTTTGCGAATCCCGGCGCTAATTTCGCTCCCCAGAGTTTTTCGCCCTTATCCGCGCTGAAGGCTTCGAACTCGCCGTCGTTGGAAGCGGCGAAAACCAGATTGCCTGCCGTCGTCATCGTGCCTCCGCCGCCGGTCGCGGGAACACGCCAGCGCTCGGTTTCCGTTGCGGGATCCCACGCGAAGAGGAAGTTGCCCGCGGGCGGCGCGGGCGGAGGCGTTGGCGGACGCGGCGCACCATTGGCAGGGGCCGCGACCGGGCCCGTGCCTCTGCCTGCGGCATCCCTGAAAATGATTCCCCAGTTGTACGCGCCCAGTTCCGGCTTGAATTCCGCCGCCTGCACGAAGTTGAAGCCGCTGGCCATTCCGGGCGTGACATACACAAGCTGCGTCTGCGGGTTGTAGGACATTCCCTGCCAGACGTGCCCGCCGCCCGGCCCCGGCCAGATCATCGTGCCGGTGGTGCCGTAGTGCGCTTCCGAATTGATGATGGGGCGCCCGGTCTTCGGATCGAGGCCCTTCGCCCACGTGATTTTCTGGAGCGGCGCGCCGGAAATGAACTCGCCGGTTTTGCGATCGAGCACGTAGAAGTAGCCGTTCTTCGGCGCCTGCATGATCACGTGGCGGAGTTTGCCGTCGATCGTGACGTCGGCAAGGACGAGATCCGCAATGGAGTCGAAATCCCACTCGTCGCCCGGCGTCGTCTGAAAATACCAGACGAATTCGCCCGTCTCAGGCTTCAGAGCAATGATCGAGCAGATGAACAGATTGTCCTGATCCATGGCGCTGCGATATTTCTGGACCCAGGGGCCAGCCTGCCCCGTGCCGAAATAGAGAAGATCGAGCTGCGGATCGTAGGAAATCGCGTTCCAGGGATTGCCGCCCCCTCCCAGCTTCCACCATTGGACGTCGCCCGCCCAGGTTTTGGCGGCCATCTCCATTGCCTTGTTTTCGAAAGGCTTCGACGGATCCCCGGGAACCGTGTAGAAGCGCCAATCGAGTTTTCCGGTTTCGGCGTCGTATGCGGAGATGAAGCCGCGCACGGCAAACTCCCCGCCGCCATTGCCGATGATCACTTTGCCTTTCACGATCAGCGGCGCGCCCGTGATGCTGTAGTCCGCGTTCTTGTCGACGGTTTGCACTTCCCAAACGACTTTGCCGGTTTCCGCGTCGAGGGCGACAAGCCGCGCGTCGAGCGTGCCGACATACACCTTGCCTTTGTAGACCGCGACGCCGCGATTGCCGGGGCCGCAGCAGAGGCTGGGGCCGGTGCGAACCTTGTTCGGATTGCCGGATGATCCCGGCGGGAAATTCTGGTGGCCAACTTGCGGATCCCAGCGCCACTTCTCTTTTCCGGTTCGCGCGTCCACGGCGAACACGCCTCCCCACGTCACGGTACCGTAGAGAGTTCCGTTCGAGACGATCGGCGACGCTTCCAGCGTGCCGGGAAGAGAGTCGGTGTCGTAATACCAGGCGAGACCCAGGCGGTTGACGCTGGATGCGTCGATCTGCTTCAGAGGGCTGTAGCGTGTGGCGCCGTAGTTCCCGGCGTTTGTGAGCCACTCGTTGCCGGTCTTGCCGGCGTTCAGCAGTGTCTTGTCATCGACCGGGTGTGACTTTTGCGCCGCCGCGGGCCAGGCTGCAATCACCGCGAGCAGCGCAAGCAAGAACGTCCAGTTTGGCTTGCGCATCTCGACTCCATGCAATGCTGAAACGAATCGCGCCGCCGGATCGCTCGGCAACCCGGCGGCGCTGCGTCTCGCAGTTACTGCTGGTTCTGCATCGTGGGCGCTTGTGGCGCGGGCGTTGCCGCCGGAGGAGGAGGCGGACCGAACGGCAGATCGTTGGTTCCCGCCGGCCGCGACGGAATCGGCACGTTTCCATCCAAAGCGAACGTGTAGATTCTCGCTTTGCCTCCGCGACCCGAGAGAACGGAAACGTACTGCTTTCCGTCCACCATGTACGACACCGGGTTCGCGAAACCCTGCATCAATTTCGCCGACCAGAGCTTCGCGCCTTTGTCCGCGCTGAACGCCACCAGTTCGCCGTCATTCGATGCCGCGAACACCAGGTTCCCGGCGGTCGTCATCGTGCCGCCGCCGTTGATGAGATCGGCCCGCCAGACCTCCTTCTGCGTCGTCGGATCGATTGCGGTAAGGAACCCGTGATTCAGCGGCGGCGCCGGAGCCGGTTGACCGGCAGCGGGCGGCGTCGGCAGGCGGAAAACGATGCCCCAGTTGTAAACGCCCAGCTCAGGCTTGAAGTCCTTCGTGGCGATGTAGGTGAAATTGCTGTCGAGCGCCGGAATATACATCAGTCCCGTGTTCGGGTTGTAGGACATCGCCTGCCACGCATGGCCGCCCGCCGGCCCCGGCGAAACGACGGCATCCTTTTGCTCGTAGCGCATGCCCGGCGCTTCATGCGGGCGCCCGGTCTTCGGGTCGAGACTGGTCGACCACGTGACCTTGACGTACGGCGCGCCGGAGATGAATTCGCCGGTCTTGCGGTCGATCACGTAGAAGTAGCCGTTCTTCGGCGCCTGCATGATCACGTGCCGCACTTTGCCGTTGATCTTGAGGTCGGCCATCGCCATGCCCTGCGTCGCGTCGTAATCCCATTCGTCCGCGGGCGTCGTCTGGAAATGCCACACGTACTCACCGGTGCTGGCCTTCAAAGCCACGATCGAGCACAGGAAGAGGTTGTCCTTCGTTTGGGGATCGCGGAAACCCTGAACCCACGGGCCGCCCTGGCCGACTCCGATATAGACCATATCGAGTTCGGGATCGTAGGCGATGCCGTCCCAGACGTTGCCGCCGCCGCCGAGCTTCCACCAGTCTCCCGACCAAGTTTTTGCGGCCATCTCCATGGCCTTGTTCTCGAAGGGCTTCGAGGGGTCGCCCGGCACGGTATAGAAACGCCAGAGCATTTTGCCGGTCTCGGCGTCGTAGGCGCTCACGAAGCCGCGCACCGCGTACTCGCCGCCCGCGTTGCCGATGATGACCTTGCCCTTGGCGATTCGCGGAGCACCCGTGATGCTGTAGTCCTCGCTCTTATCCACGGTCTGGACTTGCCACACAATCTTGCCGGTTTCCTGATCGAGCGCAACGAGCCGTGAGTCGAGCGTGCCAACGTAGACTTTGCCGTCGTAGAGCGCAACGCCGCGATTCGCGGGGCCGCAGCAGACGCTCGGTCCCGTGCGCACCTTGTTCGGATTGCCCACCGATCCGGGCGCGAAGTTCATGTGAGGGATTTGAGGATCCCAGCGCCACTTCTCCTTGCCGGTCTTCGCGTCGAGCGCGACAACCACGCTCCACGGCAGCGTGGCGTACATCACTCCGTTCGAGATCAGCGGAGTGGTCTCCACCGTGCCGCGCTCCGATCCGGTGTCGTAAAACCAGGCGAGTCCCAGCCGCGACACGTTCGTCGCGTCGATCTGCTTAAGCGGGCTGTAGCGCTGCTCCGTGTAGTCGCGGCCGGGCGAAAGCCATTCGTCTGCGTTCTTCGTCGCGTTCGCCAGAGCCTTATCGTCCACGCGGCCCGATTGCTGCGCTGCAGCGGTTCCAGCCGCCAGGAGCGCGAGCAAGGCGAGCGAACACCACTTGTTTGCCGTACGGAATTCCATGGTTAGAGGTCCCCCCTCGATAGCTGCGTCCCGGACACCCCTGCCTGGGCGCAGAAACTCTCACATACTAAACTGTACGTACGTTTTTTGCTTGGGGTTTCTTACACGACGGAGGGGTCCGGTAGTATGCTATGCGCCGTTGCGCGCGTGATCATGTCATTGGGGGGAATGCCATGAGGGCCACGGGGAGAATTCGGGTTGCCGCGCTGCTGATGGCGCTGGGCGCGGCGGCTGGAAGCTCGCGTTTGGCGCTATCGAGTCCACGGCAGGACACGATGGCGGTGCAACTGAGCCCGGACGATCTTCAGCGCGGCAAGCAGACCTTCGAATCCACCTGCTCGACGTGCCATGGCCTCGACGGCGGCGGCGCGATGGGCCCAAACATTCAAGGCATCCCGTTTCGCCTCGGCGTGGACGCCGTCACCAACGTCATCAAGAACGGAATGGCCGGTGGGATGCCCGCATTCGGCAGTCAGCTCGATGCCCAGCAGATCCGTCAGGTGGTCGGCTACCTGCTGACTCTGAGCCGCAAGGACGAAGGCAAAGTGACCGGCGACGCGGCGAGCGGAAAGCAGGTGTACGCGTCAGCCGGCTGCGCGAGCTGCCACATCATTTCCGGCGAAGGCGGCAATATTGGTCCCGAGCTGACGACCGTCGGACAGTTGCGCGGGCCGACCTACCTGCGCAACACGCTGCTCTTTCCAGGAACGGATCTGCCGCAGACACGGTCGTTTCTGGAAAGCGGCGGGATGCTCGAGTTTCTCTTCGTCCACGTGGTGACGAAAGAGGGGCGGGCGTTCGAAGGCACGCGCGTGGCGGAAGATTCGTTTCACATCGTTCTCGAGGATGCCAAAGGCAAGTTCCATTCATGCCGAAAAGACCAGTTGCGCGAATACAAGAAGGAGCCGGGCAAGAGCATGATGCCGAGCGTCAAAGGCAAACTCTCGGACACTCAAGTGAACGATCTGGTGGCGTACCTTGCCGGTTTGAAGGGGGCCCAGTGAGAATCACAAAACGAGCCCTTCTTCTTCCCGCGCTGCTCGCATCGATCTCCCCCGTGGCGTTCGCACAAAACGTGCCGTACGAGCGCATCCTTCATTCGCAGAGCGAGCCGCAGAGCTGGCTGACCTACAGCGGCAGCTATTTCTCCCAACAGTACTCGTCGCTCAAGCAGGTTAATCGCGCGAATGTTTCGAATCTGAAGGTCGCGTGGATGTACCAGCCATCGCGGCCCGTGGCGAATCTGGAATCGTCGCCGATTGTGGCCGACGGGGTGATGTTCATCACGGAGCCGCCGAGCACGGTGACGGCTCTCGACGTGCGCTCGGGCCTGAAGATCTGGAGCTATACGCCGAACCTGCCGGAGCACGTCGTTTCGATCGGTCTTTATGCGACCAGCCGCGGAGTGGCGATTCTCGACGACATGGTCTACATCGGCACCGCTGATGCGCACCTGATTGCGCTCGATGCGAAGACGGGCGCGGCGCGCTGGAACGTCCATGTCGCGGACAACGTGATGGGCTACGCGATGACCGGGCCGCCGCTCGCGCTGAAAGACAAGATCGTGGTGGGCATCGGCGGCAGTGAGGCCGCCGTGCGCGGATTTATCGACGCATACGATGCGAAGACAGGTAAGCGACTTTGGCGATTTTGGACCACGCCGAGACCGGGCGATCCGGGCGCGGAAACATGGGGCAACGGCGCGGCGCAGAGCGCGGGCGCGACCACTTGGAACAACGGCTCCTACGATCCTGATCTCAACCTGATCTACTGGGGCACGGGAAATCCCGCGCCCGATTTCAACGACGACGACCGGCCCGGCGACAACCTCTACACGTGTTCGCTGCTGGCGATCGATGCGGACACCGGGACGCTGAAATGGCATTTCCAGTTTTCGCCGCACGAGGACCACGACTGGGATTCGGACGAGCCTGCCGTTCTCTTCAATACGACGATCGACGGCAAGCCGCGAAAGCTGGTCGGCTTTGCGAATCGCAACGGTTTCTACTATGTGCTCGACCGCGTGACGGGGAGATTCATCACGGGCGTTCCTTTCGTCCGGCAGACGTGGGCCAGCGGACTCGACGCGAATGGGCGGCCGATCAAAGCTCCGAACCAGGAGCCGACGCTGGGCGCGGGCACGCTCGTCTATCCGAGCATTACGGGCGGCGTGGACTGGACCAGTCCCAGCTACAGTCCGCAGACCGGCCTTTTCTACGTGAGCGCGCACGAGACCGGCGCGTACTTTATCAAGGGTACGGGCAAGATCGAGCCGGGTCCGCCGAAGGGAATCGTGGGCGGAGGCGGAATTCGCGCGCTGGTCGGCGAGCAGTCCTACGGAGCGATCCGCGCGCTCGATGCCACCACCGGCAAGCGGAAATGGGAGTTCCGGCTTCTGTCTCCCGCCTGGGTGCCGGTACTTTCAACGGCAGGCGGCCTGGTCTTCAGCGGCACGGACGAAGGCAACTTTTTCGCGCTCGATGCGGAGACGGGCAAGCTGCTCTGGGATATCCAGATGGGCCACTCGGCGCGGTCGAATCCGATCAGCTATGAGATCGACGGCAAGCAGTACATCTTCGTGACCGCGGGCAATACCTACATCGCGTTCACTCTGCCCTGACCATCACAGGCGGATCGTCACGTCCACTTGTCGATGGAGACGCTTAGCCGATAACTCATGTTCGCGATCTGGTGGTACGGATTCGTCTGCCCGCCGCAGACTACGAACACGAACGATTCGGGCCTCGGCCATTTCGGAATAACCGTGTCGTCCGGCAGATTTGCGGAATCACGAGGCGGCGCGCTGAAAAGCATGGTCCTGACGTCCTTCAGCGTAACGGTCGTGTTCTTCTGCAGCCAGTTGGCGACGTCATCTTTGGTCTTGTAACCCAAATCGCCCAGGCCGTGCGCGACGAGCGGGTCCAGGATGAAGAGCGCGCCGTAGAGCGTAGCGAAGGGCGCACAGTTGGCCGACATCGCCTCGTGATAGTGCGGAATCGGTTTCATTCCGAGCCCTTTGCCACCCTGTCCCTGCGCGATGCTGAAGCCGAAGAAGAAACTGAGGACGTTCTCTTCCGGCTTGAAGCCTTTCTGCACGTGGAACGGCGGCCACGGGCTGTCCTTCTCGTTCTCCGGAATGATCAGGTTGTTGTAATTGATGATGTTGCCCTGCGAACCCATGTAGGTCTCGCCCGCCACTCCTCCGCCGTCGAGATTTTTCGACATCAGCGTCCACGCGCGGCCGATCACGGCGTTGGCCTGATTGAACGGACCCATGGCGCCGATGCCGTAGTTCATCTGCAGCGTGTCGCGGATCGGACCATTGATCACCGCCGCCGAAACGAGCGAATTCGTCGAGCTGAACAGCGCCGAAATTCCCGTCGAGGCGATCGCGAGAAGCGTCGGGAAATAGTCGGGCGTGGCGCCGGCCATCACCGCGTTTACGGCGACGTGTTGAACGGTATAGCTCCACTCCGGAAACGCTCCGCGCGCCGGAGTCATCTTGCCGACCACTTCATCCGGCTTGTGGCTTGTGGCCTTGAGCATCGCGTCGACTTTTTCCTGCGTCGGCAGAATGATGGGCATGAAGTCCGTCATTCCGTTGTCGAGGAAATACTGCTGCAGGTTGTCGGCCGTGTCGGTGAAGGTCGGCGCGCCGGTGGGCGGCGTGACGGTGCCTGTCTTTGATTCTTCAGCGATGAGCGGCCGCGTGAGCGAATCGACCACTTCCTTCATCAACGGTTTGCCGCTGACGGGATCGTTGCCCTCAAGGTACGCGTACATCTCCGCGTCAGTCTTCCCCCAGACGGGATGCGGGGTGAAGGAGATTCGCTGAAGCGGCATGCCGCGCTTGGCGGCGTTGGTCTTGGCGAGATCCTTGAACGCGATCGTCACCATCGGGGCGGCGGGAATTCCCATCTGTTCGTACTTTATGCAGTGACCGACGGTCGCTGGGGTGCAGGTGCTTCAATGCCCGATGGCCATGATCACTGCCTGGCCTTTCTCCTTGATCTCCGCATTGAGCTTCGGATCGTCATCCGCGAAGCCGCCGGCCTTCAGGCGGTATACCGTCGTGACATTCGGCATATTCTTCTTGAACCAGATGGAGACCTGATTCAGGAAGGCGTCGGCGCTCGGGAATCCGTCTGAGACGAGATAGACGGTCTTGCCGTCGAGCGTGGAGAGCCGCGGCGCCATGGGGATCAGCGTGATCGGCGGAGGCAGGCCGCGTGGGTTCAGGACCGTAAGCTTCGGCTCGGCAGAGGAAGCCCCCTGCTTTGCCTTGGCTTTCTTCGCCTGATCCGCGAGCGCAGGAACACCCGCCAGCGCGACCGGCGACATTCCCATCAATGCCAGCAAATTTCGTCTTTTCATCTGTCCACCCCTTGTTGCCCCATGTATCTATCGAGCTCGCTGCCTGCACGAACTCAGCTCACATCCATTTGTCTATCGAGACGCTTACACCGTAGCTCAGGTTCCCGGCTTGCGGGTAGGCGTTCGTCTGCCCGCCGGCCACGACGATATTGATGTCGGACTCGTGCGGGAAATGAGGGATCACTGCATCGTCCGGCATTTTGTACCACGAAGCCCAGGGTTCATCGCCCCGCAGCGCGCGCGGATAGTCGAAGAGATACGCGTAGTTGCGGCTCTTGTAGTCCTTCACGGTCTGCACCGTGTTCTTGTGCAGCCATTCGATCAGCTTTTGTTTCGTATCGTATCCCTGTTCCTTGAGCCGCGCCGCGACCAGCGGGTCCGCGATGATCAGCGCGCCGAAAAATCCGGTGAACGTGCTGAAGAGATCGCTCATCTGATAATCGAATTGAACGTTTTCGTTGGCGCTGCTGCCCCGCGCCACCTGCCCGGGCACCACGCCCAATCCGCGGAAGAGGCTGACGACGTTTTCTTCCTTCTTGAATCCCCTCTGCACGTGAAAAGGCGGCCAGGGGCTGGCGTCCTCGTGTTCGGCGATCACCACGTTGTTGTAATTAAGATTGTTGCCGAGCGAACCCAGATACGTATCGCCGGGAATGCCGCCGTTGCCAAGATTCTTCGAAAGAATCGTCCAGGCGCGGCCGATCGTCGCATTCGGCTGCGCGAACGGCCCCAGAGCGCCGATTCCGTAGTTGAATTCGAGTCTGTCCCGGATCGGGCCGTTGATGACCATGGCGAAAGCGAAAGAGTTTGTGGAGCTGTACAGCGACGCAGTCCCCGACGACGCAATCGCCAGCACGATCGGAAAATATTCGGGCCTGCATCCCGCCATCACCGCGTTGGCGGCCACCTGACGCACGTTGTAGCTCCACGCCGGAAACGCGCCGGCCGCCATCTTGCCGACGGCCTCGTCCGGTTTGTGGTTCGTCGCCTTCATCATCGCTTCCACTCTCTCTTCGGTGGGGATGATGATCGGCAGAAAGTCCGTGTAGCCGTTGTTGAGGTAAAAGTCCTGAAGGTTATCGGCCGTGTCCGTGTAAGTCGGCGGCCCGACGGAGACGCTGACCACTCCCGATTTCTTGTCTTCGGCGCTCAGCGGCGCTGTCAGCGCGTCGATGATTTCCTTCATCAGCGGCTTGCCGCTGACCGGATCGGGACCCTCCACGTACGCGCGCACCTCTTCCGGCGTCTTGCCCCACACCGGATGCGGCGTGAAGCAGATTCGCTCATGCGGCATGCCGCGCTTGCCCGCATTCAGGATGGCCAGGTCTTTGAACGCCTTGGTGACAAGGGGAGCGCTCGGAATCCCCATCTTCTCAGTCGTTATGCAGTGACCGACGGTCGCTGGTGTGCAGGTGCTTCAATGGCCCACGGCCATGATGACCGCGTTGCCCTTGGCTTTGATCTCTTTCCAAAGGGCAGGATCATCTTCGGCGTACGGGCCGGCTTTCCGGCGGAAGACGGTTGTAACGTCCGGCATGTTCCGGCTGAACCACGCCTCGATCTGGTGGAGGAGCACGTCGGAGCCGTGGAAGCCCGTGTCGACCAGATAGACGGTCTTGCCGCTCAGCGTGTCCAGCCGCGGCGCCATCGGAATCAATTGGATCGGCGGAGGAGTTCCTTTGGGGTTTACTGCGGTGATCTTGCCTGCGCCCGAATTCGCTGCCGCCTTGGCTGTCCTGGCCGTCTTGCTCTTTGTCTGGTCGGCCAGCGCGGAGTTCGCTGCCAGCAGAGCCGGCGACATTCCGAGCAGCGAAAGCAGTTTTCTTCGGTTCACAAAGCCACCCCTTCCGCTTTGCGCGGCCTCACTTGAAGTCTACGACGGCCTACCGCCACCCCAGGTTACATTGCTTCGCTTATAAGGTGTCGCGGGGTGAAATTGCAAGCGCTTCGAATCGACCGAGTTCCGTCACAGTTTCGCGGCGCCAGCTCATCGTTCGGTGAATTCCTCACTGTGTGTAATGAATTCGGGATACGCGCCTGCGCCCAGCTCGTACAGGTCCATTCCTTGCCGCTCGCCCTCCGTCGCGACCCGCTGCGGGTAGACGCGATTGATGGTCCAGTTGAGTGTGTAGCTGAGCGGCAGCACGAAGCCGACTAGCGTGACGATCCCGAGCACCTGCGCCAGCCATTGTCCCGGGTGCGGCGTGGCGCCATCGCCCACGGCGCTCAGTGTGCGCGCGGGCACGTTTCCCAGAACTCCCACCGCGAGGATGCCCCACAGTCCGCCGATCGCATGCGCGGAGATTGATCCGCCCGGATCATCCACCGACATTCGGACCTCGAACCATTCCACCGCAAACGTGACCAGCACTCCCGCGAACGCGCCAATCACCACCGCTGCCATCGGCGGAGCAAAGGCGCACGCCCCGCTGCTTGCGGCCAAGCCGCCGATCCAGCCGTTCGCCGTCAGCGACGCGTCGGGCTTGCCAAATCGCGTGTTGGTGACGATCGCCGCAGCCAACGCGGCAGCCGCCGCCGAAAGCGTGCTGTCGATGGCGACCAGTACGGTCGTTCCTGCGTCCGCGCCGTTGTAAAGGATCGCGCCCGCGGAATTCAGCCCCCACCATCCGACCAGCGCCAATACGCAGCCGAACAAAACGAAGACGGCGTTGTGGCCGGGAATCGCGCTCGGCATTCCATCGTGCGCGTATTTTCCGCGGCGTGCGCCAAGAATCCAGGCGATTGAAAGCGCCGTCAAGCCGCCCACCGCCTGAATCGTGCTGGCGCCGCCGGAATCGAAAAATCCCTGGCCGAGGCCGTAATTCGCTCCAAGCTGCGCAAGCCAGCCGCCGCCCCACACCCAGTGCGCGAACATCGGATAGGTCCAACCGGCGAGAACAGCGGTCGAAATGCAACACGCTCCCAATCGCCAGCGGTCCGATCCCGCCCCGAGAGGGATCAAGCCGGCCAATGCCGCGCTGAGCATTCCAAGAAGCAGAGAGAGTTGCACTGGCGAGTGGGTGAGAGGCATGTGATGCAGAAACAGGGGGCCGGCGCCGAGCCAGCTCCACGGTTTTCCGCCGAGCTTCAAAACGTGAGCGGCTTGTCCGGCAAAGCCCTGCCATGCGAATCCGCAGACGGTGTATGCCAGCACCGCGACCGCAAAGACGCACAGCGACGACATCATCATGTGCGCGGCGCTGCGCGATCGTCCCAGGCCGGTGTTGATCAGCGCGAGCCCGGCGCCCGCGAGCGGCACGAGCAAGATGAAGACCACGCAGAGATCCGAATTGGCGTCGAACGGTGCGGAGACGAGACCGGACATTACTGGTGTTCACCTCGACGAATGGGATGCGCTCGAATCACGAGGACGAGTCCGACGATCTCCACGCCGAAACCGGCCAGAACGAAGGCGGTGCGGGGCGCTTCCTGCGCGAGCAGCGCGACCGCCGCCAGAGCGATCGTCCATCCGGAAAGCAGAAGCAGAAATCCCAGGATCTTCATGCGCCAAGCCCCCGCGCGGTCCGGCCGCGCGCCATCTCGAAAGACACTTCGAATGTCAGCGCCTTGCCGGGTGAGTGGGAAAGTACGGCTGAGTCAAACTCCGCCCACGCGGCGTAAGCGTAGCACCTGCCGTGGAGCCCATCCAGTCGATTTTTCAAGCGAATCCCGCCGCGGCGCTCCCAACTTGGCCGGGCGGGGAGAGGACTGAGCGATTCCCCCGCTGAATTCGTCGGACGAGGTCAGTGAGCGGCAGGCGGAAACGAGCGCGGCGTCACCGTGACGGTCACCGGCTGGTCCAACTGGAAATCGAGTTTCGTCTCCGACGGAATTCGCACTTGCTTGCCGTGCGTCACCGCCTGATAGACGCCGCCGCCCGCTCCGCCCACGGTGGCTCCAATCGCGGCACCCTTGCCGCCGCCGGCGATCGCCCCGATGATCGCTCCGACAACGGCGCCTCCGCCGACCTTCTCGGCCGTGTTCTTGCCCCGCGAATCGCCGGTAAGCGAATAGGTTTCGCTGACGAGCGGGTAGGAGCGGCCGCGCGATTCCAGCTTGATCAGTTCCAGGTGCAGCTCGCTTTTTCCGGCGAACTTGCCCGCGGAGCTCGCCGCGACGAGGCGGACGTAGACATCGGCGCCTTTCGGCACGATGACTTCGTTGTCGACCACAATCGGATTCTCCAGCGACGCGTGAAAGATTTCGCCCGGATTGTTCACGGATGAATCCACCGAATCAATCATGCGAACAGTAATCGTGGTGCCTGCGACGACTTCGACTTGCTTCGGTTGTGGCGGTGGAGGAGTCGGAGGGGGCGCGGGTGCCGCAACGGCGGGTTGCGGTGCCGGTGCGGGTGCGGGAGCAGGCTCCGGAACGGGCGCGGGCTGAATGTTCTGAGCCGATTGCATATTCTGCGGCGGCGCCTTCTGTTTCTTTTCGCGCTTCGCACGCGAGGGCTTTGGTTCCGGTTTCGTGGCGCGAGGAGCGGGCCGAGGCGGAGCGGCCTGCGCCGCCTGCACCGCGATCTGGTCGTCGACCTTCGTAACTCCCGCGGTCTGCGAAGCAATCTTGTAGGCGTCGAGGTGCGCCGCATCGCTGGAAACGGTTCCGGTGAGCGTCACTTCGCCTTTGGTCGAGCTGACCTGAACATTCGCATCCTTCAGCTGTTGATCGGAAAACATCTGCGATTGAATGTTGGTCACGATCGCCGAGTCGTTCGGCTTGCTTGAGCAGCCCGCTGCCAGGACGGCCGCCAGCACAGCGACAGAGAGGATCGATCTCTCGCGCATGGCACGTTCTCCTTGTCTACCCGCCGCGCACTCCGCCTCGCAAGCCGCTGGATCGGCCTTTCCGAGCGCGCGCGCTCAGTTTACTACGATGCGCGGAGGTGGCTAAGTGCTGTCCGCGCGCGGCGCTAGAGCGAATCGGGTCGTCGCGCAACTTTTTTCAGGTCCGTGGGTTTCTCACCCAGCGGCCGAAGAGGGGTTCTTCGGCCCGGCAGTCATACGTCTTCGATACAAGGAGAAGGGGCATGCGCACTATGAAAGCTACGGGTGTGTTCTTTGCGATTCTAGCCGCGCTCGGACTTTCGAGCTGCGGTGGATCATCCTCCGGCTCGAATCCCGGCAATCCCGACAGCCAAGCCTCCGTGTTCACAATCGGCACGGACGCACCGTTGCCGAGCGTTATTTCGTGCCAGATCATGGTCACAGGCGTCACGCTGAACAACGGCATGACCAACGTGCCGGTGCTCACAACGCCGCAAGTCGTGGACTTCGCGCAACTGAGCGGCCTGCACCAGCTTCTGGATTTGAATGCCGTTCCGACGGGGACCTATTCGTCGGCGACGGTGACGTTGGCCAGTCCCGTAATCGGGTTCATCGACACGACGCAGAATCCGCCGGCCATCAGCACGATCAACGGCTCGCTGACGCAATCGACCGTGACCGTGAACCTGGCGAGTCCGTTCACGCTCAACACCGCCGATCTCGTCGGGCTGCGGATGGAATTCGATCTGCGCCAGTCGCTCCAAACGGACGGGAACGGACAGGTCACGGGAGTCGTGAATCCGGTGTTTCACATGCAATTGCTCGACGCGACCGACTCCGAGGTTTCGATCGATGACTTCGCCGCGGGCGTCGTGGGCGTCACGAACGACTCGACCTTCGTCGTTCAAGGACCCAAAGGGCGCCAGTGGACGGTTCAGACCAATGACAGCACGATCTTCGACGACCCGAGCATTCCCGTCAGCTCGTTCACAACCAATACGATCGTGCTGGTCTCCGGCGAGCTCGATCCGGTTAGCAAGGATATCGACGCATCGGAGATCGAAGTTCTCTCCAACGACAAATTCCTGCTCGCGGGCCTGTTCACCAGCATTCGCCCGCCGTCGGGCCCGGCGACGCAAGCGGACCTCTACGTGCGCGCCGAGCTTCCGGACATCAATGGAATTCACGACGGGCAGATCACGACGCTCTCGCTGAACGGAAGCGAAGCGTACAAGATCGCGAACATCAGCAATCCGATCACGACGCTGCTGTTCAACAATTCTGCGCTGGTACCGGGGCAATCGGTCGGGATCGGCGGCAAGCTCGTCACGACGAACGGCGTGCCGACTCTTACGGTTCATCGCGTCGTGCTGCGGCGTCAAGGCCAGCAAGGTCCCTGGGTGCCCGGCAGCACCGTCGTCGAATCCGGGAACAACGGCAGCTTTCAGTTCACCGACAACTGGACGGCGGGCGTCTTGCTGCCGAATCCGCTGACGGTGCTCACGACCAACACGACGAACTTCGTGAATCTCAGCGGCCTCTCCGCGCTGACGGGATCGCAGCCGATTCCGCTGAATGTCGTCGGCTTCGTGCTGCTGGATCCACAGACGAATACGCCGGTGATGGTGGCTCGAAGAGTGAAGCAGATCACGAACTAGTGTTGTGGACTTGTTGGATCGCGCGCCGCTGTCTCGCTTCGGCGGAAGTGAGACGGCGGCGTTCGTATTTCCGGTGAGCTATTCCATCCTGGCGGCGATGACCTGCGAGCCTTCGATGCGCACTTCGATGGCCATCGGCGGCCGTATGTCCGAGCCCTGCGCGACTTCGCCGCGCACGAGTCCTCCGTTCGACGAAGTGCCATAGCGGAGCAGATCGAACACGGTGTGGTTGCAGGGATCGCCGACCATCGGATGATCGGCGCGATAGTTGTAGTCTGTTTGCAGCTTGTCCAGGTCGCTCACGAATTCAAGCTGGCAATTCCCGAACGGCGCGCGCAGTGAAAACGCCCAATAGCTTCCGCCGGGCAGATGAACGACCATCGCGGGCACCGGCTCGGATGTGACTGGATCCTTGTACAGGAACCCCTTAGTCGACCACGTCTTGCTCAATTCCTCCGCCGTGGCGATAGGGCCCGGCCCTACAGGAAGATTTGCGGCCGGCTTCGGCGCGTCGATCGCAGCGGGCGTGCTCGATGCAGATTCGACAGATGACGGACCGGGTTTCGCAGAGAGTCCCCTAAGCCAGAAGAAAATCGCGCCTCCGACAATGAAGACCACGACGGCCGCCGTGGCAACCCAAATCAGGAGCTGCGAAGTGCCCCGATGCTGAGGCGCGGGTGTGCGCGGCGGCTGAGCCGGAGGACGTTTCGCCCCGCCCGGCGCCACGCCGGGAATGCTCGGGTCAACTGGCTTGAAGGGATCGAGTTTCTTTTCGTCCGACATGCTGGGCTAGTGGGACGGCCACATTCAGATTGAAGGGAGCATGGACGAAATGCAAGATCGCTGCGTGCTGGAGGTGTTTACGCTTTCGCATGGCCCCGGCCGCGAATCAGGCCGGGCGGTCGAGGCGGACGGAGTGGTGCGCCACGTACTCGTGCAGGTTCGCCAGCATCAGCAGCAGGTCCAGCATGCGCTCCCGCTGGCCGGGATTGGGCTCGCCGACTTCTTCATCCAGATTGCTGACGATGGCGAGCGCATCGGTGAGAAGCCATTCGAGGTCGCCGGAACTGAGCTGGCGGCCTTCGCGGCAGCGATCCAGCGTATCGTTCGTGCGGGTGAACGCGTCGTCGAGAAAATGATCGAGGCAAAGCTGCTGGGTCGCGAGAGCATTCGGAATCGAACTCGCGCAAGGGGCCCGTCGGCAGCTTGCTGGTGACGCTGCGTTCATCGCCCTACCCGGAGCTTCAGGAGTGGCCTTTCCCAAAGCAGATGAAGCGGAGGGTATCACAATTCATTTGCGCAAGTGGAAGTATCCCCGGCGGTGTGTGTTTCCGAGAAACCTCGCAGCCATCGCATCTTCGATCCGGCAAATCACGATTTGCTGGCGGACGCCGCGTCGCTTTTGGTTACAATGTCGGCTTTGCTTTTCACCGCCGGCGAATTCGGTTGGATCGATGGCGGTCCTTTTGGAGAGGGGGTGTTACGGATGACTCGGGCTGCGGGAATCTTGCTGGCCGTTGTGTGCGTTCTTCTTGAGGCATGCGGCGGAGGAGGGGGGCAGGGCGCAAGCGGGAACCTGCGCCTGTCGCAGACGACGCTTTCCTTCGGCACATCTCTCGGAGCCGCGACCAATCCCGCCGCGATTTCGGTGAGCGTTGCGAATACAGGCAACGGAGTACTGTCTTTCACGGCCACCAGCGACTCGCCGTGGCTGTCCGTCACGCCTGGGAGCGGGAGCACGCCGCAGGCAATCCAGGTTTCCGTGATGCTCGGCGCGCTCGCCGAAAACGTTTACACGGGTCACATCGCCGTCACGTCGGCGGGCGCGTCGCCCGCGACGATTACGGTGACGTTCGTCGTGGCGCAGGCTCCCTCGAACGCCCCCTTTTGGGGGCAGTGGGGATCGATCGGTGAACACACGGGAATGGTCAGCGCCACCGGGCAAGACGTGGCGCATCAACTTGCGGATATCGTGTACGACCCGTTCGTGAAACAGGAGCAAGCAGAGAGCGCCGGCGCCGGAGGCGGCGGTGATTTGACCGTTCACTACCAGGCGCCGCTTACCGACGGCGACGACCTGTACATGATGGTCAAGGCCGGAACCTACGTTTCGTGTTCTCCCGCCGGAGCGTGGGCCAACGGATCGAACTGCGGGCCGAACGCCTGGTCCAGCGAAGTGTGGGATGAGGCGCGGTTCGCGTGGATCAACGGGAATCTGGTCTCGGTGTGGAGTTTTCCGAGTGACTGGAAGCCCGAGCCGAACGGCTCCGGCCTTCGCGGATGGGAACCCGTCTTTCATCCCGTGGATGCGAACGGCTTCATCTACGTTCCGGGGGCGGGCGGCGCGCTGTGGAAGGTGAGCAAGGTGGACGGCACGGCGGTTTCGTGGATCAAGCCTTTTGCGAATATGAATGTCACCGCCGCGAACACTTACGTCGCTGGACCGCTGACGGCCGATTCGGCAGGCAACATTTATTACAACGCGGTCGAGTTCTCGTCGGCGGCCGATCCGTGGCAAAGCGACGTTCAGGGCGCATGGCTGGTGAAGGTGACGCCGGGCGACGCAACCAGCGTGCTGTCCTTCGCTTCCCTGATTCCGGGAGCTCCGGCGGGCGCGGCCACGACGTGTCCCGGAAAATTCACGAGCGCGGACCCGCTGCCGTGGCCTCCCACGCCGGCGGCCGTTCCAGCTACGGTGGCCTGCGGATCGCAACGCCCCGGTATGAACATTGCGCCGGCCGTCGGTCCGGACGGAACGATTTTCACGGCGAGCCGCGCGCACTTCGACTCCATGCAGGCCTACTTGATCGCTATCAAGCCGGATTTTTCAGGCGCCGAATGGGTGGCTTCGCTGCAGGGCCTGCTGCATGACGGCTGCGGCATGATTGTTCCGATCGGTCCGAACAACAGCACGCCCAACGCGTGCCGCGTCGGCTCAACGTCTGGCGTCGATCCCACGACGAACGCGCCCGGCTCGGGCGTGATCATCGACCAGGCATCCTCTTCACCCACCGTGCTGCCGGACGGGTCGGTTCTCTTCGGCGCTCTCACCAACTACAACGGGTTTCGCGGCCACATGTTCAAGTTCGATCCGAACGGCAACTTCACGGGGGCCTACGATTTCGGCTGGGATTCCACGCCGGCCGTCTATTCGCACGGCGGCACATACTCCATCGTGCTCAAGGACAATCACTACAACACCGGGCTTTATTGCAGTTTCACGAACACGCTTTGCCAGGATTTGCCGGAAGGCCCGTACTACATCACGCAGCTCGACCCGAACCTGAGCGTCCAGTGGAAATTCCAGAGCACGAATACGCAGAGCTGCACGCGCAACTCAAACGGCTCCCTCAGCTGCACCAACACCAATCCGAATGGATTCGAGTGGTGCATCAACATGCCCGCCGTGGACGCGAACGGAAACGTCTACGTTACGAGCGAGGACGGCAACCTATACGTGCTGCCACAGGGAAACAGTGGAGTGTTTACGACGGCCGCAGGCAATCTCTTCTTGAACCTCGCCGTGGGCGCGGCCTACACGCCGCTCTCCGTCGGACCTGACGGAAGGTTGTACGTTCAGAATGACGGCCATCTCTTCGTCGTCGGCAATTAGGTCTTCTTCGGTCTGGCTGAAAATCCAAGGCGCAAAAAAAGAGGCCGGCGCTCGCTCGCCGGCCCCGGGGTACAAGTTCCGCGAATACTACCAGCGTGCCGTGACGCCCGCCGAAAAGCGGAGACTGTTCTGCGAGTCGCCGCCGCTCGAGCCCAGACCATTGAAGCGGGTATAGGCGTATTCAAACTGACCGAGGCGCACGCCGAAGTGTTTCGTCGCGTTCCAGTCGAGCCCGCCGCCGATCGTCATGGCAAACGCATCTTCTGAGCCGGACGAAACCAGGACGCATCCTTGCGGATGCACACGGGCCGCCGGGGCGCAGGTTTCCAGCAAGCTGCCCGAGAGATGCGCTCCGCCGAACAGCACCTGAGCGAACGGCGTGAACTTCTCGGTTCGATACGCGATCTTGGGACCGAACAGATAGGTGAACAGGGTCGCATCCAGACCCGCGGTGTCACCCGAGCCGTTCCAGTGGCTGCCTCCGAAATCGCTGACGATTCCAAGCCAGTTGTTCGGATTGTATGAAAGCGAGCCGGTGCCGCCGTTGAACGTAAAGCCGGTGTTCAGGTAGTTTCCGTGCACGAGCTGGTAACCACCGAACGCCTCGACCTTCGGGGTCTCGTCTTGCGCTGAAGCTACACTTGAGAACAAGAACAGTACCCCGAGAACCAGAAACCACTTTTTCATGGCATTCTCCTTTTTCAACCCACCCACATGATGCCTGTATGAAGATTATGAATTGCCGGGCCGCTGTGGTGTGACGCCCGTCACAATGGCACCAACAGCGGGGGAGCACACAAGACTCCCCTGGGGCATCCTCGGGGCCGGCGAAGAATCGCAGGCCCCAAGGAATCGCGGAATCAGTCAGTTAGAATCGAAACACAACTCCCGCGGAAATTCGGGCGTTGTTTTGCGTATCCGCGCTGTCGACGACGCCGAAGCGCGTCATCAGATATTCGGCCTGAATGAGCCGAACACCGATGTGCTTCGTGGCGTTCCAATCCAGGCCGCCGCCGAGCGCCATCGCGAACGCGTTCTCGGAACCGGACCCGCAGCCGCCGAAGATGGTCTGTTGGCTGTGGACAATGGCGCCACCGCAACCGCCATTCGCCGTGCCGGAGAGACGCGCGCCGCCAAAGAGCGTCTGGACGAAGGGCGTGATCGGACCGGTTCGCAGCGAGACTTTGGGACCGAACAGGTACGTGATGGCCGTTGCGTCAAGGGTGCTCTGGCTCCAGTGATAGCCTCCCACGTCGCCTACCACGCCCAGCCAGGAGTTCAGGTTGAAGGCCACCGAACCGCTGCCGCCATTGTAGTTCTCGCCAGAGATTCCGAAACCCGGGTTTACGCGCACATACGAATAGCCGCCGAACGCCTCAATTCGCGGAGTATCCTGTGCGGAAGCAGCCGCCGCGAAAAGCAACATGGCCCCACACAATAGCGCCCATCTTTTCATCTAGTTCTCCTATTTTGGTGATTTGTCTCCAGCCTAACCTCGCGCAGTTGGCCCGAGACTTTGATGTGTATGCGAGTTGGTTTCGTTGTGCCGTCCGCTACCCGGCGGGCGACGCGGGAACTATCTAACCACGGCCACCGCGATGCACCAACGGACTCGTGGCCGCCCTGTGCTCGCGAAGCAAACAGTGTAACCGCATGAGTCTACAAGGTTTGAGAGTCGAAGGACCGAGGCTCGATGCTAGGCAGCCGCCCCATGGCATTTCTTATACTTCTTGCCCGATCCGCAGGGGCACGGATCGTTGCGGCCCACCTTGGCGCCAGAACGAACGGGTTTGGGCGCCTCCGCCTGCGCGGGACCCGTCTGAAACTGCAGATTCTTGGCCTGGCGCTGCTGCCGCTGTTCAATCTGCTTGGCTTCCTCTTGCGGCTTGGCGGGCTGCATGAGGAAAAGGAACCGCACGGCCTCGGTGTCGATCCGGTTCATCAGCTCGTCGAATAAGGTGAAGGCTTCCTTCTTGAATTCGACGAGCGGATCTTTCTGTCCGTATCCGCGAAGCCCTATGCCTTCCTTCAGGTGGTCGAGCGTCAGCAGGTGGTCCTTCCACTGCGCGTCCACGATATCGAGCAGGATGTGGCGCTCGAGCCAGCGCAGCGTCTGCGGCGTGAAGAGCGTCTCTTTCTCCGCGTACCGCGCCCCGACCTTGTCGTGAAGAGCAGCGGCGAGCTCGTCGTGGTTCATCTGCGCCGGATCGATTCCCGCCGTCTTCAAATCGAGGCCGAACTGATTCAGGGCTTCGTTCGTGAACTGCGTCACGTTCCACTGGTCGGGATGCTGCTCGCGCGGGCAATACATTTCGACCAGCTCGTTGGCGATCGCTTCGGCACGCTCCAGGACGAATTCCTTCTGGTCGCGGCCTTCCAGAAACGAACGGCGCAGCGAGTAGATCGTCTCGCGCTGCTTGTTCATCACGTCGTCGTATTCGAGCAGGTGTTTGCGGGCTTCGAAGTTCTGCGCTTCAACGCTCTTTTGCGCGTGCTCGATCCGCTTGCTGATCATTCGCGACTCGATGGGGATTCCTTCCTTCATCCCCATCATGTACATCAGGCCCTTCACGCGCTCGCCGCCGAAAATCCGCAACAGATCGTCTTCCAGCGAAAGGAAGAATCGCGATGAACCCGGATCCCCCTGGCGTCCGGCGCGCCCGCGAAGCTGGTTATCGATGCGCCGCGCTTCGTGCCGCTCCGTGCCGAGAATGTGCAGCCCGCCCATCGAGACCACTTCGTCGTGCTCGGCGCGGCACTGCTCCGCAAATTGCTCGAAGATCGGTTTCCACTGATCGAGGGGCACCTGGAAAATCTTTCCTTCCTGTTGGAAGAGAACCATGGGTGCATTGCCCGCACCCGCGCCGTTCGATCCGGCCGGTTCCGAAGCCGCAACGGCCGCGTCCGCCTGCCCCGGAGTCTCCGCGCCGGGCTGCACGCCGATCATGGAGCCCGCCGGCGCGTAGGGCATCGCCAGCTTGTTCTTGATGCAGTACTCGCGCGTCATCGCTTCCGGATTTCCGCCGAGCAGGATGTCCGTGCCGCGGCCGGCCATGTTCGTTGAAACGGTGACGGCGCCCTTGCGTCCCGCCTGCGCGATGATTTTCGCTTCGCGCTCGTGCTGTTTCGCGTTGAGCACCTGATGCGGGATGCCCGAGCGCTTCAGCAGGTCGGCGATTTTCTCGGACTTCTCGATCGAAATGCTGCCGATCAGCACCGGCTGCCCGCTCTCGTAATAGTGCTTCACGCCGCCCGTGTACGACCCATCCTCCTGCAGGATTCCGTTGACGACGGCTTCGAATTTTTCGGCCTCGGTGCGATACACCACATCGGGGTGCTCGATGCGGATCAGCGCCTTGTTCGTCGGAATCGCGACGACCTCGAGCTTGTAGATCTTGTCGAACTCGGGCGCTTCGGTTTCGGCCGTGCCGGTCATGCCCGAGAGTTTCCTGTACATGCGGAAGTAATTTTGGAACGTGATTGTGGCCAGCGTCTGGTTCTCGCGCTCGATCTTCACGCCCTCTTTCGCTTCGACGGCCTGATGCAATCCGTCCGACCAGCGGCGCCCCGGCATCTGGCGGCCCGTGAACTCGTCCACAATCACCACTTCGCCGTCTTTCACCACGTAGTCCACGTCGCGCTCGAAAAGCGTGTGGGCGCGCAACCCCTGATACACGTGATGGATGATCTCCATGTTCGAAGGGTCGTAGAGATTCCCGAGATCCAGAAGCCGCTCCGCTTTCGAGACGCCTTCTTCGGTCAGCGTGGCGGTCCGCATTTTTTCATCGATCGTGTAGTCGATGTCGCGGATCAGCTTCGGGATGACCTTGTCGATCTTGTAGTACTTGTCGGTGGACTCTTCCGCCGGGCCGGAGATGATCAGCGGCGTGCGCGCCTCGTCGATCAGGATCGAGTCGACTTCGTCGACGATTGCAAAGTGGTGCGCGCGCTGGACGCACTGCGCGAGGTCGTATTTCATGTTGTCGCGTAGATAATCGAATCCGAATTCGTTGTTCGTGCCGTAGGTGATGTCCGCCGCGTAGGCGGCGCGGCGCTGCGCGTCGTCCAGATCGTGGACGATCACGCCCACCGTCAGCCCCAGCATTCGGTAGATCGGCGACATCCACTCCGCATCGCGCCGCGCCAGATAGTCGTTCACGGTGACGATGTGGACGCCCTTGCCTGCCAGTGCGTTCAGGCACGCGGGCAGCGTGGCGACGAGCGTCTTGCCCTCGCCCGTTTTCATTTCCGCGATCTTGCCTTCGTGGAGGACCACGCCGCCGACGAGTTGTACGTCGAAGTGCCTCATATTCAGCGCGCGGCGCCCCGCCTCGCGCACCAGAGCAAAGGCCGGCGCCAGCGCCGGCTCCAGCGATTCCTGCAACTTTCGCTTGTAGTCCGGATCGTCGCGCTCGAGGTCCTTCAGCTGTTCCTGCACCTCGGCCTTGAGCGCGGCCATTCGCTCGCCGATCTCCGCGTCGGAGAGCTTCTGCATCTCCGGTTCCAGCGCGTTGATTTCGGCGACCGTCGGCTGGATGCGCTTTACGTCGCGCTCGTGCTTCGTGCCGATGAAGCGCGCGACGACGCTGTCGATGACTCTTTCAACGTTCATTTTGTGCCGGTGTTATTCCGAGGCCCGACGCGGATCGATCGGGACGAGGAACCCTTGTTCGCTGAGACCCGTGCTGCCCACAACAGTGTTGGATGCTCGATTTGCCATTGTAGCCGCTCGCCGGATTTCCTGCAAAGCGCCGTCGGCCGGGTCCGTATCCGTAAATACGGCCCTCCAGCATGCTATATTTCGTCTTGCAGGACGTACCGGAAACGAGACCCGGCGAAGGAGCGCGCATGTACCCTGAAGAATTCATCCGCCCGATGCGGCAGGAGCTGACCAGAATCGGTTTTCGCGAGTTGTCCACGCCGCAAGACGTCGATGCCGCGCTGAAAAGTGAGACTCGGACGACGCTCGTCGTCGTGAACTCCATGTGCGGATGCGCGGCGGGGAAAGCCCGCCCGGCCATTGCCCGGGCCCTCTCGAATGCCGCGCGCCCCGAGGTTCTCTTGACGGTATTTGCGGGGCAGGATGCAGCGGCCACGGAGCGTGCGAGGAGCTACATCACGGGCTATCCGCCATCTTCTCCTTCGATCGCGCTGTTTCGCGACGGGAAGCTGGCCTTCATGATGGAGCGGCGCGAGATCGAAAGCCGCGACGCCTTCGCCATTGCAGCCGACCTTGTCAGCGCCTTCGACCGTTTCTGCGCGCCCACCAAAACCTCGGCCTGAGGTCACCTTCGCCGCTTGGCTTGTCGCCGCGGCGAAACGCGATTCGATTCCGAGTCCTGAGGGTCGCTCTAGCGAGGCGCGGCGGAGGCCTGCGCAGCGGCGGGCAGGCGCACCAGCCGGGCGTCCGTGACCGACGGCAGCGCACGGATTTCCTGCACGATCGACGGGTTCACGTCGCCGTCCAAGCCAACCAGAGCGAGGGCCTCTCCTCCACCGCCGGACGATCTCCGGCCAAGCGCGAACGTGGCAATGTTCACGCCCAGTGTGCCGAGCGCCGTTCCGATCCGCCCGATCACGCCCGGCACGTCGACATTGCGGGAGAGCAGCAGCGTGCCTTCGAGCGGCGCTTCGAGCGTCATTCCGTCCAGGGAGACGATGCGCGGCGAGCCATCCTGGCCCACCGTGCCTTCCAGCGAAAATTCGCGGCCGCCGTCGGCCACTCCGACCTCGATCGTATTCGGAAATCCGCGCTCGCGCCGGCGAGTGGTCTCTTCGACCACCAACCCCCGGGCGGCCGCCTCCTGCGGTGCGTTCACCAGATTGATTTCCTCTCCCAGCGCCGCTTTCAACAGCCCGGCCAGCACCGCGCTGCGAATCACGTGCGAACCGATCTCGGCCGGCTCACCCGCGTAGTGGATGTGAACCTTGGCGAAACTGCGCGACGGAGCGGCCTGCGCGACGAACGAACCCAGCCGCTCGCCCAGTTCCAAATACGGCCGCAGCCGCCGGTATTGGTCGGGCGAAAGCGCCGGCATGTTGACCGCGTTTCGAATTACGCCTTCGGTGAGATAGTCGCGCAACTGCTGCGCGATCGCCGTGCCGACTTCCTCCTGCGCCTCGGCCGTCGAGCCGGCGATGTGCGGCGTGGCAATCACGTTGGGCAAGCCGATCAATGGAGAATTTTTCGGCGGCTCTTGCGCGAACGTATCGAGCGCCGCGCCTCTCAAGTGGCCGGAGCGCAACGCTTCGGCAAGCGCCGCTTCGTCGATCAACTCACCGCGCGCGCAATTCACCAGCCACGCGCCCTTCTTCATTTTTGCGAGCGCGGCCGCGGCGATCATCTTTTCCGTCGCGGGGCTGAGCGACGTGTGCAGCGAAACCACGTCCGCCCGCGCCAGCAGATCATCGAGCGCGACCATTTCCACTTCCAGTTCGCGCGCGGCCGCCGGCGTGACGTAGGGATCGTACGCCAGGACGTTCATCTCGAGCGCGCGGGCGCGGCGGGCGACCTCAGTTCCGACGCGGCCCAGGCCGACGAGACCGAGCGTCTTTCCGCGCAGCTCCGTGCCCGAAAATGCCGATTTTTCCCATTTCCCGGATTGCGTCGAAGCGTTCGCCTGCGGGACGGCGCGCGCCAGCGCCAGCATCAGCGCGAACGTGTGCTCCGCCACGCTGACCGCGTTGCCGCCCGGCGTGTTCATCACCAGTACGCCGCGGTGGGTGGCCGCGTCCACATCCACGTTGTCCACGCCCACTCCCGCGCGGCCGACCGCGCGCAGCCGCGTGGCCTTTTCGAGCAAAGCCGCCGTGACCTTCGTTGCGCTGCGGACCACCAGCGCGTCGGCGTTCGCCAGCTCGCTTGGCAGTGTGGCCGCCGTGGGTATGACGACGTCCCAGCCGGGCTCCCGCAATAGCGCAATTCCGCGGTCACTAATCTTGTCTGCGACGACGATTTTCATGGCGAACAAGGTTATCGGGAGCGTCGGCGCGTGTCAATTCCGCGCGCGCTCTGCGTGCGTGTGATATTCTGTTTGTAATTCCGAGAAGGGATTACACGACAGCAATGGGATATCTCGAACGCATACAGAGCGACTTGACCGCGGCCATGAAAGGGAAGGACGAGCTGCGGCTCAGCGTGCTCCGCATGGTCAAGACCGCGCTGAAAAACAAAGAAATCGAAAAGGTGCGCCCGCTCGACGACATGGAGTCGCTGCAAGTGCTGCAGACGCTCGTCAAGCAGCGGCAGGATTCCGCGCATCAGTTTCGCGAGGGGGGCCGCAAGGATCTGGCGGAGAAGGAAGAGAAGGAAATCACGATCATCGAGGAGTACCTGCCCCCTGCGCCCAGCGATTCCGACATGCAGCACGCCATCGAAGCCGCGATCAACGAGGCGGGAGCGGATTCGCTGAAGCAGATGGGCGCCGTGATCAAGGCGGCGCGGGCGCGCCTCGAGGGCAAAGCCATTGACGGGAAGGTCCTGAGCGACCGTGTGCGCGAACGGTTGACGCCGAAGTCCTGAAGTTCGACTGCTAGGAACTATTGCGCCGCGTGGCGAAGCACCACCGCCGCCTGCTGGTCCGCCGCCACCTGCTGCAGGAAATCATGAATGGCGGGCAGCTTTTCCTTCGGCACGACCAGATCTTTGATCACAAACGTCCGCTTGTAGTGCAGTACGCCGTCCGCGAACTTGGTCTCGCTGTGGTAGGAAGCGTAGTCGCAGTCCGCCTGTACCGGCTGCGGGAGCCCATCGACCGTAAAGCCCGCGGGCACGGTGATGTCGAACACGTCGTCCTGCCGAGTCGCCTCGCCGAAGTCAATCGGATAGGAGCGGGGCTTCCTTTCCGCGAACAGCCGCAGGAGTCCCATGCTCTTGTCTCCCAGCACTCGCGGGCGCACGAACAAGAGATCGCCCGCGGAGTTGGCGTAACCGGCGGCTACGAATCTGTAATTCACGCTCAGAGCGTCGTTGTACTGATCCAGGTTGCCGATCGAAGCGCCCGTCAGTGTGAAGTCGCTGAGGAAGTTGGCCAGAATGTGATCGAAGATTTCCGCGCGTTTTGCCGGCGGAGACCCGAGAAACACCTCGCGGTCAGTGGCAGCCGGTGCTCCCCATTCCAGTTCGTGCACATCCCCGGACAAGTCTCCCGCGGCGGTCAGCTTGAAAGCGGCCGTTCGAAGCAGGCGATTGGTCGAGGGAGGCAACAACGGCAACTGGATCAGTTCTCCCCCGTTAGGCGTCACCACGAGACCGTAGTTTTCCTGCAGCTCCGGCGGCAGGTAACCCAAAGGCACGTATTCGTCGGTCGGGTCGAAAAAAAGGAGCTTGCCAAGCTTCGGATCGTTCACACTGGCAAACAGCGCGCCGGCATCGATGCCGTCGGGCAGTCGGATCGCGAGGATCGCGTGGTCGAAACGCATCGTGGGATAGTCCGGGCGCGTCGTGCCGCGGTCCGTGTCGATTAGCACGTAATAGGACTCGACGCCGATTTCGTGCAGCATGGAGCTCAGCAGAGTCACTTTGTCCTTGCAGTCTCCATACTGATGAGCGAAGACCTCGGCGGCTGGATGAGGCTGATAGCCCCCGATGCCGACGCCGATTTCGACGTACCGAATCTGGCGTTGCATGAAATCCGTCAGCGCGCGCATCTTGGCCACGGGATCGGTCAGGCTCGCGGTCAACTCCGTCACCTTCTGCTGGATTTGCGCGGATGGGGTGCGGCTCGATTGCGTAAGCCCGGCGTACCAGGTCGCCAGGTCGTTCCACGACCCGGTCGTCCGCGCCCTCAGCGCCGGATCGTGCGCGAAATACTTGATGCCCAGCCGGCCCGCGATCGTCTCCCACGGCGGCATGGCAGGCTCTTCCTCCACGGCGGGGACGTCATTGAACTCCCACGTGTACACGTTTGCGCCCGCACTCGTCGGCTTCTGTTCCGCGTAGTTAAACCAGGAGACGGAATAATCCCAGCCAGGCGGCAGCTGCAGCACGAACCGCGCCTGCTTCACGGGAATCTCCTGCTGGAACCACCAATTGTCCTCGAAAAGAAAGGGCCGGTGTTTTTGCACGTACTCGTAGCCGATCACGGCGCCGGGGCTGGATTCGGGAAACTTGAGGTACTTTCGCTTGAGGTCGGTGAACACTTCATAGGAAGTAAGGGTCCTCTCGAACGAATCCTTTTCACCGACGGCGAGCACCTGCCCATTGGCCATGATCGTCCAGCCTTTCAGGGACGTCACTTTCGTTTCGCCGTCGAAATCGATTCTCGCTACATCGTATGAATCGTCGGCGTCCGGCCGGAGCAACCGGTAAGCGAAGCGGTAACGCGTGTCGATCTCGCCGTTGTTCTGGACGGTCGTCTGAACTTCGTTAAGCAACAAGACGGCGACAGGATTGTTCGGATAGGAGTCTGTCTTCTGCTGCGCAGCCGCGCGCAGCCAGTCGGGAGCCCAATCGGCCGCGCCGGCGCCGGAAGCAAGGCACAGCAGGAGCGCGACAGTTCCCGTGGCCAGCCCCGCGAGACGGCTAATTGCTTCGAGTCGGCGCGCCGCCTTGGAGCAGCGCCTGGCCGTTGTCATAGGTCCTCACCGTGTTGAAGAAGCTGCGCAGCCCCATGTAGGACTCCTTCGGATACCGGATTCCCTTCACAACAAGGTGCCTTTTCACCTCGAGAGTCCCCTGTTGCGCCGTCGCCGAAATCTCGAACGAAATTGGCCCTGGGTTGATGTTCTGCGCCGCCGGTGTCGACCGCACCGAGTATCCCGGGGGCAGGTGGAAGACCACGTCATCGATGCGCTCGTAGGGATACGAGAAATCGATCTCGTTCAGCCGCTTTTCGGACTTGAACCAGCCCGACTCTTCGACCTGGAACACCTCGATCGGCATCAGCATGCGGGACGCGGCCCCGCTGAGGAACGAGGGCACGGTCGCCGTGCCTTCCACGTGAACCGGCTGTTCCACGTCATCCCAGTTGGTAATGCTCGAAACGTCGAAGGTTGACCCGACCGGAAGCCAGCCCTTGATTTCATCCTCCAGCGCCTTCTTTCGGCCGGCTTCATCCGCATCGCGATTACTCTGGCGAAGGAGGGCCGCATCCTGGCCCGTGAAATCCACTTGAATCTTGCCGGAAATGTCGAGATTGCTGCTGACTGTCAAATCCGCGTGGCGCACGGTCTTGGCGTCCGCGTTCAACGGATCAGGTGTCATGACCATCGTCGAGTTATCCTTGTTTGCGCGCAATCCACCTGCCGCCGTCTCGTACCAAGGCAACAAGCCGAACGGACAGAAGCGCGCTCCCGGGTCCAGGTAGTACTCTTGGGAGCCCGCTCGAATCCATACGATGTCTTCATTCAGATCGTACGCGGCTTTCCGCTGCGGAATGAAATACCGGTAGCTCCTGGATGCCACCCGAACTTCGTTCGCTTCGAATCCCGCGGCCCGTGCAAGGCCGATCATCAGGAAATTGATATCCCGTTCTCCCCCGTACCCGCGCTTGAGCACGTCCTCGACATTGTTGTTTGGCTTCAGCTTCTCCTGTTTCACTTCCTTCTCGGTCTTTTGTTCTTCCATGGACACATTGCGTATTTTCAGAACTCGAGCGTATAGCTTCCGCAGTTTCACGTCCGGCGTATCGCCGTTGCTCACGTCTTGCGAGACCTCGGCGGCCAGTTCCTTTTTCTTGTCGACGAAATGATCGACGTCGTCGCTCCATGTTTTCCCGATTCGCTTCCAATACTGGTCGACGGTCTCCTGCGGAGGATCGTTGTAGTTCTTGTAATAGAAATCGACGGCTGCTTCCAGGGCTGAGGCGGGAGGCATCAGACTCTCGTCCTCAACGCCGGGTAGGTCGTGGACCTCCAGCACGTATTTGCCTTTCTCCTGGTGAGGCAACAGGCCTCCGGGCATTTCGTACGTGCGAAAGGCGAACGGCGGAGCCGCCGGAGAGTCGTCGTATTTCGTTGTGAAACGCGCCAGGCGAGTGAACAGACTCGATTGAATCGTCCAATAGAAGTTCTGGTAAGTGGTCTCGTCGTATTGCTCTCGGTATTTGTACTCAATGATGCAGCCCGGCTGCACGTCGGGCATCGTGAAGGTCTTGGCGAGTACTTTCACTCCGCTTCCCTTCACGATCTCCTTGTCGAAAGGCTTGCCCTCGAATGGAACGATGCTGCCGTCCGGACGAATCGTGCGTGCGCGCACCGACTGGATCGATTCTTCGCTCTTGTCGTATTCGATTTCGATGTCCGCTTGCTGTTTCACGCCGGCGGCTGTGAAGATCTTTAGGCGAATATAGTTATCGACGGTGGATGGCCCTGCGTCCACGATGACTTCGCGGTAGAGCATCATGGCGTCCCCGCCCGGCTGTTTCGGGTTGTCCTTGAGGGCCAGATCCTGAGGGTCTACGGCCAGCCATTCGTCGCCCGCGGACACATGCCGCGGCGGTAACAGCGTGTAGCCGATCAGAAGGACCGTGAAGACAACGATAACGCGGGCAACCCGGTTCATGCAGGCCTCCTTGAAGGGCCCTGAGACAGCGATCGGGCGTGCGAACCGACGTTTCGCCACACCCTCAGAGCGCGAATTACGGCCTAGTTCCAGACCAGTACCTTGCAGGCGACGCTACCGTGAAATCGAGCGACGTGTCAAGAAAGCACACTTGTGTGCATCGGCGCTGCGAGGCGTGACTTGCGGTCGGCTCCGCCTAGGCCCTGCCTTGCCTGCGCCCCTTTCTAGTGCTACCGTGCCGAATCCGTCGCGGCGTCTTCGCAAGCGGGGTCGGCCAGCGCGGCATGATGTCAACGGAGGCGTAGAGTGGCGACAAAGCCTTGGAGTTCCACGGCACCACCCGGCGAGTTTCGGCCGTACGTGCCAGGCGAAGAGAGTCTCGCCGAATTCAGCGTCCGCGCCATCCTCCTCGGCGCCGTGTTCGGGATTCTTTTCGGGGCGGTTTCAGTGTACGTCGGGCTGCGCGCCGGGCTGACGGTCTCCGCCTCCATCCCCATCGCCGTCTTGTCGATCAGCATTCTTCGCGCGTTCGGCCGCTCCACAATCCTGGAAAACAACATCGTCCAGACCACCGGCTCGGCTGGAGAATCGGCCGCCGCGGGCGTGATCTTCACGATGCCCGCACTCATCTTCCTCGGATTCTCGCTGAACACGGAATACTGGCGTGTGTTCTTCCTCGCGCTGCTCGGCGGGACGCTCGGCGTGCTGTTCATGATTCCGCTGCGCCGCCAGCTGATCGTCAAGGAGCACGGCAACCTGACGTTTCCGGAGGGCACGGCTTGCGCCGATGTGCTCGTCGCCGGGGAGCGCGGCGGCTCGTTCGCCGGGCGCGTCTTCTGGGGTCTCGGCCTCGGCGGCGTCTATACGTTTTGCATGAATACGCTCGGTCTCTGGCCTGGTCAACCGGATTACCAGCCGAAATGGCTGCCGGGCGCGTCGATGCGCTGCACGATCACCTCCGAGTATCTCGGTGTGGGCTACATCATCGGCCCGCGCGTCGCGGGATTCCTTTTCGCCGGCGGCGTGATTTCGTGGCTCGTGATGATGCCGGCGATGCGATTCTTCGGCTCGCTCGCGCCCAATGTCGCGCTCTACCCCAGCACCATCCCGATCCCGCAGATGACGCCTGACCAGCTCTGGTCGACCTACATCCGGCCGATGGGCGCGGGCGCCGTCGCCGCATCCGGCTTGATCACGCTGATCAAGACCATGCCCACGATCTTCGCGGCGCTGACCGCCGGCCTGAAGGACGTCCGCGCGAAGCGGGAATCGCAGCCCGCCATGAGCCGCACCGAGCGCGATCTTTCGATGCGCGTCGTGATCGTCGGATCGATCGTGATCCTCGCGATGATCTGGGCGTTCCTCACGTTCAAGCCGGTGCCGGGAGCGCAGACCGGAATCCTCGAAAATCTGTTCGCCTCGCTTTTCATCGTGGTCTTCGGCTTCTTGTTCGTCACGGTTGCCTCGCGGATCAGCGGTCTGATCGGGAATTCGTCGAACCCGATCAGCGGCATGACGATCGCCACGCTGATGGCGACCTGCGCCGTGTTCCTGGTCATCGGCTGGCAAGCTAGTCCCTATCAGGTGCTCGCGCTCACGATCGGCGGCGTGGTTTGCATCGCCGCGGCCATCGCCGGAGCGACCTCACAGGATTTGAAGACGGGATTCCTCGTTGGCGCGACGCCCGCCAAGCAGCAGATCGCGCTTGTGATCGGCGTGCTGGTTTCGTCGCTCGCGATCGGCGGCACGCTCATCCTCATGAATGTCGGGCTCGCGCAATACAAGCCCACGCAGATTCCGCTCGATATCAACAATCTGCCGGTCGGCGTGGACCGCCAGGACAACAACTACGTGCACGACGGAAAGACCTACGTGCTGGTGAACGCGATCGGATCCAGCGTGATTCCCGACGGAAAGTATCTCTACGATCCGGGCTCGAAGCAGATCGAGATTCAGTGGGAGCAGGGAATCGGCAGCGCTCGCGCCGCGGCGCCGCAGGCCCGCCTGATGGCCACGGTGATCAGCGGAATTCTGAACCGGCGGCTTCCGTGGCGCCTCGTTTTTCTCGGCGTGTTTCTCGTCATCGCGATAGAGATTTTGGGAGTTCGTTCGCTGCCGTTCGCGGTCGGCTCGTATATTTCCATCGGCACCACGATGGCGATGTTCGCCGGAGGCGTGGTGCGCTGGCTGGCCGAGCAGGGAATGGGGAAGAAGGAAGGCGCCGAAAGCGAAGTCAGTCCGGGCTCGCTTTATTCCAGCGGCTTGATTGCGGCCGGGGGCGTGTTTGGCCTTCTCGCCATTGTGCTCAACCTGCTCGAGGACCCCGAACTAGGCAGCCATCTGCCGCACTGGCTCGTCAAAGGACTGCATCTGCCGTGGCCGGAGCAACTGTTCACCGCCTGGGGCGCGAAGCACATGCCGAATCTCGAGCACGCTCAGGGGTTTGGCGTGCTGCTCTTCGCGATCCTCGCCGCGACGCTGTTTTTCTCCGCGCGCAAGAAGCTGAAGCAGTCGTAGACGGAGAATTTCTATTTCGGAGTCGCTTCGCGCAGGAATCGCGCCGCTTCCTCCGGCGGCGTCGGATTGATGTAGAAGCCGGTACCCCATTCGAATCCCGCCACGCGCGTCAGCTTCGGCATCACCTCGATGTGCCAGTGGTAATGATCGTTGATCTCTTCGCCGACGGGCGACGTGTGGATCACGTAGTTGTATGACGGGAACTGCAGCACCGAATCGAGTCTTGCGAGGAACTCGCGCAGCGTTCGGGCGAGGCTGCCGTAGTAAGGCGTCGGCATGTTTTCGAATGCGGAGCTGTGCTGTCGCGGCAGAATCCAAGTCTCGAACGGAAAGCGCGGAGCGTACGGCGCCAGGGCGATAAAGTGGTCGGTGCTGAGGATCAGCCGTTTTCCGGTCTCGACCTCCTGCCGGATGATGTCGCAAAATATACAGCGCTCTTTTTCGTCGTAGTAGTGCTTCGCGCTGTCCACTTCCTCGCGCACGCGTTTGGGGACGATCGGCAGCGCGATTAGCTGCGAATGCGTGTGCTCGAGCGTCGCGCCGGCCGGCTCCCCGTGATTCTTGAAGAGCAGGATGTAGCGGAAGCGCCGGTCGTTCTTCAGATCCAGCACGCGGTCGCGATACGCCCACAGCGTCTCTTCGAGCGCTCTTTCCGGCATCGTCGCGAGCGTCAATTGATGATCGGGCGACTCGATGATCACTTCATGGGCGCCGATCCCGCTCATACGGTCGAACAGCCCCTCGCCCTCGCGGTCCAGCTTCCCCTCGATTCCGAGCGCCGGGAACATGTTCGGCACCACTCGCAGCGACCAGCCGGGCGTATCCCGGCTGCCGTCGCGGCGGCCATACGCGAGGATTTCATGAGGAGTCTTTCCCTCCGCGCCGGGGCAGAACGGGCAATTCTTGGGTCCCTTGATTCGGACGCTTTCGCGAACAAAGTCCGTGGGGCGCTTGGCGCGGTCCGTCGCGATAATCACCCAACGGCCGGTGACGGGATCTCTCCGAAGTTCCGGCAAACTGTCCTCCCTGATTGGCACTGGTCCCGGATCGGGACAGCATCAGCAGTAAATCATTGCATTCTACTACGGCGAGTCGCCCTTGCGGACTTGTAGCAAACTGCGGACCATCTCTTAGTGCGGAATTCCAACGATGCTCCAACTAGTGATGCTCGGGCACGAACGCGCCCTTGTGCAGACGCACTTCCGGGCGCCGGCCGGCCCGTGTTTCGATCGCGACCACATCGAATCGCCACGAACCGGATTCCGCCCGCCGCGAGCGAAGAAAATGCCGAGCGATCCGTTGTAGGTGGCGGCGTTTTTCGGAATTGACGGCCTGTTCGGGATCGGGCAATGCCGGTTTCGTCGAGTCTCGCGTTTTCACTTCTACGAACGCCAGAACGGGGCCGTCGTAGCCGATCATGTCGATCTCGCCCTTGATTCCCGGCAGGGTGTAGTTGCGCGCGACGAGGATGTAGCCGTGGCGGCGAAGGTACCAGTAGGCGTAGGTTTCGCCTCGCACGCCCGTGCGGCGAGCGCGCTGCTTCGAATCCTCGGCGGAGTCTTCCTTCACTGGCGCCGCAAGTCCCTTGCGAGCCGCGAAGTCCACAAGCGAAAAGATTACGCGCGCAAGCACGGAGAATCCCTGCGCACACTAATGCACGATCCGGATGGCGTCCAGCTGTGGAAACTACGGAACTAGAGCGACCGCTCGGCCTCCGTGATGCACTCGTCCAGCGTCCGCACCGCGAACTTGGCCTGTTCTTCGTCGATGATCAGCGGTGGCGCAAGCCGCAGCGAATTTTCCCCCGCGCCCAGAATCAGCAGGCCGCGCTCAAAGGCCGCCCTCACCACCTGGTTGCGCACTTTGGGCGCCTTCTCCTTGGTCTTCTGGTCGCGAACCAGCTCGATGCCGATCATCAAGCCTTTGCCTCGCACGTCGCCGACGGACTTGTGCCGCTCGCGCCAATCCGCGGTCTCGCGGAAGATGAAATCTCCGACCTTTGCGGCATTTGCGATCGCTCCGCCCTGCAGCAGATCGAACGTCGCCAGCGCAGCCGCAATCGCCACCGGGTTTCCGCCAAACGTCGAAGCATGCGCGCCGGGCGTCCAGTCCATCACTTCCGATTTCGCGATCACGGCGCACAGCGGCATGCCCGACGCTATGCCCTTGGCCGAACAGACGATATCGGGCTCGATGCCAGCGTGATCGGACGCCCACCATTTGCCCGTGCGTCCCATGCCGGACTGGACTTCGTCGGCAACGAGCAGAATGCCGTGCTTGCGGCATAGCCGCTCGAGGCCTTGCAGGAATTCCGCGGGAGCCGCGATGTAGCCGCCTTCGCCCTGAATCGGCTCGACGAAGATCGCCGCCACTTCTTCGGGGTCGACGAGGCGCTTGAAGAGTTCATCCTGGATGTGAGCCAGGGCGTCGGCTGCGGCGTGCTCGGGCCGTACGCCGTACGCGCCGCGATACGTGTTCGGATACGGGGTGTGGAAGACGCCGCCCAGCAGCGATCCGAATCCCTTCCGCTGAACCGCCTTGCTGGCCGTCAGCGAAAGCGAGCCCATCGTGCGCCCGTGAAAGCAGCCGTGGAACGCGATGAACTTGTCCCGCTTCGTGTGATAGCGCGCCAGCTTCATCGCCGCCTCGATCGCTTCCGTGCCCGAGTTGCCGAAATAGACACGCTTGGCGCCCTTGCCCGGCGCGACCGACGCCAGTCTTTCAGCCAGCTCGACCATTCCCGGATAGTAGAAATCCGTGCCGGACATGTGGATCAGCTCGGCCGCCTGCTTCTGAATCGCGGCGACGACCTCCGGGTGGCAGTGTCCCGTGGCGACGACGGCGATGCCCGCCGCGAAATCGAGAAACAGATTGCCGTCCACATCTTCCACCATTGCGCCTCGGCCGGACTTCGCCACCAGCGGATAATCGCGCGTATAGGACGGCGAGATCACCTTGTCGTCTCGCGCGACGATTTCCTTCGCGTTGGGGCCCGGCAGCGCGGTCACGAGATGGGGCAGTTTCCTCATCTTCGTCTTCTCGGCGACTTGCATGTGTTCCTCCCAAATCTGAATTCTTCCCGGCGCGCGGACTGGTTTTGTCCAGACGCAAACCGGAACATCCTGTGGAGGAATTAGGAATTAATCGACGCCGAACAGACTCGGGCGCTCGTAAGAAGGCGGCCTATGAAGCGGGTGTCCGAATTGGAGATGAAGGCTCATTTGTACTTCCAGCGGACCGTGCCGTCCTTTGAATCTTCCAGCAGGATACCAGAATCCGCGAGCTTTTGGCGAATCTCGTCGGCGCGCGCGAAGTTGCGGCTCTTCTTCGCCGCCTGGCGCTCTTCGATCAACGCTTCGATTTCCGCCGCGGCCATGCGCGGCGTCTTCGGCGAAAACCCGAGCTTCGCGAGTTTCGCGTCGTCGTCGTCCGTGAGAAGCACCAGCACTACGTCGAACTTCTCCATCGCGGAGACGGCTCGCGGCGCGTCCTGCTGGCGGAAGGAGCCTCGGTCCATCATCGTGTTCACGTCGCGCACCATGTCGAATACGGCGGCCAGCGCGATCGCCGTGTTGATGTCGTTCGCAAGCCCGGCGTCGAAATCGATCTCGGCCTGCTCAATGCGCTTCTGCGCTTCGTCGTTCGATCCCGCGGCGAACTGCTCCGTCTTCAGGCGCGCCACGAAATTCCGCAAACGCTCAACCGAATTGCGCGCCTGCGTCAGCCCGTCTTCGGTGAAATTCAGCTGGCGGCGGTACGGCACCGAAAGCAGCAGAAAGCGGATTGTCGAAGGCTTGTGCCCCTTGGCGAAAAGATCGCGCAGCGTATAAAAGTTGCCGAGCGACTTCGACATCTTCTGGCCTTCGATGATCAAGTGCTCCGCGTGCAGCCACGTGCGCACGAACGGTTTCCCGGTCGCGGCTTCGCTCTGGGCGATTTCGTTTTCGTGGTGTGGAAATGCCAGATCGACTCCGCCGGTGTGAATGTCGAGCGTGTCGCCCAGATACTTCATCGACATCGCCGAGCACTCGATGTGCCAGCCGGGACGGCCGGGGCCGATGCGCGTTTCCCAGAAATGCTCGCCTGGCTTCGGCGCTTTCCACAGCGCGAAGTCCCGCGCGTTTTCCTTGTCGTATTGATCCACATCCACGCGCGCCCCGGCCTGGATGCCCGTCACGTCGATCTTCGAAAGCTTCCCGTAGTCGGGAAATTTCGAGATGCGGAAATAGATCGAGCCCTCGCTCGTGTAGGTCAGGCCTTTCTTCTGCAGCTGCTCGATCAGCGCGACCATGTCCTCGATGTGATCGGTCGCTCGTACCAGCTCCTCCGGCATTTCGATGTGCAGCGCGTCGATATCCTCGAGAAACGCCTTGATGTACTTCTCCGTGTAGTCGCGAATGCCGATGCCTGCGGCCGCCGCGGAATGAATGATGCGATCATCGACGTCCGTTACGTTCATCACCTGCATCACGCGATAGCCCTGCGCGCGCAGGAACCGCCGCAGAATGTCCTGAAAAATGAACGTGCGAAAATTTCCGATATGCGCCGACGCGTAGACCGTCGGGCCGCACGTGTAAATTCGGACTTCTCCGGGATGAACGGGATTCAGCGGCTCGGCGCGGTTCGTCAGCGTGTTGTAGAGGCGTATCTCTCTCATTTTTCGGGCATTCGCAAACGAACTATTGTAGCCGAGGCCTCGCTCGGCGGCAAAGTCACGCTTTCGGTGTGCCCGAAGGGAATGGTCTCGATCTCGCGTCCCACTAGGGAATGATCTGTACCCGCCGGCTGATGATGGTCACGTCGCCGTCTTGCGACGCGATGGCCGTCAGCGGGCGCGCGTGTAGCAAGAACGCGCCCTCATCCGGCAGTGAGTAGCTCTCATCGACTGCCATAACCTCGACGGGTTTCCCGACGGGAATCGAGAAGCTGATCTCGACTCCGTTCGCGGGTATCGCCGGGCAGGAGTACGCCGCCCACCCGTTGTAAAGCGTCTGCCGGATGGGACTCGTTTGCGTTTCGAGCGGTTGGCCCTCCATCCGGACGCCCTCGACCTCAGAGCCTGGCGGGAAGAGAACCGTCGCCGAAGGCGCGCCGCGCTCCGAGCGCAGAAGCGTGCGATAGTTCCGCTTCCCATCGCCCTGCGACGATTCCAGAATCGTGAAAGTCGGCGCCGCGAGGTCCAGATGCGGCGCGTCTCCGATGAACGCCGGCCGCGAATTCCACGGCAGCGCTCCGCCGTCGGCCCGGCGAAATGCATCGGCCACTCGCAATGGCTCCGGTAGGCGGCCGGATTCGGGTTCCACGATCCATTCCGCAGCGCCCGAGTCGCCGTCCAGCCAGTACTCGATGTTGACGCGCTCCGGTGCCTTCGCCGAATACGCCGGCGCCACAATCGCCGCGAACACCGCCAGACCCGTGACCAGAACGGGAACCCACGGAAGAGCGGCCCCGCGCAGGCCCGGAGCGCCGCGCAAGTCGACGCACAGCGGAGCGAGCGGCGTCAGAAGCAGTCCCACTACGATGCCGATTAGAAGAAGTCCGCGATTCCCCAGCGCGTCATACAACAGAATGGTTGGCGGGAAGCCGACCAGTGCGGCGGCCGCAAGCGGCAAGACAGCCGAAATCGTTGCGCCAGTGCCGCCGGTGTTGCGGCCCAAAATGCCGGCCAATCCCGCGACGGCTGCCACTCCCGCGGGCACCAGTAATACGTAGCTCAAGCCCGGCGCTTGCGACGCGATCAGGACCGCCAGCAGCGTCCACCAAGCCCAGACGCCGCTCCAGAGTCCCCAAAAGCCCGCGCGGCGCGCGAAGAACATCTTGTTTGCCAGCACGACGGCCACTGCCAGAGACCAGAACGCGATCTTGAGCGGCAGCGGATGCGCGACCCAGTTCACCGGCGCCGCACCGCCGATGCGCACTACCCGCGTCAACACCAACGACAGCGCGCTGATCACCGCCATCGTGACGATCCACGCCATCACTCCCCATGCGAATTCGATGGCCGTCATCCTCTTGCGGTACAGCAGCCAGGCAACCTGTGCCGCAAGAAGGAGCGTTGCGACGACCGCCCACAGCACCGTCCGACGTGCCGGCCACCGAACGACCCAATGCCCGAAGACGTCGAAGTACACCGCTTCCTCGGCCGGCACATTTGAAAAATCCGCGTTCGCCAGCGCGACGATGGACGGCAGCGCATTCTGCCCCTGGTGCTGCAGGCTCGCCCGGTTCACGTTCGCGGAATTGTCCAGCGGCGTGTGGTATGGCTTCTCGCTGCCCAGAAACGCCAGATTGATGCCTTGGTAGCCCGCCGTCTTGAAGACCGTGAAGTCCGTGTCGCTCGGCAGTTGCTGGTAGACATCGTAGAAAATCGAGCCCGTCAGTGGACGCGTCACGCTCCGTGCAAAAAGCCCGACGACCCACCGGTTTCCCGAGCCCGTCTCGAACATCAGGCTCGGTCCGGAGGTTCCCCGCGCGTCGATGTTCACGGCGGCTCGCACTTCCTTCGCCCACGGATGGGAATCGACGAACGCCCGCGCGCCGAGCAGGCCTGCCTCTTCGCCTTCGTCGAGCAGAAGAATGATCGCGTGTCGGGGCCTCGGAAGAGACTTCAGCGCGCGCGCGATTTCGAGCACCGCAGCTGTGCCCGTCCCATCGTCGGAATAGCCCGGGCCCGCGGGAACAGAATCGTAATGCGCCGCCAGCACTACAGCCTCGCCGGGCTCCGAACCTTCCAGCCGGGCGACGACGTTGTTTACGGTCGAACAGCTTCCATACGGCCCACACGAAAACGCGGTTTGAATCTCGGGCTGGTACCCGGCGCGAGTCAGTTCGTCCACGATGCGCGCCCGCACCGCATCGTCCGCGGCGCTGCCGACCGGGTGCGGAACGTCACGCCCCAGAATCCGGCCAAGCGCGTCGCCCGCGCGAACGGCCGAGAATTCCTCGGCGGGCGCGTTCGCTGGTTTCGGTGATGGTGGTTTAAGCCCGGCGAGCGAGAGAACGAAAATCGCAGCCAAAATGACGGCAGCCGAAAATACCCGGCGCACTCCGGGACCCCTGGGTGAGTCCAATCGCGTCTCCAGTGCGCGACATGCTAGGCTTCGCGCCGTTTCAAGTCAATGCGCAGCGAGTACAGGTGGCCCACCTGCCCGCCCGTACCGGCTGTCCGGGCGCTCTTCCTTTCATTTCATCATTACAGTCGCGCGAAATCCGCGAAGCGCCCCGCCGCGCCTGCGTTTTGCCGTTCCAATTCGCCGGCTGCCGCACTACTCTAACCCCTCGCATTTCCGGGGGCTGCAAGGGCGCATGTCGTTCCTCGACATTCTACTGGGAAAGCCGCTGGCCACGTCGGAGGAGCGCGCCGAACAGATCGGCGCGTCCGCGGGCATTCCGATTTTCGGCCTGGACGCGCTGAGCTCGGCGGCGTACGGCCCCGAAGCCGCGCTCACTCTCCTGATTCCGCTGGGCGCTGCGGGGATCTCCTACATCGTCCCGATCAGCGCGAGTATTATCGCGCTGCTGGCCATCGTCTACTTCTCCTACCGCCAGACGATCGCCGCCTATCCGGGCGGAGGCGGATCGTACACCGTCGCCTCCGAAAATCTGGGAATGTTTCCCGGCCTGCTTGCGGCTGCGGCGCTGATGATCGACTACGTTCTCGTCGTCGCCGTCGGCATCTCCGCGGGAGTGGGCGCGTTGGTCTCTGCGATTCCCGGCTTGCAGCGCCACACGCTCCTGATCTGTCTCGCGATTCTCGTGGTCATCACCATCGTGAATCTCCGCGGCCTGCGCGAGGCGGGCATCTTCTTCATGCTGCCCACCTATCTCTTTCTCGGCACGCTGCTCTGGATGATCGTCGAGGGCGCGATCAAGACCGTCCTTGCCGGAGGGCACCCCGTGCCCGTCGTCCCCCCGCCGGTGTCGGGGCCGGGAATTGCCGCGGCGGCGGGCATTTGGATGATCCTGCAAGTCTTCTCCAACGGATGCACCGCGATGACCGGCGTGGAAGCCGTCAGCAACGGAGTGCGCGCCTTTCGTGAACCGACCGTCCGCAACGCGCAAAAGACTCTGACCGTCATCATCGGCTTGCTGATCCTGCTCCTGGCCGGCATCGCCTATCTCGTCCGCGCCTACGGAATTGCGGCGACGGACCCCGGCAGACCCGGTTATCAGAGCGTCCTCTCCATGCTCGTCGCGGCCGTCGCTGGCCGGGGCGTCTTCTACTACGTGACGATCGGCTCCGTCCTGCTGATCCTCTGCCTCTCCGCGAACACAGCCTTCGCGGATTTCCCGCGACTTTGCCGGGCCGTTGCCCAAAGCGGTTTTCTGCCGCACTCCTTCGGATTCCGCGGCCGGCGCCTCGTCTACACGGAGGGAATCGTTGTTCTCGCCGTCCTCGCCGCGATCTTGCTTAGTCTGTTCGGCGGCGTGACGGATCGATTGATTCCGCTGTTTGCGATTGGCGCGTTTCTGGCCTTCACGTTGTCGCAGGCCGGAATGGTGGCGCACTGGAAGCGCCTCGGCGGCCCCGGCGCGGTGCGGAGCATTCTGGTCAACGGGCTGGGCGCCGTCGCAACAGGCATCACCGCCGTCGTCGTGCTGGTCGCGAAGTTCACCGCCGGAGCCTGGGTCAGCGCCCTGCTGATCGCGGCTTTGGTCGCGGCGATGCTTTGGGTGCGCGGGCACTACAAAGACGTCGCAGCCGAGGTCTCCGACTCGTTGCCGCTCGAAATGGACGCGATGGGTCCCCCACTCGTCGTTGTGCCGGTTCAAGGATGGAGCAAGATTTCGCAGCGCGCGTTACAGTTTGCATTGACGCTGTCGCCGGACATTCGCGCGCTGCACGTCGCGACCGAAGATGAAGACGGCGATCTCCGCGAGCAGTGGGGCCGCATGGTCGAAGCGCCTTTGCGGCAGGCAGGCCGCAAGCCGCCCGAACTGATCACCTTGCCGTCGCCGTACCGCCTGGTGCTGCGCCCGGTCCTCGACTACGTCTTGCAGGCCGAACGGGACAATCCAGACCGACAAATCGCGATCATCGTTCCCGAACTTGTCGAGCGGCACTGGTATCACTACCCTCTGCACAATCAGCGCGCCGAACTTCTCAAGGCGCTTCTCCTTCTGCACGGCAGCACGCGGATCGTGCTGATCAACGTCCCTTGGTACATCCATGCGTGATGGGAGGCGCTCCATGAGTTTGCTTCGCGTCCTGTTGCCCTTGGCGTTTTGCGCGACCACGGTGATCGCGGCGCAGCAAGCTCCGGTCAATTCTCCGCTGCTGGATCATTTGACGGGGAAATGGGTGCTGCAGGGCAGAATTGCAGGCCAGCAAACCACCCACGACGTCGAGGCCGGATGGGTCCTCGACCATCACTACTTACAGATACACGAGGTCTCGCGCGAGAAGAACGCTCAGGGCAAGCCGCAGTACGAGGCTACCATCTACGTAGCTTGGAATGAGTCGACCAAGCAGTATGCCGCTGTCTGGCTGGACGTCTACGGGGGTGTGTCCCCAGCCTCGATCGGCACGGCCGATCCCAGGAAAGATGAGCTTGCTTTCATCTTTCGGGACGACAAGGGCGAAATCGACCTCACCAATGATTTCGTATACGACGCGAAGGACGACAGCTGGGAATGGCGCATCGACAACGTGGACAAGGGAGCTTCCAAGCCGTTCGCGCGCGTCAAACTGACGCGCCCCTAGCGCACGATATCCGCTCCCGGCGCTATGCGAAGTTTTTGTTCCTGAATCTTCGCACAGCCATCAAAACCGTTCTTTACACCTCCGATAGCCCGTGCTACTTTGTTCTCCCGTAACCGCCGATCCAATAGCGCCAGGCGGAAGGGCCACGGATATCGACCCTCCGAACGTTTCTGTCTCGAAAACCTCCTTAAGTGAACTCGAACGGACACTTCGTCTGCTGACGAGGCATCTCTTTCGGAAGCGGACCGCGCGAGGCGCCGGGTGCTGAAACTTCGTAAAGTCGAATTGTTCGGTTTCAAGTCGTTCTGCGAGAAGACGCCGATCACCTTCAGCGGCACGGGCGTCACTTGCATTGTCGGGCCCAACGGCTGCGGCAAGTCGAACGTCGTGGACGCCGTTTCGTGGGTGCTCGGCGAGCAGAGCCACAAGATGCTCCGCGCCGAGCGCATGTCCGACTGCATCTTCAACGGCACTGCAAAGCGTCCCCCGATGGGCCTGGCGGAGGTCACCCTCACGCTCGTCGACCCTGAGCTTTCCGACGCCGTCGCGAAGGTGCTTGATCCTGCGCCGGAGCCGACTGCAGAAACCTCCGAAGGCCCGGAAGTTTCTGAGCCGACTGAGATCGCCGCCGGCGCGCCCGAGAATCGCAAGAGCTGGAAGAAGCGCGTCGCGGAAAAGCCCGCCGCTCACCTTCGCCCGGGAGAGGTCGTGGTCGGCCGCCGCCTCTATCGTTCCGGCCAGAGCGAATATCTGATCAATGGCCGCGTGGCGCGCTTGCGCGACGTGCAGGAAATCTTCATGGGCATTGGTCTGGGCCCGGATAGCTACGCCATCATCGAGCAGGGTCGCATCGGCCAGGTGCTCAACTCCAAGCCGATGGACCGCCGCGCGATCATCGAGGAAGCCGCCGGTATCACGATGTACAAAACGAAGCGGCGGCTGGCCGAAGCCAAGCTCGAAGCCTCGAAAGTGAACCTCTCGCGCGTCAACGACATTCTGGTGGAAGTCGAAAAGCAGCTTGCCTCGCTCAAGCGGCAGGCGTCGAAAGCGCGACGCTACGCGGAACTGCGCGAGCAGATGCGCGGCCTCCTCCGCACCGTGCTTGCCAGCAAAGCCGGTCAGCTTGACGCTGAAGCCGCGCGCTTGGAAATCCTGCTGCGCGAAATGGAGACGGCGGAGCAGAGCGAGTCTCGCTCCGTGCACGAACTCGAAGGCGAGCAGGAGCGCCTGAGCGCGCGCACCTATGAGCTCGACGCCGAGCTCCGGCACACGCAGAACGTTCTCAATCAGACGGCGCTCGATCTCGACCGCGCCGAAAACCGGATCACGTTCAATCGTGAGCAGATCGCGCAACTCGAATCCCGCGCGCTGCGGCTCTCGATCGAAATCGAGCAAGCGGAACGGCAAGCGTCCGATCTCGCGTCTCGCGCCGGGGAACACCGGGAGTCCGTCGCCGCCCTTCAAGCTGCAGCCGTTTCTCTCGAAGCGAGCCTGCGCGAATCGACCGACCGCGTTTCTTCGAGTACGGCCGAACAGTCCGGCCTCGAATCGCGGATCACCGAACTTCGTGAACTCGCCAGCGGCCTCGTGGAGAAAGCCGCTCGCGCCGAGGCGGAATCCTTGCAGGCGGAAGAGACGGCTTTGCGGCACAGCGCGTCCGAAGCCCAGCGCGCCGCGGGCTTGCGCGCCGCCGAGCAGGAATACGCGAGCCTCGAAGCCGGCGTCGAAACCGCCGAAACGGCGTTCCGCCAATCCGAGCAGCGCGCCCAGGAGCTGGCCGCCGCTGTGCGCGGAGTCCAGGCAAGCCTTGTATCTCTCCGCCAGACGCAGCAGGAAACGTCGCAACAGCTCGAGCGCGCGCGCCAGGAGCTTTCCGCCGAACGCGCCCGGCACGCTTCGATCGACCGAATCCTTCGCGAGCGGGCCTACACCGCGGATGCCGTGCAGAAGCTTTTCAACGCCAGCGGCGAATCCCATTCCAGCGGCTTCCGCGCCGTCGGCCTGCTGGCCGATTATGCCGAGGTGCAGGAACAGTACGAGGGTGCCATCGAACAGTTCCTGCGCGACGAGCTGGAGTATGTCGTCGTTGAATCGTTCGATCAGGCGCGCGCCGGCGTTGCACTTCTCCGCAATGAAATGGGCGGCCGCGCGACGTTCTTCGTCGATTCGATCAGCGGCCTCGATATCGACAAATCCGAAATCGATCGCGGGTCCTCGATGCCCGGCGACTTCATCGAGCGCCTCGACCGGCTGGTCGAATTCCGCGAGCCGCTCGGGCCCAACACAAAATACTTCTTGAAGAAGCTGCGCACCGCCTATCTCGTCGAGACGCCCGCCACTGCCGAGCGCATGGCGCGCGACAATCCGCACAGCTATTTCTTGACGCCTGACGGCACCTGCTATCACGGCCGCATGGTTTCCGGCGGGCGCAAGAGCGACGCCGGCCCGCTCGCCTTGAAGCGCGAATTGCGTCAGCGCGAAGCGGAAGCGACCCGCCTGGAAGCCGTCGCGCAGGAAAGGCAGGCCGAGCTCGCGCGGCTCGAATCCGAAATCGCCGAAGCCGATACGCGGCTGGCCGAAACGACGGCGCAGCACATGGAAGCCGAAAAAGCGCTCGTCGCCGCGTCGCATCAGCGCGAACAAGCCCGGCGTGAATTCGTCCGCGTGGAACACAGCGTGTTGGCAGAGCGCGAGGAGATCGAGCGGCTGCGGGCCGAGGCCGAAGCCGCCCGCGCGCGCGCGCAGCAGGCTCGCTCCGAACACGAAGATGCGGTCCGTGCCCGCGCCGCGGCCGAATCGGAAGCCGTCGCCGCGTCGGAAACGCTCTCAGCCTTGCGCCGTGATTTTCAGGCGCTTCAGGAGTTGGTGGTTGCGCGCCGCGAGGAGTTGGCGACGATGGCGGAGCGGCTGTCGAGCGCCGAGGCCGTCGAGCAGCGCCTCGCCTCCGAAATCGCGCAGGCGGCCGAGCGCACCGCTGCTCTCAGCCAGCAGCACGCCGCGCTTCTCACCGAGCGCGCCGACATCGAATCTTCCTGCCAGCTGCTCGCCGCTCAAGCCGAAGAGCTTCGCCACGAAAAGGACCGTCTGACGAATCACAAGACATCGCTCGAATCCGAATGGACCGATGCGCGGTCTCGCGCCGGGCATCTGGACGAATCGCTCCGCGCGCGGCGCCAATCGCTCGACGAGCTCCGCGCCCAGCGCGTCCAGCGCCAGGTCGAAAAGGCGCGCAACGATTCCGACCGCGACTATCTGCGCCAGACCTGCGTTTCCGAGCTGAATCAGCAGCCGGAAGAGCTGATCGCCCTGGAGCCGCAGCTGCTGTCCGGCGAAGAGCTGGCAGCCGCCGACGCCAACTACAACGAGATGAAGACGCGCGTCGAGGCGATGGGCCCGGTCAACATGATGGCGCTCGAGGAATTTCAGGAGTGCGAGCAGCGGGAAGGCTTCCTCCGCCGCGAGCGCGACGATCTGGTGCAGTCGATCGAGAATACCCAGCTCACGATCAACGAGCTCGACGAAGTGTCCCGCCAGAAATTCGAAGAGGCCTTCAACTTCATCAACACCCATTTTGCTACGGCGTTCCAGTCGCTCTTCGGCGGCGGACACGGCGAGATGCGCTTGAGCGAGCCGGATAGCTCCGGCGAAGCGGGCATCGATATCGTCGCGCAGCCGCCCGGCAAGCGTTTGCAGAACGTGTTTCTGCTCTCCGGCGGCGAAAAGGCGCTCACAGCGCTCGCGCTGCTGATCGCCGTGTTCCGTTATCAGCCGAGTCCGTTCTGTATCCTGGACGAAGTGGACGCGCCGCTCGACGAAGCCAACGTCGGCCGCTTTACCAAAATGCTCGCGGATATGTGCAGCCAGACGCAGTTCATCGTCGTCACGCACAATCGCAAGACGATGGAAATGGGCTCGGTCCTCTACGGCGTCACGATGCAGGAGCCCGGCGTTTCGAAACTTGTCTCCGTGAAGTGGGAAGAGGACGCCGCCGAAGTCGCGCCCAAGGCCGCGAGCGCCAGCAACGCCGCCTGACGGAACTCTCCTATAATCTGCCGGTGATCACTCTCGTCCTGCTTCCGGGCATGGATGGCACCGGCCTGTTCTTCACCGATTTCGCTGCCGCCGCCGGGCGCGAATTCAAGCCCGTTATTGTTGCGTATCCGAACGATCCCGCTCTCCGCTACCCGGAACTCGAATTTCTTGCTCGCGCGGCGCTGCCTCGCGTCGAGCCCTTCCTCGTTCTGGGCGAATCATTTTCCGGCCCGATTGCCATTTCGATCGCCGCTTCCGGCCCGCGCAATCTTGTCGGGCTGATTCTCTGCGTCACCTTTGCCCGCAATCCGCATCCGCTGTTGCCGGCTGTCACCGGAATTCTACGGCCGTTGCCCGCTATGCGCGTTCCGGCGTTCATTCAACACCGAAGCCTGTTCGGCCGATTCGACTCGCCCCGTCTGCGCGCGGCGCTTCGCGAAGTTCGCAGCCGCGTCTCCGCGAAGACTTTGCAATCCCGCCTCGAGGCGGTTGCCGGCATCGACGTAACGGAAAAGCCGCGAAGCGTCGCGGTGCCGATACTCTGCCTTCGGGCCGCTCGCGATCGAGTCGTATCCGCCCGTTCGTGCGAATACATCAGAAAAATCCGGCCGGATGCCCGCGTCGTCGATTTCGATGCGCCGCACCTGCTGCTGCAGACGGTTCCGCAAGACGCGCTCACCGCCATCCGCGATTTCGTCCACAAGCGCGTGGTGAGCGCTCCGTGATTGGGCGTGCGCCGTCGCTCCGTCGCGAAAGATCCTTGAGGTGAGTCATCATCCGAGTTTTCGATGTGATGATGCGGCGAATTCGACCGCCTATTAGCGATTGACAACCACTTGCACCGCGCTAGAATACCCGCCTGCTTCAGCCGAGGACAGAACGCTCGTGGCTTCCGCTCCGATGAAAGCCGTCGTTTCGCAAACAGATTTTCCGGGACTCAAGCTTCACGGTCGCGGCAAGGTGCGCGACATCTATTCGCTCGGCGATCTCTTGCTGATCGTCGCCACGGACCGCCTTTCGGCGTTTGACGTCGTTCTGCCCACGCCGATTCCCGATAAAGGGAAAGTCCTTACCCAGCTTTCGCTCTTTTGGTTCGACTATCTCGAAGACGTAGTGCCGAATCACGTCGTGGCGTCGAAGTTCTTCCCGCCCGAGCTGGAGCACGTCAAGGACGACATCAAGGGGCGCGCGATGCTCGTTCGCCGCACCGATCCGGTTCCAATCGAGTGCGTCGTGCGCGGGTACATTTCGGGATCGGGCTGGAAGGAATACCAGCAGAACGGCCGCGTCTGCGGCATCCCTCTTCCCGCAGGGCTCCGCGAATCCGACCCCCTGCCCGAACCGATTTTTACCCCGTCGACCAAGGCCACCACGGGTCACGACGAGAACATCACGTTCGACGAAACGGCGTCTCGCATCGGCGGCGAACTCGCCGAACGCCTGCGCGAAGTCAGCATCAAGCTGTATACGCGCGCAGCCAAGCACGCCGCGGAGCGGGGCATCATCATCGCCGACACGAAATTCGAGTTCGGCATTCTCGGCCCGCACCTGGTCTGGATCGACGAAGCATTGACTCCCGATTCGTCCCGATTCTGGCCCGCGGATCAATATTCGCCGGGCAAGTCTCAGCCGTCCTTCGACAAGCAGTACGTCCGCGATTATCTCGAACGCATCGGCTGGAACAAGCAGCCGCCGGCTCCGGCGCTCCCGCCGGATGTCGTCGCCGGCACGCGGGACAAATATCGGGAAGCCTATCAGCGCATTACCGGCCACGCACTCGACTGAACCTTGGGGAATCTCGTTTCCAGGAATCATTGCGGAGCGTGCACACGTGAAAGAGCAATTGGAGTCGCTGGTCGGGATGATGGTCGATCGCGGGATTCTTCTCGAAGAAGCGCTCACTGAATTCGAGAAAAAATTCATCAAGCGCGTGCTGGACTACTCCAAGGGCAATCAGTGCCGCGCCGCCAAAGTTCTGGGAATCCACCGCAATACTCTGAGCCGCAAGATCTCGCAGTATCACCTCGACTCCGTCGCGCGCCGCTAGGTTTTCCAAAGCGCTCCAGAAACGTTTCGCTTCGAAAAACAGAGCGTAAAAAAAAGAAAACGGCCGGTCCGCTTGCGGACCAGCCGTTCTCGTTTCTCGATGATCGCGTGAGTCGCTAGTTGCTTGGCTTCGCGGCGGGCTTGCGCGGAGTTGTGCGCTTGGGCGCGCCCGGCTTTTCCGGCGCCGGAATCGACGTGGGGTCGACTTTCACCTGGTCCCAGTGCAACAGGAACGGCGACGGGTCGTAGCTCACCAGCATCCCGGCAAACGTGATCGGATCGTCTTTCTGGAAGCGCACGACGTCTGGCTGCGGCGGAATGGCCGTGGCCGTCGAACTCGTGGCGGCGCCCGCCGGCTTCGCAGCCGTCCAGACTTTCACGTCCATGTTCGCCGTCGTCGCCGATTGCATCTGATCGGCGTTGTCGCTCGTGAACACCATGAAGTCCGTGTAAGCGTCCGACTTCTGAACCTCCACGATCTTACCGACTACTTCCGGAAATTCCGCGCCGCAGATGGCCAGCCACGTCATCTTGGCTTTGTCGCCGCCCGCGCCTAGATCATTGATCACGGTGATGATCGTGCTCGACGTGCTGATCTTCGCCAGATCGTCGTGGCTCGGGATCGTGTAGGTCGTCGGACGGTCCGGCGAATTCGCCGCCAGTTGCAGCAGCTCGCTCAGTTGCGCGTCCACCTGGCTGTCGCAGCCCGGCTGCTCGTAGGCCAGGACGCGCGACCGCAAATAGTCCTTCACTTTTCCGTCGTCCGGAATCTTCAAGCTGATGGCGCGCGCGAGATACCAAAAGCCGTCGAGGCTCTGCGCCGGATTCGAGTTCAGGTAGGCCAAGCCCAGGCGGTAGTTCGTGACAGGGTCTTTCGAATTGAGCGCGAGAACTGCTTTGAAGGCGTCGATCGCGGCGGGATAGTCTTTCAATTGCGTGTTCACGAGACCGAGCGCGCCCTGCAGAAACACCGTGATGGTCGTGACGTCCGCGTCGCTCATTGTGGAACCCGGAGCCTTCTTCACATCGGGCAACACCTTCAGTCCCAGCATCGCTGCGTCGCGCTGTTTCACCGCCTGATCGTGGAAGTCCGGATCGGTGGTCTTGACGGCATACGGGAACAGCTGCACCCGTGCCTGGATCGCGGAGAATCGCGCCGCGATCGGCGCCTTGTCTCCCATGGCGACCAGCTTGTCCGCGTATTCTATGGCCTTCGCGTAGTTTTTCAGCTGGTAGTACGTTTGGAAGTAGAACTGGTGGATGTACGGCATCAGCGTCGAGTTGGGATACTGCGCGACGAACGCGTCGAGCAGCTTGACGCGCTGTTGCGGGTCCTTTTCCGACGCTGCGGCCTGCTCCGCATTGTATTCCGGCAGCGTGTAGCTGGGTTGCTGGCCCTGTTGTGCGTCCTGCGCCGCGGCCGGCTTGGCAGGCAGACCTGGGAGGCTGACGAGCGCCAGCATGATGGCGAACTTGCCGAGATGATTTCGTATGATCACTTCCCTGCCTCCTGGATGGGTTCGGGACTACTAGTCAGACTCGCGCCGCAATTTCAGCAGGACCGCCGCTCAAAATCGGGAAATCCACGGGATTATAGGGAAAGGCCTCCACCCGTGCAAGTGCAAACCTGCCGTCGTTTCCGGCGCGGAGCCGCCTCGCATCGGCTCGTTCTTCCGCCTGCATGTTAAGATGTCGAACTCGGGCGGCATGTCGCCTCGGCGAAAGACTCCGTCATGTCCGAAAGGATACTCGAAGGAAAAGTGGCCCTCGTCACCGGCGCCAGCCGCGGCATCGGCCTTGCCATCGCCAGGACCCTCGGCCGCATGGGCGCGAAACTCTCGCTCTGCGCGCGCGACCCGGAGCGCCTTGCCGCGGTGGCCGGCGAATTCGAGCGCGCCGAAGTTCCCGTGCTGGCTGTCTCTACTGACGTCACTCGCGCCAACGATCTGGCGCCCCTTGTTCAGAGGACCGAACAATCGCTCGGCCCCATCGAGATTCTCGTCAACAACGCCGGAGTGGGCTACTTCGCCCCGGTGCAAGATGCGACCGAAGCGAACTGGGACGCTGTATTGGACACCAATTTGAAGGCGGCGTTCCTGCTCAGCAGACTGGTCGCGCCCGGAATGATTCGCCGCCAGGGCGGTCATATCATCAATATTGTCTCCCTCGCCGGCAAGAACGCTTTCGCCGGCGGATCACTTTACTGCGCATCGAAATGGGGACTGCTGGGCCTGACGCAGTGCATGGCAGAGGACCTTCGCGCGCACGGAATCCGCGTCAGCGCCGTGTGCCCGGGCTCAGTGGCTACTGACTTTTCGCCTCATTCCGCGAAGAGCGCCGAGAAGATGCTGCAGCCCGAAGACGTGGCCCACGCTGTCGAGACGATCCTCACCCAGGCGCCCCAAAGCTTTATCAGCGAAGTGCTTCTGCGGCCGACGCAGAAGCCCTAGGGCGCGCCGAATCGCTCCGCCGCCAACTGCATCTAATTTCCTGATTCGCCGAGAATCACCTCAGGGGCGGGCTCGATGCCCGCCCCTTGCGCTGTACGCCCCCATTTGAGGAGTGGAGAGTTGATCCAAGTTCGCCTATCGGAGGAACGCGGCCACAACAAGCTGTCGTGGCTGGATTCGCGTTTCAGCTTTTCGTTCGACCAATACTACGATCCGGAGCACACGCAGTTTCGCTCGTTGCGCGTGATCAACGAGGATGTCGTCGCGCCCGGCGCCGGATTTCCAACACACCCGCACCGCGACATGGAGATCCTCACCTGGATTCTCGAGGGCGCGATCGAGCACCGCGACAACACCGGCGGCCGCGGCGTCGTCCGTCCCGGCGAACTCCAGCACATGACCGCCGGCCGCGGCGTGATGCACAGCGAGTTCAATCCTTCGCCGAAGGATCCGGCGCACCTCCTGCAAATCTGGATTTTCCCGGAGCGCCGCGGGCTCGATCCCGGATACGAACAGCTTTCGTTTTCCGACTCCGAGCTGCGCGGCAAATTCAGTCTCGCCGCCGGGCCGCAGGCGCCCGTCACGATCCGTCAGGACGCGAATCTTTACATCGCGCGGCTGGACAAAGGCGCGGAAGCAAAGCATGCGCTGGCGCCCGGCCGGGGCGCGTGGGTGCAGGTCGCGCGCGGAGCGGTGAAACTGAACGGCACCGAGCTGAAAGCGGGCGATGGCGCCGCCGTTTCGGATGAATCCGAGATTCGCGTCGAATCGCGCGAGCCCTCCGAGGTTCTGCTGTTCGATCTGGCCTGAGCGGCAACAACGCGTCCGGGCGCTTGCTTCGGGGCGCGAATTCGGTTACAACGCGGCCAAGAATTCGGCCCGAAGTTGAAGCCTTTCACGAAGGAGAAATTGATATGTCGAACTCTTCCGGCAGTGTGGTGCCCCTGTTGGGGCGAATTCTCGTGAGCGTGGTTTTCATCATGGGTGGAGTCGGCAAGATCGCCGGCTTCTCGGCTGAGGAGGGAATGGTCGCGGCGAAGCACTTGCCGCTGCCCGCCGTCGCGCTCGGCATCGCGCTGGTGATCGAGCTTGTCGGCGGCCTCGCGATTCTTCTCGGACTCTTCACGCGGTTCACCTCGTGGATTCTGTTTTTGTATCTGATTCCGACGACATTCCTGTTCCACAATTTCTGGGCGCAGACCGGAATGGACGCGCTGGACGCCCAGATCCACTTCGAGAAGAACCTCGCGATCATGGGCGGATTGCTGCTCCTCGCAACGTACGGCGCGGGCGCCTATTCGATCGACTCTTCCCGCGCGCCCAAGGCCGCATAGAAACCGGCCGCGAAAGCGCGAGATTTCGGAATCGCCCGGCGGTGCGCCTGCATCCGATTCGTGGTCTAATATCGGTCCATTTCCAGGAGGAATCATGCCGGAACGCAAGAGGCCCGCTCTATCGGCGGTGCCGGTGCACGATCTGATCAGCCATCGCTGGAGCCCGCGCGCCTTTGAGCCGCACGCGATTCCGCCCCACGAGCTGAAGTGCCTTTTCGAAGCCGCGCGCTGGGCCGCGTCGTCTTACAACGCGCAGCCCTGGTACTACATCGTGGCCACCAAGGACGATCCCGAGAATTTCCAGAAGGTCCTCAGCACGTTCGTCGAATTCAATCAGGGCTGGGCGAAAAACGCCTCCGCCGTCGCGCTCAGCGTGGCCGCGCACAAGATGCCGCACGACGGCTCGCCGAACCGCCACGCCTTCCACGACGTGGGCGCCGCATCGACCACTCTCGCGCTCGAGGCCACCTCGCACGGCTTCCAGGTGCATCAGATGGCGGGCATCCTGCCCGAAAAAGCCCGCGAAGTCTTCAACATCCCGCCGGATTTCGAGGCCGTCGCCGGTTTCGCCGTCGGCTATCCCGGCGATCCGCAGACGCTGCCCGAAGGTCGCCTGCGCGACAACGAGACCGGCGCGCGGCAGCGAAAGCCGCTCACCGATTTCGTCTTCACCGGCAAGTGGGGCCGTGTCTCACCGATTGTGAAGTGACGATCCGACCAGGATCGTCATCCCGAGCGAGCAACGCGCGTCGAGGGATCACTCTTCCGCTCGATTCGCGTCGCCCCCCGCTTTCCCCGTCACCCCTGCAGAAACTTCGTCAATTCCGCGAGCACCGCATCTGGATTTTCTTCCGCGAGAAAATGTCCGGCGGAAACCGGTTTTCCGCTGACGTCCGTCCCGCGGTCCTTCCACGTGGCGAGCACGTCGTAGTAGCGATGCATCGGCCCTTTGTCTCCCCATAGCGCGAGCAAAGGGCACGTGATTTTGTCCGCCAGGTCCGCCGCGTCGTGATCCAAGTCGATCGACGCGCCCGCGCGATAATCCTCGCAGCAGGCGTGAATCGCGGCGGGATCGCGAAACGTTCGCAAGTATTCCGCGTACACATCCTCGGAAACCACATTCGGAATCAGCGCGGCAAACGACCGCCGCAAATAAAACTCGACGCTGTTGCCGATCAGCGTTTCCGGAAACGGCTCCGGCTGGATCAGGAAAAACCAGTGGTAGTAAGCCGTCGCCACTTCCTTCGTGAACGTGTGATAGAGCGTGTAGGTCGGAATGATGTCCAGCACCGCGATCCTGGCGATCGAATCGCGATGATCGCGCGCCATGCGGTGCGCCACGCGCCCGCCGCGGTCGTGCCCGACGACGGCGAACTTCGGAAACCCGAGATGCATCATCAGCTCGATCTGGTCCTGTGCCATCGCGCGCTTGGAATACGCGAAGTGGTCTCCGCCGCCGGCGGGCTTGCTGCTGTCGCCGTAGCCGCGCAGATCCGCGACAACGACGGTGTTGTTCTTCGCCATCTGCGGCGCCACCTTGCGCCACATCAGAAGATTTTCGGGGAAGCCGTGCAGCAGCAGGACGGGCGGCCCGCCGCCGCCGATCATGTAATTGATCGTCGCGCTCGTGCCTTCGAACTTGCCTAGCCGGAACCCGAGGAATTCCGGACGCAAGGTCTCCGAAGCAGAAGCAGCCGCGGCTCCGAGTCCGATGCCGACGGCGGTCTTGAGCACTTCACGGCGCGTGCGCATTTTTCCACCTCCCGAGAGCAGCGACACTATATCCGAAAGCGGCTGTGCGCGGCGCTTGCGCGCGCCCGTTCCCGTTGATACTCTCGCGTCCGATTTGCGCCGATAGGGGCCGCGACCGCGCGCCCGAGGGGGAGACGTGGCTACGAAGAAAACGCAAGTAGTGCGCGTGGTGCTCGCGCTTTTGCTGGTGGTTCCGGTGGCGTACGCGCTGGCCGCGAGCAAGAGCAAGGACGCGACGGAAATGGAAGCGCTGAAGGCGCAGGTGGCGCAGCTCGCCAAGCAGGCTCAGGAAGCGCAGGATTACCTGGCGATCCAGAACCTGCAGGACGCCTACGGCTATTACGTCGATAAGTGCATGTGGGACGAGACGGCCGATCTTTTCGCGAAAGACGGCACGCTCGAAATCGGACTGCGCGGCGTGTGGGTGGGACAGGACCGCGTGCGCCAGTATCTCCACACGCTCACCGCTTTGAAGCCCGGCACGCTCTTCAACCACATGCAGTTGCAGCCGAAGATCGATATTGATCCGGACGGCAAGACGGCCAAGGCGCGCTACCGCGCGTTCGAGCAATTCGGCGTGCTGCACCGCAGCGCGCAGTGGGCCGAGGGAACCTACGAGAACGAGTACGTGAAGGAAGACGGCGTGTGGAAGATCAAGAAGCTGCACTACTACATGACCTTCTACGTGGACTATTACAAGGGATGGGACCAGGGCGGGAATCCGGCGCCGGGACCGATTGCGGGCATGCCACCGGACCAGCCGACGACAGTGGCGTACAAACTCTATCCGGACGTTTTCGTTCCGCCATATCACTACAAGAATCCGGTCACAGGGAAGTGACGGCGGTGAGTTCTCACTATTTGGGGTGCCCCATCCTTCGCGATCGCGAAGGGTGCGGATTTTTCTCATGAAGGAGTCGATGAAATGAAACTTCGCACACTGGAATTGCTGGTCGCGTTTCTGATGATTCTTCCCGCGCCCGCCGCATTCGCCGGGGCGGGCGACGCCGAGAGCGCCGAGAAAACGAAAGACCTGGCCGCGGAAGTGGAGCAACTGAAGGCGCAGGTGGCCGCGATACAGAAAGAGGCGCGGCACGCCGAGGATTACGTCGCGATCTCGAATTTGCAGACCGCCTACGGCTACTACGTCGACAAAGCCAAGTGGGACGAGGTGGCCGACCTCTTTACGAAGGATGCGACGCTGGAAATTGGGCTGCGCGGCGTCTACAAGGGACAGGACCGCGTGCGCGCGTACATGCACAAGCTGCCCGACCTGAAATACGGCACGCTGTTCAATCACATGCAGCTGCAGCCGAAGATCGATATCGATCCGGACGGCGTGACCGCCTACGGCCGCTGGCGCGCGATCATGCAGGTGGGCGTGTTGAATTCGCGGGCGCAGTGGGGCGAGGCGACGTATGAAAACGTCTACGCCAAGGAAGAGGGCATCTGGAAGATCAAGAAGCTCCACGCGTATTTCACGTACTACTCCGATTACTACAAGGGATGGGACAAGGGAGGCGATCCGCCGCCGGGCCCGATCCCCGGTTTCCCGCCGGACGAGCCGCCGACGGAAGTTTACAAACTCTATCCGGACGTCTACGTCCCGCCCTATCACTACAAGAATCCCGTCACCGGGAAATGACGAAGCGACCAGCATCGTCACCTATTGATTTGGGCGGGCAGTGGGAATAAGGTGAAACGGGAAGCGGAGGAGCGGACGATGCGGATGCGGCGGGCGATTTTGGCGGGAGGACTACTGGCGCTGATCGCAAGCGTGGCAGCTGCAGGCAGGTCCGCGAGCGAGACGCAACTGCCGCCGACCTACATGCCCACGGGCGAACGCATGTACAAACAATATTGCGCTGCCTGCCACGGAGCGGACGCGAAAGGACGCGGGCCGGTGGCGCACATGCTGACGACGGCTCCGCCGGACCTGACCACGCTCGCGAAGCGCCACGAGGGCAAATTCCCGTACGACTACGTGAAGACGATTCTCGAATTCGGGCCGGGGACCACGGCGCACGGCTCGTCGGACATGCCCACGTGGGGCCCCATCTTCCGCTACTACGACAAACAGAACGAGCGAGCCGTCCAACAGCGCATCAAGAGCCTTTGCGATTATCTGGCTTCGCTGCAAGGGAGCTGATGACGACCGCCGAATTTCTCTTTGGATCGTCAGATTTTAGGGAGGACGATGCCCTGCTGGGACTGATACTTCCCTTTCTTGTCCTTGTAGGAGACTTCGCAGATCTCGTCGGATTCGAAGAAGACGACTTGGCACAGGCCCTCATTCGCGTAAATCTTGGCGGGGAGCGGCGTGGTGTTGCTGATTTCGAGCGTGACGAATCCTTCCCATTCGGGCTCGAACGGCGTGACGTTGACGATGATGCCGCAGCGCGCGTAGGTGGATTTGCCGACGCAGATCGTGAGCACATTGCGCGGGATGCGGAAAAATTCCACGGAGCGCGCGAGCGCGAACGAATTGGGCGGCACGATGCAGACGGATCCTTTGAATTCGACGAACGATTTCGCGTCGAACTGCTTGGGATCGACGATCGTGGAGTTGACGTTGGTGAAGATGCGGAATTCATCGGCGACGCGCATGTCGTAGCCGTAGGATGAAACGCCGTAGCTGATGACGCCCTCGCGCACCTGGCGATCTTCGAACGGCTCGATCATTTTGTGCTCGAGAGCCATCTTGCGAATCCACTTGTCCGACTTCACCGACATCACGTCCTCCTTGGGAATCGCGCAGTTTATTATATCGGGCTGAGCTTGACAACCTGCAAACCGCTGACTAGCATAGGGTTCCGGCCTGATAGGGGACCTTCCCGGAGGACGTTGTGATCAAGCTCGATATTGTCAACGCCATCGTAACGAAGACGAACATCACCCGAACCAAGGCCGAACAGGCCGTCGAAACCGTTTTCGAGGCCATGAAGAGCGCGCTCGGTTCCGGGCGCCGCATCGAGTTGCGCCGCTTCGGCGTGTTCAACGTGAAGCCGCGCAAGACGGGCATCGGGCGCAATCCTCGCACCGGGCAACAGGTGAACATCCCGCCGGGCAAAGCCGTGCGGTTCAAGCCGGGCAAGGAGCTACAGGCGCTGCCAGCTCCGGCCGCCAAGCAGTAGATCCTTCGTATCGGCTGCCACGGCTCGTCTTCGATCATCCAAGCGCATCGTAAGCGGCTTCCGGCGGCTTGCGCGGAAGCCCATTCAACCGTCTTGAAGACATCGATGGGCGAGAACCGATGAGCGAGGGCAATGGCGAAAACCGGACGCCGGTCGAAGTGCTCGATCTGCGCTTTTCGCCGATCCGCGAAATGCCGAGGCCGCGAAAGCGCCGCCCGCTCTGGCCCGCGCTGATTCTGTTCCTGCTCACCGTGGTTTCAACGCTCGCCGTCGGCTCCGAATTCGCGCGATCGTACGCGGAGAACCGCGAGCCGTTCTCGGGCGACCAGAATCCGTTTGCGATGATGGCCCTGCCGTTCAGGCATCCTTCGCTGCTCGCGCTCGGAATTCCGTTTTCGTTCACGCTGCTTGCGATTCTGCTGGCGCACGAGCTGGGGCACTACTTCGCGGGAAAAGCGTACGGAATCGACGTGAGCTATCCCTACTTCATTCCCGCACCGAATTTTTTCGGAACGTTCGGCGCGTTCATTCGCATCCGCTCGCCCATTCCGACGAAGCGCGCGCTTTTCGATGTGGGACTCTCCGGACCGGTGGCCGGCTTCGTGCTGGCGCTGCCGGCGCTGGCGTGTGGAATTGCGACATCGAAGATCGTTCCGGGCGCGGAAGACCACGCGGATCTCGTATTCGGGCATCCATTGCTCGTGCGCATTTTCGCGGCCGTCTTTCATGCGAACGTGGATGTCACTTCGGTGCTTCTGAATCCGGTGGCTCGAGCGGCGTGGGTGGGGCTGTTCGTGACGGCGCTGAACCTCTTGCCCGTGTGGCAACTCGACGGCGGCCACGTTTTGTACACGCTGGCGGGCAGACAGCACCGCAAGATTTCGATTGCAGTATCTCTGGCGCTGATCGCGATGGGCTGGCTGACGACGCGCGGCGCATCTTCGCCGCAGTCGTTTTACTCGCTGTGGTACGTGTGGGGAGTCATCCTGCTGGTGCTTACGCTGTGGTTCCGGCATCCTCCCGTGCTCGACCGGTGGCAGCCGCTGGATCGCGCGAGGCGAGTATGGGCAGTGATCGGGCTCGTGATCTTCGCGCTCTCATTCACTCCGTGGCCGGTGCAGTAGGCATTCGCATCCTCCGCTCCGATTTCCTGCTCAGAACAGGCTGGTGGGATCAACGTCGACGATGACGGCCGTCGAGGGAATCTCCCTGGCGGCGCAGAAATCCAGCGCGCCTGCCAGTGCTTTGCCAAGCGCGGCGCGCTGCGGCGACTTCAACACAAATTGGAAACGATAGTCCTGGCGCAACCGTGCCAGCGGCGCAGCCGCCGGGCCGAGCACTTTCACGCCCTGCTTTTCGAACGGCTCGAAGCACGTGGCCAGCGCGCGCGACCAACGAATCGCGTTTTCCACTTTACGGTCGCGCACCAGCACGTTCGCGAGCGCCGTGAACGGCGGATAGTGAAGAACGCGCCGGAAGTGCGCCTCCTTCTCGTAGAACGAGATGTAGTCCTGCCGCGCGGCGTGCTGAATGGCGTAGTGCTCGGGGTAGTAGGTCTCGACCAGGACTTCGCCGGAAAGCTCACCGCGGCCGGCGCGGCCCGCCACCTGCGTGAGCAACTGGAAGGTGCGTTCGGCTGCGCGGAAATCGGGCCGGCCCAGCGCGAGATCGGCCGCGGCAACGCCGACGAGCGTGACGCGCTGGAAGTCGTGGCCCTTGGCCACCATCTGCGTGCCCACGAGAATATCGACTTCGCCTTTCGCGAATGCTCCCAGCACCTGCTGATACTGGCGCTTGGTGCGCACGGTGTCACGGTCGAGCCGGGCCACGCGCGCGTGCGGGAATTGCTCGCGCAGATATTCGTCCACTCGCTCGGCGCCGTCGCCGACGAAGTACATGTACTCGGCGCGGCATTTTGGGCAGTGCTTCGGCGGACGAATCGAGTAGCCGCAATAGTGACATTCGAGACGCTGGCGGCTTTTGTGGTAGGTGAGCGCGATGCTGCAGTTCTCGCACTGCACGACGACACCGCAACTCCGGCAGAGCATCGACCACGAATAGCCGCGCCGATTGATCAGCACCATCGCCTGCGTGCGCTCCTCGAGCCGCACGGCGATCGCAGAGCGAAGGCTTTCCGAAATCGGCGCGGCGCGATGGTGCCGGCGAAACTCTTCGCGCAAATCCACGACGCGGACGTCCGCGAGCGGGCGGTTTTCGACGCGAGAGCTGAGCGTGAGCAGCTTGTATTTGCCGGCGCGGGCGTTATGGAAGGTTTCGAGCGACGGCGTGGCGGAGCCCAGCAGCGCGACCGCGCCTTCGAGCCGAGCGCGATAGACTGCCGTATCGCGTCCGTTGTAGCGCGGCGTTTCCTCCTGCTTGTAGCTCGACTCCTGCTCTTCGTCCACGATGATGAGGCCGACGTTTTCGAGCGGGGCGAAGACGGCCGAGCGCGTGCCGACCACGACGCGCGCCTCGCCTCGACGGACGCGCCACCATTCACGCGCCCGCTCGATATCGGGCAGGCCGCTGTGCAGGACCGCGACGCGGTCGCCGAATCGCGCGCGCACCAGACGCCCCACCCAGAGTGTTAGAGCGATTTCAGGGACGAGCACGATGGCCGTCTTGCCGCGCGACAAAGCCGCTTCGACGGCGCCGAGATAGACTTCCGTTTTCCCGCTGCCTGTGACGCCGTGGAGCAGCGCCGCGGAGAATTCGCCCGCCACGATCCAGCGCCAGATTTCGGCGAGCGCCTGGCTTTGTTCCGCGTTCAGCACGTTGGCCGGAGGCGTGAAGTCCGTGTCCCACGGGTCTTCGGCCGCAGTGACCGGTTCTTCCCAGATTTGCAGCATTCCAGATTTTTCGAGCCGCGCGATCACGGAGCGGGACACATTCGCTTTCTTCAGGAGCAGGGTGAGCGGCAGCGGTCCGCGCTCGGTGGTCAAAAGATCTCGGATTCGTGTTTCGGCATCGTCGGCCGGGGTATCAGTGCTTTCGGCGCGCCACGCAGCGATTTTCTGCGCGCGGCTCTTGCGGCGCCGCAATGTCTCGCGTGCAACCAGACAGCCTCGGCGGACGAGTTTCTCCGCCAGCGCCTCGGCTCCCGGCGCGCGCCGCAATCGGGCGGAAGAAACGGACGTTGCGTCATCGAAGCGCTCCAGGAGCTTGCGTTCGGCGGCTTCCTGATCCGTTATCTCGGGCGTGTCCGCGAGCTGTCGCGCGTAGGCGCGGCCGGCGCCAGTAATCGAATAGTTGCGGTCCTGGCGGATTTCGATTTCCGGCGGCAGCATCGCGCGAAAGGTTTCTCCGACGGGAGCGACGTAGTAGCGGCTCACCCAGTGCCCCAGCTCGATCAGTTTCGACGGAAGCGCCGGCAGCGGGTCCATCAGCTCGGCGATTTCCTTGATCCGCGAAACGTCCGGCGCCACCTCCGATTCGGCCAAGCCGACGCCGACCATCGCGCGCTTGCCGAAAGGCACGACGACCCGGCGGCCCACAAGCTCCTCGCCATCGAGGGCGGCGGGCACGGCGTAGGTAAACGTCGAGCGCAGAGGGACGGGCACGGCGATTTCGCAATAGCGAGGCATGGGTTACACGTAAGAATGCCGCGCTGAAGACCGCGGCGCTACATCAAAATCTCAACTCGAGCGCGCATGCCGGAAGCACGCGTCACAAACTGACGAGCACGATGCCGGCGAAGATGAGGGCGATGCCGAGCCACTGGGTGCGTTCCATGGGTTCGCGGAGGAAGATGCGGGAGAGCACGACAGTGACCGCGCCATAGAGCGAGGCGAGAACGCTGACGACGGCGACGTGGCCGCGGCTGAGGCCGGCGTTGTTCGCGACGAACGCGGAAGTGTCCATAAGGCCGGTGACAAGAAGGAGCCACCAGACTCTGCCTCGCGGCACCGGCAGCGCACTGCCGGCGGGCAGGCCGATGAGAAGCAGGGCGCAGAACGTGGTGCCGCGAATGACCCAAACGGAGATGCCCCCGCCGACGAGCGGCACAACGTGAAAGCCGAGCCACCAGAACATGAAGCCGTAGCCCACAGAAGCGGTGATGGCGAGCATGGCGCCTTTTGAGACGTGCGCATGGGCGTGATGCGTGCGCGGATCGATCGCGTGCGTTTCGTCCGGGGCGAAGGTGATCGCGGCAAAGATCATCCCGACGAAAGTGAGGGCCAGCCCGGCGGCGCGGAGAGCATGAATGCGCTCGCCGCTCGCGAGCGCCAGCGCGACGGTGAGAGCCGGATACGACGAGGAAACCGGTCCGGCGATGCTGATCAGGCCCACTTCGAAGGAACGATAGAGGCAGAATCCGGCAAAGGTGTTGACCAGGCCGGCGATCACGGCGAAGGCCCAGGGAGTCCAACCGGGCGGGAAGCTGCGCGAAAAGCCTCCGGTGAGCCACAGAAAAATGCTCAAGGCCGTGAAACCAAAGGCTTGCATGAAGAGGAGCGTCCGAAAAGCGCCGATGCGGCGCGTGGCGAAGCGCGCGGAAAAATCCGCCACACCCCAGCCGAGCGCCGCCGATATTCCGAGGAGGGTGTCCAAGAGCGCTCAGGTTTCTTCGCCGACGGTGCGGAAGAGGGAACCTTCGACATCGCCCCGGCCTCGCGCCTGGCGCCGCGGGAGTTCGTTCAGGATGGCGATCATTTCTTTTTCGGAAGTTCGAGGCCGAGAACGGCCATCACCTTTTGCAGATCCTTCCAAACCTCGCCCTTCGCGTTGGGGTTGCGAAGAAGGTAGGCGGGATGATACGTCGCGATCAGCTTTGCGCCGCGATAGTCGAACCATTCGCCGCGATAGCGCGAAATGCCCTGATTCGTATTGAGCAGCGTCTGCGCGGAGCAGGCGCCCAGGCAACAGATCACTTTCGGCCCGATCACATCGAGCTGACGGATCAGGTACGGCGAGCAGGTGGCGATCTCGTCTTTTTCCGGCAAGCGGTTTTCCGGCGGGCGGCATTTGACCACGTTGCAAATGTAGACGTCCTGCCGGCGCAGGCCCATCGCTTCGATCATCTGCGTCAGCAGTTTTCCGGCGCGGCCGACGAAGGGCTCGCCCTGTTCGTCTTCATCGCGGCCCGGCCCTTCGCCGACGAACACGAGCTGCGCTTTCGGATTGCCGACGCCGAAAACGATATTCGTCCGCGCTTTGTGCAGCTTGCAGCGCGTGCAATTGGGGCCGATGTCCGCGCGAACGCGTTCGAGCGTATCGCCTTCGACGCGACCGGATGATTCAAAGAGCGAAGGTGCTGGCGCTGCGGCAACGAACGCCGGCTTGGCGGCGGGCGGCGGCTCAGGAGCGCGGCGCGGAGCAGCCGCGGAAGGCGAGACTTCAAGCGGAGTTCCCACACGTCGCTCCGCGGGGGATTGGGCAACCGCCGGTACAACACCTTGCGACTCGCGGGACGGGGCGCCCTGCACGTCTGTCGTTGCAGCCCCAGGAACGGCGCGATCGCGATAGAAGGGGCCGAGGCCGAGATCGTCGGCGTAACGGAGCCATGCTTTGGTGCGGGCGAATCGGTTGTCGCTCATGAGAATTCCGATTATCCAGTCTGCTTTTTCGGGTTTACAAGCGCCTGATACGCCGTCGGGCGGCTGAGCTGCTCGACGTGCGGCTGTCCGAAACCGCCGGACGCACAGTATCACGAAGATGGGGCGCGAGAGGGCAGAGAGGTTGGCGACGAGCTACGAGCGCGTGTCGATTTGAAGCACCGCGTCCAAGATGCGGTTGGCGACTTCGAATTTTGGGAGCTTCGGGAGCGGAATCTCCGTGCCGTCGCGCAGAAAAAGCGTGACGATGTTCGTATCGGTGTCGAATCCGGCGCCCTGCTGCGTCACGTCGTTGGCGACGATCATGTCCGCGCCTTTACGGGCGAGCTTGTCTCGCGCGTTGTCCGCCAGGCGCTCTGTCTCGGCGGCGAAGCCGACAAGAATGCGCGAACCCTTCTCGTGGCCCAGCTCGGCGAGGATGTCCGGCGTCGGCTCGAGTTCAAGAATGAGATGCCCTTGGCCACGCTTCATCTTCTGTGCCTGTGCCGCGGCGGGGCGATAGTCCGAGACGGCGGCGGCCATGATTACGACGTTTGCCTCCGGCGCGCGGTCGCGAACAGCGGTGCGCATTTCTTCCGTGGTGCGCACCGGAACCCAGTCCGCTCCCTCGGGCACCGGGAGATCGGTCGGACCGCTTACCAAGATGACGTGCGCGCCGCGGCGCACGGCGGCTTCGGCGAGCGCGTATCCCATCTTGCCGGACGAGCGGTTGGTGAGAAAGCGGACCGGATCGATGTTCTCGCGCGTCGGACCGGCGGTGACGAGGACCGTCCGGCCTTCGAGATCGTGGCGCAGCCCCAGCACCGAGCAAACTTTCTGAACGATCGCTTCGGTAGCGGCCAGCCGCCCTGCGCCCGTCATTCCGCAGGCGAGATAGCCTTCGTCCGGATCGACCACGTGCACTCCGCGAGCGCGAAGCGTCTTCAAGTTTTCCTGCGTCGCCGGATGCTCCCACATGTTGACGTTCATCGCGGGCGCAACGACGACGGGGGCTTTCGTTGCGAGATAGAGCGTCGAGAGAAAATCGCTGGCGATGCCTTGGGCGAAATGCGCCAGAGAATCGGCGGTCGCGGGCGCGACCAGGAGCAGATCGATGCGCTGCGCGACGGCGATGTGCTCGATCGCGCTTTCGACGTTGGCGGGCGCCGCGGCCTCCGCGCCGAACATCTCGGTGATCACCTTCTTGCCGGTCAGCGCGGCGAACGTAAGCGGCGTGATGAACTCCTGCGCTGCGCGCGTCATCACCACCTGGACGTCCAGCTTCTCCTGCTGCAGGCGGCGGACGAGCTCGGCCGCCTTGTAAGCCGCCACTCCGCCGGTTACACCGAGAGCGATTTTCATGGCATGAAAACCAAGGGCGGCTGCGCGCAGGCGAGCCGCCGAAAACTCAACGCGTCGATCCGTTACTTGCGGCGCTTCCCATCGGCACCTTCCGGTCCGTCGCCGGTTTCGGGCACTTCGTATTCGAGCGCACCCTGGAGCAATTCCTCTTCGGCGATGCGCGTATTCTTGCGCGACCTCGGATTGTCCACCAGCGGCCGCGCGCCAATCATCAGTTGACGCGCACGGCGCGATACGACCACGACGTATGCAAACTGGCTTTCGGGTTTGTGTCTGAGAACAGCCATGAGAAGTTCAACCTCCGAATGATTTCAGAATCTCGTGAATCCGGTCCTGCTTTTGCGCCACGCGGCAACGAGAACCGAGGGCGATAGCCTGCACTTCACGGCCCGCGCGCTCGAGATCGTCATTGATGATGACGAAATCGTACGCAGTGTATTTCAAGATCTCCTGCCGCGCGCGTTCCAGCCGGCGGCGAATCTCGTCCTCGGAGTCCTGGCCGCGCTCGCGAATGCGGCGCTCCAGGTCCTCGCGCGAGGGCGGCAGAACGAAGATCGCGACGGCGCCCGGCAGTTTCTCCTTCGCCTGCAGAGCGCCCTGCACATCGATTTCGAGAACCAGGTCTTTCTTCCGCTTGCGCGCCTCTTCGAGCTGCGAACGCGGTGTTCCGTACCAATTCTTGCCGAATACCTGAGCGTATTCGAGGAAGTCGCCCCGCGCCACCATCTGCTGGAATTCAGCTTCGGTGACGAAATTGTACCACTTGCCGGCGCTCTCCGTCTTGCGCGGCGGGCGCGTGGTGCACGAAACCGACAGCATGACGCCGGGCAATTCGAGAACCTTCTGAACCAGCGTGGATTTTCCCGAGCCGGACGGCCCGGAAACGATCAGGACCAATGGCTCCGCGAGACTCATTCGATGTTTTGCACCTGTTCGCGGATCTTTTCGATCTCGGATTTGATTTCGAGCCCCAGCTCCGTGATGGCCAGGCTTTCGGCCTCGTTGCCGGGAGTCTTCGACAGCAGCGTATTCGCCTCCCGCTGCATTTCCTGAAGCAGGAAATCGAGTTTCTTACCCACATCCGCCGGGCTCGCCAGCAGCGATTCGAATTGCCGCACATGGCTCGCCAGGCGCGTCAACTCCTCCGAAACGTCGCTTCGCTCGGCGGCGATCGCGGCTTCCTGGATTACGCGCGCGGGATCAAGCTGCGAGTCTCCGAGCAATTCCTTCAGGCGAGTTTCCAGGCGGCGGGCAAATGCCGGTCGCGCGCGTTCGGCCAGCGGCCCGATCTTTTCGGCGAAGCCGGCGATTTGGGCCAGCCGGCCGAGCATTTCCTGGCGCAGGACATCGCCTTCGTGCGTGCGCATGCGATCGAGCTTGTCGAGCGCTTCGGCGAGGCAGCCGGCGGCGATTTCTTCGATTTTGGCAAGCTCTTCGTCGAGCGAGGCCGCCGGCGGGCCGATCACGCCGGGCAAGCGCAGAATCGAAGCCAGGTCCGCCTCGGCGTGAATGCCGAACTGCTTCCGCATCGCGTTGACCGCTTGCACGTAGGCGGCAGCGACTTCCTGGTTGATTCCAACCGCGGCCGGTCCGGCCAACTCGTAGCGCAGCGTGACGTCGAGGTGCCCGCGACGGACGCGTTCGCGGATGATCTGGCGCATGCGCGGCTCGAGGGGCTCGAAACCCTCCGGCACGCGGATGTGCAGATCGAGAAAGCGGTGATTGACGCTGCGAACGGAGACGCGCAGGCTGAATCCATCGTCGGTGCGCTGCGCCTGCGCGTAGCCAGTCATCGAGCGCAGGCTCTTCACGGCTGCTTCGGCGGAGGGCGCAGATTTGGAAGGCGCGGGCGGCATCGTCACTCAGGTCCCGCCGCACGCGTGACGGGCTCGGCGTCGCGGAATTGCATATCGTAGAGGCGCGCGTAAATCCCATTGCGCGCCAGAAGCTCCTCGTGGGTGCCGCGCTCGCGGATCGTGCCGTCATCGAGAACGGCGATCACGTCGGCGCGGCGAATCGTGGAGAGGCGGTGCGCGATCACGAACACGGTGCGGCCCGTCATCAGATTGTTGAGCGCGCGCTGGACAAGCATTTCGGATTCGGAGTCGAGCTCGGAGGTGGCCTCGTCGAGAATCAGGATCGGCGCGTCCTTGAGCAGCGCGCGCGCAATCGCCAGGCGCTGCCGCTGGCCTCCGGAGAGGCGCTGGCCTCGGTCGCCGATCACGGTGTCGTAGCCGAGCGGCATCTGCATGATGAAATCATGAGCCAAGGCGGCCTGCGCCGCTGCGACGATTTTTACCTGCGCCATGTCCGGGCGGCCGTAACAGAGGTTGTTGCGAATCGTGTCGTTAAAGAGGATCGTTTCCTGCGTCACGATCGCCATCTGTTCGCGCAGCGAGCGGAGGGTGACCTCGCGCACGTCGTGGCCGTCGATGCGAATCGCTCCGGAAGTCACGCTGTGAAAGCGCGGAAGGAGATTCACGAGAGTGGTCTTGCCCGCGCCGCTCGATCCCACGATCGCAACGACGGAGCCGGCGGGGACATCGAGATCGATGTGCTTCAGGATGAGCGGGCCGCCGTCGTAGGCGAAGGTCGCGTCTTCAAACTCAACCGACCGGGCGAGCCGCGGCAGTACCTGCGCCCCCGGCGCCTCCATAATTTCCTTCGGCAGATCGATGTAGGAGAAGACCTGTTTGGAGGTGCCCGCGGCCTGAAGGAAGAGTTGATAGACATTGCCGAGGCGCTTGATCGGCTCGTAGGCCTTGAAGAGGGCGTAGGCGAAGGACACGAACAGGCCGACTGTCATGCGGCCTGCCTTGATTTCGCCGCGCGCGGCCAGCAGCACGAGAGCGACCACGACCGCGCCGAGGAGATCCATCACGGGCGACGTGGCGGCGAAGGCCCTGATCCAGCGCATGTTTTCGCGCAACAGATGGCGCGCGGCCTCGCGGAACTTTCGAATTTCAAAACCTTCCATCCCGAAGGCTTTCACAACCCGGTTTCCGGTGATCGTCTCCTGCAGGATGTGGCTCAGGTCCGCCAGGCGCGACCGGCTCTTTTCCGACGAGCGGCGAATCTTTCGGCCGAATTTGCCGACCGGCAACACGACGATGGGAATCAGGATCGCGGCACCCAGCGCCATGCGCCAGTTGATCACGAGCAAGACGCCGACGAAGGCGACGAGCGCGAACGCCTGCCGAAAGAGCTCCGCAAACCAGTCGGAGAAGGCGCTGCGCATCTGCTCGATATCGCTGATCACGGCGGACATCACGCGGCCCACCGGATGGTGCTGGAAGAAGCCGATCGGCTGCTGCACGACCTCCGCGTAGACCTCGTTCCGAAGATCCGTGACGGCGGAAAGTCCCACATGCTGGATCAGGATGCTGCCGACGTATTCCGCCGCGCCCTTGATCATCGCAAGGAGCAGGAGAGCGACGGCGAAGACGGTCCAGACATTGTGAAAGTGGCGCGGCACGAAGGCATGGAGATCGATGACGCGGTGCGTGAACGGGATCTGAAACAGCACGAGGGCCTGCGCGGTCGAGTGGGGATTCAAGATCACGTCGAAGGCCGGGCGCAGGGCGAACGCGATCAGAAACTCGATCACGCCCATCACGGCGATCAGCAGGATTCCCAGCACGAGGCGCGGCGTGTAGGGCCGCAGATACGCCAGCAGCCGCCGAATTTCCTTCCGCTCGCTTACGCGCGGAGCGCCGTCCTTAATATTCTCGGTTGCCAAGATTTTGCCGTCGAAAGAAGCTTTTCTAGCGTATTCATCGGACGCGCGTGTTGCAAGGCGTAATCGCGGGAGGTGTCCAGCGGGCGGAACCGGGGCGTTTCGCGCCGCGAATCAGGACGTCGTCTTGTCCAGGTCGCGATGCACGACCTTGGTCGAATAGCCCTTGCGCTGCAGCGCGCGCCGGATCGTTTCCGCCAGCGCGACGGAGCGATGGCGCCCTCCCGTGCATCCCACCGCGACGGTCAGATAGCTCTTGCCTTCGCGGATGTAGTGCGGGATCAGATATCCGAGAAGGCTTTCGATGCGCCGCAGGAACTCGCCCGTCTGCGGGAATGAACGGATGTAGCGAGCCACGCGCGCATCCTTGCCGCTGAACGGGCGCAGCCGGGGCACGAAGTGGGGGTTCGGCAGGAAGCGCACGTCGAATACGAGGTCCGCGTCCGCCGGAATTCCATAGCGGAAGCCGAAGCTGACCACCGAAACGAGCAGCGGGCGCCGGCCCGCCTTCTCGAACCGCTCGATGACGAGCTGCCGCAGTTCGTGCACGTTGAACTTAGTTGTGTCGATCACGATGTCCGCAAGACGGCGAATCGGCGCCATGCGGCGGCGCTCTTCGCGGATGCCTTCGAGAATCGAAATACGGTGGCCGAGCGGATGCGGGCGGCGCGTCTCGCTGAACCGGCGCTGCAGCACGGCGTCGCTCGCTTCGATGAAGACAAGCGTGACGGGATGCTTGGTCTTCAGCTCGCGGTAGATGGCAGGCAGCTCCTCGATGTGTTCGCCTTCGCGGGCGTCGACCAGCAGCGCGGCGCGCGAAACTTCCTCCCGGCCTTCGCTGTAGAGCTCGCTGAACGTGGGAATCAGAGCGACCGGCAGGTTATCGACGCAGTAGAAGCCGAGATCCTCGAAGGTTTTCAGCACGGAGCCTTTGCCGGAGCCCGAGAGCCCGGTGAGGATCACAAGTTGGCGGGAGTCGCGTTTCCGGTCGGTGCGCGCCACGGCAGCGGCGGTCAGGCTTTCACCCGGCGGCGGTGCGTGCTGGGGATGCGGAGGTCTTCGCGGTACTTCGCTACGGTGCGGCGCGTGACGTGGATACCTTCTTCGCTGAGTTTCTTGGTGATCTGCTCGTCGGTAAGCGGGCGCGCCGTGTCCTCCTCTTCGATCATCTGCTTGACGCGGCGCTTGAGCGACAGCAGAGACATCTCGCTGCCCTGCGGTCCGTTGACTGATTCGGAGAAGAAGCTGCGCAGCTCGAGCACCCCCTGCGGCGTGTGCACGTATTTGTTGGCGACGGCGCGGCTGACGGTCGACGGGTGCACGCCGACCTCTTCCGCCACTTCCTTGATCATCATCGGCTTCAGTTGATCGGGGCCGTAGTCCAGGTAGTCCTTCTGACGGCGCAGGATCGACTGGCAGACGCGCAGGATCGTGTGCTTGCGCTGCTCGATGTTCTTCATCAATTGAATCGCGGCGGTGAAGCGTTCTTTCACGTAGTTGCGGACGTCGCGGTCCGCGGCGTCGCGCGCGAGCAGGCGGCGATAGGTGGGGCTGAGGCGAAGCTGCGGCACGTCGTCGTCGTTCATGAAGACCTGCCACTCGCCGTCTTCCTTGCGGAACTGGACATCGGGTTCGACGAGACGCGGCTCGATCTTGTTGTAGCGAAGGCCGGGCTTGGGGTCGAGGCGCTTGATTACGTCCACGGCACGCTTCACCAGCTCGACGGGGCGATTCAGCGCCCGCGCCACTTCCTTGAGCTGGTTATTTTGGAGCAGTTTCAGATGGTCGGTGATGATCTGCCGCGCCAGCGTGTTTTGCGGATCGAGCAGTTTGATCTGCAGCAGCAGGCATTCGGGCAAATCGCGCGCGCCGACGCCGGGCGGGTCAAACTCCTGCACCATGGCCAAGGCCTCTTCCACGTCTTCCATCGAATAGTTTCCTGACTGCGCGATCTCATCGAGCGTCGCCGTCAGATAACCGTTCTCATCGAGATTGCCGATGATGGCCTCGGCGATCTTGCGGACGGTTTCCGTGCAGATGCTCATGCTGAGCTGCCAGGCAAGATGATCGGTCAGATTTGCAGGAGAAGAGAGAAACTTGTCGAACGAGGGCTTTTCGATTTCCTCGTGTTCGCCACCCGCGGCGCGCTCGGCGCCGGTGTCGAGGTATTGCGTGAAGAAGGAACCGAAGTCGAATTCGTCGAACGGGTTTGGCGCTTCCGTTTCCGGGACTTTTTCGGTTTCCTTCTTCAGGAACGCCTCGTCGGTGTAGCTGTCGACTCCTACCCCATCGTCCGCCACTTCCTCGAGAACCGGGTTCGCCATGATCTCCTGGTTGATCATCTCGCGCAGCTCCAGGCGATTCAGCGCAAGCACGCTCACCATCTGCACGAGGCCGGGCGTCAGAATCTGCTTCTGAGCGAGGCGGAGGTGCAGTTTGGGCGCGAGCCAGTTCATAGGTCAGTTCAGGCGGAAGCCTTCTCCGAGATAAATGCGGCGCACGTCGGCGTTGGTCGATAGCTCTTCGGGCCTTCCGGCAGCCAGGATCTTGCCTTCGCTGATGATGTAGGCCCGGTTCGTGACGGCCAGGGTGTCGCGCACGTTGTGATCCGTCACCAGCACGCCGATTCCGGCCTCGCTGAGGTCGGCCACGATCTTCTGAATATCGACGACGGTCAGGGGGTCGATTCCGGCGAATGGTTCGTCCAGCAGCACAAAGGAGGGTGAAAGGACCAGCGAACGCGCGATTTCAAGCCGCCGTCGCTCGCCGCCGGACAGCACATGCGCCTGGCTATATCGGACGCCTTCGAGCCCCATTTGCGCCAAAAGCTCCTCGACCCGGTCGCGCCGCTGCTCCGGCGTGATCGACAGAGTCTCCAGAACCGCCAGCAAGTTCTCTTCGACCGTCAGTTTGCGAAAGACGGAAGGTTCCTGGGGGAGGTAGCTGATGCCGCTGCGAGCACGAAGGTACATGGGGAGGTCGGTGATGTCCTCGCCGTCCAGTAATACACGCCCGTAATCCGGACGCGCGAGACCGACCAAGATGTAGAACGTCGTGGTCTTTCCTGCGCCGTTCGGCCCGAGCAGCCCAACCACTTCGCCCTGCTGAATCTCCAAGGAGACGTCATCAACGACCCTCCGACCTCGATAGGACTTCCTCAGATCGGCGGCCTGGAGTTTCAACATGCCGGTTCATTTCTCAACCCGGTGCTTCGTAACCGTGCGCGAACCTTCCTGCGAATCAATCAAAATCGTATCATTCGCAACAAAGAAGGTCAACGAATGGCCCGTCGTTGTGTCGCTAGCGGCATTAGCTAGAGTTGGCTGACCGCCGGACAGGACGAATTTTCCGTCCGCCGCGGTGTATTCCGCCTGATCCGCGGTGCCTCGCCGCTCTCCCTGGCGCACCACCACATTGCCCTGTGCGAGCACTCGGTTCAGCTGGCGGCCGCCGGGTCCGGCTGCCGCCGCTCCGGTCGCGGGTCCCGAACCGAGGAATGCGTCCAACGTGCGCGACTCAAGCGATCCCTGATCGGAGTTCGCCGTCACGCCGCCCTCAAGATGCGCTTTCCCCTGGTCGTTCCAATAGATCAAAGTCGGCGCTGAGATTTTCCATAGGGTCGGGCCCGTCGACGAGGCCTTCTTTACGGGCGATCCCGGGAGCGCGCTCAGGGGCCCGGAGGCCTGCGGGAAAACGGCCACCACGTGTCCCGAGGCCTGCAGCTTCTTCTCGTCGCGCCACAGCTCGATCTGATCGCTATCGAGCACGGCGTCACCCTGCCAGAGCCGCGCGTGGCCGACGTACACCACGTATCCGGAGTTGACCGAGCCGGAGAGCGCGTCTGCGGAAACGTGAGCCGCGCCTGAGCCGAGGCCCACAGCGTCGCCCCGCGAGGTTGGAGCGTACGTGGAGACGACGCCTCCGGTGGCGCGGACCTCTCCCGAGGTTTGATTGATCGTCACTGCGGAGGCCGTGGTCCGGCTAAGCGCATCGGAAATCACGGCGGAATCGGCGAGAGTGATCGTGTCGGTCGCGCGGACGATGCTTGCACGACTGGCGGTCGCCTGGCGGTCGGCCTGCTGAAAATGCACGCCGCCGGATTCCTCGACGGTGTTCCATTCGCCGCGAGCGTCGAACGTGGCCGACATCTCCGCCGCGGAGACGACCTGCGGAGCGGCACCACCCGACTGCCGCCGGACTTCGACGCCGGCGTGTCCCAGAAGCGTGTCGAGCCTGCCGTCGGCGCCGATTCCGGCGACGAACTTCTTCGCCTGGAGCGTCGTCGTTTCCCTGGCGTTGTTCGACTCGATTGTGGCCGGCGCGAGAGTCTCAACACTCTCCATGCGCTGACGCTCGACCGATCCCGCGCTCGGTTTGCCCTCGCGAGTCTTCGGTTGGCCTGGAGAGAACTTGACGCGCATCGCGTCGGTTTTCAGCACGTGCGTATCGGCACCCTGATGCAGTTCGGCGGTCACTGCTCCCGTGGCCGTCATGGCGTCAATCAGATTGCGCGCCGGCATCATCGCGAAATCGACGCGAGCCGCCGAGAAGTGATCCACACCCGCGGACGTTTGCCTGGTACCGGCGACATTTCCGTCGGCGACGATGCGTTCGATCCAGCCTTCGGGACTCAGCAAGGCCTCGAGGTGGTCGGTTGCGACGGCGATCTTTTCATTCGCCTCGTCCGCGCGCATCCGAGGATGGCCTTCCGCCAGGACGCGCCGCGCGTGCAGTGACTGATCGAGTTCGACGGCGATTCGATCCGCCGCGAGCTCGCGCGCCCCAGACCGCACAAGGGCGGGACCGTCCAGCACCACCGTTCGATCGTTTCTTCGAATCTCGAGGCTGCTTCCGGAAGCCGTGGCGGGCAAGCCGCCCGTTTGCTGCGTCGCGTTCAATTCGAACCGGACCGAGTGCCCGACGCGGACCGTCGCATCGCTGGTGCTGTAACTCACGCCGACGCCTTGCCCGTGGCCGGCGGGAAAGTTGAATTCCACTGGGGCGGCCGTTGAAGCTTCGCCTGTGTTGCGATTGAAGGATAGGTTGCTCGTGTCGATTTCGAGATGATCTCCGAGCGCGCCATTTGGCCCGGCGGCGGGAGCCGCGCTCTGCAGGTCAATTCGGACATCTCCCGCGCAGCGGACATCGCCCGTGGCCGGCTCGTAGCTGCACTCGCGCGTATGAATGTTGTCGTTGCGGCTTCCGTCGCGGCCGTAGACGGTGATCCAGACGTCTTCGAGCACGGCGCGGTTCTGATCCTTGAATTGCGTGGCCTGAGAGGCTCGAACGGTGAAGATGCGGTGATTCTGTTCGTCCTTCGAGAAGGAGAATTGCGCGGATTGCTGCTGGACCGTGACCGGCACCGCTTTCGGCGCAGGGTGGCGTGCGCGCGCCTCGCGGAAGGCTCGCTGCGCGTAGATGCCGAGCACGGCCGCCGCGATCAATCCCGCCGCGATCGCCGACCAGCGCGCGTAACGCGCGGCCTCTTGATTGCGCAATTCGTCGTCTCCCCGTTTGCTTAGAGGCAGAGTATAGGGGAGTGGTTTGCCTGGGACAACAAGGGCAGAGCAGATGGCAAATGCGGCGCTTGACGCAGCAAGCTCAGCGGTAGGGCAGGACGCCCACTCCAGCGGCAGCGACGCTGTCCCGGGTCGTGTTCTTGACGAGGTACATCGCTTCGTCGGCGAGATGCAGGAGTTCCGCTTTCGTCCGCGAATCGGTCGGATAGGAGGCGACGCCGACGCTCGCGGTCACGTGAATGTCCAGACCCGTCTCCTTCAGCCATTGCGTTTCTCGAATCAGCCGGTGGAGGCGGCGAGCCACGCCGAGGGCGTTGTCTTTGGACGTCTGCGGCAGCAGCACGACAAATTCGTCGCCGCCGTAACGGAAGGCGAGATCGATCAGGCGGCAATGCCCCTTCACGGCCTCGCCGATTTCGGCCAGCAGCTTCGAGCCGATCAGATGGCCGTGCGTGTCGTTCACGTTCTTGAAGTGGTCGAGGTCGATGAAGATCAGCGAGAACTCGAACGCATAGCGATGCGAGCGGTAAATCTCGGTGTCCAGCATGAAGTTGAGATGCCGCGCGTTATAGAGGCTCGTGCAATCGTCGGTGATGGTGAGTTCGTGGATTCGCTGCACGTGGCGCGCGTTCTCAATGGCAATGGCCGCGTAGTCGGCGAGCGCTTCGAGCAGCGCGAGATCGCGCTGGCTAAATCCTTCGGGCCCGACGCAATTGATCAGCTCGATGACGCCGAGACACTGATCGCGAAAGCGCACGGGGACCGCGACGATGGAGCGCGTCGCCACTTTCGTCTTTTCATCCACCTGGCCGAAGAAGCGGGAGTCCTTGCTCGTGTCGGGCACGACCACGGCTTCGCCGGATTCGGCGACCCACCCTGCGAGTCCCTGACCAACCCGGATGCGTACGTCCTTGAGCGCTTCAGCGCCCTTGCCCGTCGCGATCTGGAAATACAGCTCCTGTTTGTCCGGATCCATCAGGAGGAGCGACCAGGTATCGGGATGCAATACCTCGTTGATTTTTTCCATGATGGTGCGCAGGACCTGGTCGAGCTGCAGAGAGGAAGTAAGGGCCTTCCCGAGTTCGTGGAAGACGTTGACTTCTCCGCCTTCCGCGACGGGCGGAGCCGCGCCGGGGTTCCGGCGCCGTTCCGTTCCCGTGAACGGCTTGGCGTCGGTCGCCCTGCGCGTGCGTTCCCCAGCCGGGTGCTGCTTAGCGTCTTGGGAGTCGGGCAGCAATGAATGAATTATAGTGAACGGTTTTCCGTGGTCGCAATGAACATTCCGTCCGGATTGCTGAAAGGCCAATGGCCCTCGTTCAGGGGCGCGGTTTCTGGGCCTTTGAGCGGGGTGTTGCAGGAGTGGGGTATTGGAGGCGGGTGCGGCAGATCGCTCAGGATTGCGCGTGCGCTTCTGCTTCGCGCGAAGGGGTCATCGCCAGATGATGCGCGAAATCGGCGCCGCTCAAGTGCGAAATCATCAGCTCGCTCCCACCCTTGCGCGAATCGCTCCGACGGCGCGTTGCAGATGCGTTTTCACGGTACTGAGCTGCATTTCCGTGATCTGGGCGATTTCGGAGACTTCAAGGTCCTCGATGAATCGCATTAGGAAGACTGTGCGCTGCCGGGTCGAAAGTTCCGCCAGCGCCCGATGCATGATGGCGATGCGCTCTTTCGCCAGCATCTGCGCTTCGGGCGAACTTTGATCTGTCTTTAATAGGTCGGAAATGCTTGCGATCGGCACACTGGAAACAGCGGCCGCCTTCCAGAAGCGCAACCTCTGGTTGCGGGCGTGGCTGCGGACCATGTTGAAAGCGATCCGCATCAGCCATGTTCGCACGCTGCACTCGCCCCGGAACTGATCCCTTCGCGCATAAGCCTTGAAGAAACAGTCCTGGGTGATCGATTCTGCGGCGTCCTGGTCCTGAATCGAGAGCATCACGAAGCGCAGCACCCGGGGCTGGTGCGCCCTCATGATATTGGCGAGATCGTCGAGCGCTACTTCCCTTTGAGCCTGTGCTGCAATAACGTTGATATTGCCCGAACCCATACCACCCGTTTCCCCACCCCTGGAGATGTCGGCATAGTCTCTTCGGAATGCCCCTTCACGTCAAGTGTTGTATTTCCAGCGCCGGAGGGCCGGGCGAGCCGCCTTAGGCGCGAAAAATTTCGGATGTTGTAGTCCTCAGGCGAGAAACCGGCGTCTATGGTTGTCAGCAGGGGGTATGTGTATCCGGGTCGGCTGGGTGCTGGCTCCGGATTCGGCGCTGTTCTTGGGTGGCGTGCCTCCTTAATTGGTGGGGTAAACTACGACTTTGGGGATGGGGGAAAGCATGACTTCTAGATTCTCAGCTGCAAAATTGGTGTGTTCGCTTCTTGTTTGTTTACTGGCTGTGTTCGCGTGCGCATCCGTTTCCCTGGCTCAGACTGCCCAAACGGGCGCGCTGAGCGGAACCATAACGGATCAATCCGGCGCGGTAATCGCCGGCGCCTCGGTAACGGCTACAAACACTGGCACGGGCCAAGCCCGCACCGTTACCACGGAATCGACTGGGGCGTACAAGCTCTCTCTTCTCCCTCCCGGAACTTACTCGCTGAAGATTACGGCCTCCGGATTCAAGACCGTTACTGTGCCTTCGGTCACCGTGAGCGTCACGGAAACCGCGGTCTTGAACCAATCCTTGGAAGTCGGAGGACAGACGACATCAGTCACCGTCGAGGCCACCGTTGAGGCGATTCAGACGGAGAACATCACCAATGGCGGCGTCGTCTCCGGTCAGGAAATCACGTCCCTGCCGCTCGTCTCGCGAAACTACACTCAGGTCATCAGCCTTTCGCCCGGCGTGGTAGCCAACGCCGCCACCGCATCGGCCATCGGGAACGGGACCCAGGACGTCAGCGCGAACGGTTCGACGGCCAACGAGAACAACTACTCGATGAACGGATCTTCGGTTGTGAACTACGTGAGCGGCATGGCCGCACAGGAAGGCAGCTTCCCCGGCATCGCCATTCCCAACCCCGATTCGATCCAAGAGTTCAAGGTGCAGACCTCGCAGTTCGATGCGAGCTCCGGCCGCAACCCCGGCGCGAACGTGGACGTCGTCACCAAGACTGGCACAAACCAGTTCCACGGAGCTGCCTGGGAGTTCAACCGGAACAACTTCTTCAACGGTAACGATTACTTCTATAAGCGCAGCGAGGAACAACAGGGCCTGCCCAATAAGCCGCAGACCCTGAAGCAGAACACGTTCGGATTCACCTTCGGTGGGCCCATCATGAAGGACAAGGCTCACTTCTTTGGATCGTATCAGGGCTTCCGGCAGGCGAACGGAATTGGCACCAGCGGCTTTGCTTCCGGATACGTCTCGAACACCGTCCTGATGCCGTGGAACGATTACGCGGACTTGGGCGGCGCTTGCAGCGACGTGCGTTGCACGAACAACATACCGGCGTACAAGGCTTACCTCGCCAGCGCGTTTGCCGGCCAGGGCGGATTCTTTTCCTTCCTGGGCGGTACGGGCGTCCCCATCATGCCGTGCACGGATGCTTCCTGCAACAGCACCAACATTACGAATACGGCCGTTGCTCTTTTGCAGGCGCCGGGAATAATCAAGGGTGGATATAACCAGGGCTTCTACTTCCCCTCCATGACCCAGGCGCAAGAGGCCAACTTTCTGAGGTGCCCCAACAATATTAACAACCCGTTGTTTGCTACGGTCGGAGATGGCTGCTCCACCGCGATTTCTTCGCCCACGCTCGCGAATGAAGATCAGTACATCGCGGACGGCGACTATACGATCTCGCCCGTGCACACGATCTACGTGCGCTACATGTACCAGCGAGATCCGCAGTTTCAGCCATTCAACTGCTTCATTCTCGCCGGGAACTGCAACCCGGGCGCTCCCATCAACGCCTATTACGGCAACCACGTGGGACAGCTTGAGTTGCGCTCGATCTTTACTCCGAACCTGGTGAACGACGCACACTTTGATTTCCATCGCGACATCGAGAACAACACCGACCCGAACGTGGGCCTCAAGTCCTGCGCGCTCCCGAACGGCGCAACGATCATTCCTCTGGCTTACAACGGTCTTGGTTGCGGCGATGCCCCGCCGCCCCTCGTCCAGAAATTCTCCGAGATGGCGGAGCCACCGATGCTAGACATTTTGGGTGTGGGCGGCGGTCCTTGGAGCCAGGGCGGAAACTTCTCCATGATTTCCAGCAACTTCATCAACACGTACCAGTGGTCGGACACACTCTCCTGGAACCACGGCAGGCACTCGCTGCGGTTTGGGTTTGACGGCGACCGGATTCTTTACAACAACACAATTCCGGCAGCGGAGCGCGGCGAGTTGCTCGTGTGGTCCACGGGCGACTTTCTGACCAGCAGTGCCGGGCCGGCGATCGACGGCACGCCCGCGACTCCGACGGGCGGAATCGTCCTCGGGTTTGGCTTGAAGGGCACGCTCGCCCACTACAATCGAGTCAATCAATTCTCGTGGTACGTGCAAGACGACATCAAGGTGAACTCGAAGTTGAACGTCAACATCGGCGTTCGCTGGGAATACCAGGGCCTCCCGGATGACAAGACCGGCCAGTTTGCCAACGTGTGGCAGACGGAGCTCACGAAGGTCAACACCGGCTCTCAATTCGCGGCACTGGGGTCCATCGGTACTCTCGGAGGATTTATCGTTCCCTCCAACTTTGACCAGGCCACATTCGGTTTGGTGTCGCCGCAGGGCGCGACCGGCGTGACAATCAACGGCAACAAAACGCTGGTGCCCGGAACGCCGTGGAACGATTTTGCTCCCCGGATCGGCGTTGCCTGGCAGCCGTTTGGCCACAAGTTCGTGGTTCGGGCCGGCTACGGCTGGTTCTATGACACGATCTACGGCAACCTCCTGGTCGACAACCAGCTGAACCTGCCGCCGTATTCGGGCGCAGGTGCGGGACCGGCTCCTCTGAACCAGGAGAACACTCTCCACGCTCCGTGGCAGGCCGGCGTGGGTCCGCTCGTTTGGACGCCTCGTTACATGGTTCCCGGCGTGTTTGATCCGTATACCGGGGCCCTTTGCCCGGCCGGAATTTGTTCCTCCGGGCTTGGATACACGTCCGATTCACCAACATTGGCGGATCGTATGCCTCTCGTCCAGGAGTACAGCCTGGATCTTCAGTACGATCTTGGCCATGCATGGGTCGTCGACGTCGCCTACATCGGCACTCACGGCGCGCATCTCTACGACTGGTCCAGAAACATCAACGTGGGACGCTTGGTGGCCGGCGCTCCCAACGGGCCCACGGCAGCATCGGGGCCTCAGAACCTCGAGATGGTCGCCTCATCGTTGCCGTACAACGATCCGGCGAATCTGAACCCCATTACGACCAACGAAATCGGCACTTTCACGACGAACCTGAACGAGCGCGTGAGCTATCTCGGGTTCGCCCCCGGCGGCGTCGCCAGCACGGATGCACTCGGCGACTCCCTGTATAACAGCTTGCAGGCCCAGGTTCGGCACAACTTCTCAAAGGGTCTGCTGATCCAGGCGTCTTACACCTGGAGCAAGAACATGACGAACATCAACACTTCGGCTCCAGGCAGCGGAATTCAGCCGCCGGGAGAGGTCATCTTCGGAGCTGCAAACAGCAACGACCCGCTCGATCTGGGACAGCAGTACGGTCCCGCTGCATTCAACCGCTCCCAGCGATTTGTCCTCAGCTACGTCTATAACTTGCCGTATCACAATGAACAGGGTATGAGCGGCAAGCTGCTCGGTGGCTGGAGCTTCTCGGGCGTCACCACGATTCAGAATGGCGAACCGTTCTGGGTCGTCGATGGCGGAGGAGCGTCCATCTACGGCGCAGGAAGCGCAAGAGCTGCGCTGGCGGATCCGATCAACTGCAGCGCAAAGAGAATGAGTTGCCAGTCGGGAATCCCGATCGCGACGTCCGGCAGCGACACCACTCGCGTTGCGGGCAGCTGGATCAACCCGAATGCGTTCATCTCTCTGTCGCCAAGCACGTATGCCGCGCCCAATGCGTTCGACTACGTAGCACTTCCGGCAAGTTCGCCGTATTGCCTCGGCGGCGTGCCGAACGAAGAGGGCGATCCGAACGCAGCGTGCGGCTCGGCAACGGCCACATTCGTGAACGCAGGCACGGGCTACGGGAATTCGGCCATCGGCTCGATCCTTGGTCCGGGTCAAATCAACTTCGACATGTCGTTGATCAAGTCCACGAAGCTCTGGGAAGGCAAGAGCCTGGAGTTTCACATTGACGCGTTCAACATCTTCAACCACTCGCAGTTCAATCCTCCGGGCAACGACGTGAACGCAGCAGCCACATTCGGCAAGATCACGTCAACCTCGGTGACGCCGCGCGTGATGCAGTTCGGCGTGAAGTTCCTGTTCTAAGGGCTCGCTCGCGGCGCGGTCGCCGCGGGATCGAATCAGCTCTTCAACCTCGGACCAGCCGGCAACATCGGCTGGTCCGATTTTTTTATGTAGCCTACACGGCATTGACACGCCTGCGACCCACGCCTATATTTCTTTTGGTCCCCGCGGATGTCTTCGACACCTTTCGGCGAACACTTGAGGCGCGAGCGTGAAATGCGCGGCGTCTCGCTGGATGAAATCGCTGCCGCCACCCGCATCAGCACTCGTTTCCTCGAGGCCCTTGAGAACGAGCAGTGGGAACGCCTGCCGGGCGGAGCCTTCAATCGCGGCTTTATTCGCTCGATCGCGCGGTTTCTGGGCATTGACGAGGACGGCCTGGTGGCCGAGTACGCCTACGAACGCAGGGACGCGGAGGCAGTCCATTCAGCTGGCGGGCAGGCAGGGCGGATTCCGCGCGACTGGCAGCCGGCCGTCGTAACAATCATCGCCCTGCTAGCGGTGATCGGCGGCGGCTTCTTGACCTACCATCGCTACGGCGCTGCAATCGCGGCGCGCCTGCACGCACGCTTCAGCTCCGCCGCCGTGCAGGGCCAGTCGGGGGCGGCCCTCGTCGATGCCGCGCCCGCGAACTCGCCTGCGCAAGACCCAGCCCCGGTTTCGGGTCCGCCTGTGGTCCTGTCCCTGACGATGCAGGCCAGCAAGCCGGTCGACGTGAGCGTCACGGCAGACGGCGCCTCGGTGTTTGGCGGGAAGCTCGACGTGAACGAGTCGAAGCAGTTCGAGGCGCACGACACATTGGAGGTCAGCTCGAGCGACTCGGATGCGTTGACCCTGAGTTTGAACGGCCGTGCGATTCATGCCGCGGCTTCGGGACCGCAGGGCAAGATCACGTTGACGCGCGGCGATCTCCAAGCCGCTGCCGAGGCGTCCCATTAGCGCCGAACTGCGGGCGCAGATTTGTTCCGGTCACGCGCGCCCGGAACAGAAGCTCGCGATTTGCGCCGGCAGCGTGGCCCTCGCGCCGGAGGACAGAGCCGAACTACTGGCCGTTCTCGCTGCCGATGGAGATGGTACGATCTCCGATCGCGCTCAGAATTCCCTGCTGACCCAGCCGATCGACGATTTTCTCGCGGCCTGCGCTCGTCCTGACGCCGACGCACGACTCTTCGCCTATTGCGCCGACAATCTCGGCGAAAAACCGGGCATCGCAGACGCCCTGGCCAGGAACGCAGCCTGCCCCACGGCGTGCGTCTCGCGTGTCGCACAGCACCTGACCGTGCAGGGCATTCAGGCGCTCCTCGACAATCTCGACCGATTCATCTCCGATCCGCAACTGGTGATCGCCGTAGCGGGCTCTTCGGCCGGCACCGCCGAACAACGAGAGCTTCTCGGCGAGATGCAAAAGGGTGCGGTGGCCGCGACAGAACTGGAAGAGGCCGCGGTGGACGCGGAGCCCGATCCCGTGAAGCGCGAGACGCTGATGCAAAAAGTCGCACACATGAACGTCGTTCAGCGCCTCACGCTGGCGCTGAAGGGCGGACGGACGGAGCGGATGATGCTGATCCGCGATCCGAACAAATTGGTGCAGCGGTGCGTCCTGCAGTCGCCCCGGTTGACGGACACCGAGGTCGAGGCCTTCGCCTCGATGACGAACCTGACCGCGGAAATCCTGCGAACGATTTCGCTCACACGCGTCTTCATGAAGAGCTATTCGGTGGTGCGGAATCTGGTGAACAACCCGAAAACGCCGCTCGACGTTTCCCTTCATCTGTTTCCGCGGCTCACCGCCACGGATTTGGTGAAACTCACGACCAACAAAAACGTGCCGGAGACCCTGCGCTCGTCGGCGGTGAAACTGCACCGGAAACGCAAGATGGGCGGTTCCGGGTCGGGCTAGCGGTCCCGGCGCCACTTCACCATGCCGCCCTCCGCAGCGGTCAATGCGCCCGTGAAAGAAGCGTCCGTAACGATCAGCGCGCGCGGGGTAGACCGCCTGCGCTCGGGCCATCTCTGGGTTTATCGGAGCGACGTCAATACAGTCCAGGCGGAACCCGGCGCCGTGGTCAAGCTGATCGACGACCGCGGGCGCTTTCAGGGCCGTGCCTTTTACAGCGACAAATCGCAGATCTCGATTCGGCTGTTGACCCGTGAGGACCTGCCGATCGATCGTGCATTTTTCAGGAATCGGGTCGAGCAGGCGACCGCGCATCGAAAGTTGGTAGTCGAAAACTCCGAGGCATACCGCTTGGTCTATAGCGAAGGCGACCTTTTGCCATCGCTGATCGTCGACCGCTATGGGGACTACCTGGTCCTGCAAACGCTCAGTCAGGCGACGGACCGCTTGAAGCCGTTGTTCGTGGAATTGCTCGCGGAAATGTTTTCGCCGAGGGGCATCCTGGAACGCAACGATCCGAGGGTCCGGCTTCTCGAGGGTCTCGACCAGCGCGTCGGCGTTCTACACGGCGAAGTGCCGGGCGAGACCGTGGCTCGGCAGAACGGCGTGGCCTTCGCGCACGACCTGGCTAAGGGACAGAAAACTGGCTCGTTCCTCGACCAGCGAGAGAACCATTGGGCCGCGCGGCGGTACGCCGGGGGCGACGTGCTCGACTGTTTCTGCTACGAGGGCGGATTCGCGCTCACCGTAGCGGACAGGTGCACGCGCGTCGAGGGCATCGACATGGCGCCTGCTGCCTTGCAAGCGGCGGAGCACAACCGCACGTTGAACTCAATCTCGAACGTTCGCTTCCGAGAGGGCAACACCTTCGACGTGCTGAAGGAATACGACGAAGCCGAACGGCTTTTCCAGATGATCATTCTCGACCCGCCGGCCTTCGCCAAGAACCGCGATAGCCTGCCAGCGGCCCGCCGCGGTTACAAAGAGATCAATCTGCGGGCCCTCAAGCTGCTCCGCCCCGGAGGCTTCCTGGTCACATCCTCCTGCTCGTACCACGTGTCGGAGGCGCTGTTTCTGCAGATCCTGGCCGAAGCAGCCAATGACGCAGGCAAAAAGATCGTCATCGTTGAAAGGCGAACACAGGCCAAAGACCACCCCATCCTGCTGACAATGCCCGAGACGCACTATCTCAAGTGCCTGATAATTAGGGTGTTAGAATAGATTTTCTCAGAATTCGCTGCCTCGTCCTTTGTGTCCCCGAAATTACTTGACATGTACAGACTCATATTTTATGCTCCGTATGCGCTAATACAGCGCAAGACTTCCTAGGAGGAGACGAAAGTGAACGCGATTACCCGGCGTGATCCATTTTCCAACTTGGCGACCTGGCAGGATCAGGTCAACCGCATGTTCGAGGCGGCATTTCCCGGTCGTGGCGACAACTCAGCCCTGACGACGTGGGCACCGTCTGTCGACATCTACGAGACCGAGAACGAGCTGGTTCTGAAGGCGGACCTGCCTGACGTGAATGAGAAGGACATCGACATTCGCGTCGAGAACAACATGCTGACGATTCACGGCGAGCGCAAGTTCGAGCAGAAGGTGAAAGAAGAGAATTACCTTCGCATCGAGCGGACCTACGGTTCGTTCAGCCGCAGTTTCAGCCTGCCGAACACGATCAGCACCGAGAGCATCAAGGCCGAATACAAGAACGGCGTTCTGACGGTCGAGATGCCGAAGCGTGCCGAATCGAAGCCGAAGCAGGTGAAGATCAACATCGGCAACGGTCAGAAGTAATTCCGATCGCGGTACTCCGGGGCCGGCGCCTGATGGGACCGGCCCCATTTTCATCCGTGGTCTTTGAGTCATTCAAAACAAAGTGAGAGAATTCAGCCATGGTGCGATTTGAGAAGTTGACGGTCAAAGCGCAAGAGGCGCTGCAGGCGGCTCAGGAATTCGCGGGTCGTTCGGGGCAGCAGCAGGTTGAGCCGCTCCATATCCTGTGGGCGCTCGTGGCGCAAGGCGATGGAGTGGTTCCTCCGCTGCTGGAGAAGCTGGGAGCTGCGCCGACCGCTATGGCGAGTGAGCTGGAAAAGCAGATCGACCGTCTTCCCAAGGTCTCGGATGTATCGCACCAATCCTTCAGCCGCGCTTCGAATGACGCGCTCGAGCGCGCTTTCAGTGAGGCGCAGAGCCTGAAAGACGAATACGTCTCGACCGAGCACATCCTGCTCGGCATCGCGGGGGCCGACCGCGACCCGGCCGGTCAGATTCTGGCCCGCTCGGGCGCTACCCGGGACGCCATTCTTCAGGCGATGACGGCGATTCGGGGCAGCCACCGCGTGACCTCGCAGAATCCAGAATCCACCTATCGTGCGATCGAGCAGTACGCGCGCGACCTGACCGAGCAAGCCCGGCGCGGAAAGCTCGATCCGGTGATCGGGCGGGACGAAGAAATCCGCCGCGTGATGCAAATCCTCGCGCGACGCACGAAAAACAACCCCGTACTGATCGGCGAGCCGGGCGTGGGGAAGACCGCGATTGTGGAGGGCCTGGCCCAGCGAATCGTTTCAGGCGACGTGCCGGAGGTGCTGAAGCCGAAGCGGCTGGTGGCACTCGACCTGGCCGCGCTGGTCGCCGGGGCGAAATACCGCGGTGAATTCGAAGACCGTCTGAAAGCCCTGCTGAAGGAAGTGGCTGAATCCGACGGTCAGATCATCCTCTTCATCGACGAGCTCCACACGCTGGTGGGCGCGGGCGCGGCCGAAGGTTCGATGGACGCGTCGAACATGCTGAAGCCGGCCCTGGCGCGCGGCGAACTGCGAGCGATCGGCGCTACCACTCTCAACGAATATCGGAAATACATCGAAAAGGATCCCGCGCTGGAGCGGCGCTTTCAGCCGGTGCTGATCGGCGAGCCCTCGGTTGAGGACACCATCGCGATTATGCGCGGCCTGAAAGAACGCTACGAAGTGCATCACGGTGTTCGCATCAAGGACGCCGCGATCGTCGCCGCGGCCATGCTTTCCCAGCGGTACATCACCGATCGCTTTCTGCCGGACAAGGCAATCGACCTGGTGGACGAAGCCGCGGCCGGCCTGCGGATGGAAATCGACTCTCTTCCCTCGGAAATTGACGAAATCGAGCGGCGCATCATGCAGCTCGAGATCGAGCGCCAGGCCTTGCGCAAGGAATCGGATCCGCACTCGAAAGAGCGCCTTGCTCAGATCGAAAAGGAGCTGGGCGGACTGCGCGAGCAGTCGAGCATCTTGAAAGCGCATTGGCAGACTGAGAAGGACGCGATTACGCGCATCCGCAAGCAGAAAGAGGAAATCGAAAGGCTGAAGGGCGAAGAGCAGCGCTACGAGCGTTCCGGCGAACTGTCTCGCGTCGCGGAAATCCGCTACGGCAAGCTCGCCGCCGCCGAAAAGGAACTCAAGGCCGCGCAGGATCACCTGGCCGTGCTTCAGAAAGATCATCCGATGCTGAAGGAGGAAGTGGGCGAGGAGGAGATCGCGAAGATCGTCAGCAAGTGGACGGGCATTCCCGCGGGCCGCCTTTTGGAGGGTGAGATCGAAAAGCTGGTCCATATGGAGGAGCGGCTGCGGCAGAGAGTGGTGGGACAAGATCCGGCGCTGGCGAGCGTCGCGAACGCGATTCGGCGCAGCCGTTCGGGTCTCGGCGATCCAAACCGTCCGATCGGTTCGTTTCTGTTCCTGGGGCCGACGGGCGTGGGCAAGACCGAGCTGGCCCGAGCGCTCGCGGAATTCCTTTTCGACGACGAGCGCGCCATCATCCGCCTCGACATGTCGGAATACATGGAGAAGCATTCCGTGGCGCGCATGATCGGCGCGCCGCCGGGATATGTCGGCTATGAAGAGGGCGGGCAGCTGACGGAGCAGGTTCGCCGCCGGCCGTATTCGGTCGTCCTTCTCGACGAAATCGAAAAAGCACATCCGGACGTCTTCAATGTTCTCCTCCAAATCCTGGAGGACGGCCGCCTAACGGATGGCAAAGGCCGTACCGTCGACTTCCGCAATGCGGTGGTGATCATGACGTCCAACGTCGGATCGACCGCCATCTTCGAGCTGGCGGGCAAGGATCCCAAGAAGGCGCGGGAAGAAGCCATGGGCGCGTTGCGGGAAACGTTCCGGCCCGAGTTTCTGAACCGCATCGACGACATCGTGATGTTCAGCCCGCTCGGCAAAGAGCAGATCGAGCGCATCGTCGAATTGCAGATGAGCTCGTTCCTGAAACGGGTAGCCGAGAAGAAGGTGACGCTGAAACTGACCGCCGCTGCCAAGGCGCTGCTCTTCCGCGAGGGCTACGATCCCGCGTACGGCGCACGGCCGATGAAGCGGGCGATTCAGCGGCTGATTCAAGACCCGCTGGCGCTCAGAATCCTCGACGGCGAAGTGCGTCCGGGCGACGAAGTCGTGGTGGATGCCGATTCAAAGTCGGGAGAAATGAAGTTCAGCCACGAAACTGCGAAGGTTGGCGCTGCGTAGTAGTCAATGGAGACCAGGGACCCATGAGAGCCCTTAAGACGACGTTGTTGCTGACCTCTTTGACGCTGTTGCTGTTGTTCGTCGGGCAGGCTTTCGGCGGGCGCAACGGATTGACGACGGCGCTCATGTTTGCCGTCATCATGAACGGCGCGGCCTATTTCTTCTCGGACAAGATCGCACTGATGTCGAGCGGGGCTGTGCCGATCAGCCGCGAGCAGGCTCCGCGCCTGTACGCCGTGATGGAGCGCCTTGCCTCAAAGGCCAATCTCCCAATGCCGCGGCTGTATCTGATCCCGCAGCCGGCGCCCAACGCATTCGCAACGGGCCGCAATCCGAGCCACGCTTCCGTCGCGGTCACGGAGGGCTTGCTGCAGCTGATGGACGATGAGGAGTTGGAGGGCGTGATCGCCCACGAACTTTCCCATGTTCGCAACTACGACATTCTGACGTCTTCGATTGCGGCTACGATCGCGGGGGCGATCACATTCCTGGCGCGAATGGGCTTCTGGTTCGGCGGCGACGACCGGGATCGTGAGGGTGGAGCTATTGGAGCTCTGTTGATGCTGATTCTCGCGCCGCTCGCTGCGATGCTCTTGCAGCTTGGGATTTCGCGCCAGCGCGAATACCAGGCGGACGCTTCTGGCGCGCAAATGGTCGGGCACCAATACGGGTTGGTACGCGCGCTCGAAAAGTTGGGTGCTTACAACAAGCAAATCCCCATGGACATCGCGCCGTCCACTTCGGCGCTCTGCATCGTTGCGCCGAAGACGGCCGGAGAGTTCGTCGCCAGCCTATTCAGCACGCATCCCCCGCTCGCGGACCGCATCGCGCGGCTGCAGCAGATGACGATCACGCGCTGAGGCTCCGGCGCCGCGGTGCTCGGCCAACGAAGGCAGTTCTAGAACCTCTAGCTTGTCCTCCCTCCAAATCCTCGACCGCGAAGAAATCATTAAGGCAACGTAAAAATTGCAGGGTGCCCGGCTGGCGATCTACGCACGACTGCCCGGGAAGACAGCATAAGCCTATATATATCTGTTAGATAGGAACAATCGGGCGGTCCGGGCCGTTTGGTTGGGGGCGTGCTTCTACCGGGTGTAGCAAGGGGTTTCCACGGAGGAATTGAAAAGATGCTCGAGGAAAAACAGGAAGTGACGCAAGACGCGCCGGCGCCCCGATGGATCGGGATTGTCGTGGTGGCCCTGGCCGTAATTTCGCTGGCAGCTCTGGGTGTGGGCTGGACGGCGTCCAATCGTTCGGCGACCCTTCAGCAGGCTTTCAACACAGAATCGCAGCAGTTCCGGCAGAACAACGACGTTCTGTCTCAGCGCCTCTCCAAGGCGGAAGACACCAACGCGCAGCTCCAGGGCGAGTTGAGCGTTGTGACCGACAAGATGAAGCTGACGCAGGGCGAGCTCACCCGGGCGCGGCAGCAGGCCAAGCAGATCAAGGAAGACGACGCCAAGCAGCTTTCCGATCTGCAGAACAACGTAAACGGCCAGCTGGCGACCAAGGCGAGCGTGGATGACGTCAACAAGCTCGGAACCGACGTTACAGCCGTGAAGACCGATCTCGACGCCACGAAAAATAATCTGAACATGACCCGCGGCGAGTTCGGCACCCTGATCGCGAAGAACCACGACGAAGTGGAAGAGCTGCGCCGTCTGGGTGAGCGCGACTACTACGAGTTCACCATCGACAAGAAGAACACCCGCGAAAAGGTGGGCGATCTGATGGTCGAGCTCCGCGGCGTGAACCCCAAGAAAAACCTCTACACGGTGGCCATCTACGTGGACGACAGCCGCTACGAGAAGAAGAACCGCTCGGCGAACGAGCCGATCTACTTCTTCACGCACGGTTCGCGCGCTCCGCTTGAGTTCACCGTGAACCAGATCGCCAAGGACAAGATCGCCGGTTACCTGAGCGTGCCGAAGGTCGCCACCACGCACGCGCAGGCGTCCGGGAATTAGCAGACAAGCCTGCCACTCTGGCGGGGCGGCAGGGGTAAGACCAAGGCAAAGGGCGTCCGCTGCGGCGGGCGCCCTTTTTGTTTGGATCCTACTGCGCCTTGCTGAGGGCGCGGGTCTTTCGGGCGAGGAATTTCTTGGCGAGGGCAGGCAGTTTGTCATACGGCATCTTGCCCTGCTCGTAGAGCTTCACTTTCGCTTTGGCTGTCTTGCGGCGACGGCGCTGCCGTTTCTGCGCCACGTAACGCTTCTCATGTGCCATCCAGTTTCCTCCGGAAAATGTGCGACAAACGATTGTAGCGAAGAAGGCAACGGATGCAAGCTCTGCTGCGAATTCGTCCGAAAAATCCTCTAGGATAATCGAGGGCTGTTTCACGGGCGCTGAGAGGCCATGAAGACCACCGTCATCCATGCCAGCCGCATCCTGACGCCAGACGAGGAAATCACGGACGGTATTATCGTCGTCGAGGGCAGCCGCATCACGGGAGTCGGCCACCGCGACATGATGCGTCTCCCGGCGGGCGCCACCGATTTCGTGGCATCAGGCATGACCATCGTCCCCGGATTCGTCGATCTGCATATTCATGGCGCAGGCGGTCACGACGTGATGGAAGGCAGCGCCCGCGCGCTCGACCGCGTGACGTCCACAGTGGCGCGCCACGGCACGACTTCGATTGTCGCAACCACCGTGACTGCGTCGGTGGAAGATACTTGCCACAGCCTCGAAGGCATCGCTCGATACATTCACGCGCACGAAAGCGTGGACGAAGCCGCCGAAACCAGCAAACCCGCGGCCGAGATTCTGGGCATGCACCTGGAGGGGCCTTTCATCAGTAAGGCGCGCCGCGGCGTGCATCCGCCGGACGCGATCGCGCGGCCTTCCGTGGAGATCCTCGACAAGTTCGTAAAAGCCGCCGACGGTATGGTGCGAATTCTGACGATTGCACCTGAACTGCCCGGAGCGATGCAATTGATCGCGCACGCGGTGGCCGCGAAGATCGTGGTCGCGCTGGGCCACACGGACGCGGACTACGAGCAAACGCGCGCGGCGATCGAGGCGGGCGCGCGGCATTCGGTGCACTTCTTCAACGCGATGCGGCCATTCTCCCATCGCGACCCCGGCATCATCGGAGCGATCCTCACCGACCCGGACGTCACCGCCGAAGTCATCGCGGATCTCGTGCACGTGTCCGGGCCGGCGATCCAGGTGCTGATCGGCACGAAAGGCTTCGACAGCGTTCTACTGGCCAGCGACGGCATCGCCGCCACCGGGATGCAGGATGGCAACTATCGTCTCGGGAATTTCGAGGTGACGGTGAAGGACGGCGTGGCGCGCAATTCGGAGGGCAAGCTCGCCGGCAGCACGCTGACTCTCGATCGCGCCATTCGCAACGTCGTGGGGCTTGGCGTGCCTCTTACGGATGCCGTTCGCATGGCGACGGTCCTGCCCGCGCGCCGCCTCGGCTTGGCGGGGAAAAAGGGAATCATTGCCGCGGGCGCCGACGCCGATCTGGTGGCACTTACTCCTGATTTGCGCGTGCGTGCCGTGATGACTCGTGGCGCCGGCCTAGTCTAGCGAAGGGTTCTGCGCCCTACCGATTCAGCGGGATATTCAGCTCAGAGGAAAGCTTGTACGGATCGAAGGGGCTGCACGAGAAATAGCGGCCTTCGATTTCAATGGTGGGAACCTTTCGCAGGCCGTTGTTCACTTTCAATACCAGCTCTTCGGCGTCCGGCTTGTCGTCGATATTCACCTCGCGGAATTTCACGCCACGTTCGCGCAGGAATTGCTTCGCCCTGCGGCAATCGCAGCACCATCCCGTGCTATAGATCGTGACTTCCGCCATCTTCGCCTATTCCGTCCGGACGAAATGCAGTAGGCCAATGCGTAGAATCGTCTCATTGATTTGATGCCCCGGGAAGCGCGCGGATTCCCGGCCAGTGCGAGAGGGTAACGCCAAACCGTGAAGAGTCTTCATCCGCGATCAGTGGGCAACGCTCGATGCACCGGGGACGCCCGCCTTGGCGGCCGCACCCATTCGAACGATGGCGCGCTCAACTGCCAGCCGCTCTTCCTGCCATTCCGGGCTTCCCACGACCGCCTTTTGAAGCGCGCCCTGCGCGCGCTCTTGCGCCGCGCGGCTGCGGCTCACGTCGATCTCCTCCGCCTTTTCCGAGACCTCGGCGAGGACGATCACGCGGTCGGGCAGGATTTCCGCATAGCCGTCAATGATCGTCAGATAGCGCGTCGCGGACGCGGTGCGATACGCCAGAATTCCGATGCCGAGCTCCGTGATCAGCGGAGCGTGGCCCGGCAGCACGCCCAGGTAGCCCTCCTTGCCTGGTATCTCGATGGCGAGGACGGTCTCCTGCAGCACGTGCCGCTGCGGCGTCACCACTTGAAGTTCGATCGCTTCGGGTAGCATCGTCTGTTCCGGCCGCAGCGCGGGCTATGCCATCGCGGCCAGCTTCTCCGCTTTTTCCTGCGCCTCTTCGATTGTGCCGACCATGTAGAACGCCTGCTCGGGCAGCTCGTCGTGCTTGCCTGCGACGATCTCCTTGAAGCCTTTGATCGTGTCCTCGATCTTCACGTACTTGCCCTCCAACCCGGTGAACGGAGCCGCGACGAACATCGGTTGGGAGAGAAAGCGTTCAAGTCTGCGCGCGCGGCCGACGACCTGCTTGTCGTCGTCCGAAAGCTCCTCGATGCCGAGGATCGCGATGATATCCTGCAATTCCTTGTAGCGCTGCAGCACGCCCTTCACGGCCCGCGCCACGTTGTAATGCTCCTGCCCCAGGGTGCGCGGATCGAGAATGCGCGAGTAGCTGGCCAGCGGATCGACCGCGGGGTAAATGCCCCGTTCCACGATCTGCCGGCTCAGGTTCGTTGTGGCGTCGAGGTGCGTGAACGTCGCGGCGGGCGCGGGATCGGTGTAGTCGTCCGCGGGCACGTAAATCGCTTGCACGGAAGTGATCGAGCCGCTCTTGGTCGACGTAATGCGCTCCTGCAGCTCGCCGATTTCGGTGTTCAGGTTCGGCTGGTATCCCACGGCCGAAGGCATGCGGCCCAGCAGCGCGGACACTTCCGAACCGGCCTGCACGAACCGGAAGATGTTGTCGATGAAGAGCAGCACGTCGAGATGTTCTTCGTCGCGGAAGTACTCGGCGACGGTCAGCCCGGTGAGCCCCACGCGCAGACGCGCGCCGGGCGGTTCCGTCATCTGGCCGTACACGAGAGCGCAACGCGATTTTTCCGGGTTGCCCGGCTCGATGACGTGCGACTCCTGGAATTCCATCCACAGGTCGTTTCCCTCACGCGTTCTTTCGCCCACACCCGCGAAGACGGACACGCCGCCGTGCTTCATCGCGACGTTGTGGATCAGCTCCTGAATCAAGACGGTCTTGCCGACGCCCGCACCCCCGAACAGGCCGATCTTGCCGCCCTTCAGGTACGGTTCGATCAGGTCGACGACCTTGATGCCGGTCTCGAACATTTCGAGATTCGTCGACTGCTCTTCCAGCGACGGCGCAGGGCGATGAATCGGATAACGCTTATCGGCCTTCACGGGGCCGAGCTGGTCCACCGGCTCGCCGAGGACGTTCAGCACGCGCCCCAGCGTCCCGCGTCCCACGGGCACGGAGATCGGCTCGCCCAGGTCTTCCGCCTTCATGCCACGCACCAAACCCTCGGTCGGCTTCATAGCAACGGCACGGACGCGCCCCTCGCCCAGGTGCTGCTGCACCTCGGCAATAATGTCGATCGGGTCGGGGACGTCAAATCCCTCGCTCGTGATGCGCACCGCGCTGTGAATCAGCGGCAGGTGGCCCTCTTCGAACTGGACGTCCACAACAGGCCCGATTACTTCGGTGATCCGGCCCATCTTCGTCTTGTCAGTTGCCATTGTTTCTCCCCAATCTCTAGTGATGCTATGACACAGCCGAGGCGGCGCCGCTTACAATTTCGATCAATTCCTTCGTGATGCCCGCCTGGCGGATCTTGTTCATCTCGAGGGTCAGTTTCTCGATCAGATCGGACGCGTTTCTCGTTGCTGCATCCATCGCCGTCATGCGCGCGGCCCATTCGGCCGCGGACGATTCCAGCAGGATGCGGAAAACCTCTGACTCAAGATATCGCGGCACCAGTCGGCTGAAGATTTCCTGTACCGGCTGTTCGTAGATGTAATCCACCACGTCCTGGCCCGCCTCTCCCACCGCGTGTGGCAGATTTTCCGTGTGCCCTTCGGTGACAACCGGATTTCGGGGAACGCCTCCCTCAGACAGCACGGCGGGATCGATCGGCAGCAGCTTTGCGGTTCTCAGCTTCTGCACCATCACGTTCTTGAATTCGTTATAGACCGCGTACACGGCGTCCACTTCGCGCGCCGCATACATCTCCGCGATCTTGCCGGCGATTTCCCTGGCGGTGCCGAAATTCACGTTGCCCGAAACGTTGATGTACTCGGCGGCGAAGCTCCACCCGCCGCGCTTCAGGGCGCTGCGGCCCTTCTTGCCGACCGGAATCACCTGGAGCTTCTTCGACGAATTTTCCTTCAGGAAAAGCATGGCGCGGCGAATCACGTTGGAATTGAAAGCACCTGCGAGGCTGCGGTCGCCCGTGAGAACCAGCACCAGGACCCGTTCCTCCGCGCGCCGTTCCAGCAGCGGATGCGAGGTCGATTCAATGCGGGCCGCCGCGGATTGTAGAACGCGCAGGATCTCGCCCGCGTAGGGCCGCGCCGCGAAGACGCCCTCTTGCGACCGGCGGAGCTTCGCCGCCGCGACGAACTTCATGGCGCGCGTGATCTGCTGCGTGCTCTTCACGGAGCGGATGCGGCGCCGATAATCGAGAAGTGTAGCCATTCGGTCGGCTCAGCTCGCGGCAGACTTCGCGGTCGCAGTGAACGCTTCCTTGAACGCCGCCAGCCCCTGCATCGCTTCGGCCTTCACGGCGTCGTCAATCTGCTTTTTCTCGCGAATTCCCTTGAGCACTCCGGGATAGTTCGTTTCCATGTATGGGAAGAGCTCCTTCTCGAAGCGCCGGACTTGCGAGATTTCCAGATCGTCGAGAAACTTGTTCGCGCCCGCGAAGATGATCAACACCTGCCGTTCGACCGAGAGCGGCTGATACTGGTCCTGCTTGAGCACTTCCACCAGGCGCTGGCCGCGAGCGAGTTGCTGCTGCGTCGTCTTGTCCAGTTGCTCGGTGCCGAACTGCGCGAACGCCGCGAGATCGCGGTACTGCGCCATGTCCAGCCGGAGCGTGCCCGCCACCTGGCGCATGGCCTTGATCTGCGCGTTGCCTCCCACGCGGCTGACGGAGATACCTGCGTTGATCGCCGGGCGCTGGCCGGCGTTGAAAAGGTCGGCTTCCAGATAGATCTGCCCGTCCGTGATCGAGATGACGTTCGTCGGAATGTACGCCGAGACGTCGCCCGCTTGCGTTTCGATCACGGGCAAGGCCGTGAGCGATCCCGCGCCCAGCTTGTCGTTCAATTTCGCGGCGCGCTCCAGCAAGCGCGAATGCAGGAAGAACACGTCGCCCGGAAACGCCTCGCGGCCAGGGGGACGGCGCAGGAGCAGCGAAATCTCGCGGTAAGACTGCGCGTGCTTCGAAAGGTCATCGTAAAAACAGATCGCGTGCCGCTTCGTGTCGCGGAAGTATTCGCCCATCGCGGCGGCGGCGAATGGGGCGATGTACTGCATCGTGGCCGGCTCCGCCGACGTGGCGGCGACGACGATGCTGTAGTCCATCGCGCCGTAGTCCGTCAGCGTCTTCACCACCTGCGCGACCGTGGAGCGCTTCTGCCCGATCGCGCAGTAGATGCAGATCATGTCCCCGCCCTTTTGATTCAAGATCGTGTCGAGGATGATCGCTGTCTTTCCGGTCTGCCGGTCGCCGATGATCAGTTCGCGCTGGCCGCGGCCGATCGGAATCATCGAGTCGATGGCCTTGATGCCCGTCTGCACGGGCTCGCGAACGCTCTGCCGGTCCACAACGCCGGGAGCGATGCGCTCCAGCGGATTGCGATGTTCGGTCACCACCGGCCCCTTGCCGTCCACAGGCTGGCCCAGCGGGTTCACCACTCGCCCGATCAGCGCTTCGCCCACGGGCACGGACATGATCCTGTTTGTGCGCTTCACCGTGTCGCCTTCGCGGATTTCGGTGTAGTCGCCCAGCAGCACGGTGCCGACCTGATCCTCTTCCAGGTTGAGCGCGATCCCGAAGACGTCGTGCGGGAACGCCAGCATCTCACCGGCCATGCAGCGCTCGAGTCCGTGAATGCGTGCGATGCCGTCGCCCACGGAAATCACGGAGCCGACTTCTTCCACCGCCACCGCCTGCTGATAGTTCGAGATCTGCTCGCGCAGAATCTTTGTGATTTCATCCGCTTTGATATTCGCCATTCCTGGCTCCTATTCCGATTCCAGCTGCTCGCGCAGCCGCGTCAATTGCTCGCGCACCGAACCGTCGTAAACGGTTGACCCGACGCGCACCACCGTTCCGCCGACCAGCGATTCATCCTTGCGAAAGCGCGCTTCGACTTTCTTCCCGGTGCGCCGCTCGAGCGCTGCCGTCAGCGTTTCGCGCTCCTTCGCATCCAGCTCCCGCGCGGAAATCACTTCGGCTTCGGCGATGCCGAGCCGCGCGTTCAGCTCGGTTTGAAACGCGTCCCGAATCTCGCGGAGCATTTCCGTGCGGCGATGGTCCACCAGCAGGTACACGAAATTGCGGACGGCGGGCACAATCTCCATCCGCGCCGCCAAGCTTTCCACCACCCTGCGTTTTGCCTCGTGGCCGACGGCCGGACTTTCCAGGAGGACTCGCAGGTCACCCGAAGAAAAGAATGCCTCGACAAACGCGTCCAAATCGCGCTTCACGCGGTCCGCGCTCTTCTGCTCCAGCGCCACATCCGCGAGAGCCGATGCGTAACGTGAGGAAACGACGCCGTTCAATTGACCTTCCCCTCGAGCTCCGCCACGAACGCGCCGAAGAGGGAGGACTCCGCCTGCGGCGTCAATTCCTTTCGCAGCATCGCTTCCGCGCGGTCAGTGGCCATGCGGGCCGCCAGCGCCTTCAACTCGATCCGAGCCGCGCGCTCCGCCGCCGCAATCTCGGCCTGCGCCGCCCGCTCGATCGTTTCGGCTTCCACGCGGGCCAATTCCTTCAAGCGCTCCGCCTCGGCCTCCGCTCCACGCTTCGCTTCGGCGCGCATCGCGGAAATTTCCGCGTCAATGCCGGCCAGCTTGGCCTTGGCTTCACGCTTCTGCTTTTCAGCGGCCTCGCGGGCCCGAGTGCCTTCGGCGATGCGCTCCGCGATTTCCAGGCGCCGGCTTTGGAAGCTGGGCGCTGCCTTGCGGAACGCATACACCAGCAGCGCCACGACAATCGCGAAGTTGATCCAACGGAAAACCGATCCGATCGGAGTGTCCGCGGGCGAAGGCTGGGTTTCCTGCGCCACCACAGGCGCGGCAGCAGCGATCAGCAATAGCCCGCCGAACCCAGCCCGGCCAATCAGGCTCCCGGCACGCTTCATCGGGCGGCTCCTCCGCGCAATGTGGACGGCCGCTCCAGGATCATCCGGACGATCTCACTTGCCAACGCCGGGGCCTCGCGCTCCACTTGCGCGCGAGCCGTATCGACGTCGGCCGCGATCCGCTTCTTTGCGGCCGCTACGTCTTCCTGCGCGCGTATGCGCATCGTCTTCAGGAGCTTCGCGCGGTTGTCCAGCGCCGTCTGGCGGGCCGCTTCCTGCTCGGCGTAGATCTCGGCGCGCGCCTTGCGCAGCGCTTCGTTGTAGGAGTCCATTTCCTGCTTCGCCGCAGCCTCAACGGCGGCCGCTTCCGTGCGCGCACCCTCCATCCGGGCGTCGCGCTCCGCCATAGCCTTTTGTATAGGTGTGAAAAAGGCCCATCGCAGGAAGAAATAGAACAGCAGAACGAGGATGATTGTGGGCACAGCTTGAAGGAACAGCTGGCCCAGGCTGTGAAGAATCTCCATTGCAGGGAAATCGTGCTGCGGTCGCGCTCCTAGCTATTTTTTGCCGATTCCCAGCCCGCGGTTTGCGGAGCCGGTACATGTTTCAACGGACGATCAAAAGGACAGAAATTATCGCATTCGCATTGCGCTGCGTCAATCGTTTGGCGACTCGCATCGGGCAGGCTATCGCGCCGCGCCCCTTGCCCCCGTTGCAACCCCGGCAAGCAAGGCGGTCAACTGGCTGGCCCCTGAAACAGGCGGATAGCACGTTGTCTCGACGCAGACGAAGGCCTGCGCTTTTGTCGCATCCAGGTGGGGCAGCGTCTCGCGCAGCCCGGCGGGCAGTGAATTCGCCGCCAGCCGCTCCGAGGTCACCCGCAGCACGGCCTTGCCGAACCGGTACACCGCATTGGCGGCTCTCTCGAGTTCGGCGGCCTTCGGATCGCCGCTCGGGCCTGTAATCACCACTTGCAGCAGGTGGCGCGCATGAAGCAGCGCCGCCAGCCCATAGGTCGACGCGAACAGCCCGTGCTGTGGAATCAACCCGATGAACGCTTCCAGCGTTTTTTCCGCCCACGCGCCATAGAGCGGCTCGCCCGTGAGGCCGTGCAGCCGGTCGAGCACCATCGCGCCGATCGAATTCGCCCCCGGCGTCGGCGAATCCTGCAAAGGCTTGCGGCGCACGTCCAGTCCGCCCATCGGCGCGGCATCCTTCGCGCGATCGAAAAATCCGCCGTGGTCCGGATCGCCGAACCGCTCGACGGCGATCCGCATGGCGCGCTCAGCCCCGTCGAAGTAGCGCCGGTCGAGCGTGGACTCATACGCATCCAGCAGCGCCGCCGCCGCAAACACCTGATCGTCGAGCGAACCTTCGAGACGCGGCCCGCCGATGCGGTGGAGAAAGCCCTTCGCCTCATCCCACGCTTCGGTCAGCATCCGGTCGAGCGTCTTCAACGCGAACTCGCGGCAATCCGCGCGGTCGAGCACCCGCGCTGCTTCGAGATACGCCGAGACGAACATCGCGTTCCAGCCCACGTAGAGCGTTTCATCGACCGCAGGCGTCGGCCGGCGCTCGCGCCGCGCCGCCAGCAGCTTGCCCTTGGCGCGAGCCAGCAGCAGCGTGACGTCATCTTCGTTGATCTTCAGCTGCCGGCTGATTCCTTCGATGGTCTCCGCAATCCAGAGAACGTTTTTCTCGGGATTGTGGTGCATCTCTCCGCCCGGCCCCACATCGTAGTAGAGCTCGGCGACGCGCGCCTCTTCCGGCGCAAGGACAGCGCGCAGCTCCGCCTGCGTCCACGTAAAATAGTCACCGTCGTCGTCAAGCGTCTGGTCCGCGTCCTGGCTGGCGTAGAATCCGCCGCGCGCGGGATCGGAGAGCACCTCCCCCACCCACGCGATCAGTCCCTCAGCCGCCAGCTTGTAGTGCGGCAAGCGGAGCACCTGATAGCCGTGCAGGTAGTTCTTCAGCAGCTCCGAATTGTCGTACGACATTTTTTCGAAATGCGGCACGCACCATCGCTCGTCCACGGAGTAGCGATGAAACCCGCCGCCGATCTGATCGTGAAAACCTCCTGCGGCCATCCCGTTGAGCGTCTTTTCCGCGACGGCTTGCAGCTTGGCGCCGTCCGGCCACTTCGCGCGCTCGAGGAGAAGGTCGATCGCCGATGAGTGGGGGAATTTCGGCGCGTGGCCGAAGCCGCCGTGAATCTCGTCGAACCGCGCAAGCGCCGAATGAATCACCGCGTCGATCACGCGCGCATCGAACGCGCCGCGCGCATCGTGAAAGAGTTCGGCTTTGGCGACCGCCTCTTCCAAGCCGCGCGCGGAATTGTCCACCTCAGTCCGGCGGTTCTTGAAGGCCTCGGAAACGGCGGAGAGGATGCGCCTGAATCCGGGCCGGCCCATCGCGTCTTCGGGAGGGAAGTATGTGCCGCCGAAAAACGGCTTGCCGTCCGGCGTTAGAAACGCCGTCAGCGGCCAGCCGCCTTGGCCGGAAATCGCGCTGATGGCGGATTGGTAGCGCGCGTCCACGTCCGGCCGCTCGTCGCGATCTACTTTTACGGGGACGTAAAGCTGATTGATGATCGCCGCGATTTCGGGATTTTCGTAGCTCTCGCGGTCAATGACGTGGCACCAGTGGCACCACACCGCGCCGATATCGAGCAGGATCGGTTTGCCCTCGGCGCGGGCGCGCGCGAACGCCTCGTCGCCCCACTCGTGCCAGTCAACGGGCTGATGTGCCGCCGATCGAAGATAGGGGCTCGCGGAATCCTTCAAGCGGTTTTCTGGGGCGTCGGTCATTTGCTCCACGCTGCCGCGCGCCGCTGGCGGAATGTCCTTTAGGAGATCAGCGCTGTCGGATTCGTCACGCACATGCGGCGAACGTCGGCCATGTGGAAGCCCGCGTCCAGCATCTTCTGCGCGAACATCGCGAAACCTTCAGCAACCGGCGGATTGATCGTTTGCCCCAAGTCCGTGGAGAGCACGACGCGTTCCGCGCCCACCTTGCGGACGCTGTCGTAATACGCATCCCACGGCGCCTTGTTCGTGTACATCGTCGTGAAGCAGTGCTCGATCATCGCGCCGAGGTTGGCGCATTCGAGCTGCTCCGCGGCCGTCATATTCTGCGACGGAAATTCCGCGTGCGTCACGAGGATGCGCTTGAGTCCCATTTCCTTGCCGGTTTTCACGAGTTGGAGGATTTCTTTCTTGCTCAGGTGGCCCGTGGCCAGGATCATGTCGTATTTCTTGATGATTTCAAGACAGCCGCGCGCCGCGTCGTTGAGCTTTCCGTCCGCACCGACGACGGTCATCGGCGCGGGCGACACGCCCGTCGCCGCCAGTTCCCGCTGAATCTTGGCCCAAAAAGGCAGCTTGTCCGTCGGGCCGTCCGTGCGCCCCGCGGTTTCGTTGGCCGCGTCCACCGTCGGCATCCAGACGATCTTGTTGCCGGAGCGCCCCGCGATTTCCAGCGCCACCGGATTGAGCCCGCCGACGCTGTGGTTCAGTGTGATTGCCCCGAACGCCGTGATGCCCGGCGACGCCTTCGTCACCACCTTCGCGCGCTCGTACGTGGGCGCGTAGTGCGACTTCAGCACGAATCCCTTCAACTTGTGCGCGAGGAATTCCTTCGCCAGGTCGAGATCGTCGATGCGCCGCGCAATTACATCCGGCGCTACGTGGACCTGCAAATCGTAGCCTCCCTCAATGGCCTGCCATGCGGCATCGGTCACGCGGATGGGTGCGGCGGCGGTTTCTGTGGCCATGGCTTTTCTTGAATCTCCTTGTTAGTTGTGGACAGCTACTCTTGCAGCCGCACCGTTCCGTGTCAAGCGACGATTGGGCCCGCGACCGCAGACTTACTGGATGAGATTGTGTCCGGGATCGCGCGGATCGATCGGTTTGCGGCCGGCAAAACCTTCGTCCTGGCGGTGGTAGAAACGAATGCGGTCTTCGCCGAGTTTCCAGCAGAGGTAGACCTCCTCGCCTTCGATGCGCGCCGGAAAATCGAGCAGGCCGACTTCGAGGTCCTTCACGATGCAGCCCGTCGATTGAATCCTCTCGAGTGCCTCACGGATGCTTTCCTCGACGGTGTTGTGTTCGATGCGGAGCTTCGCAGCGTCTTCGTAGGAAACCATCATGCCGCCCGCGCGTTGAATCCGTTCGGCGAGTTGGCCAAGCTTTTCCTGCAAATCGCCTAGCTTGCGGCGCGACTCGATCGCCTCGATCAGGATCGGCTCGAGCTGCGCGCGCAGGCGCTCAGCTTCGCGAAGGGAGAAGAACTTTGCCTCGTCGTCAGCCATGCGTCCAGTATACCGGACAGCGGCAGAGACTTCCTGGCGCAAAGCGGATCAGCCGCCGATGAAAACCATCGTGCGTGAAGGCGGTTGGAACCCGGGCTCGTTGATGCGGTGGCCCTTTTCCTTTTGCGCGACGATCCCGAGGATCGCTTCTGCGATTTCGCGATCGGTCGCCCCGCCGCGCAATACAGCCCGCAGATCGTGATCTTCCTTACTGAAAAGGCACGTCCGGAGTTTTCCGTCAGCCGTCAGCCGCAAGCGCGAGCAGTGCCCGCAGAAAGGCTGCGAGACGGGAGAGATCAGTCCGATTTCGCCGCGCCCGTTGGCGAACCGGAACTTGCGCGCCGTCTCGCTGAGTTCGTGGACGATCGGCACCAGCGGCCATCGCGCCGTTATGCGGTTGTAGACCTCCGCGCCCGTCACCACCATGTCGCGCGTCCAGGCACGGTCGGCGTCCAGCGGCATGAATTCAATGAAGCGCATGATCAGATCACGGTCGCGGGCGAATTCGGCAAACGCTTCCACTTCGTCGTCGTTGATGCCGCGCACCAGGACCGCGTTCACTTTCACCGGACGCAGCTTCGAAGCCTGCGCCGCGTCGATTCCTGCGATCACCTGATCGAATGTCTTCGTCCGAGTGATCCGCTCGAATCTTTCGCGCTTCAGCGAATCGAGGCTGATGTTGATGCGGTTCATTCCCGCCGCCACCAGCCGGTCGCAGTGATCGGCCAGCAGGTAGCCGTTCGTGGTCATCGAGAGATCCTGCACGCCCAGCGCCTTCAGCCGCGCCAGGAAGTCCTCAACGCCGGGGCGGACCATCGGTTCCCCGCCCGTCACGCGGACCTTGCGGATTCCCAGGCCGACCAGGATCCGCACCAGCCGCTCGTGCTCGCTCCATTCGAGCAATTCGCGCGCCGGCATGTGCGTTTCCGGATTCGCGGACCGGCAATAGACGCAGCGGAAGTTGCAGCGGTCCGTGACGGAGACCCGCAGGTCCGTGATCTGGCGTCCGAATTTGTCGGTCAGCGGCATCTCTCTCTCGCCCAACAAAGAAAAAGCCCAAATCCGTGCTTGGATTTGGGCTGCGCGCCTCGCTCGCGGCACTTCGGTGCCGCATCCTGCGCCAGGCGTCCCCCTTTCCGAACACGGGAGGCCCGGGCGTTTTCGCCCGAACCCTCAGCTCCTCTGTTCCGCGGAGCGTCGCCGCCCGGACCGTGGGATTTTTCTCCGGTAGGTCCGAGAGGTCGGAGAACTCAGGGAATTCTATCCCGTCGGTTCGGGTGAATCAAATCGCCTATCCACCGTCTTTTCAATCTGTTAAATACGTTAGACTTATACGATTCAAGGCGGACAGCCGGAAAGGTTACGCGCGAAAGCGGCTGATGTTGCGAATCTCTTTGCGGTAGTCGGGGGCGAAAATTTCCACCCGGCGGCACATTTCGTACAGCCGGGAGCGAATCCGTTTGCCGACGCGGTCGGTCAGAGAGTCCTCGACCACAGCGGCGCGCGCGCCGGCCACGCGTTGCGCGGGCGCCGCGGAGGGCACACTGTCCGCCACGTCCGCGTCGAGGAAATTCGTCGTCAGCACCGTCACGCGCTTTTCGTTGTAGCGCGTGTTCAGGATGTGCCCGACGGTCTCGAGCGCCCAGAGCGAAGGCTTGCTCGATCCCACATCGTCGAGGACCAGCAGCTCCACCTTCAGCACCGGCTCAAGCACTCCCATCTCCGTGGACTGGCTTTCGGGGTTGTAGCTGTCCTGAATTGCTTTCAGCAGCTCGCGGTAGTCGTAGAAAAGGCCACTGTGCCCGCGGAGGACGATCTCCTTCAGAGCGGCGACTGAGAGATGCGTCTTGCCCACGCCGCAGGGGCCCATCAGCAACAGGCCGTGCTCGCTGCCGACCGGGAACTCCGCCGCGAAGCGCTGGACGAGCAGCTTCGCTTGCGACAGGCTGCGGTTCCAGGCGCTCTGCTGTTCGCGCGAAACGCCTTCGATTTCGTTGTCCGTCTCGTAGTTTTCGAAATCGCAGTGCCGGTAGCGTTCGGGAACGCGCGCTTTTGCCAGTGCGCGGTCGGTGCGGTCGCCGACCGTGCAATCACACGGAATGGCCCATACCATCTTCGGTTCGCCGGAGCCGGCGCCCGGTTTGTCCGTTGAAAGCGGTTGCGCACCCTTCGTCGTGCGCTCCACGACCTTCCAGCCGCTTCCCTCGCAAATGGGGCAATCCGCTCGCGCCATGAAAAGAGAATATGCGGCCCGCGCACCGAGCGCAAGCTGCCGCGCTTGTGCAAATTCGAGAACGCTGTGGAAGGTTTGCGAATCGCGACCCCTTGCACGTCGCGCTCGCAGTCGGCCAGCGTGTCTCTCGAGCTACTCGCTTGGCTTCATTGCGTGCGTGCCGTGCGTAATCGCGGCTCCGGCGCGCAGAGCCGCGGCGACGAGCACTGCTTCGGCAATTTCATGCTCCGAAGCTCCGGCCTCGCGCGCACGGCCTGAATGAATCTCGATGCAATAGGGGCACTGCGTGGTGAAGCCAACGGCGATCGCCATCAGCTCTTTGTATTTCACCGGGATCGCACCGGCGGCCATTGCGGCCTTGTCGAAGGCCCAAAAGGCCTTCATGCCCTCCGGCGCATTGGCGTCCAGGAGCTTCAGCTTGGCGAGATTCTTCATGTCATACATGTGGAGCCTCCTTGTTGTCGCGAGCCGGTATTGGATGCTGAGGCCTTTCGAGGGGTCCAACTATATCCGGAATTCGAGCTCTGTGGCAGCCGGTCTGGGGACCTCGGCGGGAGCCCTACTTTTCGACGCGGATGGCGTGACGCGGCGCCGCGCGCACGATCGCATGCCGCACCTTGCGCTCGTCGGGGAAGACGAGATTGTGCGTGATCTCATTGCGGACGAACTTGATGAAAGCTTCCATCTGCGACTGCATCTCTCCCATTTTGTCGCGCATGTTCAGGATGATTTCGATGCCCGCGAGATTGACGCCCAGTTCTCGCGTCAGATTGAGGATCACTTCCAGTCGCTCCAGATCCTCGTCCGTATAAAGGCGCGTGTTTCCCTGCGAGCGCGACGGCTTCAGCAGGCCCACCCGTTCGTAGAGACGCAGCGTCTGCGGATGCAGCTTGTAAATCTCCGCCACGGCGCTGATCATGTAACCCGCTTTCGCTTTTTTCCGGCTGCGCGCTGGCATCTTCGTTTCCTCGTGATTCCTCAGACCGCGGCGCGCGAGAAAATCTCACGCCGCGGGTCTTCCTGGTCGAGCTTGCCCAGTTCTTTCAGCAGATTCCGAACGCGCTCGTCTTCCGGTTTCGGCACCACGACTTGCACCTCGACGATCTGGTCGCCGCGCTTGCCCGCTTGCCGCGCCAGCGGCGCTCCCTTTTCCCGGAGCCGCAACCGCTTTCCACTGTTCGTCCCGGGAGGGATGCGCACCTGCGCCCGGCCGTCGATCGTCGGCACTTCCACCTTCGCGCCCAGCGACGCCTCGCTCACGGTCACCGGCACGACCGTGTACAGATCGTCGCCGCGCCGTTCGAAGAAGGGATGCGGCTGCACGTTGGTGATGATGTAGAGATCGCCCGGCGGCCCGCCGCCCGTGCCGGCGTTGCCTCGCCCCGCCACGCGCACGCGCGACCCGGTTTGGGCGCCCGGCGGAATACGCACGTCCAGCGTCTCGACTCGCTGCACGCGCCCTTCACCGCCGCAGTTGCGGCACAGAGTGCGAAGCCGGCCGCTGCCGCCGCAGCGAGAGCAGGTGATCTGAAAACGCATCTTCCCGCTGACCTGCGTCACCTGGCCCGAACCATTGCACGTTGGGCAGACCTTTTCATCGCCCGGCGCCACGCCTGCCCCGTGGCACACGTTGCACGTGTCGAGCCGCGTGAAGCTCAGCTTTTTCACGGCGCCGTGCATCGCTTCAGCGAACGTGATGTCGATCTGATATTCGAGGTCGGTTCCCGGCTCGCGGCCCACGCCTGTATTCGCTGCCGTAGCTCCGCGGAAGAACTGGCTGAAGAGATCGCGGAAGCTCGTGGCTCCGCCGCCCGGTCCTGCCTGCCCGCCGAAGTCGAAGCCGCCGAAGTCGAAGTGAACGTCCTGTGGAGATGCTCCGCCATACGCCGCGCCCGGACCCGGCCCGCCGGCTCCCGGAGCATTGAATCCGAACTGGTCGTACATCTGCCTCTTCTTCGTGTCGGAGAGGACTTCGTAGGCTTCCTGAATCTGCTTGAACTTCTCTTCCGCGGATTTGTCGCCGGGATTGAGATCCGGGTGGTATTTGCGCGCGAGCTTTCGATAGGCGGCGCGAATATCCTTCACACTCGCTTTGCGCGGCACCGCGAGCAATTCGTAGTAATCGGTTTTCGTGGTGGTTGCCATGGATGGGAACTACATCCCGCCTTCCTGCGCCTGACTGTTGACGATCAACCGTTGTGCGCGGGCCCAAACGCCGGCAGGGGCGGAATTCATCCGCCCCGCCCGTGAAGAGCTCACCACACCTTAGTTCGGCTTTTTCGATTCATCGACGTCCACGAATTCGGCGTCGACTACATCGCCCTGGCCCGGCGTTTGCCCCGGCGCCTGACCTTGGCTGGAGCCATCGCCCGGCTGTCCCGCCCCGCCCGCCGCGCCTGCGGCTTGCTGAGCCTTGTAGAGCGATTCGCCAAGCCGGTGGAGCGCCTTCGTCAGGCTCTCGGAAGCCACATTCAGCTTGTCGGCCCCGCCCTCGTTCAGCGCGCGCCGCGCCTCTTCGATCGACTCCTCGGTGGCCTTGACGTCGGCGTCGCTGAGCTTCTCGCGGTTTTCTTTGATTAGCTTCTCGCCCTGATAAATCAGGCTGTCGAGTTTGTTGCGCGCCTCGACCTCGGACATGCGCTGCTTGTCCTCGGCTGCGTGAGACTCGGCTTCCTTCTTCATCCGCTCGGCTTCTTCCTTGCTCAAGCCGGTCGAAGCGGTGATCGTGATCTTCTGTTCCTTGCCGGTTGCGCTGTCTTTTGCCGAAACGTTCAAGATGCCGTTCGCGTCGATGTCGAACGTCACCTCGATTTGCGGCATGCCGCGCGGCGCCGGCGGGATCCCGATCAGGTGGAACTTCCCGAGCGAACGATTTCCGCTCGCCACGGGCCGCTCGCCTTGCAGCACGTGGATCTCAACCGACGTCTGGCTGTCCGCCGCGGTCGAAAACACTTCCGACTTCCGCGTCGGGATCGTCGTGTTGCGCGGAATCAGGACGGTCGTCACGCCGCCCAGCGTCTCGACGCCGAGCGACAGCGGCGTCACGTCGAGCAGCAGGATGTCCTTCACCTCACCGCCCAGCACTCCGCCCTGAATCGCCGCGCCGACCGCCACGACTTCATCCGGATTGACGCCCTTGTGCCCTTCGCGTCCGAACAGCTCCTTGACGAGTGCCTGAATCATCGGCATGCGGGTCTGGCCGCCGACGAGGACCACTTCGTTGATCTTGCTTGCGTCGACTCCCGCATCCGCCATGCACTTCTTGCATGGCTCGATCGACCGGCGAACGATGTCGCCCACCATCGCTTCGAGCTTCGCCCGCGTCAGTTTCTTGACCAGGTGCTTCGGCCCGGCTGCGTCCGCCGTGATGAACGGCAGGTTGATCTCGGTCTCCATGGTAGTGGAAAGCTCGATCTTGGCGCGCTCAGCCGCATCCCGCAGCCGCTGCAAGGCCATCTCATTGCCCTTGCCGTGCAGATCGAGGCCTTCGTCCTTCTTGAACTCCTCGATCATCCATTCCACAATGCGCTGGTCGATGTTGTCGCCGCCGAGGTGCGTGTCGCCGTTCGTGGCCTTCACTTCGATCACTCCTTCACCGACTTCCAGGATCGAAATGTCGAACGTGCCGCCGCCGAAGTCGTACACGGCGATCGTCTCGTCTTTTTTCTTGTCGAGGCCGTAGGCCAGCGCCGCCGCCGTCGGCTCATTGATGATGCGCTTTACCTCCAGGCCCGCGATCTTTCCGGCATCCTTGGTCGCGATACGCTGCGCGTCGTTGAAATAGGCCGGAACGGTGATCACCGCTTCGGTCACCTTCTCGCCCAGAAAATCCTCCGCGGCCAGCTTCAGCTTCTGAAGAATCATCGCGGAGATTTCCGGCGGGCTGTACGGCTTGCCCTGCGCCATCGCGGCGACGTGGTCGCCCTGTGCGACCACCTTGTAGGGCACCATCTTCATCTCTTCGTTAACTTCGTCAAAGCGCCGCCCCATGAAGCGCTTGATCGAATAGATCGTGTTCTCCGGGTTCGTGATCGCCTGCCGCTTCGCCACCTGGCCCACCAGGCGCTCCCCGCCTTTTGTGATGCCAACCACAGACGGCGTCGTGCGCGCACCCTCTTGGTTGGGGATCACAACGGGCTCGCCGCCTTGCATCACCGCTACCACGGAGTTCGTCGTACCCAGGTCAATACCGATAATCTTGCTCATAGAATCCGCTCCTAATTAGCCTCGTCCTGCGCCATCAGAACGGCGATAGGATACACATTGAGCGTCTCATTGTCAAGTTTCTTGTGTGTCTGTATTCCACTGATAATACGATCGTTATATGGCCTTCGTTCGTGTGGCAGGCACTTTGACCCTTAAATTCGCCTGGACTCACCGCACCCGTCCTCAACCGGCGAACCCGCCCTCAGTGGGCCGCATCATACCCTGGGCCGTTGCAGTTGCGGAATGCTCTGTCCGGTCCCGCGTCTGCTGAGGCCGATTCGCGTTACAATGGGGCCGCTAAGTTCGATCCGAAGGTGGGGGAGGACGGCTTGAGTCACCGATTGAGTTTGCCATTTTCTCGGCTCGGCGGGTTGAGAGTCGCATCCACGGTCATGGTGTTGTGTTTGGCAGCGGCAGTGCCTGCGCGTCCGCAGGCTACATCGTCATCTACGCCCGCTGCCGGGTCGAGCAAGCCAGCCGGCACCGCCGCAAAGAAGCCGACCGGCACGCCGGCCAGGGCGACGGCACAGCTCGCTGCTCCCGTAAAGAGCTATGGTCTCAGCACCGCCCCGATCAAGATGGAAGTTTTCACGGACTATCAGTGCCCGTCCTGCCGCAGCCTGTTCGAGCAGGCTCTTCGCCCATTGATCCAGAGCGACTACATCGCGCAGGGAAAAGTCTATCTCGTCCACCACGATTTTCCGCTGCCAATGCACATGTACGGCTATCAGGCCGCTCGCTGGTTGAATGCGGCGGCGCGTGTCGGGCAGTTTTCGACCGTCGAGGCGGCGCTCTACGACAACCAGAACTTCTGGCAGGTCGACGGGAACATCCAGAAGTACATCGCGAGCTCCATGCCCGCGGCTGACTTCAAGCGAATCGAAAGCCAGATGGCGGGATGCCAGTATCAGGCGCCGGGAACCAAGCCGGCCTCGCTGACGACCGCCGCGCAGGCGCCCCATTGCCCACTCGACGCGTACATCGAACAGGACCGGGCGCTGGGTATGAAGATTCCCGTGCAATCCACGCCGACCTACGTGATTACCTACAAGGGCCAGAAGCTGCCGGTCGGTTCGGGAACGATGACTTGGCCGATCCTCAAGCAGTTTTTCGACTCTCTGCTGAGCCAGTAGCGTTTCCCTCCTAGGGAGATTTGCGATGAGAGTGCTGGGGCAAATACTGCTGTGGCTGACGGACCACGGCTACCAGCTTCTCCTGGTCGGCGTCGTTGTCGTTCTCCTGGTTCGAAATCCCCAGTCGCGCCGCAAGGTGGTGCGGGCGCTGTTGGTCTTGGGCGGGATCATCGTCGGGTCTGTTTTCCTGGCGGCCGCTTACGGAAAGATGAAGCCGCCGGACGGCTTCCCGTGGTCGTGGGCCTCGATGAGGATTTCGCTCGCGTGGTTCGCCATGCAGGTGGACTCGTACAAGCTCCTTGCTCCTTCGCTTGTAAACGCCGTGGCTCACTTTCTGCCGTACTTCGAGCTGTTCCTCGGCGTGTGGCTCATCACCTGTATTTGGCAGCGTTTCTCCGCTCCGATTGCCGCCTTGGCGATTTGCGGTTTCATGATAGCGATTACGACCGCCTATTTCCGCGGTCTCAAGATCGACTGCGGTTGCGGAATTGGACCGCCGGAAGAGGTCGGCCCTGCCGCGTTATTGCGCGACGGCCTGAAATTCCTGCTGCCCGCCGTGCTCGTCACGATCGGAAGATACTGGCTTCGCCGTCGCTCTCGTGCCGACGCTGCTCTGTCGGCGGCTCCCTTGATTTCCTCCACTCAAGCGACCAATTGAGCCCCGCGCTAGGCTCACAGCTGCCTGGGCGGCACACGCTTCCAATTCTGCGTTTCGTAAACCCCTCCGGCTTTCATCTGTAACGATACGTCATCTATTCCTCACTATGCATCGAGGGGTTGCACCGGCAAGCCGAGTGGCGCACACGAGGGGGCAACATGAATGGCACGATCCTGAAACCGGCCGCTCGCCGGACTCTGTTCTATGTGGGCACAATCGTGGTGGCAGTCGTCGCATGGAGAATGCGGCTTTGGCTGACTTCCGGTGAAGTGGGACCGCCCGGCGGCATCTACTCGTTCGGTGACACGGATACGGCGCAATCGAAGGGATTCGACATAGCGACTACGATGATCGGTCTGCTCACGACGCTGGGCACTGCGCTGCTCGGCGCCATCGGATTCCTCTTGAACGGCAGCAGCCAAATGCAGTTGCGGCCGCGGCATCTGGTCGCCGTATTCCTGAGTGCGGCGTGCGTCGGCGTGTCGCTGTATTACGGCTACGCCGGATACCTCAGCATGTTATTCATGGCCGATGCGGGAAAATTCGATCCGTACATGAAATCCTTTCAAGCGGCTGACCACGCGCAGTTTTATTCGCTGCTCATCGCCGTCTTCTTCTTCGCCGATTTTGTGGTGCACGACCTAAGAAGCGAAAATGGAGGAGAACATGCGCCTCAGACAAGCGACGCTTAGCCTGGGCTTCTGCTGGATAGCGTTCTTTCCGGGCGCCGCATCACCGCAGATGCCCTCTGCGCCGGCCCGGCTCATTGTGCTCTCATCGCCGCAAGGCGCCACAATCTTGATCGACGGGCAAAGCACCGGCCAGGCGACTCCGAAGACGTTCGTGGTTGCGCCGCGGACGTACAAGGTGTCCCTCTTTGGAGCTGGTGGAAACTCGGCCTGCGCCACGCCGGCGGTCGTCACGCTTGCCTCGGGGCAGTCCAAAACTGTGAATTGCGCAACAAATGGCTGGACGATCCAGTAGGGGGAGGAAGCTCAGCGAATCTCAGTCGCCGCTCTCGACAGGCGCAGGAGAAACCTTCTGCAGGTATCGCCAGGGATTTACGGGTGTGTTGTAGATGCGGACCTCGTAGTGAAGATGCGGGCCCGTCGAGCGGCCGCTGTCGCCTTCGTATCCGACCACGTCGCCTGCCTTGATGCGCATGCCTTGTTGGACATTGAAGCCCGAGAGGTGCCCGTACCAAGTCGTCACGCCAAAGCCGTGATCGACGATCACCAGCCGGCCATATCCCGCGCGCTGCTCCACTGTGTCCACAACGCCGTCGGCCGTCGCGCGGACCGGATCGCCGTAACGCGACGCGATATCCAGCCCGGAATGGAACGCACCCTCACCACTGAACGGGTCGAGGCGCTCGCCGAAAACTCCCGTGATGCGGCCTACAACCGGCCATAGCGTGGGCGCGATGCCCAGGCTGCTCAGCTGCGTCATCGGCAGCAGCCTCATCCCGGCGCTCGACATTGAGACGGCCGCGACGTTCTTTTGCAGGTAGCTGAATTCGTCCACCGAATCCTGGAATTGGACGTCGGGCGTGAGGCTCGGATCGGTCAGCCCGAACGGCGTCTGGCGAAAGCGGGTGATGCCGTAGGCCATCGCCACCTCGCCCGCCAGGGATTGCAGCGAGTTCAGGCGCTGGTTCGTGTCCGTAACCTGGTTTTGCAGCTTGGAATACTGTTCTTTGAGGTTTTCCTGATCGCGGCGAAGCGAATTGTAGCTGGCCGCCTTCCAGAGCATCCGTGAGTAGGATCCCATTCCCGCGGCGATAGTGATTCCGCCTACAACTGCAAGAATCGCCAGTAGATGCAGCACGTAGAAGGGCACACGCACACGTCTCATCGCGCCAGAGGCGCTGGACGCTACAAAAAAAGTGTAGTACTTACCCTTCATCGTTTTCGCGACGCTTTCCGAATGAATCCTGCGCTGGACGGCGAAGCCGAACGCCCATTTCAACGACTCGCCGTGCCCCTCAGAACGACTGCGATTATGAGTTTGAACCGAGAGCCCTGGTCCGAAACCCAGCAGATTGTATTGTCTCAGGACCTGGGCGTCAACCCCGATCTTCCATTTTGCATAGATTCCCCAGGCTCGCTTCTGAACCCGTGCAATTCTATAATTCCGGGACCACCTTTCGGAAATTGTACCCTGCAGAGGCGGCGCCAACAACTGGTCGAAAGTACAGGATGGACGCGGAAACCAAGCTGATTCGCCGGATCGCCCGAGCGATCCCTTCCGAAACCGGAGCCGGAAAGGCTCGTAGCCGAACCCCCGGCGGGCTGCGTCTCGGCATCGGCAACGACGGAGCAGTGCTCGCTCCGAGCGGCCGCGCTGAATGGGTTCTCAGCTGCGACGCCTTTTTGGAAGGCGTTCACTTCCTCGCCGATCGCCACCCTGCAGATTCCGTTGGTTTCAAGGCGCTGGCCCGAGCCACGAGCGACCTGGCCGCCATGGGTGCTACGCCACGCTACTTCCTTCTGACGCTCGCGCTGCCTCTCGACCGCACGGGTCGCTGGCTCGACGGCTTTCTGAGCGGGATGGCGAAAGCCGCTCGCCAGCTGGGGATCAAGTTGATCGGTGGCGACACGAAGCGGCACGATTCCGTTGCGATCAGCATTACCGTACTCGGCGAAATTGCTCCCCGGCTGGCCGTGACGCGCGCGGGCGCGCGGCCGGGCGACACGATCTACGTCACCGGCATTCTCGGAGCGGCGCACTTGGGCCTGTTGATGGTCAAGAGTGCCCCCAGAGTGGCGTTCAACCGGGGCCTGGTCGAGCGCTCTTTGCCGCTTCGGGCGCACCTCTTTCCGCAAATCCACGTCGCGCTCGGAGCTTGGCTGGCCAAAGGCCGAATCGCGTCGGCGATGATGGATATCTCGGACGGCCTCTCGACCGATTTGGGCCGTCTGTGCCAGGCAAGCGGCGTCGGCGCACGCATCTTTGCGGACCGAATTCCCCAGGCTCTGGTCCCCAGGCAGCTCCTCAGCAAGCGGAAATCCGCCGGAAAGCTCGATCCTCTTGAACTCGCTCTCAATGGCGGCGACGACTACGAATTGCTCTTCACCGTCCCGGCCGGGAAGACTGGCAGGCTACGGCGGGCGCCCGCGTTTTCGAAGATCACTGCAATCGGAGAAGTGGTGCGCGGTAAGGACGTCCTGCTGGTTAACAACGAAGGCCGGGCACGGCGGCTCGTTTCGGGCGGCTGGGATCCCTTCCGAGCCAAATAGACGCGAACTAGTGGGGCGAGTCGGTGGTAGCCGCGGCCGGGCGGCCGCCGGCGGCTGATTCCGGGGGCACTGGCTTGGGTTGATCGGACGGAGTTGGAGCAGCATTCTCCGTCAGGCCCTGCTCGGCGGCGTCGGCCGGTGGCGCCGTGTCCGGCGTATCGACCTGAACCGGGTGGGCGCCCGCCTGCTTTTCGAGCGGCACGACATTCGGAAAGTCCTCTACCGGCATTCCCTGCATCGCCTGCTGCATGAACTCGAGCCAGATCGGCAGCGCTGCGCGCGCCCCCGTTTCCTTTTTCCCCAGCGACTGGCCCGGATCATCGTTGCCGACCCAGACTCCGCAGGTGATCTGCGGCGTAAAGCCGATGTACCACGCGTCGGTGAAATTGTTTGTCGTGCCCGTCTTTCCGGCCGATGGACGCCCGAGTTCCTTCGCCCGAACGCCGGTGCCGAATTGCACGACCTCTTCCAGCATCGCCACCATCGTGCGAGCCACATCCGGAGGAAGCACGTCCGTCACGTTGGGCCGCGACTCTTCGAGCACGGAACCGTCGTATGACGTCACCCGCTGAATGAAGTGCGGGTCGAGATGGATGCCGTCATCGGGAAAAACACTGAAGGCGGAGACGTGTTCGATCGGCGTCAGGTCGGCCGCGCCGAGTGCCAGCGGCAGATACGGCGGCAGCGGGCTGCTGATTCCGAATTTGCGCACGAGGTCGATCGTATTCTGGATTCCGACCTTGTCGAGCAGCCGCACGGCCGGAATGTTGCGCGAATCGGCCAGCGCGCGGCGCAGCGTGATGCGGCCTTCGAATTTCTCGTCGTAGTTGTGCGGCGAATAGTCCTGCGCGCCGCTGTGGAACGTGATGGGCTCGTCGATCACGGTGTCGAAGGGCGATTCTCCCTGCGCCATGGCCTCCGCATAGACGTAGACCTTGAACGAACTGCCGGTCTGGCGCATGGCCTGCGTGGCGCGGTCGAATTTCGAATCCTCGAAGTCGTAACCGCCGACCATCGCCTTGATACCGCCGGTCGCGTTGTCGATGGCGACCAAAGCCGCCTGCGCCACAGGTTTCTGCTCGAGTTCCACCTGCGCCGCCGTGCCGACGATCTCCTTGATTCGTACGATCACTAGGTCGCCCGGCTTCACCAGTTCCGTCGCCACCTTGTGCCCGGTCCAGGAGAAATCGGCGGGCGTCAGCATCGCGTGATATGGGCCGATCTTGATCCACGCGAACGTTGGCTGCGCCGACGTGACGAGGCCCGTCACGTAATCGCCTTTCTGGATCGAGCCTTTCCAGTCGTCGCTCTGGTACTTGTCGAGCGAGCCCAGATTCTGGTCCACGACATTCGGAAGATGGCCGCGCCAGCCGTGACGGCGATCGTAAGCGTGCAGTCCGTCGCGCACCGCCTGATCCGCCGCCTTCTGCATCGAGACATTGAGCGTCGTATTGACGCGCAGCCCCTGCTCGTGGACCGCCGCTGTGCCGTAGGTGCGCTCGAGATACTGCCGGATCTCCTCCACGAAGTAAGGCGCGAGGTCGTTCCGCAAGGACTCGATGTGCAGGCCCAGCGGCAGTTTCGTCGCGGCTTCCCCCTGCTCGCGCGTGATCTTGCCGTCGTGTTCCATCAGCGACAGCACGAGATTGCGGCGCGCGCGCGCGCGGTCCGCGTGGTTGATCGGCGAATAGACCGGCCCGCGGACGATTGCCGCCAGCGTCGCCGCCTCGTCCAGCGTCAACTGGCCCACCGGTTTGCTGAAATAGTATTCCGAGGCCGCCTCGAATCCATAGTTGCCGGAGCCGAGATAGATCTGATTGCAGTACATCGTGAAGATCTGTTCTTTGGTGTAGTGGCGCTCGATCTGGAGCGCCAGGATGGCTTCCTGAATCTTCCGGCGGAAATGGCGGTCCGAGCGGTCCAGGAAGAGCCCGCCGGCCAGTTGCATCGTCAGGGTGCTCGCGCCTTCGGCTTTGCGCCCGTGCAGGACGTCATGCCATGCCGCCCCGAGTATGCGCGGGAAATCGACGCCCCAGTGCTGCTCGAAGTGCTGATCCTCCGTGGAAATGACCGCTTCCTTCAGGACTTTCGGTATTTGGCTATACGTTAGGAGAATGCGCCGCTGCAGAGCGAACGTGCCGACCGCCTGCCCGTCGTCGGCGTAGAGTTCGGTCTGGACTTCAGGGCGGTAGTCTTCCAGCGCGTGAATTTCGGGAAGATCGCTGGAATAAACGAAAAGGAGTCCGGCGGCTGCACCCAATCCGATCGCGCAGATGAGAAGGAAGAAAAATGCCAGGCGGCCCACCAGCGTTCCGCCGCCAATCCTCATCGTCGCCCGATAGAATCGTTCATCCACTCTTGCTTTATTCTATCGCATTGCCGAGACGTAATCGGGGCTCTATCAAGGCGGCGGTTTCGTAGCGGGCCGGCCCGCCCGCGCGCCGGGCGTCGCGGCCTCCAAACTTGGTGTATGATCGCGAACCGCCGATGAGATTACATTTGCGGGACGTCTACATTTTCCTATTCTTCGCCGTCGCATTAGCGCTCGTAAATCCGTCGATCGCTCGTGCCGACGATTGGCACACCGTCTCCTTGCCGGCCCGCCCGATGAACATCATCGCCAGCCATGGAGCTCTTTGGGTTTGCGGCGTCGACGAACTGATTGCGAATTCCGCGGACGGAGGAAAGACTTGGAACGTTGTCCACTCGCTCAGTGGCGGGGCCGTCCTGCTGTCCATCGGATTCACGGACGAGCGCTTTGGCTACGCGGCGGGCACGGGCGGAATCCTGGTGACCGAGGATGGCGGCACTACGTGGAAGCGGCTCTCGACACCGGTGAGCCTCGTCTACGCGGCAGCCTTTGGGGACCCCAAACACGGAGTGATCCACACGCCTCACGCCGTGTACACGACCTCCGACGGCGGCGCCACTTGGTCGCCGGTTGACCTCAATTTCTCCGATGAGCAAGGCAAGTATTCATATGTCCTCGGGCTGGCTGCTCCGGACACGCGGCACATGATGATCGTGGCGAGCGTTGGGAATGCCGCCTACTATGCGGAAAGTTTCTTGGTCACGAGCGACGGCGGCGCCACCTGGAAACCAACCGGAGTCCCGAACTCGAATCCCACGCGCGTGTCGGCCTACGACGGAGAGTATTGGTTCGCGGGCTCAGAGGTCATCGAGAAAGACAAGCCCGGCGGAGGCTACGGCGTGCCGCTGGTGATGCATTCCAAGGACGGCGAGAACTGGACGCGGCTGGCTCGTCCGCCGCGGGAGCTCGCATCCTGCGAAGGCGACAGTTGCCTTTACTGGGATGGCGCGGGAGTGACGTTTTCCGCGACGAGTGCGGCGGTCTCCTGGACGTTCCCCTCGGAGAAAGCGGTCACCGCCAAATGGGCCTTCGCGAAGGACGCCATCTGCAGTGTCGGGGCGACTCTCAGGTGCGCCACGGTTACGATGTCGGACGGCGTTCCAACCCGCGATGCCAGCGCCTGGACGCCCATTCCCGAAGGCCTCGCGCCCCCGCCCCTGGACGCGCCAGAACAGCAGGGCCCCCGTTGCATCATCTGCGGTTTCGAGCACCTGGTGGTTACAAACGACTATGCAGGCAAAGTGGAAGTGGCGTTGACCCTTCACCTCGCGATGAATGGGACCGTCACCGACGTGGACGTCGACTCTGCCACGCGGCCCGAAATCGGCCAGAAGCTGGCCACGGAGGCTCGCAACTGGGTGTTCGTGCCCTTCGAACAGGACGGAACCGTTCATCCGGTTCTGGCTCATGTCAGGGTGCAGGTTCAGGCGATCAGGAGCAGGTAGGTTCCCAGCAGCAAGAAGCAACTCCTTGCGACCCTGCTCGTCGAGGGTTTCTGAGGTAGACGCCGTTGCGCGGGCGCGTTGACTAGCTCAGGGCTTTCTTCAGCCGCTTGGTGGTCTTCAGCAAGCGCTTCTTAAGGGAGTCGATTTCCTTCGCCAGATCGTCGAGTTCTTTTCTTGCGATGACGCCAGCTTTCGCGACCTTGCGAGCGGTCCGGTCCGCTTTGCCGATGGCGGCACCGATCGTCGCGGCGGTTTTCGTGAGCTTGCTCTTGGCCATTTGCGATCCTCCTTGAACCGGTTGGATGTCCGGCGTGAATGCGCTCTGCGCGCCAAGACTATAGCACGCGGGTTTGCGGCTGCGGGCGCCGCTGCACGGAAGTCTGCATACGCATCACTGGTTGATCATGAAAGTGGACATCTGTTCGAAGAACGCGCGGAGCAATTGCTCGGCATCTTCCGGCAGACGCGCCTCGGCGAACGCTTTGTCCATCAGCCCCATCCATCGATCGCGTGCCGCCTGATCGACACGGAAGGGCAGATGCCGCGCGCGCAGGCGCGGATGGCCCCGTTGTTCGATGTAGCGCGCCGGGCCGCCGAAGCGATAGATCAGGAACTCGCGCAGTCGCTCTTCGGCGCCCGCCAGATCCTCCGGAGGATACATTTGCCCCAGGATGTCGTCCTGCGGTACCTGCCGGTAGAATGCCGCGACCAGCCGCGCGAAGCCTTCTTCGCCGATGGCGGAAAATATCTCTGTTTCATGCATGGAACTGCGGTCCAGTGTAGCATCAGCGCTCGCGTGACGAGCTGGCGGGGCCTGCCATCAGCGCGCTGCTTGACCGGCGCGCGGGGGCGGCATATTCTTTCTGCGAGGCCGAACATGAAAAAACTTTGGAGAGCGGAATTCCCGGGTTACTTTCTGGCGGGGGCGTTGGTTCTCATGACAGCAGCCGCTTCGTTCGCAGCATCCAGCATCTACGACTTCAATCTGCCGTTGTTGGACGGAAAGAACGCGCCCCTTTCCGACTACAAAGGCAAGGTCGTGCTGGTGGTGAACGTCGCCAGCCGCTGCGGTTTCACGCCGCAGTATTCGGCGCTCGAATCGACCTACGAGAAGTACAAGGACCAGGGCTTCGTGATCCTCGGATTCCCGGCGAACAACTTCGCCAATCAGGAGCCCGGCACCAACGCCGAGATCGGCGAATTCTGCCGTTCGAAATACAGCGTGACGTTCCCGATCTACGGAAAAATCTCCGTGAAGGGCGACGACCAGGCGCCGCTCTACGCGTATCTGACGAAAGACGCGAATCCGGCGGTCGTGGGCGACATCAAGTGGAACTTCACGAAGTTCCTCGTCGATCGCAAGGGCAATGTGGTGCAGCGCTTCGAGCCGGCCACGACGCCTGATTCTCCGCAGGTGATCGCCGCAATTGAAAGCGCGCTGAAGGAAAAGTAGTCGCGCGGAGGTCGTCCCCCTAGCCTCGCGAGAGGAGCGTGCCATAGCCGGGGGCATGACCGCTCAGGCCGAGCAACCGGACTCCTGCCCACAGCGCATGAGGCAAGCTTGAGACGGCTGGGACCCTCGTGCGCTCCTCCAGCGGCGCAAGAATCTCGAGCGTCTTGAGCGCGCCACAGGAAATCAGGATTGCGTCCGCTTTCGGCGCCATTTTCCACACGCTCGTGCTGAACTCAAGCAATTCGTCCTGCGTCACCGGCGGCCGGTCTTCGAAGCGCTCGACGCCCATGCCCTTGATCGCGAGCACTTCGAATCCGTTCTCTTCGAGGAACGCTCGCAGCCGCGCGCTCACCTCTTCGTTGTAGGCGGTCGCGACGGCCAGGCGATGCCCGCCGACGGTTTTGAGGCCCTCGATGATTGCGGTGCTCATCGTGGTCGAACGCAGGCCCGTGGCCTTCGTGATTTCGCGTTTCAATTCCTCATTGAACGCCGAGCCTTTGTAGAACGTTAGCGACGTGCCCATCACGCAGATCGCGTTCGCGCCCTGCGACGCGAGCTGCCGCGCCGCCGGCACGATGCGATCGACCACCTTGTCGTAGCCTTCGGGCGTCATCCGTTCGAGGCCGACTCCCATCGCGAGGAATCGCACGCCCGTGGGATACATCAGCTGCGCCTCTGGAGGGACAGGAGTGTTCGCGGGCGGAAAGATCATCCCCAGAGTCAGGTCAGCGGCAGCCGCGGAGGAACCCATCGCCGCCATCGCCGCCGCGCCTCCGGCTACCTTCAGAAATTCCCGCCGTGAATTGTTTCCCATACGCTTGCCCCCGAGCGGCATTCTATCGGTGCGCGAAATCCCTTGCCAACGATTTCTGTGTTGTGCATGAATATAGCCGCCCATGGTTTTGTCTCCTAGCGATTGGCGTCCCACTGCTGGCTTCACTTGAAGCTCGTCCCTCTAAGCGACCGTCGGCCGTTTCCAAACTACATCCGACCATTCATCGAAGAGTTCAGGGAGGATCCATTCTATGTGGCGAAGATTCGCTCCAATGGGAGCCATGCTTTGTCTATTGTTCCTAAATGTCGCGTGCGTCTGGGCGCAAGCGAGCGATCGGCCCAAGCAGGCGTCATTTCATGTGAAAAATGCGTTTGTCGTCAAAGTGCCGCCGGGCGCGCACGTGGTGCGTGTCTGGTTTGCGGTGCCGCAGGAGGACGCCTACTCGACTATCGCGAATTTCACCGCGACCAGCGACGCCCCCGTGCGTTACGACTGGGATTCGTGGGGTAACAAGGAAGGCTACCTCGAGGTACGCAACCCCTCCGGCCCCGAAATCCACATCAGCGAGGAGTTCGATCTGAAGCGGACCGAGATGCGCAACAAGATCGACCCACCCGCCACGCGTCCGCTGACCGATGCCGAGCGGGCCGCTCTCTCTCGCTACCTGCAGCCCTCGACCTACGTGATCGTCAACGATCAGGTGAGGAAGATTTCAGCCGAAATCGTTGGCGGCGAAACCAATCCGATTCTCGCGGCACGGAAACTCTACGACTGGACGATGCAGAACATCGACTATTGGGTGAAGGATCCCGATCATCTGAAGGCGTCGCCGGTCGGAAGCACGGAATATTGCCTTGGGAAGAAGACGGGCAATTGCACCGACTTCCATTCGCTGTTCGCTTCGCTCGCGATCTCGTCCGGTATCCCCGCGCGCATGATCTACGGATCGTTGCTCAAGCCGACGCTCAACGGCATGGCCATCGACGGGAGCTACCACTGCTGGATTGAGTTCTACGCGCCGCGCGTGGGATGGATTCCGCTCGATGCATCGCTGGCGAACATCTACGGCAAGGAGTTCGATTTGACCGACAAGAACAAGAACCTCGTCGAGCTGACGACGGCAACCGGCTATCACGGCTACGACCGCAGCAAGATCGACTACTACTTCGGCAACATCGACGAGCGGCGCGTGGTCTGGTCGATGGGCCGCGATCTCATGATGCAGCCCGCGCAGGAGGATGGTCCGGTGAACTCGCTGCCAAAGGCCTACGTGGAGGTGGACGGCAAATCGTCGTCCGACTTTACGCGCACCTTCACGTACAAGGAGCTTTCGGGCAGCGGAGCAGCCGGATCCGAATAGAACGATCCGACCATGATTGCCGAGAGGTGGAACGCCGGGGAAATGGGATGCGGAGAGCTGCTGATCGAACTGGCCCTGCGCATGAAATCGCTCGCGCCGGGGCAACTGTTCGAGCTGACGGCTCTCGATCCCGGCGCCGTCGAAGACATTCCGGCTTGGTGCAAGCTCACGCGCCATGCACTCGTCTCCGCGGAACATCCCATCTACGTGATTCGCCGAAGAGACGATTGAATCTCGCATGCATTTAAGGAGGAGTCATGCCAGGAAGCTTTTGCGTCAGCATCACGCACTCGAAGGACAATACGGACAAGGCCACGGTCGGCTTTGTCGTCGCCAACGCTGCGGTCGCGTCGGACAAGGACACAATGGTGTTTCTCAGCATCGAAGGCGTCCGCCTCTCGCAAAAGGGGTTCGCGGACGACATTCACGAAGCAGGATTCGCGCCGCTGAAGGAGTTGATGGACAACTTCGTCAAGGCGGGCGGCAAGATTTTCGTATGCTCGCCCTGCTTCAAGAAACGGGGACTGGCCGAAGATAAGCTCGTCGCCGGTGCAACGATCGTCGGCGGCGCCAAGCTCGTCGAATTCCTCAGCAGCGGCTCTCCCTGCGTGAGCTACTAGGCCGGGCGGACTGACCATGGCGGTCGAGCCCGATCCGATTCCGGATGCGACGTGCGATGGCGGCGATCTCGATTGCGGAAGCGGTCTGCTGCTGATCATCCGCAACGCAATGGAACCGCTGCGGTCGGGCGGCATCCTTGAAGTCCGCAGCCGCGAGATCAGCGTCAAAGAAGATCTGCCCGCCTGGTGTCGGTTGGTCGGTCACGACATGCTTGCGGCAAGGCCGGGGGAATCGGGCTCGACGAGCTTTTTCATCCGCAAGAAATCGGCAGACGCGGTTCTCCAGCAGGACCTTGAGCTGGCAAAGAACTATGTCTGGCGCGCGCGTGTTCGAGGCCGAGGAGGAATGGCCGCGCAGGTCTTCGTCCGCAACCATTCCTTCGCCGTCGGGCAGCCGGCCAGCTTCGATACGGCCGACAAGGAAATCAGCGCGATCGAGTACTTTCTCGGTTCGGTCGGTGCTTGTATCGCAGTCGGTTTTCAGTGGCGCGCCTCGCAGCGGGGAACTGCCGTGCACAACCTGGAAGTGGCGCTCCAGGCTCGCGCGGAGGACGTCCTCGTCTACTTGGGCGTGCACGATTCGGGAAACCCCGGCTTGGCTGAGGTGAAAGCGGTCGTTTATGTCGATGCGGACGCCGAGTTGGACGTCCTCCAGCAGTTGCTCGATGAAACGATTCGACGATCTCCCGTGACGCAAACTCTCCGCAATGGGGCCGCATTGCGCGCGGATATTCGAAAGGCCTGAGCGATGAAGCCGGGCGTTCTCTATCCCGTATCCGTCGTAGGCAGCTGGCCCAGGCCCGCTTGGCTCGTTGACGCCATGAAGCGGCGATCGCCTTCGCTCGCCCAACTGCAGGACCAGGCCACGCTGCTCGCGATCAAGTATCAGGAGGACGCGGGCGTGGACATCGTCTCGGATGGTGAGCAGCGCCGCGACAACTTCTATTCCTTCATCGCCGATCGCCTGGAAGGCGTCCGTCTGATGACACTCGCCGAACTGCTCGACTACGTCGAGGACAAGGCCGCGTTCGAAACTCTCTTGAACGCGCTCGACGTCCCGGCGTTCGCCATCAAGAACCCCGTGGTCGTGGGAAAAGTCAGGCGGCGCCGGCCGCTGGTGATGGACGACTACCGCTTCCTGCGTGAGCACACGCAGAAAGCCATCAAAGTGACGCTTCCCGGCCCGTATCTCCTGAGCCGCTCCACTTGGGTGAAGGGACTCTCTGAATCCACGTATCCCGATGGCGACAGCCTCGCCAGCGACATCGTCGCCGTGCTTCGCGAGGAGCTGCAGGAACTGGCAAATGCCGAAGTCGAGGTAGTGCAGTTCGACGAGCCTGTATTGAGCGAACTCCTTCTTGCGGGCAGATCCGCCACTCGAACGTTCATGTGCGCTGCGCTCGCCGCCAGCTCCAGCCCCGAAGGGGAGCTGGAGCGGGCCGTCAGCCTGATCAATCGCGTCGTCGAAGGGATTCGTGGGCCGATTCTTGCCGTGCACGTATGTCGGGGGAACTGGAGTCGCAATGAAGACGTATTGCTTGCAGGTCCCTACGACGGTCTGATTCCTTATCTGAATCGCATGAAGGTCGGTCAGTTCGTGCTCGAATACGCCACCTCGCGTGCGGGCTCGCCACGCGTGCTCGCGGGTCTTCAGCCGCACGCACAGATCGGCTACGGCGTGGTGAATCCTCGCACGTCGGAAATCGAGTCTCCGGAAGAAATCGTTGCCCGCGTGCGCGAGCTTGCCGGCTTCGTGTCTCCGGATCGAATCTTTCTGAATCCCGATTGCGGATTTGGCACTTTCGCGGAGCGGCCTATGGCCGATGCGCAGACTGCTTACGGCAAGCTGCGCGCCTTGTCCGCCGCCGCGCGCCTCCTTCGCAAGAACTGAAATTGCTCAGCCGGGCTCTCACTTGGATCGAGAGAGGGGAGGCGTCATGCGGCCTCCCCGCCCCGTTTCTTCACGTCTTACGGCAGGTAGTAGCGAAACGACGTCATCACCAGGTTCTCGACCGCATGGGGAGTCGCCAGGGTGTCGGCGGTTGCACCTGCGCCGGACCAGGTGTCCCGGTTGAGGTACGAGTATTGCAACCCGGTTTGTACGCGACCCATCGCCCCCTGGTAGAAGCGGTACCAGAATCCGAGTGTGCCTTGGATCACGCTTCTGGTATCGCCGGTGCATTCTGAGAGCGACCCGGGAACGAATCCCGCGCTGCCCCCAACGCTCGTGGCCGTGGAAGTGGCCGATCCGGGAAGCGGTTCAGCAGAGCAGCCGTAGTTCGCAAGGCCGATCGCTCCGTAACCTTCGTTGGGCACTTCCGCTCCCGGCTTGAAATACGCGGTCCGCGCGGCGTATTCCCCGCCAGCGTAGGCGTAGATATCCAGCTTCGGCGTCGCGTGCCACTCGAGGCTCGCGAGCGACTGGAAATTGTGAATCGGAGCGAGCGTGCCATCGGGCCGCGCCGTCACGTCCGCGAGTGTCGCCGAGCCGTATCGTCCGATGCCGTCGCCGCCCAGGAAGTGGATCGCTGCGTCGAGGTGCTTGTTGAACAGCGGCACGCGGGCATTCGCTCCGATGCCGCCGCCGACGCGATGATCATTGAATGCGCCGGCTGCCGACGGTGTTTCCGCCGTTTCGTTTGGAAAGACGCGATCGCGGAAAGTGCTGAGCACGCCGAAGACTTCATAGTGTCCCCAGCCCGGTTCGAATGCGGCCTTGAACACGAAATCCGGCGCCGTTGTGAACGCAAAGTTCGCCACCGGATTCAGCAGACCGCCGCTGGCCCCATACTGCCCGGCGATGAAGTTATTGTTCTGCCCATGAGCCGTCAGCGTGGTCTCGCCGTTCTCCACGGAGAGGCCTAGCCAGAGTTTGTTGTTGAAATTCTTCGTGACGCGGAATCCGGGCTGGCGAGCCCACGAGAAACCGACGTGATATTGGCCGTCGATCACCAACGGCAGCACTTCCGTGCGGTTGTCGAGGCCGTGCCGCGTTTCCGTGAGCAGCGTCCACATCTGCCCGCCGGTGACGGTCCAGCCGCTGTCAAACGCCGCCTGTCCGAAGAACTGCCGCTGCCGCAGAACGAAGCTGTTGCTCTCCGTGTAGTTCGACGTGATGCCCGTGCCGAGAAAGTCCGTCTCGTAGTATCCGCCGATTTTCACGCCGGAAAGCTTGCCTTCGACCAACATGCTGATGCGCGACTGCCGGCCGCTGACGTTGAATTCCGACATGCGGCTCTGCGACGCGCCGGAGAACGGGATCGTATTGAACGGTGTGACGACGTCCGAGCTGAGAGCATGCTGCCGCCACACGGCCGCGCCTTCCATGAAGCCGCCGGGTGTCAGCGTGATGCCCTTGATGTGAATTGCGGTAGGCGGTTCGTTCTTTTCCTGCGCGGAATCGCCGTTCGCCCGAATCGCGGGAACTCCGATGCCCGGATCGATCGTAGGTTGCGGATCGGCCGAGGCTTCTGCTTCTCCGTTCGCCGCTGCGAGGCGTTCTTCCAGCAGGCGCACATGCTCCCTCTGCTGTTCGAGTTGATCCTGTAGTTGCCGGTTTTGCTCTTGGAATTGCTTGCCCTGTATCACCAGCAGGTCGCGGAGCTCCTGAAGCTCGCTTTCCATTCGAGTTTCTGCCGGCGTTGCCGGATTTGCTGCTGCGGCCGGATCCGCCGGACCCGGTGAATTTGCAGGTAATGAACCGGCGTTGTTGCCCCCGCCCGCCGCCATCGCCGGGCTTCCCGCAAAGAGGGCGAACACTAGTAAAGACGTGGCTAGCTTTCTCATCTGTTTCTCCTTGAAGAATTTTTCCCCACCCACATGGGAATTCGGCTCGGGGACGCACCTCGCGGTGTGCCGTGCCAGGCCCGTTGAGATCGCAGCCGCCCTCGGGCGCGTCTGTACGCCTGCGAGATCGAAGTGCGATCAGGTACTAGATAAAAATGGGAAACGGCCGACGGTCGCTTAGAGGCAGGAACTTCAAGTGAAGCCGGCACAAAGGCGCCGGGGGTGTTGTGGCCGCAACATGCCACCGTATGATGCCGAAGCCTATCCTGGTTCGCAAGAACTTACTTCAGGCCCAACAGCCTGCATGCGTTCTTGTAATAGAGCTTCTCTCGGTCTTCCTTCGAGATGTCGAGCGAATCGATCACGCGAAGCGTTTCGCGGATGTACATCGGCCCGCCTTCCGGATCGAACGGTGCGTCCGACGCAAACAGCACGTGGTCGATACCGTAAAAATCCAGCGCGCAAACCAGCGCGGACTTCGATCCGAACGTCGCCGTATCCGCGTAGAACATCTTGAAGTAGTCGAGCGGGCGCTTCCTCAACTCCTTGAGCAGAGGCCGGTAGTCTGTGTGCGAAGTGCGCGCGCCGAGCTGATCCCATCCGGGGCCAACGCGTCCTTCGAAGAACGGAACCATGCCGCCGGCGTGGTGAATGATGAATTTCAAGCCCGGCATTTCGTCCAGCATCTTGGAGAAGACGATGCGCGCCTGCGCGGCGCTCGACTCGTAGGGCCAGCCGAACGTCCACCAGATTTCATAGAGCGACTTGTCCTCAGTTTGGTAGTCCGGAAAATTCGCCGTGCGCGCGGGATGAATCCAGATCGGCTTGCCGAGCTGCTCCATCTCGCGAAAGACTGGCCGGAACTCCGGCGCGTCTAAGGCCTTGCCGGCCACGTTCGAATAGATCTGGATGCCGCACGCGCCGAGCTCCTTCACCGCGCGCCGCGCTTCCTCAACGGCCCCTTCCGGATCTCGCATCGGAACCGACGCAATGAAGCTGGGGAAGCGGTCCGGATATTTCCGGCAGAGTTCCGCCATGCCGTCGCTGCCGATGCGCGCGAGCTCGCGCCAGGCCGGGCGTTCACCGGCGGCATCCGGCGGCGGCGAAGCGAGCGAAAGAATCTGCTGATAGCCCTCGAACATGTCCATCACCTGAAAGCGCCGGTCGAGGTTCGTCATCATCGGCACGGCCTCGCTGCGACGGTGCATGTCCTTCATCTGGCCGGTCGTCTTCAGCAACTCCTCGTGAAATCGCTTCGGCCAGATGTGCGTGAAGATGTCGAGCTTTCTCATGACGGAGCGCTTCCTCCCTCGTTCGATTCCATTCGCCGGATCAGTTCGTCGGGTTCTTCGGTGCGATCGATGTAGCGGCCGGAAAGCGCGTCCCACCGCCCGGAGGCGAGGCCCACGCAGCGGTCCGTGCACCACTGGATGCCTTCGTCGGATCCCTGGGTACCCTTCATCTGCCGCAGCCGCTCCACCATCTGCGGCACCCAGCGCTGCGCGTCCGGGGAGTTCATCGTTTCGTCCGCCATGTCCGTCATGATCGATCCCGGATCGAGCGCGAACGCCGTGACCCCGTGCGGCTTCCCCTCGTTCGCCACCAGTTCGGCCAGCCGGTTCTGCGCCGCCTTGCCGAAGCTGTACGCCGAAAGATTCGCGGTGAGCTTGTGCGAGCGCGGCGACGAAATCAGGATAATGCGCCCCGCGCGGCGCGCGATCATTCCGGGAATCACTGCCGTCATGAAGAGCATCGGCGCGAGCACGTGAACCTGCTGCGCGGCCCACCACGCGTCCGGGTCGACGATTCCGACGGGCCCGTAGGGACCGGCGAGGCCCGCGTTGTTGACCAGAATCGTTGTGCCGCCGAATTTCTTTTCCGCCGTCTGCACCACGCGCACGACGTCGCCGCGCTTCGTGACGTCGCCTGCGACTGCGACCCCTCGCCCTCCCGCCGCTTCGATCTGCGCGACCACGGCGTCGAGCTGCGCCTGATTGCGCGAGGTCAGCGCGACCGCCGCGCCCTCGGCGGCGAAACGCAGCGCGATGCCCCGGCCGATGCCTCGGCTCGCGCCAGTGACAATCGCAACCTGTTTTTCCAGCAGTCCACCCATTCGAACGGTGCCTTCCGAGAGGTTTGAAGATACAGAGGGAAACTCAAAGCGGCAAGCGTTTCACGCCTCTTCCGGTTCGACGCCCGCCTCCGCCAGCGCGGCGGCCCGTTTCTGCGCGGGGCGCATCACCAGCAGGACGAGAGACGACATCACCGAAAGCCCGGCTACTCCGTAGAACACTGGCGTGTAGCTGTGGACCCGATCGAATACCATTCCGGCGACGATCGCGCCGAGCGAGCCCACCGTGGTTCCGATCATCATCATGAACGAGATGACGGGCGGATATCCGCTCACGCCGTAGTAGTTCGCGGGCAAGACCATCATCGCGGAAAAACAGACGCCGAACGACCCGCCGAGCAGAACGGCGTAGAGGTACAGGCCGGCGGAGCCGCTCGCGTTGAGCGCGAGAACCATTCCCACGGCAAAGACAATCGACGCGGCCGCCCACGTAAGGCGCGGCTCGATCCGGTCGGCGATTGTGGCGAACAGCAGTGTGCCGAACAGCGCTGAGAGCAGCATGATCGAGATCGATGACGCGGCTTGCGCCGGCGCGTAGCCCAGATCGCGCAAATGCGCGTTGCCGTGCGCAAGATAGAGCGGATACCCCGCGCTGAAGCCGAGAAGTGAGACGAGGATCATCCAGATCGCCGGTGTTCGAAGCGCCGCGCCAAACGTCCAGTCCTCGGACGTCTTGTACACGCCTTCGGCGCGCGCATTTGCTTGCGCCGGCTCTGCCGCGGAACTGCCCGTGACCTCGGCTGGAGCGATGCCATCCGGGAATTGGCCGACGTCGCTTGGCCGCTCGCGCACGAACAGCATCGAAACGACTGCGCAGATCGTGCTGAGTCCCGCCATCATCCACCAGCCCGCGCGCCAGTTGCCGTTTGACGCGCGAATCACCTTGTCAAGCGCTCGCGCCGCGACGAAGCCGCCGAAGGTTCCTCCCGTATGCACCAGCGTGATGGCGAGGCCTTTGTACCTGGCGAACCAGCGATTGATGCCGGTCTGCGAGACGAGCACTCCTCCTGTCATCGCGCCCAATCCGATCATCAGGCCGTAGACGAGATCGACCTGCAAGCTCGTGTGAACGACGGACGACATCAGCAGCGCCCCGGCCACGACGACCCAGCATCCAATCGCCGCCGTGAATCGGACGCCTCTTTTGGAGATCAGAACGGCGACCAGAGGCGCGGGCACGCCGATCATCAGTTGGTAGATGGCGGCGGCGGTCCCCAGCTGGGTGCGATCCCAGTGAAGCGCCTCCGCCATGTAGGTGTTGACCACGCTCGCGCCGTACAGCGGGAACGCGAAGTTGGCGAACAGAATGGTCCAGAAGACTGCGAGCAGCTTCCAGCCATAGAAACCCGATTGTCGCGCCATCGCCCCCGCCGCGCGGGCACGCGTCCGGTGCCGCGATCCGATTTACTGCAACTCTTCCGCCGGTACCCAGTTGCCGTGCACCTGGTTGCGCAGCCGCAGCGGCAAGTGCGCCGTGGCGATCGGCCCCTTGTCGGGGTGTTCGGCCTCGAAAACGAGCAAGTCCGAAAGCTGCGTATCATGCAGGTCTGCCACCAGCGCGAGGTAGCCCTCGTGCCCCGGCGTCTTCGACGGAATATGGACTTCTTCCTGGATCGTCACGGGCCGGTTGGAGTGCCACGATTTCAGCTTGCCGCTCTTCACTTCGAGCCGGCTGAGCGTGTTGAAGCCCGGGCCCACGGGACCGGCGGTCAACGGCGCGCCGGCTTCGGGATCGAACCGCTCGTAGTAGCCGATCGAGTAGTCCTTCATGTGATCCTTGTTTGCGATGCGCGGAAAATCGCCGGAAGGCGCGATCTTGTACTCCTCGAACTTGTCGCCCGGCTTCGACATGTCGAACGTCCAGCGCACCACGCGGCCGAACGCGAAATCCTCCGGCTTCGGATGAATGTGCGACGCCTCCAGAATGAACGGGAACGGCGCGTATTTCCCGATGCCGAAATCCAGGTGGACGTACTTGCCCTCGGTGTACGCGTTCATGAAGTGAAACGCCGAGCACGCGGAGTGCTTGAACCAGTGCATGTCCTTCACGCTGCCGTCCCGCGGCATGATGCCGACGTAGGCGTCGAGATTCGGCTCGCACACCCAGTGAACGCCGCCCGCCTTGATGCGGTCGAGATTCGCCGTCGTGGGAAACACCGGGAAGATCACGTGCTCCTTCGACACCGCGAAATCGTGCATCAGCGAAACATAGGGAACCTGGAACCACTCTTCCTTGACCAGTTCCCCCTGCTTGTTCGCCACGCAATAGGAAACGTCTCGCGTCGCCATCCCGCTTGCTTCATAGCCGAAGAAGTGCAGGTCCTGCGTGTCTTCATCGAGCCGCGTGTGCGCGGTCATCGTCTGGCTCTTCAGCTTCCCGCGATAGTTGAAGACGCCGATCGTGTCCAGCGTCTCGCGATGAAGCTCTACCGCCAGTCCGTCCTCTTTCAGCGCGAGCAGCTTGCCGCCGTGGTAGATCGGCGTCGTGTTGTTCACGCAGCGGTTGATGCCCTTCACGCTCGGATCGTCCGTGTACGGATTCCGGTAAAGACCGAAAAGTCCGCGCCGCGCCTTGCGCTCGGCCTTCAGGCGATCGGTCATGATGTACTTCATCTTGAAATCGACGTGGCCGTTTTCGAACTTGAACGCGCTGATCATTCCGTCGCCGCTCAGGTACGTGTCGTGGCCCAGCATCGGCGGATACTGCGGATCGGGAATTGTGCGGTACCACGTGCCGTCGATTTCCTTCGGCATGTTTCCTTCGACGATCAGGTCGTAAATGTCGCACTCGGTGCGCATCGGCGCGTTCATGCCCTGATAATCAAACGAATCCGGGAACTTGGTTGTCATGGCTTCACTCCCTATGTATGAAACGAAGGCTGCGTGAGGTCGCCCGCTTGCGGATGGCCCCCCTGATAGGGCAGTCGTATCACCACGGCGATCACGCTGTCAACGTGTCCGCTCCGATTCGCCGGACTAGCCCGCGAGGACGGGTGGGACTCGCGTTCTCTTTCGCTGACCTTCAGACCAGTAGTCATTTGAAGATCATTTGAGCTAGCCTGACCGGGCACGATGCGCCCATTTCCGTCCGTGGGAGGCAAACCGTGTTCTGCGAGCGTTGCGGCCAAAGTTTCCTGCCCAAGCAGTCCGTGTGCAGCCGTTGCAAGGTGACGGCGACGCGGCACTGGTTTCAGTTGATGAGTCTGGCGACTCTGCTGATCGCGATCCTGTCCAACGCGATCGTGGCGCTTATTCTGCTTCCGCGGCTCGTCTCGGGGCCCCACCCCCGCGTCGTCTTCCGGGCGTGGCTGTGGTTTGACCACAAGTTTGCGCTCTACGGCTGGGCGCTGATCGGCCTCGCGCTGCTCGCCTGGGATTTTCTCGTTTGGAAGGCCGCGAAGCCGAAGGTGAAGGGCTGGTTCACGCGAAAACTGCTCACCTTTTCGCTGGCGGCCGGACTGGCGCCCATGCTGCCCTGGTGGGTGCCGGCCGGTCAGCCGCCGCAGCAATTCCTGTCGGTCATTGGAAGATTCCCGGGCGGGCTGTCGCTTCTGGCATGGGCTGGAGTGCTTCTGGTTCTGGTGCTCGTCTGCATGAACGCCGAATCGCGCGACTACCTGCTGGGCCACGGCAAGGCCCTGAGCGTGGTCAGTGTCGGTCTGCTGTTGCTCGTGATGACGATGACCCTGGTGAGCTGGTCGCTGACCTACTGATATTCCGCCGAGCGATTCTGATCCTTCCGGCCGTTCCGCGACGGGCGCGCGGATGCTACCATACGCAGCAACTCAATCCTTGGAGTCATCCAGATGCCCGATGGTCCCGATTTGCCCGGTCCGCCCCCAGGCGCGCAATCTGGTTCGCAAATCATTGAACGCAAGCTGGCCACGATTCTATCGGCAGATGTCGCCGAATTCAGCCGCTTGATGAACGAGGACGAAGAACAGACCCTGCGCACGTTTCGGGGTCACAAGAAAATCTTCGAGTCGCTCGTGATGACGCACCATGGCCGCGTCTTCAACACCGCAGGCGACGCCATTCTGGCGGAGTTCGCAAGCCCGGTGGAGGCGGTTCGCTGCGCCACCGACGTCCAATCCGCGCTGCGCACGCGCAACGAACAGCTGCCGCCCACTCGCCAGGTCCGCTTCCGCATCGGCATCAATATCGGCGACGTGATGATTCAGGGACAGGATCTTCTGGGCGACGGCGTCAACCTTGCCGCCCGCCTGCAAACCGCCGCCGAACCCGGCGGCATCTGCATTTCCGGCAGCGTCCACGACCAGATTCGCAACAAGCTCTCCCTCTCATTCCATTCGATGGGCGAGAGGAGCTACAAGAACATCCCGCAGCCCGTGCGAACATTTTCGATCGTCGAGGCCGAAGGCGGTGCGCCGCTTCCAAGCCCCAAGGCGGCGAGCGCACGGCAAAACCCTGCGATTTGGGTGATCGTGGCCCTCGTGGTCGTCGCAGGCATCGGCTACGCGGCATATGCGATTCACCAGCGCGGCCGGGGCGAACCTGCTCCCGCGGCGACTGCTGCCGCTCCGCCGGCGCCCGCACCTTCAGCCGCAACACCGCCTGCGGCGGGGAACTCGACCGCCGAAAAAGCACCGGCCTCGCAGTCTCAGCCGGGCAATGCCGTCGCTCCGCCGGCCGCGGCCGGCGATGCGAAACCCGTCGCCAAATCGGAAGTGACTGCGGCGGCTTCCGCTCCTGCCAAACGGCCGCACGCGAGCGCGACGGTCGCCAGCCTCGACGGCGTCTACTCCGGTCAGGTTTGCTACGGCGGAACCCCCAAGCTTCCCAGACATTGCTACGACGCTGCGGGCACCGTGCTCGGCGGCAAACTCACCGGCCAATGGGACATGCCGGGCGGACGGGGCGTCGTCATGCACGTCGAAGGCGACATCCAGCCTTCGGGCGATGCGACCATTGCGATGCACAGCGAGGACCAGGACGGAACGCGCGTCGCCACGATCAACATGACCGGCGCGATTCGAGACGGTTCGCTCGTGGCCAGCGGTAAATTCGAACGCGGCCGGCCCGCCAGTCTCGACTGGCGTCTGGCTTCGCAGTCTGCGAAATAACGGCCGGAGAATTCAGCGGGCCCGCTGCGGTTGGCGGGGGATGAGAGCGGAACCCCACTCGTGCTGGGGTTCGAGCAGCAATTTGTCGAAATCGTCGCTCGGCAGTAGGAAACTCCCGGTGAGCGCAGCGTAGCGGCCGGATGCCAGTTGCACGCACATCTCCGCGCAGCGCGCGAGGCCCGGCGCGGGGTCCTGCGCCTTGATCGTGTTTTTCAGATAGTCCACCATCTGCGGCAGCCAGTGCTGCGCGTCCGGCGAAGTGATCGTGTGCTCAGTGATGTCCGTGTAGACCGTGCCGGGCTCGATCGAAAAAACGCTCACGCCGTACTCTTTCGCCTCCGCCGCGGCGTGCTCCGACAATCGTATTTGGCTCGATTTCGCCACGGCATACGCTGTCAGTTTCGGCGCGAACCACTGCCCGCCCAGCGCCGAGACGTTGATCACGGCGCCCTTGCGGCGCGCCACCATTCCCGGCAATACGGTCCGCATGAAGAGCAGCGTGCCGCGCACGATCACGGCCTGCGCGTCCCACCACTCCTCGGGATCGTTCACCCACACCGGACCGAACGGTCCGGTCACGCCCGCGTTGTTGACCAGCACCGTGGTCGGGCCGAATTTCTTCTCGGCTGCTTCGGCGACCCGCGCCACGTCTTCGCGTTTCGTCACGTCGCCCGCGATAGCGAGCGCTCTCCCGCCTGCCGCTTCGATCTCCGCCGCAACCGCATCCAGCTGATTCTTGGACCGCGCCGTCACCGTGACGGCAGCGCCCGCGGCGGCCAGCCCGCGCGCAATCGCCCGGCCGAAACCTCGCCCTCCGCCGGTCACAATCGCATTCCGCCCGGCGAGGTTTTCTCGCTCAGCCTTTTTCACGGAATCGGTTTTCCTGTGACGGGATGCAGGTAGTGGAACGGCACCACTTCGTTCTCCGGCCAGAAGCTCGCGCGTCGCGTGGTCAACTCGTCGGGACCGTTGGGATCTTCCGGATATGTCTTCGAAAATGCGGGCACCGCGTAGCCCGGCTCGGTGTGGCCCCAGCCTTTCTCGTAGGGCGCGTAGAAAAACACGTTGTAGTTCAGCACGCCGATCTTCCACACGCCGTCTTCCTTCAAATATGTGTTCTCGTACACGCCCGCTTCCCAAAACGCCGGAAAGATTTCGGGCACGCTCTCGTGGCTTCCACCCTGCATGAAGCAGCGATACCGCGCCTTGGCGGAAAGGCGATCCGGCGCGATCGTGATCACGTCTTGCAGCAGCAGATGATCGAGCAGCAGCCCGCGCCTCGGCCCATTTTTCCCGTCCGCGAATCTTTGTCCGAGCCGCCCGCAGTAAAGCCGGCGCACTCCCGCGCGCCCCTTGAAGACGCCGCCCAGAAAATACGTCTCGCCGCGATCGGAGAAAAGCTCGACCACTTCTTCGTACTTGCACTTGTCCATGAAATAGCCGTAGGCGTGCTGTAGCCTCCGGATCGCGAGCTCGTCTTCCGCGCGTCCGAGCCGCTCCGCCAGCTCATCGACGCGCTTCTCCAGCGCCAGCACTCTGCCTTCGGAGGTCATCTTGTATCGCCTCGGCCTATCGCAGCGTCATTCTGAGCGGAGTGCGCCGGTTCTCGTTCTTGCTGTCTTCGCGTCCCGTGCGAAGACAGCCGGCGCACGCAGGCGAAGAATCTCTCTTACGCCTCGCTGATGAATTTCGTCTGCAGGCACGCGTCAAGCCCTTCGATGCCTTCCTCTGAGCCGTGTCCGCTTTCCTTCACGCCGCCAAAGGGCGACTCCGGAATCGAAATCTGATACGTGTTGAGGCCAATCATTCCCGCTTCGAGTTGTTCGCCCAGCAGCTTGACCGTTCGCTGCGAATTGGTGAACGCAAACGCGGCAAGCCCGTACGGCAGCCGGTTCGCCTGCTCCATCACCCTGTCGAAATCCGAAAACGGATTGATCACCGCGATCGGCCCAAACGGCTCCTCGTTCATGATGCACGCCGTGTTCGGCACGTCGGAAAGCACGGTCGGCGCGTAGAAGTATCCGGGACTCTTCAGCCGCGCGCCGCCTGCCTGCACCTTCGCGCCGTGTTGTTTCGCGTCCTCGATGAACCCTTCGATCGCCGCCAGCCGCCGCGCGTGCACCAGCGGTCCCATCTTGTTCTTTTCCTCCAGCCCGTTCCCGACCGGCCAGCTCTTCGCGCGCTCCGCAAATCCCTGCGCGAAGCGGCTGTAGATTTTCTCATGCACGTAGTATCGCGTCGGCGAAACGCACACCTGCCCCGCATTGCGGTATTTCGCCGTCGCCGACGCATCGAGCACCTTCTCGACGTCCACATCGTCGAACACCAGCACCGGCGCATGCCCGCCCAGCTCCATCGTCGTGCGCTTCATGCCGTCCGCCGCAAGCTTCATCAAGTGCTTGCCCACCGGAATCGACCCGGTGAACGAAATCGCGCGAATCACGGGCGACGCCAGTAGGTGCGTCGAAATTTCCGACGGCACGCCGTAGACCAGCGCCAGGACGTTCGCCGGCAGCCCCGCATCGGCAAGGCATTTCGCCACGGCGAGCCCCGACGCCGGCGCCTCCTCCGCAGGCTTCAAAATCACCGAGCATCCCGCACCCAGCGCCGCGCCGATCTTGCGCGCCGGGTTGCCGAGCGGAAAATTCCACGGCGCAAACGCCGCCACAGGCCCCACGGGTTCCTTCACCACTGTCATGCGCGTTCCCGGCGCCCGTTGCGGGAGCACGCGTCCGTACGCACGCCGCCCTTCTTCCGCGTACCACTCGAAAATATTCGCGGACATCATCACTTCGATCCGGGTCTCGTGAATCACCTTGCCCGACTCGGTCGTCGCGATGCGCGCGATTTCCTCTTTGCGTTCGCGCAGCAATTCCGCCGCGCGCTTCAGGATTCTTCCGCGCTCATCGGGGAAAATCGCGCGCCACGTCTTGAAGCCCTGCTGCGCCGCCGCGAGCGCGCGGTCCAGGTCCGCTTTCGAGGCGTGCGGCACTTGCCCGATCACTTCTTCGGTCGCCGGATTGATCACCGGCGAAGTTTTTCTTCCCTCGGCGGAGAGCCACTCGCCGCCGATGAAAAGCGCCAAATCCGCGTAGGTTGGTGCCAGTTGCGTCGCCATTGTTCTGCTCCTGTCGTGGATTCGCGCATGTTTTCACGTTCCTGCGACGCGCGTCAAGATGCCTGCGCGGCGGCAAACACGTTCTTGTCCGCGGGCGGCGCGGGTGATTTACAATGTTCGCCCTTGCTGACTCCCGCCGAATCCGACCGCCTGCGCGTCGTGCTCGTCGAGACGCGTAACCCGCTCAACATCGGCGCCGCGGCTCGCGCGATGAGCAATTTCGGATTCCGCCGTCTCCGCGTCGTGAAGCCGTACGCGCCCGCGTTTCGGGAGGCGCGCTCGGCCGTTGGCGCCTCGTCTGTGCTCAAGCACGCCGAGCAATTCACGTCTGTCGCCGGCGCCGTCGCCGACTGCGCTCTCGTAATCGGCACCTCGGCGATCCGCACCCGCCATCTCCATCACAACGTCCGCCGCTCCGAAGCCGCCGCCGGTGTCATCCGAAAGAAACTGCGTTCGGCGAATGTCGCGCTGCTATTTGGCTCCGAAAAGCGCGGTCTCACAAACGACGACCTGAGCCACTGCCACTGGCTGCTTCGCATTCCGGCGCACGACGAAAATATTTCCATGAATCTCGGCCAGGCCGTCGCTGTCTGCCTCTACGAGCTGATTCGCAACGTGAGAGTTCCGCTCGCGGCGGAGAAGACGCCGCTTGCTTCGGCGGGCGAGACCGAGCGCATCACCGCCATGTTGATCGACGCGCTGCAGGCCAGCGGCTTTCTCGATTTGCGCCGCGTCGCGGACTCTGAGCAGCGCATTCGCCGCCTCGTCCGCCGGCTGCATCTTCCCGCGCGCGATGCCGTCATCTGGCTCGGCATGTTTCGCCAGATCATCTGGAAACTCCGCTCCAGCCAGTCCGAGAGCGATTAAGGTGCGCCCCGCGCTCGACGAGGGCGCGCCCTCGCGCTACTCTCTCCGTATGGATATCGACTGGCTCCGCCATCATTGCCTCTCGCTCGCGCATACAACCGAGCAAATCCAGTGGGAGGACGCCCTCGTCTTCAAAGTCGGCGGGAAAATGTACGCGGTCGCCTCGCTCGAGCCGGGCGAGACTTGGCTCTCCTTCAAATGTTCGCCGGGCGACTTTGCGAACCTCACCGAGCGCCCCGGCATCGTCCCCGCGCCGTACCTGGCTCGCGCACAGTGGGTCGCGCTCGAAACAGAGGCCGCGCTCCCTCGCGCCGAACTCCAAAACCTGCTGTCAGCCGCCCACTCTTTGATCTTCGCCAAGCTCCCCAAGAAAACGCAGTCCCGATTGAGCGCGCCACGAAAGCGAACGACTCCGCGGCGCAGGTCCCGCAACCGAACGCCTCGTCGCGCCGCTCGCCGCCGCAAATAGCGCGCTTTCTCCGAGGTTGACTCTCCCTTCATGCGCCCCTAACATCGTGACCCAAGGCGGAGCCTTCATTTGATTGGCGAGACGGTATCGCACTACCGCGTCATCGAAAAACTCGGCAGCGGCGGCATGGGCGTCGTCTACAAGGCCGAGGACCTCAAGCTTCGCCGCTTCGTTGCCCTGAAGTTCCTTCCCGACGACATCGCCCGCGACCGCGTCGCCCTCGAGCGGTTCGAACGGGAAGCTCAAACCGCCTCCGCGCTCGACCATCCTAACATCTGCACGATCTACGAGATCGGCGAGCACGAAGGCCGCCCGTTCATCGCCATGCAGTATCTGGAGGGCCAGACGCTCGATCATCTGATCGGCGGCCGCTCTTTGCCGCTCGCGGATTTGCTCGAGCAGGGAATCCAGATCACCGACGCGCTCGACGCCGCGCACTCCCGCGGCATCATCCATCGCGACATCAAGCCCGCGAATATCTTCATCACCAGGCGCGGCAGCGCCGTCATTCTCGATTTCGGCCTCGCCAAGCTCACCAATGTGAATAGCCCCAGCCGCACGGCCGGCGCCACCACGCGCATGTCGGACGTCACGGTCGATCTGCTCACCAGCCCCGGCACGGCGCTGGGCACCGTTGCCTACATGTCTCCCGAGCAGGCGCGCGGCCAGGAACTCGATGCGCGCAGCGATCTCTTCTCCGTCGGCGTCGTTCTCTATCAGATGGCCACGGGCTCTCTGCCTTTCCGCGGCGAAACTTCCGCGGTGGTCTTCGACGCGATACTCAACCGCGCGCCCGTTCCGCCGATCCGCCTGAATCCTGAATTGCCGCAGAAGCTCGAAGAGCTGATCAACAAAGCGCTCGAAAAAGATCCGCGCCTGCGCTGCCAGAGCGCCGCCGAAATGCGCGCCGATCTCGAGCGCCTGAAGCGCGACACGACGTCTGCGCGCGTCGCCGCCAGTTCGGAAGTATCGGCCGCCTCCGGCTCGCCAATCGCTCCGGCGACAGGCTCGGGCCGTTCGGCCGTCGTCACGCCCGCGCCGAGCGGCACGACTGCCGTCATGCCCGCGGCCGTTTCCGGCGGGCGAAAATTCCTGGTCCCGGCCGTTATTTTCGCGGCTGTGCTCGTGATCGTCGCGGGCTTGCTCTACTGGAAGGGTTACTTCCGGTCCGGCCTCGCCGCAAACGGTTTCGAAGACCTTTCGATCAAGAGTCTCACCTCGACCGGCGACGTCACTTTGACGCGCATCTCTCCCGACGGCAAGTGGCTGGCCTACGTCTCCCGGCGCAACGGAAAGTTCAGCCTTTGGGTGCGGCAGATCGCGGTGCCGAGCATGGTCCAGCTGATCCCTCCTGCCACGGACCAGATTCTTGATGCCAATTTCACGCCGGATGGGAATTTCATTGATTACATCGCGCAACCCGCCGCAGGGGGCCACAGCGCCGGCTTCCAAATTCCGGCTCTCGGCGGCGCTCCGCGGCGCTTCATCGACCACGCCGACGCGGGCCTGTCGTTTTCGCCGGACGGCAAACAACTCGCCTATTCAACCGATAATTCCGACGAAACCGAAGTCCAGTTGATGATCGCGAATGCGGACGGGACCGCTGCGCGCAAGATTGCCGGCAAGCCGTCGAATTCGGCGTATGGCGATTACAACACTGTTCGCTGGGCGCCGGACGGCAAGCGCATCATCGTGAGTACCAGCGACCCTGCGAATTCCGGCGGCGTTGTCGGCCTGGATGAAGTGGATGTCGCCACCGGCGCGGAAAAACCCATGCCGATGCGCCGCTGGCGCTCCATCAACGATTTCGCCTGCCTCCCGGACGGCAGCGGATTGCTGCTTGTCGCCGCGGAGAAGACCGGCACCTCCTCCCAGCTTTGGGTTGTGAGCTATGCATCGGGCGCGGTTCGCAAAGTCTCCAACGATCTCAGCAACTATTCCTCCGTGGCCGTCTCCGCGGGCGGGACGACGATCGCCAGCGTGCAGGAGACCGTCGCCACGAGCGTCCTGGTCGGCCCTGCCGACGCCCCCGACAACGCACGGCAAATTACCTCCGCGCGGCTCGACGGAATGGAAGGCGTCGCCTTCACGCCGGACCATCACATCGTCTATACGGGCAACCACTCGCAGAACTGGGACCTCTTCATCGCCGACGCCGATGGCTCAAATTCGCGCCAGCTGACTTTCGACGGCCACTATCACGCTCATCCGGCTGTGTGCGATCAGGGCAGGACCATCGTGTACGACAGCGATTTCGACGGCGTGAGTCACATCTGGAAGCTGGATTTGCAGAGTGGCTCCGTGGCGAAGGTTACGAATCAGGCCGGAGAATTCTGGCCGGCTTGCGCGGCGGATTCCGATTCCGTTTTCTACGTGGGTCAGACGGCGGGAAGCCCGGCCTACATTTTCAAGGCTGATTTGTCCGGAGGAGACCCCATTCGCGTTTCGGACGAGCCCGCGCTCGGCCATCCCGTGCTCAGCCTCGATGGCCACCTGCTCCTTCTTCTCACCGCGCTTGCCGACGGCACTCCCGTGTTGAAGATTGCGTCGCCCGATACCGGTGCGATCCAGGGACAAAAGATGATCGAGCCGACGATCGACTCGGCACATCCGGCCGGCGTATGGATGCCGGGAAACGCCGCCGTGGCCGCGTTCGACGTTCGCACTGGCGCGTCGAATCTCTGGGCGATCCCCGCCGTCGGCGAAGGCACCGAACGGCAGTTGACTCACTTCTCGTCCGGCGCGATTTTCCACGCCGCGTATTCGCCCGATGGCAAGCTCCTCGCCATCGTCCACGGCTCCGAAGACTCCGACGCCGTCCTCTTCACCGCTCCAAAGTAACCGCAATCGTCATCCCCAGCGCAGCGATCGGACGGGAATTCTCGTCCCGCTCCTGCGGGGCGTCCGGCCGCGGAGCCGAAGCGCGCCGTTTGCGTCCCGGCCGCATCTTCGGGGAATCTCCCTTCGTCGGCGCTCTTGTGGGCACGAGGTCTTTAGCGGGGTGATGCCTCGGTCCACAGAATGGCGTGCTTGCGCTCCTCGCGTCGCGCCCCTAAGATGGGCGCGTGAAGAGCACGTGGAGCGACGATCCGATCAGGATCGGCGTCCCGAGCGACCATCGGGAGCCGAGGGATATTCCTGCGCCGTGCAAAATATCGACCGAGCGCTGCCGCGAATCAAACTATGGCTGTGCGACGCTTCACGAACGGGAGAACTACGATGCGCAAATACGGCAAAGCCGCGGGCAAGAGCGTGGCGCGAGCGCTGCGCTTGGAGAAGGCCGGCAAACTTCGCTCCGGCAAGGGCGGCAAAGTGACCAGCCGCGCACAGGCCATCGCGATCGGTCTTTCGGAGGCGCGCAAGCGCGGTGCCAAGGTCCCGAAGAAGAAATCATGACGCCCTCCAGTCTTCCAATTTCTAATCGCCAATTCCAGTTATTAGAAGCCAGCCTAAGTCATTCAAAACACGCGGTCGAGGTCATTCCTAATCGCCAATTTTCGCGAGTCGTGGGGCTCGCCGGCCGCATCGCATAACGTCACGGGAGGAATCATATGAAGCTGAACGAGTACATCACGCTGGGGCGCACTGGGCTGCGCGTCAGTCCGCTTTGCCTGGGAGCAATGGGCTTCGGCACCGGCTGGGGATGGGGCGCCGAGGAAAAGCTCTCCTTCGAAATGCTCGACCTCTATTTCAACCAGGGCGGCAACTTCGTCGACACCGCGAACGGCTACCAGATGGGACAGAGCGAGCAGATCGTCGGCAAATTCATCGCCGAGCGCAAGCTTCGCGACCAGGCCGTCATCGCGACGAAGTACACGTTTGGCACGCAGCCGGGCAATCCCAATGCCGGCGGCAACGGACGCAAGAACATCTACATGTCGCTCGAAGCCTCGCTCCGCCGCCTCAACATGGACTACGTCGATCTCTATTATTTGCACTCATGGGACATGATCACACCCGTCGAAGAAGTCGTCTCGACGCTCTCGGATCTCGTCCGCGAAGGAAAGATCCGCTACTACGGCTTGTCGGACATCCCGGCGTGGTATTTCACGCGCGCCCAAACCATCGCCGAAAAAGACGGCCTCGAGCGCTGCGCCACGCTCCAACTCGAATATTCGCTTTCCGAGCGCAATATCGAGCGCGAGCACATTCCCGCCGCGCAGGAGCTGGGAATCGGCCTCTGCCCCTGGAGCCCGCTGGCCGGCGGCCTGCTGACCGGAAAGTACAAGCGCGAAGCGACCGGCGGCAGCGGCGAGGGGCGGCTCACCATGCCGAATCCGATCTTCAATAAGTTCACCGAGCACAACTGGCGCGTGCACGACGCGCTGATTGACGTCGCCAGGAAAATCGGGAGGACGCCCGCGCAGGTGGCGCTCAACTGGCTTGTCACCCAGCCCGGAGTCACGTCCGTGATCCTCGGTGCGACGAAGACCGCGCAGCTGGCCGAGAATCTCGATTCGCTTGACTTGACGATTCCCGCTGAGCTGCGTCAGCGGCTCACCGCAGTCGGGGCGCCGGAACCCGTGCATCCTTACAACTTTTATCTGCCGGGCATCCAGTCGCGCCTCAGCGGCGGCACGACGGTGAAGGAATGGCGGCGCGGCTATCTGTACGAAGGTTCGGTCGCGCCTCCGCCGGAGAAAAAGGCCAGCGCGTAGGCGCCGGATCGCTAGGACGCTACTTCGGCGCGCCGGTCTTCCTCGCGCGCCGGAACAGTCACCTGGCCTTCGGTGGATGTCAGCCGGTCGGCGTTACGCAACTCCGGGAACATCCACGCCCACAGCGCGGTAACAACGATCGCGCCCAGGCCGCCGAGCACGACGGCAGGCACGGCGCCCAGCCACGCCGCGGCCACGCCGGATTCGAACTGGCCGATCTCGTTCGACGCGCCGATGAAAATCATGTCCACCGCGTTGACGCGGCCGCGCATCTCATCCGGCGTCGCCAGCTGAATCAAGATGCCGCGCACGACGACGCTCACCATGTCCGCGGCGCCGACCAGAACGAGCGCGATCATCGAGAGCACCAGATTGTGCGAAAGGCCGAAGAGAATCGTGAACACCCCGAAGCCGGCGACGCACCACAGCATCTTCGCGCCGAATTTCGACCGCAGCGGACGGTGGGCCAGAAGCAGCGCCATCGCCGCCGCGCCGATGCCGGGAGCGCAGCGCAACAGGCCAAGGCCCCACGGGCCCGTCTTCAGGATTTCGCGCGCATACACCGGCAGCAGCGCGACCGCCCCGCCCAGCAGCACGGCGAAAAGGTCGAGCGAAATCGATCCGAGCACGAGTTTCTCGCGCCACACGTAGCGCAATCCCGCGAGCATCGCCTGCCAACTGCCGGCGCCGCGCGGACGCAGCTTGGTCCGCAGCTTCACGCCAAGCATGGAGAAGGCCGCGAGCGCAGCCGTCGTCATCGCCGCCGCGTAGACGGGCGCGGGCCCGCGAAAAGCGGCATAAATCACGCCGCCGACGGCAGGGCCAAGAATCGTGGCGGTCTGAAAGATCGTCGCGCCCCAGGCGAACGCGCTGTGAAAGTGCTCATCGGGAACGATCGCGGGAAGAATCGCGCGGCTCGCGGGAGCGTTGAACGCCCGAACGATGCCGACCAGCACGGTCACCCCGTAGATGGGATAGACCGAAGACGCTCCGCGCAGCGTGATCGTGAGGAGCAGCGCCGAGCAAACAGCGAACCCGGCGTAGCCGGCCGTCAAAACGCGTCTCCGGTCGAAGCGATCGGCGGTGTATCCGGAAACGAGGAAAAGCGCCATGCCGGGCAGGAATTGCGCGAGCCCGATCAGGCCGAGATCGAGCGGGCGCCGCGTGATTTCGTATACCTGCCACCCGATCGCCACCGCCTGCATTTCCGTGGCCAGCACGATGAAAAATCGCGCGGTCTGATAGAGCACGAAGGCGGGATACGTGAACGCGACGCGGCCAAGCGGAGGATTCCCGGGAGCGGACATCGGCATCTACTCTGCCACAAAAGTGGAATTCGCACGAGCACCCGCCGCCGAAGCGAGCGCGACTGCGAGGAGCTACTTCGCCGCTTTCGTGCCGAGGATGGCGTCGAAGAAAACGCCCAGCACGTAGCGGATATCGGCGTCGCTGATGGTGGCGCTGTCGACGAGATTTTCGAGCAGCAGGGAATTGGCGAGGGCGCCGAGAGCGGTGGCGGCGCCGGTGCTTGAAATCGGGAGTTCGCGGCCCATCGTGCCCGCGACGCGGCGGAGCATTTCGCCCACCGACGCGCGGATCTTGCGCTGCCGCGCGCGCAGGCGCGCGTGCGCCTCCGGGTGGCGGATGGCGTAAAGCTTGAATTCGAGCCCGAGCAGGGCGAACCGTCGGTCTTTGACGAGGTGCGCGTAGTGCGCGCGCAGGGCCCGCAGCCGCTTCGACGGACTATTTTCTTTCGCCAGCAGCGCGTTCACATCGCCGATGCGCTCGGCGACCCAATCCTCCAGCAGGGCCAAGAAAATGTCTTCCTTGCCGCGGAAGTTCGCGTAAAAGGCGCCGCGCGTGTAACCGGCCAGGCTGGCGATGTCCTCGAGCCGCGCGGCCTCGAAGCCGTCGCGAGCGAAGGCCGTTTCCGCCGCGTCCAGCAAGCGGCGGCGGGTGGCGAGCGTGCGCGCCTGCTGGCGGGAAAGCGGCGCGACGGGAGCGCGCGCGATCCGCGCGCCGCGAATCTCAGCGCGTGCCCGATTCACAGCAGTCCTCACCGGCGTTCTTTACAGCATACATACATGCATGTATCTTATTACTGTTCGGCTTCGCTGACAACATTCTTTCATGGCTGCCGCCACCATCGCGATCGATCACAGCGCGTGGCGCCCGCGCTACAACCCGTGGCTCGTGGCGTTTACGGTGACGCTCGCGACGTTCATGGAGGTGCTCGACACCTCGATCGCCAATATCGCCATGCCGCACATCGCGGGGACGTTCGGCGCGAGCGCCAATGAATCGACCTGGGTGCTGACGAGCTACCTGGTTTCCAACGGAATCGTGCTGCCGATCAGCGCGTGGCTCGCGACGCGGATCGGCCGCAAGCGGTACTACATGATTTGCGTGGCGCTGTTCGCAGCCAGCAGCTTTCTCTGCGGGCTGGCGCCGACGCTCGGCATGCTGGTGTTCTTCCGCGTCTTGCAGGGAATCGGCGGCGGCGGGTTGCAGCCGAGCGAGCAGTCGATCCTGGCTGATACGTTCAAGCCGGAACAGCGCGGCATGGCGTTTTCGATCTACGCGATGGCCGTGGTGCTGGCGCCGGCGATCGGGCCGACGATCGGCGGCTGGATCACGGACAACTACAGCTGGCGATGGATTTTCTACATCAACGTGCCCATCAGCATCGTGTCACTGCTGATGACGCAGCGAATCGTCGAAGATCCGCCGTACCTGAAGGAGATTCAGGCCAAGAAGGCCGCAGGCACGATCGACTACGTCGGGTTGTCGCTCGTCGCACTGGGCGTGGGCGCGCTGCAAATCGTGATGGACAAAGGGCAGGAGCTCGACTGGTTCGGTTCGCACTGGATCACGATGGGCACGATCGTCTCCGTCGTTGTGCTGTGCGTCTGGATCTGGTGGGAGTGGCACCATCCGCATCCCATCGTCGAGCTGCGGCTTTTGAAGCGGCGCAACCTGGCTACGGCCATGTTCTCGATGCTTCTGCTGGGGAGCGTTTTGTACGGCACGACGGTTTTGTTGCCGGAATTCCTCGAGACGCTGATGGGCTATCCCGCGGCGGTGGCGGGCGAGGCGATGGCGGCGGGCGGATTTCTGATGATGCTGACGATGCCGACGTCGGGAGCGCTTACCGGAAAGCTGGACCCGCGGATTCTGCTGGCCTGCGGCTACGGCATAACGGCGATCGGCCTCTACAACATGGCCGCGCACCTAAGTCTCGGGATGGACTTCTGGACTGCGTCGAACCTGCGAATGCTCCAGGTGGCGGGGCTGGCGTTCATCTTCATTCCCTCGAATGTGCTTTGCTATGCCGGCGTGCCGCGCGAGATGAACAATCAGGTGGCCAGCATGATGAATTTCGTGCGGAACATCGGCGGCAGCATCGGAATCGCCGTGGTGAGCACGCTGGTGACGCGCGCGGCGCAGCGGCGGCAGAATTTTCTCTCCGCGAACATGCACAACGGCAATCCGAGATTTCGCGAGATGGTCGGCGGGATGACGTCCACGCTTCACAGCCAGGGCATCGGCACCGTCGAGGCGACGCATCGCGCGTATGGACAGCTGGACATGATGGTGCAGCAGCAGGCGGCCGCCGTGGCTTACAAGGATGTGATGGCGGTGCTGGCGGTCGTGGTGGCGTGCTTGATTCCGCTGGCGTTCATCATGCGAAAGCCATCCGACGTGAAGGCCGACGCTCCGCCGCCGCACTAGATGCACGTCTCTACGGCCAGATTCTCTCCAGGAGTCGCTACCCCAACAATGAGGCTTGGTCCGCAGGATAGGCGATCTGCGTTCCGGACACGCGGGCGAAGGGAGTGAGGGAATGTTCCTTCGGCGCGGCGGTGCCGACGATTTCAAGGACGCGGATGCCGCGGACGGCGAGCGCGTCGGCAACGAGCGAACGATGGCAGCGCCAGGGAACAGCCTCGGCGCACATCAGCGCAGTCGGATATTCTTCGGCAAGATGGATCGCGCGACCGAGCGCAGTCGCGAATTCGTCCGTTTGCATGTAGTCGGCAAAGCCACGGAAGCTGGCGTTCCGCCAGCCCAAGTTGACCGAATCCCGGCGCGCGTGGCGAAGCCCGCCGAGGTCCTTCATGTGCACGTAGCGAATGTCCGCCTCGCGCAGCGAAGCCGCGAGCGCGTCGGAATTGAACTGCGGATAGCGGCGCGATTTCGGGATGGTGCGAATGTCGATGAGCTGGGTCACACCGTTCGCGTGCAGCAGGGCGAGGAAATCCTCGATCGGCCGGGTGGAATGTCCGATTGTGAAGATCGTCAAGGTGTCGACCCGACGGCGCGCGTTCATGCCGGAGTCATGCTTGATCCAGCATACTGCGGTGTTTCCGATCTTGCGAGAATTCCGCTTCTGCGGCGATGGCGGGATGAGGATAATGAGGGGCCGCCGTTTTTCGAACGCGCAGGAAATTCCAAGGCGGACACGCGGCAAAGGCGCTCATGGCGGAAGTCAGCACACTTTTCTGGGACAACGGCGGGGTGATCCTGACGAACGGGTGGGACCGCGGGTCGCGCCAGCTCGCCGTCGAGAAATTTCATCTCGACTTCGCCGACTTCGAGGACCGGCACGAGCTGATGCTGAACGCGTTCGAATGCGGCGAGGCGAGCCTCGACGAGTATCTGCAGCGGACGGTTTTCTACCGCGACAGGCCGTTCACCGTGGAGGATTTCAAGCAGTTCATGTTCGCGCAATCACAGGCGCTTCCGGAGCCGCTGGCGTTCCTGGGCGAGCTGGCGTCGACGCGGCGTTTCACGATGGCGGCGCTCAACAACGAGTCGCTCGAGATCAACGAACACCGGATTCGCACATTTCGCCTGCGCGAATACTTCGGGGCGTTTTTCAGCTCGTGCTATCTGGGTGTGCGCAAGCCCGACCGCGGCATCTACAGCCTGGTGCTGAAGATCACGCAGCGCGATCCGGGCGAGTGCGTGATGATCGACGACCGCGGGCTGAACCTGGAGTGCGCGCGCGAAATGGGCCTGCACACGATTCAGTTCGTGAACGTGGCGCAGCTGCGCGACGATCTGTCGAAATTAGGAGTGAAGGCGGACGGATCGCAGTGGCCGTGACCGATTGAGGAGGAACCGCAATGGAATTGGGAATGATCGGATTGGGGAAAATGGGCGGCTTCATGGTGGAGCGGCTGTTGAAGGGCGGCCATCGCGTCGTCGGGCTGGACCGCGACGCGGGCGCAGTGGCGCGCGTGGCGGAAAAAGGCGCGGCCGGAGCGGACTCGCTGGAAAAACTGGTGGGGCAGCTGAAGGCGCCGCGCGCGATCTGGCTGATGGTTCCGGCGGGAGCGCCCGTGGACCAGACGATTGAAGCGCTGCTGCCACTGCTGGCGCCGGGAGACGCGATCATCGACGGCGGAAACTCCAACTACAGGGACTCGGTGCGGCGAGGCGCGGCGCTGGCCGCGAAGAAGATCGGATTCGTCGATTGTGGGACGAGCGGCGGAATCTGGGGACTGACGGAAGGGTACAGCATGATGATCGGCGGCGACGCGGACGTGGTGAAGCGGCTCGCGCCGATTTTTCAGACGCTCGCGCCCGGCCCGGACAAAGGCTGGGGCCGCGTGGGTCCATGCGGAGCGGGGCACTACGTGAAAATGGTCCACAACGGAATCGAATACGGCATTATGCAGGCGTACGCGGAGGGGCTGGACCTTTTTCGCCACAAGACGGAATTCGGGCTCGACCTGCTGCAGATCACCAAGATCTGGCAGTTCGGAAGCGTGGTTCGTTCGTGGCTGCTCGATTTGACGGTGGACGCGCTTTCGAAGAATCCGTCACTGGAAGGCATTGAAGCTTTCGTGACCGATTCCGGCGAAGGGCGCTGGACCGCGATCGAGGGCATCGAGCTGGGCGTGCCGTTGCCGACGCTGACGGGCGCGCTCGACGCGAGATTCCGCTCGCAGGATCCGCAGCCTTTCGCGAACAAGCTGCTTGCCATGATGCGCCACGAATTCGGCGGCCACGCGGTGAAGACTTCCAAGTAGCGGCGGACGGTCACCGCGACAAATCCTCATGAAGATGGACACGCGAGTCTTCCCGGATATCGACGCGGTGAGCCGCGTTGCGCTTGATGCAATGATCGATATCATGACGGCGGCTGTGCAACAGCGCGGCCGCTTCGTCGTGTCGTTATCGGGCGGGCGCACGCCGGAGAAGATGTACCGGCTTTGGGCGGACCGCGAGCAGCAGGCGGCGCACACGCCGTGGGATCGCGTCCATCTATTCTGGGGAGATGAGCGCTATGTGCCGAAGGACGATCCGTTCAGCAACTATCGAATGACCCGCGAGGCGCTGATCGCACGCGTGCCGATCCCCGCGGCCAACGTCCACCCCGTGCCGGGACCTGACGACTTTCCTACGCCCGAGGCGGCCGCGAAGGCCCATGACGCCGAGCTCCACACGTTCTTCGGCTCGAGCGCGCCGGTTTTCGACTTGCAGTTACTGGGCTTGGGAATCGAAGGGCACACGGCGTCCTTGTTCCCCGGCTCGGAGGCTCTCGAAGAGAAGCAGCGGTGGGTGATGGCCGTCGAAGCACCGGCAAAGCCGCCGCGGCGACTGACGTTCACGCCGGTGGTACTGAACCAGGCGCGCAACACGTTTTTCCTGGTCGCTGGCGCTGACAAGCGCGAAATCGTGCGTGCTTTGCGTACCGAGCCGGACGGCATTCAAAGCGAGTATCCGGCCGGAAGGATCCGGCCTGCGGGTGCTGTGATATGGTTTCTGGACCAGGCTGCAATGAGTTGAAATCCGGGACTTTGTCCGAAACTTCCACCCATTCACCCGCGTCTAACGAGCTGAATAGAAATCTGAGTGCGCAACTCTCCAGGTCAGCAGCCAATCGCAACCCGAGAGGGTCGAAGACGCGGTATGATATATGTTTGTGTCTTCGGGCCTCGGCGCCCCCGGCGCTCTGGCCCCACCGGAGAATTGAAGGCTTCACACACAGGAAAGAACCAGAGATGGGCAGACTGATCGAGAGGTATGGCACGAGGCTGGGAATGGCTGCAGGGGTTCTGGCCGCCCTAATGGCGGCGGGCTGCACGGAGAAAACCGCCCAGACGGCGCCGAACTTCACCGTGCCGGTGACTGTGGCGAAGGCGGTGCAGAAGACGGTGCCGATCGAGCTGACGTCGATCGGGTCGGCCGAGGCCTTTTCGACGGTGTCGATCAAGGCGCAGGTGAACGCCGTCCTGGACGAGGTGCACATCAAGGAAGGGCAGTTCGTCCAGAAGGGCGACCTGCTCTTCACGCTGGATGCAAGGCCGTTCCAGGCGGCGCTGGCGCAGGCGGAGGCCAATCTGGCGCGCGACAAGGCGCAATTGCAACTCAACGAGGTGCAGGCCGGGCGATACGATCAGCTCTACAAGGCGGGCGTCGCTCCCAAAGAGCAGTACGATCAAATGGAAGCGAACGCCGAGGCGCAGCGAGCCGCGGTTCGGGCGGATCAGGCGGCGGTCGAATCCGCCGAACTCCAGCTGGACTACTGCAAAATCTACGCACCGACGAGCGGGCGCACCGGCGCGCTGCAAGTCTATCCGGGCAACATCGTGAAGCAGAATGACGTGCCGGTGCTGATCGTCATCAATCAGGTGACGCCGATCTTCATCGATTTTTCAATTCCGGAACAATATCTGGTCTCCGTGGACAAGTTCATGAAGCAGGGGCGCCTGCGCGTGGACGCGACGCCCTACGGCGACACGCAGCCGGAAATCGGCTACCTCACCTTCGTCGACAACACGGTGGATAACACGACGGGAACGATCAAGCTGAAGGCGACATTCGAAAACGGCGACCACCGGCTGTGGCCCGGCCAATTCTCCACGGTGCTGTTGCGGCTGGCCGAGGACGAAAACGCGACCGTAGTGCCGTCGCAGGCCGTGCAAACGGGACAGCGTGGCGACCTGCTCTGGGTCGTGAAGTCCGATTCCAGCGTCGAGGAGCGCGACGTGAAGGTGGGCCGCACGGTGGGAAGCGATTCCGTGATCCTGAGCGGAGTTCAGCCCGGTGAAACTGTCGTCACCGACGGCCAGCTGCGGCTGATTCCGAACATGCGCGTCCAAGTCACAAATCCGGTTCCACCGAGCTAAAGAGCATTTCCATGCACGTTTCTGAACTTTTCATTCGCCGCCCGATCATGACGACGCTCGTGATGGCGGCGATCCTCATCTTCGGGATCATCGCCTACCGCTCGCTCGCGGTGAGCGACCTGCCGACGGTCGACTTTCCGACCATCGATGTGAACGCGAGCCTGCCGGGCGCGAATCCGGACACGATGGCGGCCGCGGTTGCGACGCCGCTCGAGAAGCAGTTCTCGACGATTGCCGGAATCGACTCGATGACCTCGACGAGCCGGCTGGGCAACAGCGATATCACGCTGCAATTCGACCTGAGCCGCAATATCGATGCCGCCGCGCAAGACGTGCAGGCGGCGATCTCTCGCGTGCAGGGGCAATTGCCTCCGAACATGCCGAGCCCGCCGGTATTCGAAAAGCAAAACCCGGCGGACCAGGCCGTTCTGTACCTCGCGGTCACTTCAGCCACGCTCCCGCCGCAGGTGGTGGATCAGTACGCCGAAACGATGCTGGCGCAGAAGATATCGATGGTGAGCGGCGTCGCGCAGGTGAACGTCTTCGGGTCGCAGAAGTACGCCGTGAGGATTCAGCTCGATCCGCAGGCGTTGGCCGCGCGGCAGATCGGAATCGACGAAGTCACGACGGCCGTGCAGAACGCCAACGTCAATCTGCCGACCGGGACGCTCTATGGCTCGCACAAGGCCTATACGGTGCAGGCAAGCGGGCAATTGATGCGGGCGTCGCTCTACCGCCCGCTGATCGTCGCGTACCGGAACGGATCGCCGGTGCGGCTGGCAGAGCTCGGCAACGTGGTGGACGGCATCCAGAACGACAAGACCACGAACAGCTACAACGACGAGCACGCGATCATCCTGGCGGTCCAGCGGCAACCGGGCACGAACACGGTGGAGGTGGTGGACCGCGTCAAGCAGGTGCTGCCGCAGTTCCGCGCGATCCTGCCGGCGTCGGTGCAGCTGATCGAGGTGTACGACCGGTCGGGCACGATCCGTGAATCCGTGAACGACGTAAAGTTCACGCTTTTTCTGGCGATCTGCATGGTCGTGCTGGTGATCTTCCTTTTCCTGCGGAATCTTTCGGCCACGGTGATCCCGAGCATCGCTCTTCCGATGTCGCTGGTGGGCACGTTTGCGGTGATGTACCTGCTGGACTACACGGTAGACAACCTGTCGCTGATGGCGATGACGCTGTCGGTGGGTTTCGTCGTGGACGACGCGATTGTGATGCTCGAAAACATCGTCCGGCACATGGAAATGGGCGAAAGCCCGCTGGACGCCGCGCTGAAGGGCTCGCGCGAAATCGGATTCACGATCATTTCCATGACGCTGTCGCTGGCCGCGGTGTTTCTGCCTGTGTTCTTCATGAGCGGAATCATCGGCCGGCTGCTGCACGAATTCGCGGTTGTCATCATCATGTCGGTGCTCGTTTCGGGGTTCGTTTCGCTGACGCTGACGCCGATGCTGTGCAGCCGGTTCCTGCGTCCGCAGCACGAAATCAGGCACGGGCGCGTGTACATGGCGCTGGAGCGGTTTTTCGACCGGCTGCTGAAGCGATACGACATATCGTTGCAATGGGCGCTGCGCCATCGCGTGTTCGTGATGGCGGCTTCCGCGCTGATTCTGCTGGTGACGATTTGGCAGTTCGGCGCCATTCCAAAGGGTTTTCTGCCGGAGGTGGATTCCTCCACGCTGCAAGGCTACACGCGGGCCGCCCAGGGAATCTCGTTCGACTCGATGAAGGATCACCAGGAAGCAATCAATAAGGTTCTGCGCGACGATCCGAACCCGCACGGATTCTTCTCCACCGTGGGATTGGTGGGCGGCGGAGGCAATTCCGGCTTCCTGTTCATCCATCTGAAGCAGCCGTCGGAACGCCCCAAGGTGCCGAGCCAGACGATGCTGGCGCTCGACCGGAAATACGGCGACACGCCGGTCGTGGGGAGCGCGCTGAAGGCGCTCACGCCGCTCTTCGCGCACCATCCCGACATCACCGAAGTGATGCAGGAGATGCGCGCGAAGCTCGGGAAAATCCCCGGCATCATGGTGTTTCTGCGCAATCCGCCGCCGATTCAGATCGGCGGAGACGTCACGGAAAGCCCGTACCAGCTGACGCTGCAAAGCCCGGACACGGAGGAGCTGTATCGCGCGGCTGAGGAATTCCAGCAGAAGATGCAGGGGCTGAACACGATTCAGGACGTGACAAGCGATTTGCAGATCGCCAATCCGCAGGTGGACGTGAAGATCGACCGCGACAAGGCGTCCGCTCTCGGCGTGAGCGCCCAACAGGTGGAGGACGCGCTCTACACCGCCTACGGGCAGCGGCAGGTTTCGACAATCTACGCGCCGAACGACGAGTTCTGGGTGATCGAAGAGCTCGAGGACCGCTACCAGAAAGATCCTGCGGCGCTTTCCATGCTGTACGTGCGGTCGGCGACCGGGAATCTGATTCCGTTGAACTCCGTGGCCAGCCTTTCTACGAGCCTCGGGCCACTGACGGTGAATCATCTGGGCCAGCTGCCGGCGGTGACGATCTCTTTCAATCTCCGGCCCGGCGTAGCGATCGGGCAGGCGGTGGATCAGATCAACGACCTTACGCGCTTGCTGCCGCAGACGATCACGACGCAGTTCCAGGGGACAGCGCAGGCCTTTCAATCTTCGCTGACGGGTCTCGGCATGCTGCTGCTGGTCGCGATTCTCGTGATCTACATCGTTCTCGGAATTCTGTATGAAAGCTTCATTCATCCGCTGACGATTCTTTCGGGGTTGCCGTCCGCAGCGTTCGGCGCGCTGCTGACGCTGCAGATTTTCGGCTACAGCCTTGACCTGTACGGCTTCGTCGGCGTCATCATGCTGATCGGCATCGTGAAGAAGAACGCCATCATGATGGTGGATTTCGCCATCGCCCGCGAACGCCAGGGACACACAACGGCGGCGCAAGCCGTCTACGAAGGCTGCCTGGTGCGCTTCCGTCCGATCATGATGACCACGATGGCGGCGCTGATGGGCACGCTGCCGATCGCCGTCGGATCGGGCGCGGGAGCGAATTCGCGCCGTCCTCTCGGAGTGGCGGTGGTCGGCGGGTTGGTCTTCTCGCAGCTGGTGACCCTATATCTGACGCCCGTGTTCTACACGTACATGGACACGTTCCAAAGCTGGATGGAGCGCAGATTCGGCCGGATCGTCGGAATCGCCAAACCGCGCTTCGCGGACAGCTCCGTCTCCGCGGATTAGGTTTTTCCGGCGTCTTTCGCCCGCTTTCGCCAATTCTGCTCCTGTCACTTCGCTTGTCCACAGGTACAGCGAAGAGATTGCCTCCCGGTACCATTGTCTGCGGCTTCCCGCGCTCCCAGGATGAACTTGGGCTGATTGACGCAGTTACACACTTCAGGCGCACGTTCTGACTCCAGGGTTTCGGCCAATCGGATGGAGAATTCGTGAGGATGCCGTTCAGGGAAGACCTGCCCAAGGACATGAGAGCGAGGAGCAAGCGGCGCGGTCCTCGCATGAACTCCCGCGTGCCTGTGACCATCGAATGGAACGGAAGCGGCGGACCGCTGCGCTTCGAGGCCGGTTTCACGCGCGTCGTGAATACGTACGGATGCCTGCTGGTGAGCCCCAAAGAGATCAATCTGAAAGAGCGCATTCATCTGACCAATCTTGCGACGCGAGAGGGGGCGGACGCCGTCGTCGTGTGGAAGGGGGCGCAGCGCCCGGACGGATGGGACTTGGGGGTGGAGCTCGTCTCCGCCGATCTTAACTTCTGGGGTGTGGACCTATGAAAATTCAGACTCTGCAGGTGCCGAGGGCCAAGAAGCAGCCGGCGAGCGCCAACCCGCCAACGACGTCCGCCGCGGGGCAGCGCGAGCCACAGGCGGTGCAAATCAAACCTAGTCTGGCCGAAGACCAGCGGCGGCGCACGCAGCGAGTTCTGCTGCGCGTGCGAGCGAATATCCACGTTGCCGTGCAGGGCAAGGCGGCCACGATCGACGCAGCCACGCTGAGTGTCAACCCGCACGGCGCGGTTGTCGTGATGAACCAGAACCTGCCGGCCGATACGCACGTGGTGCTGGAGCATCTCGGCACGCGCGAGCGCATTTCCTGCAAGGTGGCGCGTCCGCCGCGGCCGATGGCCGAGGGCTATCACGTGCCGCTGGAGTTCGAATCTCCATCGCCCGAGTTCTGGAAGATCGATTTCCCTCCTTCGGATTGGCGGCCGGACAACACGTAGGGCTGTTCCGGCTCCGGGCAGGCCGCGAGCGAACATTAGAAATCTTGACTGTCACCCGGCAGGGTGACATCGTCGATAAACCCCTTCCGGCAACGTTTCAGCGGATCCGCAACCGCTGCATTCAGGAGGACACGATGGGAGTCAACGAGCGACGAGGCTCGCCCCGGAAGGAATGCGCCGTGCCGCTTCGTTTTCGAGTGGTGCCGAACGGGCACAGCGGACCGGGAGACGACATCGCGGCCAGCCTCGGCGCGGTTCACGTGAAGCCGTCTCTCTACGCCGCGACCTGCGAAGGCGAGGCCTGCAACCTTTCCGAGCGCGGGGTCTATTTTCGGTCGCGCGAAAGGCTGAGCGTGGGAGAGAGGCTGGAAATGTATTTCACGCTTCCTCGCGAATTGACGGGACGCGCGCCGGAGCAGGTGCGATGCAGCGCGCGCGTGGTCCACGTTGAGGCGCAAGCGGACAACAGAGGAACGATGGGAATCGGCGCGTTCGTCGAGCGCTTCGAGCCCTTAGTCGAAGCGCGGAACTGGGCAAACTGAGGATCCTGTAACCGAGCTGCAGAAAGAGCGAGGCCTGCCTGTTCGAAGCCCCCCTGCTTGATCCAAACGCTATTGATTGTGCGGCGAGACGATGAAGGTGATCTTCGCCGCGGCGGTGTTTCCGAAGCTGTCGGTCACTTCGACCGCGAGCGTGTGCTCGCCTACGGAAAGCCCGGGAAGCTCCATGAAGTAGCTCTCTTTCGGCGCGTCGGAGAGCATGCCGGTTGGAAAGATGGTCTGCCAGTCGCCCGCGTCGAGGCTGTATTGCGCGCGCGCGATCGGGCCGGAGGCGCTGGCAGCATCGAAGGAAGCCTTGGTATTCAGCACGCCGGACCCGGCGCGCAGGTTCGAGATCTGCGGCGGCGTGTTGGCCACTTCCCAGCGCTCGCTCGTGCGTTCGTTCCAGAGCGCCTGCCCGGACGGATTCGACGGCGAGTCGGAAGCGACGATTTTCAGATAGTAGGCGCCGTCCGGCATCGTGGAGGTGTCCCAGGAGTAGTAGCGCTGCGTGATCTTGTCCTTCAGCAAGCGCCAGTTCTGCTCGCCTTCACCGCGATAGTAGATCGTGAAGACGAGATCATCATCGTTGTCGTCGCGCGCGCTCCAGAGGACGCTCTGATAGCCCTTTTGCGCGAAGCCCTGCGCGGGAAGCTCGGCGCGGGCGCCGGAGGCGGCCTCCGGACCAAGTATCGACGCCGAAATACCGCTACTGGAACTACGCGGGTTGCGGAGCGGAACCGGCGCGGCGTTTCCCGGGCCGCCCGTCTGCGACGGGAATCCCACCGCGCGAATTCCCGGATCCTGAATGACGATGTCGTCGATCACCGGCGCCACGTTCTTGGGCAGGTACGCGAGAGTGACCCAGGAAAGGCTCGGAAGTCCGACCTGATCCGCGCTGCCATTCAAGAAGACCCCTTTCCACTGCACGAAGCGAGCGGGCGGACATTCGACGGCCGCGCTGGCGGCGTCTTTGTAAGGGCCGGACCATGGGCTCCAGTTGTCTTCCGGGCTCGACGTGTTGCCGGAGCGAGCGTACACCGCGACCTTACCCTGCATCGCGCCGTTTTCTCCCCACCAGGTGAGCCGGCCCCACCGCGAGAAGATCTTCGCGTCGAAGGTGTCCGACTCAAACGTTCCGTTCGTCTCGTAGCCGGGACCAAGCGTGAAGATTTTTCCGGGATTCGCGGTCGCGACGAACACTTTCCCGTCGGGTCGGGCGACCAGGCTCGTCACTTGGGATGACGCAGTGCTCGCGACGCTCGAATAGACGTCACTGCCTTCCAGCTCGATCAGATTTCCCATGTTGCCGGTGCCGAGCAGGAGTTTGCCGCCGGCCGAAAATCCGAGTGCGAAGACGAGGTCCTCGCGCGAGGTCCAGAGCGTTTCGGGTGAACCGTCCGGTCCGATCTTCACGACTTCCGCTCCGCCGCCGGTCGCGACCGAAGGGAAGAGGGCCGTAGCGGCCGGCGGCTGCGCCTGCGCCTGGCCCGGCACGATCACGTTTGTCTGCGAAGTCGTGATCGTCGGAGGGTTGGGCTGCGGCGTCACGCTCGGCAGAAAACGCGGGAGCGCACCGCCTCGGGATTTCTCTCCGACGGACGCCGCATAGATGTTTCCCTGGCCGTCCGGCGCGAGCGAGGTGACCTCCGACTTGTTCGTTTCGTAGAGGACGAACGAGGCGCCCGCCTCCGGAGCGGCGGCCGGCGTCTTTCGCGCGATCTCGACGCGCAGGACGAGGCCGTCGGGTTCCGTGCCGATCAGCAGATTGCCCTTGGAATCGAAGGCCAGAGACCGCGCATGCCGCTCGCGGCTTTGATAGAAGAGTTTCCCCTTTCCATCGGGCGTGACGACGAAGACCTGGCCCGTGTCGCCCGTGGCGATGAACAGAGCGCCTTTCGCATCGACGGCCAGCGCCCAGATGTATTTTGTCTTCGGCTCGAAGAACACCTTCTTCGTGCCGTCGGGCGCGACCTGGTAGACCTTGCCATCCGGCGACGTGCCGACGTAGAGATTGTCCGCCGCGTCGAACGCGATCGCCTGCGCCGCAAGCTCCGAGGATTCGAAGACGGTCGCAGGCTTGCCGGCGTCGTCGAAGCGAATCACTTTCGCGTCGGAGCCACCGGCCGCGTAGAGGCGGCCGTGAGAATCAAGACGCAGCGCCCACAGATAGGCGAGGTTTGGGTCGGAGAACGAGTCGAACTTCGGAGCCGGGGTCAGCTTGCCGTCGCTGCGAATCGCGACGCCCTTCGCGGTGCCCTTTTCGAATTGCGCGAAATCCGTCTGCTTCCAGAAGCGCGTGTGTTCGCCGCGCGCCGCCGCGGGCAGCAGGATCAGAATCGCAAACAGGCACACCCGGTTCGCTCGGCGCGTCATCGATCGGAAACTCCTTTGGAGTCGGGACTCACTTCACCGTGATCGTCAGCATGTGCTGGCCGGCAATCACCTGATGCATCGGTACGGACCACTCGCCCGCGGTCGATTGCCAGAGCAGTCTCGCGCCGCCCGGATTCTGGCGCTGATTGAGCACGTTGATCGCGGAGACCGGCACATTGGGCATTTCCTTGTCTTCGACAAGGACGGTCGGCGTCGGCTGGAGCAGTGTGGCGTAGAGGCGGTCGTTGTGGCGTTCGCGGTTCACGAGCTGAATCAGTTCTTCCAGGCCCGCGAGCTGGCCCTGCGAACTGGCCGCGAGGGACTGGACGTTGCGGTTCAGGAAGTCCGCGTCGCTGATCACGAGCTGGAGGGTGCCCCTCGCGGTCTGCTCCGGAATCGTGATGGGAATTTCCTGAATAAAGGACTCGCCGCGATAGGGGCGCAGCAGAACTTTCACGGAGACCGTCTCACCGGGGCGCACGGCGCTTCGCTCGATCCAGGCGCTATCGATCGACGCCCACCGCCGCTCCGCCAGAGCCTTCACGCGCAGATCGATTCGATCGATTTGTGGCAGCTCATACGGATTCGAATAAATGCGCGCGAAGGCGGCCTGCACGTCCGTCGCGAGATAGAAGGCGGCAGGTGTGGCCGGATCGGCGGGCGCGAACAGGTCCTCCAGCTGGACGGGCGTGTGTCCCTTGATGTTGATCGCGCCGTCCATTTGCAGCGTCGGGCCTTCGCCGTATGCAGGACTGCCGATAATTCCGTTGTACGCCGCAGTGGCCACCAGCGTCGGAGTCAATTGCGGACTCTCGATGACTTCGAAGTGGTATTTCTTTTGGCCGCCGGGCGTATCGAGCGTCACATCGAGCGGAATCATCTGCGGTCCCGGGCCCAGCTTGCCCATCACCGCGGTCTGGCGATCCTGCGTGAGCGTGCCGATCGTTGCGCCGGTCTCGATTACTTTCGTCGACGCGGAGGCGGACGCGAGAGTCATGATCACGTGCGCCCGAGAAAGCGGCATTTCGACCGAGCCGAATCCGAAAAGGGGATGGCCGCAAGCGAGGATGCGGCCCTCGACGACGGTCGTAACCGTGCATCCGGAGCTGATCGAAAGATCGCCGCGAACGAGATCGATGCCCACCATGTCGCCGGGCTTCAGATTGGGATCGTCCGCCGACGGTGCAGCCGTGCCGCCAGCCATCGCCGTCATGCCCCATGCGGAAAATTCCTTGCCGAATCGCGCCAGCGTTTCCGGATACAGGCCGGTCGTGATCAACGGAGTCTCGATCGGAATCAGGAACTGACCGCCCGCCGCCGCGCGCTGCGCGAACTCCTCCGGCAGGGCGATCTGGGAAGAGATGGCTGCCGTCTTCGGCGCGGGCGAGGCGGAGGACTGCTCGACTTCGATCATATCGGCAATCGGCGTGACGCCTCCGATGGCCTCTTTCGTGAAGGAACCCAGCTTCAGAGCGAGCGCGCCCGCGAGCTTGCCGTCGATGTACACGGGGCTGCCGCTCATCCCTGCCACGACGCCGGTCTGCTGCACCCTATCTCCGAGGAGCCGCACGAGGATAACGTCGAGCTTGGGGCCGACGGCGTTGTGCAGCACGCCGATCACCTCCAGATCGATCTTCTCGACTTGGTCGCCCTCGAAGATCGTGTAGAAGTAGCCTTTCATGCCGGGCTTCACGTCGCTGACGGGCATGGTCGCGCCGTGATCGGCCGCCGCGAGCGGCCAGGCGGCCGCGAGCAGCAAGGCCGCTAAGGCCATTAGGCACAGCTTCCGAGGGCTTATATGCATGGGAGAGTCATCATACGCGCCTGCCGGACGGTAGGCAATTAGCGCCGCCTTGCGCGCCCCGGGAGGCTGGAATGGCGCTCATTTCTCGCCCAGAGAGACCTCGAAGAACATCAACGGCTTGTTCGAGGGAATCCTGGCGACATCCGGCACGTACAGGCTGGAGCGCGCCGCCAGCGACATGTCGTGATCGAGATCGAAGAACAGGAAGCCGTGGATCGTGCCGAGAGGAGGTAAGACATCGACGTCGAGAGCCATGGGCTTCAGGTCGTCGAAGATCTGGTCCGCTTTCTTGTCCGCGCCGGTCTGTACCCCGATCGGGAAACGGGGCTGTTTGGGGCTCGACGGCCCTTTTGGATGGGCGATCGCTCGGGCCACTTCGCGAACCGTCAGCCAATCGATGTCTTCGTGGCGGCCGTCATCGTAGTGAATGGCGAGCTGGATCGTTTCCATCTTGATCCGGATCGGCTGGGCCGTTTCGTTGCGCAGGAAAACCTCGACGGGCAGAATGCCGACAGCCACGGGATTCTCCTTACCGAAAGTGGCCCGAGCGCGCTCCTTATCCTGGTAGCAATCCACCGAGACGGTGAGTCCTTCGTGGCGATCTTTCGGAAGAGAATCCGGGGGGCGAGGTGAGCTTGCGGTCGAAGGCAGATTTTGTGCGGCGGCCGATCCAACGGTGAGGAGCGTGATGGCAAGCACTGGGATGAGTCGCATGATGGTTTTCTATTCGGATGCCCCGTGGAGACGGGGCGTTGCGCCTTCGTCGTGGCCGCTACTATAACTCAGGTTTACGACTTGGGAATCATTGCGCGTTTCGGCAGGTATCCGGCCGGGCCCCGGGGCGGCTGCAAATTCTTCTTGACACAGGGTTTGGCGCGTGCAAACTTCCCCGCGCCAGACACCTCTCAACCGCAGGAGATGAAACGATGGCAAGCAGGCGAGAATTTCTTCAGATGGGAGTGGCCGCCCTCGCGCTGCCGATTTCCGCACGTGCCGCGTTGTCGACGCCGTCCTCCATTCTGGACGGCGATCCCGCAGCGACGCCTCTCTACAAAGTTGTTTTCGACGAGAGATTTTCTTCGAGTCGCGCGTTCGCGGAAGAAGCGGAGCGGCTGGGGATGTCCGTGCACGGAATCAAAGGCGACATGACCGATCTCTGGTATCACGATCTCTACGCGCGATGGAAAAAAGAACCGGTCGCGATCGCGGGACTCACGGCGCACGGACCGATTTTCTGCCTCGAAAGGCTCGCCTGGGATCACAGGATGCGCGTCGTCTTCCGCGCCGATCATCGCTACCGCAGCGATGGCTCCATCGAACATGCGCTTTCAGGCCCGGCGAGCATGTTGCGCCAGGCATCCGCGTTGAGCATCGACACAGACTGGACGAGCCAGGTGGCGAGCCTCGTGACTCGCTGCCCGGCGATTCGTTCGCAGTCGTCCCAATCGAACGTCATCGGTCCCACAGTGAAGCACGCGGACGATCCGGAACACCTGATTTCCTGGATCATCGCGCCCATCCACAGAGCGTAGAGCGGTTGCTGCGGTCGTAGTGCCGAATCAGGAGAGTGGGATGAAAGTTCCTCCGGGTGTGAGTCCGGCCGACTTCGCCGAGGCGATCAAACAATTCGAAGGCGCGGTCGGCAAAGAGTGGGTCTTCACTTCCGATGACGACATCGCCCTCTATCGCGACTCCTATTCGCCCGTTTGGGGCGAGCCCGACGAACCGATTCCTTCCGCCGCCGTCGCGCCGGACAGTGTCGAGCAAGTGCAAGCCGTCGTCCGGGTCGCAAACAAATACAGCATTCCGCTCTGGACGATTTCCACAGGCAAGAATCTGGGCTATGGCGGAGCAGCTCCGCTTCTGAACGGCAGCGTGATGCTCGATCTGAAGCGCATGAACCGGATTCTCGAGGTCAACGACAAGAATCACTACGCGCTGGTTGAGCCGGGTGTCAGCTACTTCGATCTCTACCGCCATATCCAGGACCACAACCTCAAAGTCTGGATCGATCCGCCCGACCCCGGGTGGGGCAGCCCGATGGGCAATTCGCTCGAAAGAGGCGGCGGATACACGCCGATGCACGACCACTTCGATGCGGTGTGCGGCATGGAAGTCGTGCTGCCCAACGGCGATTTGATGCGCACGGGAATGGGCGCGCTGCCGGGCGCGAAATCGTGGCAGCAATACAAGTACGGTTTCGGCCCTTACGTCGCGCCGATCTTTTCGCAATCGAGCCTTGGCGTCGTCACGAAGATGGGAGTCTGGCTGATGCCCACGCCGGAGGCCTACGTTTCGGGAACGGTGATGGTCTGGAAGCACGCGGACCTGATTCCGCTGATCGACATTTTCGGCGATCTCCAGAACTCGGGAGTCATTCGGGGCACCATCACCCTCGCGAGCTCTTTCTGGCTCGGCGTGCCCAATCCGGAGGTGGACTCCCTGCGCGCCAGCGGGTCGGTGAAGGACCTGGAGGACTACGCCGCGCGGAACAAGACGCCCTACTGGAGCATGCCTCTGAACTTCTACGGTCCGGCCAAAGTGATCGCGGCGCAGTGGGAGCACGCCAAGGAGAGGTTCTCCGCGATTCCGGGGGCGACGTTTCAGGAAGGCCCTTCCTATCGCTTTCCGCTGAGCGCCGAGGAGCAGGCGAAAATCCGGGACACGGTTCCGCTGGGGATTCCCAGCCTTCAAATCTTTTCGTTGCTTCCGCCGCAGAGCCAGGGGCACATCGGGTTTTCCCCCATCATTCCCATGTCGGGCGAAGCGCTGCTGGAGGCAATGACTCTGTTCGACCGTATTCACCGCGAGCTGGGCTCGGGCCGCGCGGTTCTTACGGTCCTTTCGTCGTTCCCGCGGGCTCTTGTGATCATCGATCTTTTTCCAGTCGAACGCGACGTGGAAAAGAATCGCATGATGCGCGAGCTCTACAGGCGTTTGATCAAAGAAGCGGCGGCTCGCGGCTGGGGCGAATATCGCACCCATACGACATTCATGGGCGACATTTCCAACACGTATTCGTTCAACGACCATGCGCTGCGGCGCTTTCACGAGACGATCAAGGACGCGGTCGATCCGAACGGAATCCTTTCGCCGGGGAAATGCGGCGTCTGGCCGAAGCGCATGAGAAAAGCACAGGCATGAGAAGGGCGAACGTAGGATTGCTGGTCGCAATGACCTGTATCATGGCGGGCGCGGCATTTGCCGCGCCTCCCGATCAGGAGCAGATCGATCGCGGCCACAAGGTCTACGACAAATGGTGTTTTCCGTGCCACGGCACCGGCCTGGGAAAACCGGGAACGGAGTCGCTGGCCAGGCGCGGGCAGAAGCCGGCGGTGCTGGAGGAGCGCACGGACCTTACGGCGCCCGTGATCAGGCAATTCGTTCGACACGGCGTCCTGTTCATGCCCACGTTTCGCAAGACGGAAATCAGCGACGCCGATCTGGACGCGATCGCTGCATACCTGACCAGAAACAACAAGCCCTAGGCCGCGGTGGGCTTGAGGCACTGCGTCATTGCATGGAATGATGAGTCGGAAAGCAGGGGGTGGAATGCCATGAAAGTCCCGCCGGGAGTGAGCGCGAGCGATTTCGCCGAAGCCATCAAGCAATTCGAGGAAGCGGTCGGCCAGGAATGGGTCTTCACTTCCGATGAGGACGTCGCGCTCTACAAGGACCCCTACTCTCCTTTTCTGGGCGAGGCGAATGAACTGGTGGCGTCAGCCGCCGTCGCGCCGGACGGCGTCGAGCAAGTGCAGGCGGTCGTAAGAGTCGCCAACAAATACAAAATCCCCATCTATCCGATCTCGACCGGAAAAAATCTTGGATACGGCGGCTCCGCGCCCGTCTATTCGGGCAGCGTCGTTCTCGACCTGAAGCGGATGAACCGGATTCTGGAAGTGAGCGAGAAGAACGCCTACGCGCTGGTCGAGCCGGGCGTCAGCTACTTCGATCTCTGCCGGTACATCGATGAGAAGGGGTTGAAGCTTTGGGTGGACGTGCCCGATCCCGGCTGGGGGAGCCCGATCGGCAACGCGCTGGACCGCGGCGGCGGGTATTTGATGGCGCAGTTCCGCAATCACTTCGACTCGCACTGCGGGATGGAAGTGGTGCTCGCGAACGGAGAAATCATCCGAACGGGAATGGGCGCGCTGCCCGGCGCGAAGACCTGGCAGCAATACAAAACCGGCTTCGGACCGTGGGTCGATGGGATTTTTTCGCAGTCGAATTTCGGCATCGTCACCAAGATGGGGTTCTGGCTGATGCCGCAACCCGAGGCATACCTTTCCGGCACAATCTACGCGCCGCGCCACGCCGACTTGATCCCGCTGGTCGAGACCATGACCAAACTGGAGAACACGCGGGTCACCAACGGCATGCCGGACCTCGGCAGCCCGCTGCTTTCGATCCCGATGATTTCCGAAATCGACAAATGGAATCGCGGCGAAGGGCCGCCCCCGCCGAACGCCGAGCTGGGTGGCCTGTTGGCGAAGTCCGAAGGCGGCGCGTCGCCGGAACTCGAGGCCTACGCGCTGAAAAACGGCATCTCTTACTGGAGCTGCAAGCTGAGCTTCTACGGAGCGGAGAAGGCCAACGCCGCGAACTGGGAGTATGCGAAGGAACAGTTCTCGGCGATCTCCGGCGCGAAATTCGAGCAGAACGAGTCCTACAAGCTGCCGCTGACCGCCGAGCAGCGTGAGAAAGTTCACAAGCCGCAATTCGGAATACCGAGCTTGCAAATGTTTTCGATCGGAGCGCGCTCGCCGGTGAATCCGGAGCCGACGAACGGTCACATGTGGTTCTCGCCGATCATTCCGCGAACCGGCGAGGCAATCTTCGAGGCGAATCGTGTTTTCTCGGAGGCGGCGAAGGAATTCGGACTGCCGGTGCTGCAGTTCAGCCTGCCCTCGACGTATTGGGAGCGCGCGTTCATTTTCATCTTCGCCTTTCCGGTGACGCGCGACGTCGAAACAAACAAGAAGAACCGCGCGGCCTTCAAGAAGATCGTGCAGCGCGCGGCGGAGCACGGATGGGGCGAGTACCGGACGGCGCCCGCGTTTCAGGAAGCGATCATGGCCACGTACTCCTACAACAACCACTCGCTGCTGCGATTCCACGAGACGCTCAAGGACGCGGTCGATCCGAACGGGATCCTTTCGGCGGGACGCTACGGCATCTGGCCGAAGCATCTGAGAGAGAAGAAGGCGTGAGGGTCGCGAAACTGGGTCTCGCACCTCTGCCGAGGGATGTGTGATGAGGACTCCTCCGGGAGTAAGTCAAAGCGATTTCGCGGAAGCGCTGAGGCAGTTCGAGGCTGTCGTCGGCAAGGAATGGGTGTTCACGAGCGACGAGGATGTGGCGCTCTATCGCGACGCCTATTCTCCGTTCTGGGGCGAGGCCGATGAGCTGGTTGCATCGGCCGCCGTCGCGCCGGATGGCGTCGAGCAGGTGCAGGCGGTCGTCAGAATCGCGAACCAGTATCGGATTCCGATTTATGCCGTTTCCACCGGAAAGAACCTCGGCTACGGCGGCTCGGCGCCCGTCTACTCGGGTAGCGTCGTGCTCGACCTGAAGCGCATGAATCGCATTCTGGATATTGACGAGAAAAATGCGTACGTGCTGGTCGAGCCGGGCGTCAGCTATTTCGACCTGTACCGGTATATCCAGGAGAAGGGGTTGAAGCTGTGGGTCGATGTGCCCGATCCGGGCTGGGGAAGTCCGATGGGGAATTCGCTCGATCGCGGCGGCGGCTACTTGATGCCGCAGTATCGCAACCACTTTGACGCGCACTGCGGCATGGAGGTGGTGCTGGCGAACGGCGAGATCATCCGCACAGGAATGGGCGCGATGCCCGGCGCCAAGACTTGGCAGCAGTACAAGACCGGTTTCGGCCCGTGGGTGGACGGCATCTTCTCGCAGTCGAATTTCGGCGTGGTGACGAAGTTGGGCGTCTGGCTGATGCCGGAACCGGACTCCTACCTTTCCGGCACGGTCACGGTGCCGAAGTACGACGACCTGGCTCCCCTGGTCGAAATCATGACGTGGCTGGAAGACACGCGCGCCACCAACGGTATGCCCTTCCTTGGCAGTCCGCTGCTATCGGGAGGCGGTTTGGTCGGACCCGGCGGCCCGCCGCGCGATCAGGAGTTGCTGGCCTTGCTGGCGAAGCCGAACGCGTCTTCGTCGCCGGAGTTGCAGCAGTACGCGGAGAAGAAGGGGGTTCACTACTGGAGCTGCACTTTTTCGTTTTACGGGCCCGCGAAGGCCAACGAGGCGAACTGGGAATTCGCGAAGGCCAAGTTTTCCGCCATCCCTGGCGCGAAATTCGTGGACGGCGAATCGTACAAACTGCCGTTGACGCCGGAGCAGCGCGAAAAGGTCCACAAGCCGCAGTTCGGCATCCCGAGCCTGGCGATGTTCTCCATCGGCGCGCGCTCGGAAACGAATCCGACGCCCACGGACGGCCACGTCTGGTTTTCGCCGATCATTCCTCGCACGGGTGAGGCCATCTTCGAGGCGAACCGCGTGTTTAGCGAAGCCTGCCGGGAGCTCGGTCTGCCCGCGCCCGTCTTCAGTCTGCCGACGTGCTTTTGGGAGCGATCGTTCATTTTTCTTTACGGCTTTCCGATCACGCACGATCCGGAGACGAACAAGAAAAATCGCGCGTCGTTTCAGCGGCTGGTGAAAATCGCGGCGGAGCACGGCTGGGGCGAATATCGCACGGCGCCCGCTCACCAGGGCGCCGTAGCGGCCACCTATTCGTTCAACAATCACGCGCTGTTGAGATTTCACGAGACTTTGAAGGACGCGGTCGATCCGAACGGAATCATTTCCGCGGGCCGGTACGGCATCTGGCCCAAGCATCTGAGGGAGTCGAAATCATGAAAACTGCGGGAGCTTTGCTGGCGGTGGTGGCGTTCCTGACTTTGTCGGCGCCGGGCGCCGCGGCGCAGGGAGAGAGAATCGCTTCGTCCTGGACGGTGGCGACCGTCTCGGGGCAGGGCCAGCCGAAGGGCTACGTCGAGTATCAGAAGTTCTGCTCGGCGTGCCACGGAGAAGGGGTCGGACGGCCGGGAACGCTCGCGCTGCAGGCGAAATACAAAGGCGCGCAGCCGGCGCTGCTCGAGAAGCGCACGGACTTGAACGCGGCCGTGGTCAAGGCCTTCGTTCGAAATGGCGACACCATCATGCCGTTTTTCCGCAAGACGGAAATCAGCGACGCCGATCTGGACGCGATCGCCGCGTATCTGACGCGCAACAACAAGCAGTAGTCGACGTGAAGGTTCGAAGGCGCGGCATCCGCGCGAAACACGTGAGCGAGGCATCCGCATGAGACACGCGAAAGCAGGGCTGCTGGCCGTCTTGAGTTTGACCCTTGCGGCGCCCTCGTTTGCCGCGCCCGACCAGGATCAGATCGACCGCGGCCACAAGGTGTACGACAAGTGGTGCTTCCCCTGCCATGGCACCGGCGTCGGGAAGCCGGGAACCGACTCGCTCAAGGCGCACGGCAGAAACCCGGCCGTGCTCGAAGAACGCACAGACCTGACGGCTGCTTCCGTCAGGACCTTCGTCCGCAACGGAGTGCTCTTCATGCCCTGGTTTCGCAAGACCGAAATCAGCGACGCGGACTTGGACGCGATCGCAGCGTATCTGACGCGCAACAACAAATAGCCGCTATGCGAAACCCGCCCGGTGTGAGCGCTTCCGACTTTTCGGCCGCCCTGAAAGAATTCGAATCCGCAGTGGGCCGCGATTTCGTCTTTTCGTCCGAAGAGGACATCGACCTGTACCGCGACGCATATTCTCCCCTCTGGCACGAAGACGCGGAGCCGGTTCCTTCCGCCGCCGTGGCCCCGGAAAACGTCGAGCAGGTGCAGGCCGTGCTGAAGATCGCGAACCGCTACAAGGTCCCGCTGTGGACCATTTCGACCGGCAGGAACCTCGGCTACGGAGGCTCCGCTCCGCTGTTGAGCGGGAGCGTGGTTCTCGACTTGAAGCGCATGAACAGAGTTCTCGAAGTGAACGACAAGAACCACTATGCGCTGGTCGAGCCGGGCGTCAGCTATTTCGACCTCTACAGGTACATCCAGGAGCGCGACCTGAAAGTGTGGATCGATCCCCCCGATCCCGGCTGGGGCAGCCCGATCGGGAACTCGCTCGAGCGCGGTGGAGGCTATACGCCGATGCGCGACCATTTCGCGTCCGTTTGTGGAATGGAAATCGTGCTGGCAAACGGCGACGTGGTCCGCACGGGCATGGGCGCGCTGCCCACGGCGAAAACCTGGCAACAATACAAATACGGCTTCGGCCCGTACGTGGACGGCATCTTTTCTCAGTCGAATTTCGGCGTCGTCACCAAGATGGGAGTCTGGCTGCTGCCGCAACCCGAGGCCTACTTGTCCGGTACCGTGATGGTCCCGAAGCACGACGACCTGTTTCCGATGGTCGAGGTCTTCGCCTATCTGATGAACTCGGGAATCGTGCAGGCGACGACCTTGGTCTCGAGTCCCCTGTGGTTCGCGCCGCCGGACGCCGAGCTCACCGCCTTGCGCGGCAACGGCACGACGCAGCAACTCGAAGACTACGCGGCCCGGAAGAACATTCCCTACTGGAGCGTCTCGCTGCCATTCTACGGTCCGGCAAAGGTGATCGCCGCGCAATGGGCGCACGCGAAGCAACGATTTTCCGCTGTAATTCCGGGAGTCGCGTTCCGCGACGGCGCCTCCTACCGTTTTCCTCTGAGCGCGGATCAGCTGGCCAAGATTGTCGATACCGTGCCGTTCGGCATCCCGAGCCTTCAGACCTTTTCGATCATGCGGCCGAACGGCCTGGGCCACCTCGGCTTTTCCCCCATCATTCCGATGACGGGCGAAGCCGTGCTGGAATCGCAGCGTGTGTTCGAACAGGTGTATCGGGATCTCGGTTCTCCGGGAGGCCCCGCGGCCGCCTTTCCGGTCTTTTCATTTTTTCCCCGCTCATTCGTGAATATCTACCTTTTCCCCATCGAGCACGACGTGGAAAAGAACCGGAAGAATCGCGAGATCTATCGGCGTCTGATCAAGGAATCCGCCGCGCGCGGCTGGGGCGAGTACCGCACGCACACAACCTTCATGAGCGACATCATGGACACCTACTCCTTCAACAATCACGCTCTCAGGCGGCTGAACGAAACGGTCAAGGATGCGCTCGATCCCAATGGGATTCTGGCCGCCGGCAAAAACGGCATCTGGCCGAAGAGCTTGAGAAAGACGGAGATGAAAAAAGCATGAAACTCACAGGAAAGCGCGGGCGATGAGAATTCCTCCGGGTACGAGCGCGGCGGACTTCTCGGCCGCTTTGGCGCAATTCGAGAAAGCGGTCGGTAAGGAATGGGTGTTCACGAAAGACGAGGACGTCGATCTCTATCGCGACTCGTATTCGCCCTTCTGGCATGAGGAAGAGGAACGCGTGGCCTCGGCGGCCGTCGCGCCGGCGAGTGTCGAAGAGGTGCAGGCCGCGGTCCGCATCGCCAATCGCTACAAGATTCCGCTCTGGACCATTTCGACCGGCAGGAACCTGGCTTACGGCGGATCGGCTCCCGCAATGTCGGGAAGCGTCATCCTCGACCTGAAGCGGATGAACAAGATCATCGAGGTGAACGACAAGAATCACTACGCGCTGGTCGAGCCGGGCGTCAGCTACTTCGATCTCTACCGCTACATACAGGAAAACAAGCTGAAGGTGTGGATCGATCCGCCGGATCCCGGGTGGGGCGGTCTGGTGGGAAATTCGCTGGAGCGCGGCGGCGGGCGGACTCCGATGCGCGATCATTTCAACTCGGTGTGCGGGATGGAGGTCGTGCTCGCGAATGGCGACGTGTTGCGAACGGGCATGGGCGCGCTTCCGGGGTCGAAGACGTGGCAGCAGTACAAGTACGGGTTCGGCCCGTACTTCGACGGTATGTTCTCGCAGTCGAATTTCGGGATCGTCACCAAATTGGGCGTCTGGCTGATGCCCGAGCCCGAAGCGTATCGCGATGGCACCGTGATGGTGCAAAGGCACGACGATCTGGTTCCCTTCGTTGAAACGCTGGCTTACCTGATGAATTCGGATATCGTCCGCGGCACGATGTTGCTCGAAAGCCCGATCCTCAACTATCGGGCGACGCAGGGCGGGGGAGTGCTCGACATGCCGGGCGGGCCGTCCGTCGCGGAGATGGACAAGCTCGCGCAGGAAAAGAATCTGCCGTACTGGGGCGCCGAGCTGCATTTCTGGGGCCCGCAGAGCGTGATCGACGAGCAGTGGGAGTACACCAAGGAGAAGTTTTCCGCGATTCCTGGGGCGACGTTCAAGGATGGACGCTCCTACAAGTTTCCGCTGGAGTTGAAAGAGACCGACGAAGCGCCGCGCGTGGCCCTGGGAATCCCGAATCTTTCCGTGTTCGGACTGATCGTAGGCGCTCAGGGTCACATGGATTTTTCGCCGATCATTCCGATGACGGGCGAGGGGGTATTCGAAGTGCTCAAAGTATTCGGCCAGGCCTATGCGGACCTCGGCGTCGCGCCGCGAAACCAGTTCTTCGTTCTTCCGTGGGCGTTCTTTCCCCGAGCGTTCGTGCTCCTGTTCGGATTCCCGATCGAGCACGACGTGGAGAAGAACCGGAAGACGCGCGAAATCTTCAAGCGCCTGGTAGAGGTGGCGGCGGAGCATGGCTGGGGCGAGTACCGCACGCATACGTCGATGATGGACACGGTGTCGAACGTCTACTCGTACAACAATCACGCGCTGCGCCGTCTGCACGAAACCATCAAGGACGCCGTCGATCCCAACGGAATTCTCTCGCCCGGCAAGAGCGGCATCTGGCCCGCGCATCTGCGAAAGTCCAGGGCCTGACGGCCGGCAATCGTTTGCTCGCCAGCGAAGAGCCGGCCGCACGGATCGCGCTATACTATCGGCCTTGTGCGCCACATCGTGACGCCCGCCGGCACTTGAACGGAAGCTCCCGAGCGGCGCGTTTCGCCTTTCCATGTACTTCTTCTATCGAATCCTCACCGCGGCCAGCATGCTCTTTCTCGCGCCGTACTACGCGCTGCGCGGCTGGCGGCGCGGCGAACGGCAGGGCGCGTTGCGCGAACGGCTCGGCGGGCTGCCGCCGGAAATCGCGGCGCGCGCGAAAACCGGGGCGATCTGGATTCACGCGGTTTCGGTCGGAGAAGTCCTGGCGGCCAAGCCGCTGTCGGACGCGCTGAAGCATCGATTTCCGGACCGAGCCGTATTCGTCTCCACGACCACGGAAACGGGCCAGCGGCTCGCGCGCGAGCGGCTGAATCTCGCAGACGGAGTCTTCTACTTTCCTCTCGATTGGATGGTCCCGGTGCGGCGCGCGCTGCGCACGATTCGCCCGGCGCTTGTGATCGTGATGGAGACGGAAATCTGGCCCAATTTTCTGCGCGAAGCCCGGCGCCAGGGTGCGCGGGTCGTCTTCGCCAACGCGCGGATTTCGGAGAGATCGTTCGCCCGCTTCAAACGGTGGGAATTCCTCGTCGGTCCGTTTTTCGAGCGTGTGTTGGCGGATGCCGATCTTTTTCTGGCGCAAGCGCCGGAGGATGCCTCGCGTCTGCGCGAAATGGGCGCGCCGGACGGCCGGGTGGAAATCACCGGCAACCTGAAATACGACAGCGAGCTGCCGGACATGAGCCGGTTCGCCGTGTGGCTGGAAGGCCAAATTCAGCGGCAGGAGCGCTGGCCCGTGCTCGTGGCGGGAAGCGTCGTCGAGGGAGAAGAAGAGGCCGTACTCGCGGCGTATGACATCGTGCAGCGCCGGTGGCGCCGCGCTCTGCTGATCCTCGCGCCGCGCAAGCCGGACCGCTTCGATGCAGCGGCCCAAATCGCGGCCGCGGGAGGCTGGAACGTCATCCGCCGCAGCGGTGTCGATCTCGACGCGCCCCTGAACGAGAATGCGGACGTCCTGGTCCTCGATTCCATTGGTGAGCTCGCGGGACTCTACCTGCTCGCCGACGCGGTGTTCGTCGGCGGTTCGCTCGTCCCTTCGGGAGGCCACAATATTCTCGAGCCCGCATGGTTTTCGAAGCCGCCGGCCTTCGGTCCCTCGATGGAGAATTTTCGCGACATGGCCGCCCAATTTCTGAAAGGGAAAGCGGCCGTTCAGGTGACCAGCGGTCCGCAGCTCGGAAAAGCGTGGGTCCAGTTGATCGAAGACAACGCATTGCGAGAGCGCATGGGCCGGGCCGCGCGCGAACTTTCCGAGCGCAATCGCGGGGCGACGGCGCGCTCGCTCGACCGGATCGTGGCGCTTCTTGAAAACAGGGAGCGCGTGACGTGACTCCGCTCGAAACGCTGCTGTGGCCGCTGACGCTGCCGTATGGAGCGGCCGCACGCCTTCGCCTGGCCGCGTACCGAGCGGGCCTGCTGCGCGCAAAGCGGATCGAAGGCATCGTGATCAGCGTCGGCAATCTGACGGTCGGCGGCACGGGCAAGACGCCGATGGTTCTCTGGATCGCGCAGCGGCTGGTTGCCGATGGCAAGAAGGTCGGGATCCTCACGCGTGGCTATCGGGGCGAGCAGACGCCCGGAGGAAGCACCAGCGACGAAGTCCAAATGCTCCGCGCCCGCCTTGGCGATTCTGTCGCGTTCGGCGTAGGTGCCGATCGCTGGGCGAGCGGCTGCGAACTCGTAAGACGCGGTGTCGAATGGTTCATCCTCGACGACGGCTTCCAGCATCTTCAGCTCGCCCGCGACGTCGACATCGTCTTGATCGACGCCACGAATCCGTTCGGCGGAGGGCATCTGCTGCCCGCCGGGCGTATGCGCGAGCCGCGATCCGCACTCGCGCGCGCGGATATTATCGTGATCACGCGCAGCGATCACGCGCCTGCCGTCGAGGCGGTCATACGCAGGGAATCGAGCGCGCCGATCTTCTACGCGCACACTCAACTCGACGCCATCAAGAGCCACGCGGACGGGCAAGTGGGCGCCGAGATTGCGCCGGAGCAAACCGGTCGAGTTTTCGCGTTCTGCGCCATCGCCAATCCGAATGCTTTCCTGGCCGACCTTCGCAGATGGGGAGTGCAGATTGCGGGCCACCGCTTCTTTCCCGATCATCACCGGTACACGCAGCAGGACGGCGAGGCGATCCTGCGCGACGCCCGGGCGGCGGGCGCCTCAGGGGTGATCTGCACGGAAAAGGATCTTCCGAATCTTCACGGTATTCAACATCGTCTCCCGGCGTTCTTTTGTTCTGTCTCACTGCGCGTGGATCGCGAGGACGAATTCTGGCGTACGGTCCTGGCCGTCGCCAAAAGCCGCGCGCAGCCTGGTGGGATCTTTTCTCGAACGCAGGAATGAGAACGTTTTCTGGCCGGATTGCCGCGTAAGGACCTCTGTGATACTTTTTCGCAGGCTCGCCGCTTGAAAGAATCGAGAAAATTCTGGGCGCGCTGGCGCGTCCGCATCGGCTACCCGGTGGCTGTGATCTATTGGGTGCTCGCAGCTCCCACGCATCGCTCGGTCGGAATCGGAGCGATCATCGCCGCGTTTGGACTGCTGATCCGCGGGGTTGCGTCCGGCCATTTGCGGAAGGACCAGGAGCTGGCGACGACCGGCCCCTACGCCTGCACGCGAAATCCGCTCTATTTCGGCAGCGCGATTCTGGCGGCTGGCTTCGTGGTGGCCGGGCTTTCGTGGATCGCGGCAGCGATCGTCGGCATTTATTTCACGGCGTTTTATTACGCCGTGATGCGCAGTGAGGAACGGGACGTGCGCGCGCGCTTCGGCGCGGCGTTCGACGCGTACTCAGCGCGCGTGCCGCTGTTTTTCCCGCGCTTTCGAGGGGATACCGAGACGCCGCGCAAACCGCCCGCCAATGTCTTCTCCTGGGCGCAGTATCGGCGCAACCGTGAATATCAGGCCTTGCTCGGAACGATCGTGGGTCTGGCGGCGCTGTGGCTGCGGATGTGGCTGCGGGCGAAATTCGGCCACTAGCGGACGGCTGCGGGGCTACTGCAGGCGATAGACGGCGTTCATCATGCGCTGAAATTGCGGCTTGTAGATCAGGTCGAAGGCGCGTTCCTTGCCGGGAAACATCTCGAGCGCGGCGCGGCGCGTGGCGGCGATCATTCCGGCGGCTTCTTCGGCGCTCAGATCTCCCGCGGCGATTTCTTCCAGAGTGAGACGAACCAAAATGCGCAACCTGCGGATACGTCTGCTTTCGTCGTCGATTTGCTCTTGTGTGGGGGGCGTGGTCTCGCTGTGCGGAAGGGGTTCCATGATTGGCCCGGTACCAAAACCATCATGGACCCGGGGCGCTGCAAGCGCAATAGTACTCGGGCCGGGCCTTGCGAAGTCGTGCAGGCCGTTCCCCGACCTCTAGGGATCGGCGTACGAGCGCACGATGAGGTCCTGCCCGTCCGTGATCGCCGTAATCGCGCCGTCGCGGTCGGTGCGAAGCAGCCGCACCGACCGTGCTTCATAGCGCTGGATCACGCCTTCCGCGGGTTGTCCGAACGCGTTGCCTTCGCCGACTGAAATTGCTGCAACACGAGGCGAGACGGCTGCCAGGAAGGCGTCGGTCGAAGACGTCTTGCTTCCGTGATGCGGCACTTTAAGGAAATCGGCGGCGAGAAGCGCACCACGGCCGGCAAGTTGCTGCTCGACTCGCTGCTCGATGTCCCCCGTCAGCAGAAGTTGCACGCGCCCGTCGGAAAGACGCATCACCAGCGAGTCGTCATTGGACGCCGCGCCCTCCGTGTCGGCGTCCGGTGGCCATAGCACCTGGCCCGAAGCACCGCCATAGTCGAATGTGTCTCCCTGCGTCTTGTGGACGATCGGTATTCCGCGAGCGCGGGCCTCTTCCAACAGGCGTCTAAGCCCAGGAGTGTCTTCCACCCGCCCGATCCACAGCTCACCAATTCGGAAGTTCTCGAGCACCGCGTGCAAGCCGTCGAGATGGTCGTGATGCGCGTGCGTCAGCGCGACGACATCCAGTCGCTTGATGCCGCGCGTCCACAGATAGGGCGACACAACATCTTCGCCGACGTCCGTGCCCGAGCGGTACCCGCCGACGCGTTCGGAGCCGGAAAGGCCGCCGCCGTCGATCAGCATCGTCAGGCCGTCCGGGAACGCCGCGAAAATCGAATCGCCTTGTCCGACGTCGAGCACGGTCGTTTCGAGCTTGCCGCGCTCGAGGCGAGGTGGGAAGGGATGTGAAGCGACCAGAATCGTCAGCACCGCGAGCGCGATCGCTGAGGCCCATTCGAGAGATGAGATCGGCGCGGCAGGCTGCCGCCGTGCGATTCGACCCACGCGGCGTGATGCGGCCGCACGCGCCGCGGCCACCAGCAATGCGAGCACCGCCAGGAACGCGCCGATCAGCCACACCGGCGGCCCCGGAATCCGATAGGACATCCGAGGCATCCGGCTGAACCAGCCCACGGTGCCGAGAAGCAGGCCCGTAAGGAATCCGAGCGCCTGGGCGAGGAGAACCGCCGCGCGCGCCCACACCCAAGTGGCGACCAGCGCCAGAAACCCGAGCGGCACGATCGCGCCCGTCAGAATCACGGCGGGAATGTTGCTCAGCGGCCCCGCGAGACTGATGCGATGGAAATCTCGCGCCAGCAGCGGCGCCATCCCCCACTGGATCACGGCGGAGAGCAACACGACTTCCCAGAGCCGCAGCCCCGCGCGAATTGGAGTGGCCACCAGCCGGCTGGCGTGCGGCGCGAACCGAGATGGAAGGCGCGACGCGAGCCATTGTGTCGCCGCGCGCATTTCGATGCGGAACTGCGCGACTCTCGGTGGGTGCAGGCTGTCCCGTGTCGGGTCGCCCAGATGCCGCAGCCCCGCGCGGTAGAGCGCGCTCGAACGGTGCATCCATGGCACTGCGAGGCCTGCGATCACGCCCGCGGCCAGAAAGGAAAGCTGGAAGCTGGTGTCCACCAGCGACAACGGTTTCCAGATCAGGATCACGAGCCCCGCCAGCGCAACCGTGTTGAGCAGATCGACGCGGCGGAAAAGCGGCCGTGCAAGCAGGTAAAACCCCGCCATCAGGGCCGCGCGGAGGATCGGCGGGCGATCCTGCACGACGCCCACGAATGCGGCCAGCGCCGCAATCGTCAGCAGGCTCGTGGCGCCGACGGACATGCGAAATCGGCGGCACACCCAGAACAAGAACGCCGCGAGCGCTCCCACGTGCAATCCCGCAAGGACCAGCACGTGATAGACGGCCGTTTTCTGAAATGTCGTTACGGTTTCAGAGTCGACGAAGCTGCGATCGCCCAAAAGCATCGCGCGCAGCACCGCGGCACGCTCCGGTTGGCCGGCAAACAGGCGGTCCAGCCGGGAAAGCAAATTGCCGCGTGCGCGCGCAAGTCTCTGCGCAAGCGTGGGCGGAGGCCGGTCCACCAATTGCAGCAGCTCGCCGCTCCGCAGAGAGCCCGTGAGATCGATCTTCTGCCTCGCCAGGTAGCCGCGCAGGTCAAACGCGCCCGGGTCTTCAAAGTCGCGAGGGGGGCGCGCCTTTACCAGTGCTTCCACGCGGTCGCCGGCGTGCAGATCATGCGGCGCCCTGCGCACGCTCGCGGCGGCGTCGCCGCCGTAAAGATTCAACCGCAGGCCGCCGCTGACGGAGACGGCCCGTCCGGCTGCCTCCACTTCCTCAAGGTCGAGTTCGTAGCGGCGGCCCCACGGGAGCGTTAACGGGTCTTCGCGAAGCCGGCCGCGCCATCGCAGCGGTTCGCTCAGATCGATGCGCTCCGCGGCCACGAGTCGCGTGACGTGATTCTCGGGCACGCTCGCGCTTTCGACTCCGGCAGCAACCGCGCCAGCCGCCGCCCATGCGACGAGCGCGCAGGCCCACGCTGCCGCAATCCTCCTGCGCCACGCCAGAACGGCGCCCATGCCGATTGCCGCGCCAGCCATGGCAATCAGGAGCGCGAGCGAACTCGGCCGGACATGCGCAAATGCGATGCCCGCCGCGAACGCCGCGGCCATCCACAACCCCGGCAATTTCATGGGCGTTGCGTCAGGCGAACAAGCGTCTCGATATGGAACGTTTGAGGAAAGAGATCGAACAGATGCACTTCGGAGATATCGTACCCGGCGGCCGTCAAAGCGGCCAGGTCGCGGGCCAGCGTCGGCGGCTCGCACGAAACGTAGGCAATCCGCTGCGGCGCGATGCGCGCGAGATGCTTGACACCGTCGGGCGCGAGCCCCGCGCGAGGCGGATCGAGCAAAACGAACTCCGGCGTCTCCCTGTACCGGGCTAGAAAGTTCTCGACCTCGAGAGTGCGGACCTGAATCGACCGCTTTCCGGACGCATTCGATTCCAGATCGCGCGCCGCCGCCGGATTCGATTCGACCGCAACCACATGCTCGAACCGGTTCGCGAGCGGCACCGAAAACAGGCCCACGCCGGCGAAGAGATCGAGCGCCAGCTTGCCGCCCGCCTCGCGCTCCGCCACCTCGCGAACCAGATCACCGGCCAGAAAGCGATTGACTTGAAAAAACGAGAGGTGGCCAACGCGGTACGACGAACCGCCCGCTTCGCATTGGACGAAGCCGGGCCCATCGAGCTCCATGCGCTCGTTGTTGATGTCCTGAAACAGGAGGCTTTCGATTTCCGGCAGGGTGCGGCGAAGCGTTTCCGCCAGCTGCGGGCGGCGCGACGGGAAACCCGCGAACGTGGCGGTCACGAGCAGCCTCGTGTCGTTCATTCCGGCGAACGCCTCTATTTCGCGCAACTCGCCCGGCAACGCGCTTTCGGCAAGGGCCGTGCGAAGGGCGAGCAGAGTCTTGAGCAGCAGAGGCGACAGCACGGCGCAGTCCCCGACCGCGCAAAGCGCCGTCGAATTCGCCCGAAAGTAGCCGATGCCCGCGGTGCCTGCGTTCGCTATCGGGCGAACCTTCCATTGCGCGCGATTGCGATAGCCCCAGGGCGGCGATGCGTGCGTAACGATCTCTCCCGGCCAGTCGATCCTTCCGAGCCTGCGCAAGGTCTCGCGCAGAATGTCGCTCTTGTACCGGAGCTGCGCTTCGTAGGGGATGTGCTGGTAGTGGCAGCCGCCGCAGGTTCCGTAGTGAGGGCAACGCGCCTCGGCGCGCTCGGGAGATGGCGCGAGCATCCGCTCCACGCGCGCGCGAACGAATTTCTTCTTCTGCTCGACCGGCGCCGCAGCCACGCGCTCCGCCGGAATCACGTAGGGGACGAAAACGGTCGAGCCATCGTGATGCGCCAGGCCTTCACCGCCGTACACGAGTTTTTCGATCGTCAGTTCCATCGTCGTTACACGCTTCGACCTATCTCAGAACGGCAGCGCACAGGCCCTCCACGAAAGGAAATCGATTGAAACAGCGTTCGGCCCGCGCGTCAATTGCGGGAAATACGGATGGATAACCTCATGTGAGATAGAAGAGGCTCAGCCGCGGCGCGTCGAATTGCTCGAACAGCCGCTTCTGCACGTATTGCCGCTCCAGTTGTGCCAGCTGTTCCGCCGACATCTTCCGCCGATACGGTGCCAGCGACCGGTCCATCTCCCGGCGAATGGCGAGCAGAACTTCCTCGTCTGCGTCCGCCGAAAGCGCCGCCGTCAGCTTTTCTTCAAGGACGGTCAGGCGCCGCTCGAGATCTTCCAGATCGAGCGCCCCCGGCGTGTCTGTCAGCGGAGACATCTCCTCGAGCCGCTTCGCCGTTTCGTCGAGACGCGCTGCGATCGGGGCGTTCGCGGCTCGGCGCTTCTCGGCACTCGCGCGGAGGCGCGAACAATTCCGCTCGAGATACTGCTTCAGTTCCGCCCTGGAAAATGGCTCGGCGGATGCTCGCGCTCGCGGAATCTCCGGTCCGGTGCCGGCGGCGGCTTCCTGCGCCTCCGCAGCTGCGTCGAGGACGGCGTCCACGCAATAGGCGAGGCTCTTCAGTTGCCGTCCGCCCGCCGCACGTCGCGAGCGCCCCCAGCTTTCAAACGCGCGGTCGATTCCTTTCAGGACGGCGCCAAGCGGAATTCCCGCCTTCTGCCAGGTTTCGACGATGGCCCAATCGAGCGGAGAAACCAGTAGGTGCGCCCCCCGCTTGCGCCAGAAGTGCTCCTCGATTTCGGTGAAATAGTTGAAGTAGTTGAACGGTTCCATGAGGCTTTACGAGGGAGACCTGGCGGCCATCACGGGGCCGCAGCGTGTGCGAAGGGCCATCCCAGCAGGCGCGTGCGACTAGCCTGCCTTTTTCCTGGCTCCCGATTCGGTGGGCCCGGCCGAGTGATTTCGCTCCCAAATGATGCGCAACCCCTCCAACGTCAGGAATTCATCGGCGTGTTCAATGTGCTTCGAGCCTCCGGCGATCAGCCCCGCGAATCCACCCGTCGCGATCACTTTCATCGGCTTGCCGAACTCGGCCTTCGTCCGGGAGAGCAGGCCGTCCACCTGATCGATGACGCCGTAGTAGAGACCCGCCTGCATCTGTTCCACCGTGTTGCGGCCGATAATCTTTCCGGGGTCCTTGATCTCGACGCGCGGCAGCTTCGCGGCGCGCGAAAAAAGCGCTTCGGCGGAAATGCCGACGCCAGGAACGATAACGCCGCCCATGTACTCGCCGCGCGCGGAGATGACGTCCAGCGTCGTCGCCGTGCCGAAATCGACCACGATGCACGGCCCGCCGTATTTCTCGAACGCCGCTACTCCGTTGACGATGCGGTCCGCGCCCACCTCCAGCGGGTTGTCCACAAGCACCGCGATGCCCGTCTTCACGCCGGCTTCCACGAAGAGCGCCTTGCGCTCGAAATATCGTTGTGACATTCCGGCCAGCGTCGCGTTCAGCGGCGGCACAACCGAGCTGATGATCACGCCGCCGATCTCGCGCCGCTCCAGCCCGGCGAGCGTGAAAAGATCGCGCGTCAGGATGCCGTATTCGTCGACGGTCTGGTCGCGCGCCGTCGTCAGGCGCCAGTGGGCCACCAGCTCCTTCTTGCGGAAGACGCCCAGCACCGTGTTCGAATTCCCCACATCGAGCGCCAGCAGCATCAGGACGCCTCCGCCACGTCGCCGGAAAGCACGGGCACGATCCCGCGCCCGTCGTCGCGCGCCACGCGGAGCACGCCGCTGGGCTCCAGTCCGGCGGTCGTGCCGGTGAACGTCTCCGTTGCCGTCGTGATCCGCACGCGCTTTCCCTTGAAGTAGCTCGATACCTCGGCGAAGCGCCTCAGAATCGGCGTCGCGCCTTCCGCGATGAATTGATTGTAGTAGCGGTCCAGGGAGCGCAGCAACCGAATGAGCACCTCCAGTCGCGAGACCGCCTTACCGGTTTCGATCCGCAGCGACGTGGCGATATCCGCGAGATCTTCGGGCGTTTTCGACTGGTTCACGTTGACGCCGACGCCCACGACGGCGTAGTGAATCCGGTCCGGCTCCGCGTGCATCTCCGTCAGGATGCCTGCGAACTTGCGCCCGCCCACCAGCAGATCGTTGGGCCAGCGCACGTCCGGCAGTGTGTCCAAATCCTCCGCCGCCGCATCTCTGGCCGCCAGCCCGGCGACCAGCGTCAGCAGCGGCGCGTGCGCCGGGGGAATCGGCGGCCGCAGCAGAACGCTGCAATAGATTCCCGCGGATTTTTCGGATGTCCACGACCGGCCCGCCCGTCCGCGCCCAGCCGTCTGCTCCTCGGCCACGACCACGGTCCCGTGCGGCTCGCCCGATTCGCCCAGGCGCATCGCGACGGAATTCGTCGAATCGATTTTGAAAAAGTGATAGATGCGCCGCGCGAAGGGCGTGCCGTAGAGGCGGTGGCTCAGCATCTGCGGCACCAGAATGTCGGGTGTCCGTTCGATGTGATAGCCGGTGCGCGGGTGCCCCTTCACGCGCACGCCGAGCGTGCGGAGGGTCTGAATCCAACGCCACACCTGCTGCCGCGTGACGCCGATCTCCTTCGCGATCTTCGCTCCGCTGATGACGATCGTCGAATTTTCCGCGAGCAGCGTCAGCAACGCGTCGATCCGCCGGTCGGTCGTGCCCGGCAAGCCCGCCATTCGCTTCGTGGCCATGGGTTGAAACCACGAAGCATACTCGACGCATGGGTGGCGAACAAGCTTCGCCTGGAAGTCGAGGCCCCTTTGCTAGTCCGGGACGTAGGAAACCCAGCCGATTCGGAATCCGATGTTGTGCTGGCTCGGGGCAGCGGGCGCGTAGTAGTCGCGCAGCTCGAACCGGATCGCGTGATGCTTGTTGAGTCGGTAGTCGAAGCCGCCTCCGAAATTTGCCGCGTTGCCCGTGCCGAAAAGCCGCGTGTAGCCGGCGGAGGCGAACGGAAAGATCTTCCAGCCGCGGTCGTGCCAGTAGGGGTGACCGCTTGGCGTCTTTCCGCTTCCACCGGGACCGACTGCCCAGTAGGTCATGTAGTCGACCGAAACCAGCGCCGAGCCCGTCTTGAAGTTGGACCATGGCCCGACGTAGCCTCCTTCGAAGGAAAAGCCAGCGCCGGCGTCGGGCGGCGCAAGCTCAAAGGACGCTCCCGCCTGAAGTTCGCCTTTTGCGTGATCCTGCGCGGCGAAGACTCCGGCGCCCACGTATGGCGTGAATCTCGGACTGGCGGCGTCTTGCGCTTGCGCCGCCGCGGCAACGATCAGCGCGGCAAGAATGGGAACGGCCAGACGCAGCACGATTCTTCTCACTGGGTCCTCCTCTGCATTTGAAGTGGCAAAGCCTCAACTGCCCTTGAGGCCGCACATGCGCGTGGAGGGCCACATCGCTTCGGCAAGCAGCGCCGAAAAATCAATCGGTTACGGCGCGACGAGTTCGATTCGCTGCGAATGAAAGGTGGGAAACGGCGTCAGTGTCGGCTGGTCCGGGCGGCAGGCCCGCGGGAAGATCCTAGGACAGCAGTTGCGCAAGCCGGTCGGCCAGCTTCTGGCGTTCGATCTGGCGCTCGACCATGGTCGCGCGAAGCGCGTCGACGACCTGGGCCGGGGCCTTGCTGGTGAAGTTCTCGTCGGCCAGCCGCTTTTGTTTGGATTCGATGTCTTTGTCCAGCCGCTCGATTTCCTTTTGGAGGCGGGCAATCTCGGCCGCCTTGTCCACGGTCTCGCCATAAGCAATGCGCAGGTCGAACGCGGCGGTCGAACGAACCGCGGCCCCCGCGACATCGAGATGCTCCGACGTGACGCGCAGCTCCGAAAGCGTCGCCAGGCGCAGGAGCGGGTCCATATTTTCCTGAACTAGCGTAGGAAGCATGGCTCCGCGCGTCGAAAAGTCGGCGGCAACCTTGCGCTTCGGATCGAGCTTCATCTCGGCGCGGATATTGCGCGCTGCGACGATGATTTCCTGCAACCTCGCCATCGAGTCATCCGCACCAATGTCCGTCCATTCCTTTCGCGGCTGCGGAAAGCCATCGAGCGCGATCGAGCGCGCGCCCGGCGGCTGCGGCAGCTTGTGCCACAGCTCCTCCGTCAGGAACGGCATCACCGGATGCAGCAGACGCAAGGCGGCGTCCAGCGCCGCGAATATGTTGCGCCACGCCGGAAGAGCGACCGCGCGGTCCGGAGCCGCGAGTTGCGGCTTCACCCATTCGATGTACCAGTCGCAGAAATCGCCCCAGAAGAATTGATAGATGGTCTGGCACGCTTCGTGGAAGCGAAAATGATCCAGCGCGTCGTCCACTTGCGCGGCGACCGCCGCCAGGCGCGAGAATATCCACCTGTGCGCCAGCGCGCCTTCCCCCGGCACAGGATACGGCGCCTTGCCCCGAATCTCCGGTGCCGCCAGTTCTTCAAGCGTCAAGCCGTTGGCCTCCGCCTTCTCGAGATTCATGAACAGGAACCGTGCGGCATTCCAGATCTTGTTCGCAAAGGCGCGCGCGCCCTTGATGCGGTCCTCGCTGAGGATAATGTCGGTGCCCGGCGCTGCCATGCTTGCGAGCATGTAGCGCAGCGCGTCGGTGCCGTACTGCTGCGTCAATTGCAGCGGATCGACGCCCGTGCCCTTCGTCTTGGACATCTTCGCGCCTTCCGACGTCCGCACCAGCGAGTGCAGATAGAGCCGGCGGAAGGGAATCCGGTCTGTCGGCGCCGCGCCTTTCGTCAGGTGCAGCCCCATCATGATCATGCGCGCGTCCCAGAAAAACAGGATGTCGTAGCCGCTGATCAACAGGCTCGTCGGGTAGAACCGCCGCAGATCCTCCGTGTCGTCCGGCCAGCCGAGCGTCGAAAAGGGCCACAGCGCCGAACTGAACCACGTGTCGAGCACGTCGGTATCTTGGGCGAGTTTGGCCGCGCCGCACTTCGGGCATTGCGCTGGCGCGCTGGCTGCGCGCGCGTGGCCATCGACGATCTCAACGCGCGAATCCGTGGCGGGAACCATCTCCTTGCATCCGGCGCAGTGCCAGATGGGGATGCGATGGCCCCACCAAAGCTGCCGCGAGACGCACCAGTCTCGAATGTTATCGAGCCATTGCAGCAGGATCGTGCGCTGGTTGTCCGGCACGACTTCGATCAGGCCGCCGACCACGGCCTGTTTTGCGGGCTCGGCGAGAGGCTTCATCTTCATGAACCACTGCGTCGAAATGCGCGGCTCGACGATTGACTTGCAGCGGTCGCACACGCCCACGGCGTGCATGTGCTCCTTCACGCTCTCGATCAGCCCGAGTTCTTGGAGGTCCTTGACGATTCGCGCGCGCGCCGCAAAGCGCTCGACGCCGGCATATTTTCCGGCGCCTTCGCTCATGTGGCCGTCGTTGGTCATCACGTCGATTTCGGGCAGGTCGTGCCGCTTGCCGACCTCGAAGTCGTTCGGATCGTGCGCGGGCGTGATCTTGACGACGCCAGTGCCGAATTCGCGGTCGACATAGGAGTCCGCGATCACGGGAATGTCGCGGTTCATCAGCGGCAGCGTCACGGTCTTGCCGACGAATCGCTTGTAGCGCTCGTCGTCCGGATGCACGGCAACGGCCGTATCGCCAAGCATTGTTTCAGGCCGCGTCGTCGCGACGACCAGGAATTCATTCGTGCCTGCGATCGGGTAGCGGATGTTCCAGATTTCGCCTGTGCGCTCGTGGTGGACCACTTCGAGGTCGCTGATGGCGGTCTGGCAGCGCGGGCACCAATTCACCATGTAGCGCCCGCGGTAGATCAATCCCTCGCGGTAGAGCCGCAGAAAGGCTTCGAGCACGGCGCGGTAGAGTTTCGGCTCCAGGGTAAAGTGCTCGCGCGTCCAATCGCAGGAAGCGCCGAGGCGGATCATCTGCTCCTTGATCACGCCGCCGCTCTCGGCCTTCCACTGCCAGACGCGCCGCTCGAACTCCTCGCGTCCCAGATCCTGGCGGCGGATTTTCTGCTCGGCCAGTTTTCGTTCCACAACGAACTGTGTGGCGATTCCTGCGTGGTCCATGCCCGGCAGCCAGAGCGTGCGGTGGCCCCTCATGCGATGCCAGCGCACCATCATGTCGATCTGCGAATGCTCCAGCATGTGGCCGATGTGGATCGAGCCGGTCACATTGGGCGGCGGCAGAGCGATGGAAAACGCGGGGCCGCTGCCGGAGTTTTCGGCTCGGAAGAGTTTTTCGTCAAACCAGGCCTTGGCCCAGCGCTCTTCGATCTCCTGCGGCTCGTAAGCCTTCGGAATTTCCCGGGGCATGCGTTCCTTGTGTCGTGAATTTGGTGCAGACGTGAAACACTCAATATACGGGCAGCACAACTAGGAGGTCAAATCGGCCAGTTAGATCGTTCAGCCGGGGGGAAATCAGGACGCCGGCTTCAGGATGACGATCCGGGTCGGATCGTCACTTTTCTTTCTTGGCCAGTTCGCTTTGCAGGAGGTTCTCGACCAGCGGCTTCAGCACGCCCTGGGAAAGCAGGTCGTGGAGCTGCGGCTCGAGTTTCTCGAGGACTTTCCGGACCACGGCGTCCACCGTCCCCGAATTCGGCGCGGGCGGTTCGGGCGCCTGCGAGCGAAACTCGGGCGGAGGCGTTAGGAACGGAATCTCGGCAAGGGCTTCGCGGCTCGGTGGCGGACCCGTAGGGATGCGCTCGCTGGTGATGCTTGGCTCGGGCTCGAGCGGCGCCACGGCGATCTCCGCGCGGTTCGACGACGACGCGGACGCGCTGGATTCCTCGGTCAGCGGCGTGGAAGGCGACACCAGGAATGAATGCAGAGGCTGAACGTCCTGTCCGCGCGCGCCGTACTGCGAAGGCGCCTCGGGCTCGTCTTCGACCAGCAGCGGCTCCGGGGTCACATGGACGGCGGGCGGCTCAACCAGGTCGGGATCCTTGAACGCCAACGGCGCGGAGTCTTCAGCGTCGCGCTCGAAGCCCTGGTCTGACTTCGACGCTGCAAAGGGAACTGGCTCCGACGACGTCGCTTCGACGGTTTCTCCAAACGGCTCCGGTGCCGATGGAGCCGGAGAAAGCCACGATGAACTCGATGTGCTCGGCGCGGGCTCGTCTGCGAAGAAGGACGCGCCGCTCGATTCCTCGCGAACAGGCGCGGAATCGTGAGAACCCTCGGTTTCAGTCGAGGAGTAAGAACTCGCCTGCGCTCCGAAATCTTCCGCCGGAGTTTCGCGCGGCGCGACCGGCTCAGCCTGCGGCTCCGGCCGCGCGACGATTGACGCCTGCGCGGATTGTTCGGAAAGCGCGCTCATCCAGTCCGTTGCCGGGCGATCGGACGATCCCTGCGCCAGCTGGTCCATCCAGTGTGACGGGCTCGCCTGCGAAGCCGGTTCGTGCACGGTTTCGCTCTCAACCACCGGCTCCACTTCCTGCAATGGCTCGGCTGTAGCCGTCGCCGGAGAGTCCGGGGGCGCGAAGAAATCGGATTCCGAATTTCGAACCGGCGCGGGGGCGCTCGCTTCCGCTTCGACCTTGGCAGGCGCGCGATCTTGAATTACCGGATCGCTATCCTCCGCGGGATCCGGCACGCGCACGTGCCGCGGCGGGACGTCTCGCTCGGACGGGAACATCGCCGCGTCGGAATCTTCATCGTGCATGAACGCAGCGCGGTTCGCCGCCTCCGCGGGAACGTCGAAATCCATCGCGTTGCGGCGCCAATCGTGCGAAGTGGACGAGCCGTCGAACTCTTCTTCGTCTCGCGCGCCGCCCGGCTGCGCAACGGGAGCCTTCGCTTCGGCGGCTTCGATCGGTTCGTCGTCGATGGTTCGGCGGGGCGATGAAAATCCGTAGGCGATCGCCGCCTCTTCGTCGTTCGCGGGTTCCGGAAAATCAGGGAGCGGCTTGGGTTCGGCTCGGACCGAAGTCGGGGGTTCGGGAACCGACTCGAGCACCACGGGCGCGGGAGCTTCCTTCGCCTCTTTCGCCTTGGCCAGTTCCGCCGCGATCTTTGGATTCTTTTCCAGCGCGGACATCACCATCGCAATCAGCGGGTCCGGCGGAACAAAGGGCTTTTTCAGGACGCCATCGGCGCCCACGCGGCGCGCTTCTTTCTCATCCAGCGGATCGAATGCGCCCACGAGGAGGATCACGGGGACGTGCGAAAAGCGCTCGTCTTTCTTAACGAATTCACACACCTCATAGCCGTTGCGCACCGGCATGAAAATGTCGGCCAGAACCAGGTCCGGTTGGACGTCCGGAATGCGGCGCACGGCTGCTTCGCCGTTGCCCACTGCGACCACTTGAATGCCGCGTTCCTCAAACGACAGCGCCACCATCTTCTGGATATTGGCGTTGTCGTCGGCGACCAATATTTTGGGCACTGGAAACCCCTCGAGGCGCGCTTGCACGAACCCGCGCCACCGCCTCTGTACGACTATTGCAGCATTACCGCATAGGGGCGTCAACGACGACGGCAAGTACTGGTGCTTGAGTTGTCAGCAGGGGGTAAGCCGAGAACAGGCTATGGGATCAGGCGATGCAAGCCCTTCTTTTTCTTGCTGCTGGATTCGTTCTTGGGATCTTCTTTGCTGCTGGCTGACTGCCCGGATGCCTGGCTCGACGATTGCGAACCGCTCGTCGTGGGAGTCGCCACAGCCTGCGCTGCCGCAGCAGGCTGATCGGGCGTAGCCGCCGGAGCAGCGGAGCTTTCGACTGGAGCCACACTCGCGGCTGGCGCATTTGATTCCGGCGCGTTGGAGGGCAACTGAGTCAACGGGGAGGCGCCTGCCGCCTGGCTTGTAGCCGTCCCGGTGGCTCCCGGTGCCTCGAGCACTTGCGCCCCGGCATCGGTCGTGGGCGCGCTCGATGATGTGTCCACCGACTCGGTGTCGACCGGCTGCGCCTCGCTTCCTCCGGAGAGGCTCTTGGCGGAAAGCCTGAACGACGGGCCCGCCGCACCCTGATTCAGAACTTCGGTTGCCGATACCGTGTCGTCCGGCGGATTCAAATTCGGCTGGCCGACCTGAGCCGCCGTGGAGATGTCTGGGCTCGAGCGGATCATGCCCATGGGCAGCTTCATCACGACGTTCGGATGATGGCCCTTTTCGAATTCCTGCTGCTTCTGCATCCGCGCGAGGGCTTCCGCGTCGGGCTTGGGCACCTGCATGCCCATGGAGGCAAGCTTCTCCTTTGCCTCGGGCGCCAGCTTCGAGAGAGGATAGTCTCGAACGATTCTCGCGTAGCACTCCCCGGCCAGTCCGCCCCAGTGGTTCTTGTCGTCTTCGTTCCTCGAGATCTGCTTGGCGCGCATGTAGATGTTCCCGAGCATCGAGAGCGCCAGGTCGCTTTGACTGTAAAGCGGATATCGGCTGCTCACCTCAACCAGGCGCGCGGCGGCCGCGCGGTAATCCTGTTTCACGTAATAGAAATGCGCGATCCTGAACTCACCGTCGGCCAGAACCTCCTGCGTGTCCCGCAAATACTGCTCCGCCCGCGGCACCAGCGGACTCTGCGGATACTTTAGCAGGAACGTCCGAAACTCATCTTCAGCGGACTCGGCCTGGCTGTTGTCGCGATCCGCTTTCTCCATCATCCGGTAGTGCGCCATGCCCACTTGCATCTGCGCATACGCGGCCTCGTCGAGGAACGGGAAGAAGACGATGAAATTCTTGTACTCGTCCACCGACTGCGTCAGATTCGACGTGCCACCCTCTTTGTAGTAGGAATCCGCGATCGCCAGCTTCGCTTTGGCCAGGTATTCGCTGTCGGGATACGTGTTGATCAGCGTCTGCAGGTCCAGCCGCGCCTCGAGATACCTCGAATGCTTGATGCTGCTCGTCGCGCGCTCGTAGAGCACCTTGTCAGGCTCGGCCGATTCGGTCGTGTCCGCCTTCTTGGTCGTCTTCTTCGGCTTGACCTTCGTGACATGGACCTTCTTCTGCCCGTGCGCGGCCGTGCACATGCCGCCGGCGAGCGAAAGTCCCAGAGCAGCAATCAAAAGATGACGCGTCTTGGCGAATGTTCCGTGCATGAACCCTTAAACCCTCTGGCTGATAGCCTCGGTGGCGAGTTTGCGGATTTGCCGTGTCGCGGCTGTTGGATCGGGCGTGTGGAAGATCGAAGTCCCCGCTACGAACGTGTTGGCCCCAGCCTGTGCCAGTTCCGCTGCGTTGCCCGCGTCTACGCCCCCATCGACCTCTATGCGGAAGGCGCCATTATAGCGCGCGCGCCATTGATTCAACTGCCGAATTTTCTCCAGCGCCCCGGGAATGAATTTCTGGCCGCCGAAGCCCGGATTCACCGACATCACCAGCACCGTGTCCACCTTGTTCAACACCTCGGAGAGCGCCGCAACCGGCGTCGCCGGGTTGATCGCCGCTCCGGCCTGCGCGCCCAGCTCGCGAATCATCGATAGCGCGCGGTCCAGATGCACCGTCGCTTCCTGATGGATCAGGACGCGGCTGGCGCCCGCGCGCACAAACTCATCCAGGTATTTCTCAGGGCGGTCGATCATGAGATGCACGTCGAGCGGCAGCCGGGTTGCCTTGCTCAGTGACTGCACCACCGGGATTCCAATCGAAATGTTCGGGACAAAATGGCCGTCCATCACGTCCACATGGATTACGTCCGCGCCTCCCTCCTCGACGGCGCGAACTTCGTCGCCCAGCCGCGAAAAGTTGGAAGCCAGAATGGACGGCGCGATCTCGATCCTTGCGTAGGCCATGGAATCTGCGGGGAATTCTAGCACAGGCCGCTGCGGGACACTCGGAAGGGCTTGCTACTGGGCGACCTGCAACTCGATCGATGTACGGCCGTCCACACGCTGTCCCCGGGCCGGCGCCTGCGCCACGACGGTCCCTGCCGGTTGCTCTACGCCGGCTACCACAGTCACCTTGGCGACCTTCAGCCCCGCCGCATTCAGCTTCGCTTCCGCCTCACCCGCGGACAGGCCCGCCAGCTCCGGCATCACAAACGCCGGCGGCCGCGGACCAAGCGACACGAGCAGGTTCACATGAGAGCTCTGCACGTCCGTGGTGCCCGGAGCGGGATCCTGCAGCAGCACCGCGTCCGCTGCAGTACCCGGCAGATACACGCTCGAAACTTCTCCGAGCTGCATCCCGCTTCGCAGCAGCTCCACCTGTGCCGCGCGAAGGCTCATGTCCTTCAAATGCGGGATGGACACCTTCTGCGGACCGAGACTCAGCACGACGTGCGCGAATTGCCCGGTCTTTACCCGCAGGTTTGGTGGAGGGCTCTGCCGCACGACCGCGTCCACCGGCAGGCTGCTGTAGACGCGGTCTTCAATCTTCATTCCGAGCCGGCGTCCCTCCAGCACCTTCTGCGCCTGCTTGGCGGGCGCGCCCACCACGTCCGGCATCGACACCTCCCGCCCCTGGATCGCAAACCGCATCGCCGTCAGCGCGCTCAGGAAAGCCACTGACGACAATATGAACAGCAGCAGCGCCATCCGGAAAATCCAGTGCAGCCGTTCGCGCAGCTCCATTCGCTCGCGCCTCCGCTCACGAGCCTAACATGGACCGCCCGGCGCGCACGACCGCGCGTGCTAGAAACTGAAACGCGCCGCCAGCTGAATGATCCTTTCCCGCGGGTCGCCGGGAACTCCCGTGTTTAGAATCTCTCCGAACGTGGGGCTCGTCGGATTCGTGTCCGGGTTCGCGAATTCCGCGTGGTTGAACAGATTGAAGAAGTCCCCGCGAATCTCGAGCTTCAAACGCTCCGTCAGCGCGGTCGTCTTTGAAAGGGACAGGTCCATGTTCACGAGTCCCGGCCCGCGGAAGGAATTGCGCCGCAGCGTTCCGTATGTCGCGAGCGCCGGATTCGCCACCACCTGCGAATCCGACGGGAAAACGGCCGGCCCCGGCGTGCACGGAAGCGGATCGGCCGCGTCTCCGCACTGCGCGATGCTGAAACTCGTCGGATTGAACCAGAAATTCGCGCAGCCGTTTGGATTCAGCGGCGCAAGCTGGCACGGACCGATGGTCGTGCCGTTCAGCGACTGCTGCCTGTGCGGATCGAACGTGTTGAGCGGGCCTACCACGTTTGCGCGCACGTCGACGAAGTCGCCCGCGCCGGACGGACCCTCGTTGAGCGACCCGCTCTCATCCGGCAGGTCGGAGAGCACGTCCAGCGGGAAGCCTGTCTGCCACGTGAGGATCGGGAACAAGCTCCAGCCCTGCGTCAGGCGCTTCGGGCCCGCCGCCCACATGCGGTCGAACGGCAGATCCCATCCCCCGCTCAGAGAAATGCGGTGCCTCATATCCGTGTCGCTTGACCCCCGAAGCAGACTGGGATCGTAGGAGGGAACCGTGAAGCTTCGTTGCCGAAAACCGGAAGCGTTGTCGATCGCGTGCGAATACGTGTACGCCAGCTCGAAGTACACATTCCCGAGAGGCGTCGATCCACTCTGCTTGGTCAAGCTCGCCGAGAGTGCGTTGTAATTCGCGTTCACGATGTTCCGAAACTCGTTGATCGTCCCGAAGCTGCAAATCGAGTCGGGCGATTGGCCGGAGGTCGTATTGCCCGAGGCGTCCAGGCAGGAACTGTCGCCCGGCGTCCGATTGAGGGCGCGGTCCGTCGTGCCCGGAACGAACGGGTTGATGTCCTGCAGCGAGGTGAGCCCGTGCGAGCTGCTGCCCACGTAGTTCACTTCGAGAACGAGCCTCGCCGCCAGCTCGTGTTGCACGCTCAGGTTGTACTGATACGTGTACGGCGTGTGCAGATGCGGGTCCACGAAAAACGAGCTGCCGCCGCCGAACGGTATGAAGCCCGCGGCCAGGAAATCGAGGCTGGATGTCGGCGGCTGCGACGGAAACGGATTCGTCGAGCACGTCGAATCGTACGGATCGGTAAAGAACGTCAGCGGCTGGCCGCCCTGGTTCGACGCGGCGCAGGCGTTGCCCGTCAGAATCGTCGGGAACTCGCCCGGCACCGCTGGCTGCCCGGCGCTGGCACCTCCGATAAACGACGCGCCGAAAAACGGCGGCTGGCCGTTGAACTGGAAATTGTCCTCCGCCTTCAGGATGTCGTAGAAAATTCCGAACCCGCCGCGGACGCTGGTCTTTCCGTCTCCTTTTGGATCCCACGCGAAGCCGAAGCGCGGCGCCCAGTCATGTTTGTCCGGAAAGTTCACGCCATTCGGCGCGCCGCGGTCGCCTGGGAAGACGAGTCCCAACGGCGCTCCGGGAAATCGCGCGGATCGATCGCCCGGAACGATCGAGAACGTTCGGCCTTCGGTATCGTACTTCGGGCTGTTGTATTCGTAGCGAACGCCCATCGTCAGCGTCAGCCGAGGCATGACGTGCCATTCGTCCTCGAAGAAGCCGTACGTCGACTTGGTGCGAATATTCGACGGCGCCGCCGGGCTTTGCTGGTAATCGGTCGGGGCCCCCAGCAGGAAATCGGCGTATCCGTTGCCCGTCAACGATCCTTCGAAGTCGAAAAGTCCGTTGACGATGAAATCGTATACCTGGTTGTTCTGGTATCCGGAAAAGCCGCCGCCCATCTTCCAATTGTGATTTCCTCGAACCCACGTCAGAGTGTCGGTGACTCCGAAAGTGTTGTTCACCAGTGTGGTTGGTCCGGAATACGTGTATCCCACCGTCGTCGCCAGATTGTTGATGTCGAAAATCGGTGGTCCGGTCGGATCGTCCGGCTTCAAATTCACGAATCCGAGCGCCGCGGCCGTCTGCTGGCTGTTCGGCCCTACGGGAACTCCCTGCACGGCGAACAGCCGCTGCGTGCCGAATCGCAGCTCGTTCAGCATGTTTGTCGAGATCGTCCGCGTGTACGCCAGATTCACGAAGTACGAGTTGTCCCTTTCCGTCACCGAATATCCGGAAACGTTTGCCCACGGAATCGAGTTCGATTCCGTCACGAACGGATCGAGCACCGGATTGCGCCGTCCGCCGATTGTCGCCGTCAGCTGGTCCTTCGGCGTGACCTGGAAATCGAACCGCATCGTCAGCTCGTTCTGGTTGTCAGTCGCCGAGCTGCTCGGCACGACGAAGCCGGAATCGGACGTGGGAATCAGTCCCCGCGTCACGTAGTTCACCGAGACTTGATTCAGCGCCGCCGGATTCAGGAATCCTGCCGGCTTGCTCGGGTCTTGGTAGAACGGATTGGCCCCGAGAAACGCCACGACTCCCGGATCATCGGAAAAGTCGCAGCCCGCCGAAGGCGTGGAAATGCACGCCGTCTGCGCCGTCGTGAACACAGGCACTTGCGACTCGGTCGGCGTCGCCAGGTCGGATTGCTTCTGTCCCTGGTAGCCCACGAAAAAGAAGTAGCGGTTCTTGCCGTGCACGAGATGCGGAATCTCGATCGGACCGCCCAGCGTGCCGCCGTACTGGTTGCGCCGCAGCGGATCGCGCGGAATCGGGGAGCCCGTGATGACGCTGTTCACATGATTGAAGTATGAGTTCGCGTCCAGATCTCCGTTGCGCAGATAGTCGTACGCGCTGCCGTGCCACTGGTTCGTTCCCGACTTCGTGACTTCGCTGATGATGCCTCCCGAGTTGCGGCCGTACTCCGCCGAATAGTTGCTTTCCAGAACGCGGAATTCCTGAATCGTCTCCGGGTTCGGATTGAAGACCACTCCGTTGTTCAGCAAGTTGTTGTTCAGGCTGCCGTCCAGCAGAAATGTGACGGAGTCCGTTCGGCCACCGCCCACGCTGTAGCCGCCGACTCCCTTCGAGTAGTTTCCGGCTCCTGTGTTATCGGGATTTGTCGACGTGACGCCCGGTTGCAACAGCGCCAGGCTCAGCACATTTCTCCCATTCAGCGGCGCCTGCTGAATCGCTTCGCCGACCACCGTGCCGCCCACCGTGGGAACCACCGTCTCCACGCGCGCCGCCTGCGCTTCGACGGTCACCGTCTGATTTACGGCGCCCAGCGTCAGGGTGACATCGATCCTGAGCGACTGGTTGATTTCGAGCTTGTTATCCTGCGTGATCGCTTTGCTGAATCCGTCGCGCTCCACTTCCACGCGATACGGCCCGATCGGCAAATTCAGCACTTCGTAGGAGCCGTCGGCCCGCGTCGTTGTCTTGCTGCTGATGTGTGTGGCAGTGTTGGTCACGGTCACGTTTGCATCCGGCACCGCGGCGCCCTGCGGATCGGTCACCATCCCGATCACGCGGCCGGTTGCATCCTGGCCCCTGGCTGGCTGGAAACCCAGCAGCATCGCTCCGCATGCGCATACACATCCGAAAAATAGAAACACGCGTTTCATGTGTACGACCTCCGAGAAGGATCGAGAAGTGCTCCTACGGAAAAACGGAAGAGTGAATGTGTCCGAGTATTGGAACAAGTGCGGAAGGTGAGTTTCGGTTGGTGTTTGCGGCGCGAGCGCGCTGGAGAGTTTTTTCGGCTAAGTCTTTGTAAAGACTGCGGCAAAGAAACCATCCGTCGGTTGGTTCGCGGGCGATGTGCGGAAGTAGCCCTCCGAATCGAAGAGCGATCGCGCTTCCACCGCCGGCTCCAGGTGTTCGGCGAGCTCTCGCATCACGATTTCGCTCCGCACACGCAGCACTCCCGGATGATTTGTCTGCACGTCTTTCGCCACATCCTCGTTCTCTTCCGGTTCGAGAGAGCACGTCGAATAGACCAGCCTCCCGCCCGGTGCGAGATCGTCGAGTGCATTCGCAAGGATGCGATCCTGCAGGTCATGAAATTCGCGGAGCTGCTCAGGCCGAAGCCGCCAGCGAATCTCCGGATGCCGCGCCAGCGTTCCCGTTCCCGAGCACGGCGCATCCACGAGAATCCGGTCGAACTTCTCGCGAAACGGAAGAGGTTGCTCCGCGTTCATCTCTATCAACTTCACGCCGTGGAGGCCGAGTCTCTGAAGTTGTGCGCGCATGGCCCGCAGCCGGTGCGCATGATGGTCTGCCGCCACCACGAGTCCCTTGTCTCCTGCTGCCCGCGCGAGCGCCGCCGTCTTCCCACCCGGGGCCGCGCACAGGTCCAGCACGCGATCGCCCGCCCGCGCGCCGAGAAGCAGCGGCACGGCTTGCGATGCTTCGTCCTGAATCGAGATCAATCCCGCGCGAAATACCTCGGATCTCGCCGGGCTCCCGCCACTCACCGCGAATGCGTTCTTCAGAAAAGATCCATGCTCGATGCGGAGCCCCGATCGCTCGAGTTCGTGGAGAACCTGTTCGCGCCGATCCGGCTCGTGCAGCGCGCAGCTCAGGCGCGGCCTTCGATTGTTGGCTTCAAGCAGCGCCGTCGCGCGGGCCTCACCGAAACGCGCCAGCCACCGCTCCACCATCCACGTCGGATGCGAGTGAACGATCGCGAGCCTTTCAGCGGGCGGCAGATCGTCGGGCAGCAAGCTCTCGGCTGGCGTGCGCGACTCGGCCGCGACCCTGCGCAGCACGGCGTTCACCAGCGGCGCGGCCGAGGCTTTCCGCGCCATCTTCGCCAGTTCAACGGACTCATGTACCGCCGCGCGCGCCGGAATCTTTTCCAGGAATCGCAGTTGATAGATGCCGATCCGCAACGCCAGCGCGACGGCCAAGTCAAGCCGATCGACGGGCTTCTGCAGATGCCGAGCGAGCAGGGAATCGAGCAACCGCCGCCAGCGCAGCACGCCGAGAGCGATTTCCGTCGCGAGCGCTGCATCGGCCGGCTTGACGTTTGCGCCGAGCGCGTCGTGCAGCACGTCGCTCGCGTACGCGCCTTCCGCCTCCACGCGCCGGAGGGTTTCGAAGGCAATCTTTCTGGCTAAGCCGACTGGCATGGGAGGTTTCTCGCGTTGATCGTGCTGATCCGGCTAGCTGCCGAAGCGTTCGCCGGAGGCGAGTCGCACGCCGAAAGCGAATTCGCGCGCGGTTACGCGCTTGCGTCCTTCCATCTTCGCCGATTCCAGGCGCAGCGCGGTGCCGTCGCCGCAACACACGATCACTTCGCGGTTTAGCAAGACGATTCGGCCTCCAACCGGAGGCTCGTTGCCGCAAGCGGACTTCAGAAGTTCCATCTCCCCGCCCTCCGGCACGAGCGGCTGTCCCCAGATGTGGCAGGCCTTTCCTGAAAACGACGTGTACGTTCCCGGCCACGGATCGAACGCGCGCATGCGCCGGTAGATCTGCTGCGCGCTCAGCGACCAATCGATGCGCCCTTCTTCTTTCGTCAGCGGTGGTGCGAGCGTCGCCTGCGAAGCGTCCTGCGGCGTGGGCTTGATCTCTCCGCGTGCCAGACCGCGCAGTGTGTCGACGACCAGCGGCGCGCCGTAGCTGGCGAGCCGGAACGTCAGTTGCGGAGCGGTTTCGTCCCACCCGATGCTCGTGTCTTCCTGCAACAGGATCGGCCCCGTATCGAGTCCCGCGTCGATCAGCATCGTGGTAACGCCGGTCCGCTCTTCGCCGTTCAGGATCGCGCGGTTGATCGGCGCGGCACCGCGATACTTCGGCAGCAGGGAAGCGTGAAGATTGATCCAGCCCAGGGGCGGAATCGCGAGCAGGCGCGGCGAAATGATCTGCCCGTACGCGATGATGACCACCGCATCAGGCGCCTGCCGCTGGAAATACTCGTGCGCTTCGTCCGACTTGATTTTTTCGGGCTGGTAAACGGGAATCCCGGCGGCGACCGCCGCGTCTTTCACAGGGCAGCTCTGGATCTCCTGCCCTCGTCCGCGAGGCCGGTCTGGCTGTGTCACCACTCCGGTAATTTCGAAGTCCGGCTCTTTCAGGAGAAGCTGCAGGGATGGCACCGCGAACGCCGGAGTGCCGCAGAAGACGATGCGCAGCGCCACGGCGCGCCTACCACTCGCCGGCTTTTTTCAGCTTGCGGATTTTTCGCTTGATCATGTCGCGCTTCAGCAGGCTGAGGTGCGAGATGAAGAGGACTCCGTTCAGATGGTCGATCTCGTGGCAGAACGCGCGCGCCAGCAAGCCTTCGCCGCGCATTTCGAACTCGGTCCCGCTGGCGTCTTGCGCGCGCACGGTCACGTACTGCGGCCGCAGCACGTGACCGCGGAATCCCGGCAAAGAAAGGCAGCCTTCCTCCTCGCGCTGTTCGCCCTCGGTGTGCATGATCTGCGGATTCGCGCAGACGATCTTCGCTTCCGGATTCTTTCCGTTGCTCACGTCGATCACGGTCAGCCGCCGGCTGATTCCGATCTGCGGCGCCGCCAGGCCCACGCCGTTCGCCGCGTACATGGACTCGAACATGTCCGCGACGAGCTTTTGGAGATCGTCGTCGAACTTCTCCACGGGTTGCCCCGGCGTTTCAAGCACCGGGTCGCCGTATTTCACAATCGGGTGAATCATCGGATGCCTTCGTCCGTCGCCGCCCTAGAAATTGTCCAGCTGCCGCTGGTAGCCGTCGAAATTCCGGCGCGTCTCTTCGAGCGAATCGCCGCCGAATTTTTCCAAAAATGCGCCCGCCAGCTCCAGAGCCACCATGGCCTCGCCGACCACCCCGCCCGCCGGCACCACGCAGACGTCGGACCGCTCGTAGGCCGCCTTCACGGCTTCCTTCGAGTTCATGTCGGCGGTCAGCAGCGCGCGCCGGAGCGTCGAGATCGGCTTCAAGTATCCTCGCACCACGATGTCCTGCCCGTTCGTGATGCCGCCTTCGAGTCCGCCCGCGCGATTGGACGAGCGGTCGAATCGTTTTCGCGAATCGTCGTATCGGATCTCGTCCTGCACTTCCGAGCCGTAGCTGCCCGAGTTTGCCACGCCGGTTCCGATTTCGACGGCCTTCACCGCCTGCATCGACATGACCGCCCGCGCGATCTTCGCGTCGAGCTTTTCGTCCCACTGTACGTGCGTGCCAAGCCCCGGCGGCACCCCGCGCGCCACCACCTCGAAAGTCCCGCCCACCGAATCGCCCGCCCGCAGCACGTGGTCCACTTCCGCCTTCATCTTCGCTTCGGTCTCGGCGTCCACGCAGCGCAGCGGCGATTCCAGATTCTCACAGATCGCGACGATCTCCTCCCATGTCACAGCCCGCTCCAGCCGCACGTGTCCCACCGAAGCCGTATGGCTCAGCACCTGGATGTCGAATTCGCGCAGCAGCGACTTGGCCAGCGCGCCCGCGGCCACTCGCGCCGCTGTTTCGCGCGCCGATGCGCGTTCAAGGACGTACCGCGCGTCATGAAAGTTGAACTTCTGCGATCCGGCCAGGTCCGCGTGGCCCGGTCGGGGCGCGGTCAGGCGCCGCTGCGCGTCCTCGGCGCCTTCGCTATCCTCGACGGGCAGCGCCTTCTCCCAATTCTTCCAGTCGCGGTTCTCGATGCGCACCGCGATCGGCGCGCCGATCGTCTTTCCGTGGCGCACGCCGGCCAGGATGTCCGCCTGATCCTTTTCGATCCGTTGCCGTCCGCCCCGCCCGTACCCCAATTGCCTTCGGTGCAGTTCCCGGCTGACAAATTCCATGTCCACGGGAACGCCCGCCGGCAGCCCCGAAATCCAGGCCACCAGCGCTTGCCCGTGAGATTCCCCCGCTGTGACGAATCGCAGCATTCAGCGCGCGCCTTGTGCTCTCGGATAAACGATGAATTCTACCGGACACCCCACCGTCCGTAAAGGCCGCGCCGTCGCGCACATGCCGCTTTTTCACAAGCGCCCGCCGAACCCGCGCATGTTTGCTTGACGGCCCGCACAGCCAACCGTTAGGCTTCCGAGGACTCCGCTGGAACACGCCGCCAGCGCTCGAGAAGATGCCCGAGAACAACGAACGCCCGTCGCTGATGTCGTTTGTCGGGGACCTCCTCAAGCGCCAGGTCCTCGCGGTGCAGGAATACTCGCTGCTGTCCACGCAGGCCCTCTTCAATGTCGTCACGCCGCCTGTCTATTGGACCGACACGCTGGATCAAATGGACTCGATCGGAGTCGGCTCGCTGCCGATCATCATCGCCGCCTTCCTTTCCATCGGTGGTGTGCTCGTGCTGCAGACGGCATCGCAATTTCAGCGCTTCGGCGAAACCGCGCTGACCGGCGACGCGGTTTCTCTCGCGCTCGTCCGCGAATTGGGTCCGGCGATCGCCGCGCTGTTGGTCGCGGGCCGCAACGCCTCCGGCATCGCTTCCGAGCTGGGCTCGATGGTCGTCACCGAACAGGTGGACGCGATGCGCGCGCTCGGCACCGATCCGATGCGCAAGCTCGTTACGCCTCGTGTCGTGGCGATGGTGTTGGTACTGCCGCTGCTGGTCGCCGTCGCCGATTTCGTCGGCCTTGTCGGAGGCTTCATCGTTGCGCACTTCACCCTGCGGCTTGGGGCCGTGCAGTTCTGGACGCGCGCGGTAAACACGCTCGAATTCGGAGATCTTGTCCAGGGCACCGTGAAGCCCGTGATCTTCGGATTCATCATCTCGACCATCGCCTGCTACAAGGGATTGCGCGTCACCGGTGGCACGCAGGGCGTCGGCAAAGCGACGACTTCCGCCGTAGTCGTATCTTCGCTCTGGATGCTCATCATCGATCTTTTCCTCGCCAAGCTGCTCCTCTACATGTTCCAGAAGTGAAGCCCGTCAGGCGAAAAACGTCTGCTCTGTCCCGCGCTCGTTTCCATCTATAATTCCGGGATGACGCTTTCGTCCCGCCCGGCGTCGCGGCCAGGAATGACCGATCTCGTTCCGGGCGAACCCTTGATTGAGTTCAAGGACGTCCATATCGGTTTCGACGAAGGCGATGTGCTCCGCGGCATTTCCTTCGAAGTTTTCCCCGGAGAGACCAAGGTTCTTCTCGGCGAGAGCGGCTCCGGCAAGACGTTGATCATGAAGCTCGGCGCGGGCCTGCTGCGCCCGGACTCCGGACGCGTCTGGGTAATGGGCCACAATCTCGAAGAGATGTCCGAAAGGGATCTCCTCGACTTCCGACGTCACGTTGGATTCGTCTTTCAGGAAGGCGCGCTCTTCGACTCCATCACTGTCGCTGAAAATGTCGCGTTCCGGCTGCGGGAAGAAGATATCGACGAGGCCACGATCGAGGCGCGCGTGCGCGAAGCGCTTCGCTTCGTCGAGCTGGAGGGCACGGTGGACATGTTCCCCGGCGAACTCTCGGGAGGCATGCGCCGCCGCGTGTCGATCGCACGTGCGCTGGTCGATCGTCCTCCGCTGGTCTTTTACGACTCGCCGACGGCCGGCCTCGATCCCGTCACCTCGCAGACGATCATCAATTTGATTCTGCGCGGCCGCGACTTGCAGGGGGCGACGTCGCTCCTCGCGACGCATCGCGTCCAGGACGCGTTTGGCCTCGCGCATTTCCGGTTCGATGGCGCCACCGGCCGCGTTGTGCGAACTGACGGCAATGGCCGCCCGTCCGCGGCTTCCGTGCAGACGCTGCCGACCAGCATTCTGGTCCTGCGCGACGGGCACATCTACTTCGAAGGGCCGGCGGACGATGTCCTCCACTCTTCGGACGACTATCTGAAGACTTTCTTGATATCCGCGGAATGACGCTCGAATTCGGCACTACGGAGGCGACACGATGGCGCAACGCAAGCAATTGACCTGGGCCGAGCTGCGCGTGGGAGTTTTCGTCCTGGCCGGCCTGTTCATCGCGATGATCGCGGTTTTCTACGTCACTGGCGCGGGATTCCTCGGGCCGAAGTATCGGCTGGTGACCCACCTTCCGGAGGTCGAGGGCATGAAGCAGGGAGCTCCCGTCGATCTGGACGGCATCGAGATCGGCAACGTCCAGTCGGTCGCGCTGACGAAAGATCCGAAGGATCGAATGCACAGCGTGACGCTTGTCCTGCGTATCGACACGCGATACCAGGACCAGATTCGCACGGACTCGACGGCGAGCCTGGTTACGCAGGGCTTGTTGGGAGACCGCTACGTGACCATTTCGCGCGGTCTCACCGGCTCCGTGATTCCCGCCGGCGGAGAATTGCCCGGCGCCGAAGAGGCTGCCATCAAGCAGGTCGTCGAGCGAGGCGCCGATCTCATGCAGAACCTTGGTGCCCTGACCGACGACATCCGCGACGTCATCAACCAGGTGCAGAAGGGCAAGGGCTCGCTCGGCAAGTTGATGAACGATCCCTCGCTCTACAACAACTTGAACGACACGTCCAACAAGCTCGACGCCATCGTCACGTCCATTCAGCAGGGTCAGGGCACCGCCGGCAAATTGGTCACATCGGATGAGCTCTACAAGAAAGTCGATTCGACCGTGAGCAACGTGCAGGACGTCACGTCCGCGCTGCGTCAGCAGAAGGGCACGCTCGGCAAGCTGATCTACGATCCGAGCGCGTACGACGACATCAAGGGGCTGGCGCACAACGGCAACGCGCTGATCGGAGATGTCCGCGAGGGCAAAGGCACGCTCGGCAAGCTCGCCACAGACGACACGCTCTTCGCGAATCTGCGCGACGCTTCCGCCAACGTCCGCGACGCGACAGCGAAGCTCAACTCCAATCAGGGCACGGCGGGGAAATTCTTCACCGATCCGCAGCTCTACGACAATCTGACCGGGCTGAGCGGCGATATGCGCCTGCTCATCGGCGATTTCCGCCAGAATCCGAAGAAGTTTCTCCACATCAAGCTGGGAATCTTCTAGGGGCTTCGGGGCGGTCCGGATTTGCGGCTTCCCGAGCACCCGGCCGGGGCGTGATTCCAGTCGCGCGACTGGCTAGCATTACCGCGTCGCGCGCTGCGAATCGCTGCCCGCAGGCACACCCCGGCCAGGTTGTTCGAGAACTCGAACGTGATGACGTTTGTCACTGTCGGAGGCCGCGGTTCATCGGTTCTCGTTCAGAGTCAACTCGATCTCGTCATCTGCGTTACGAAGTTCGTTCAGCGGAATGAAGCCGGCCTGCCGCTTGGGTCCGCGCGGCGACAGAATCCAGGCGATTTCCTCCATCCGGGCCAGAGTCATTCGCTTGATCTCGGTGTAGTCCGAGCACTCGCGCACACGAAAATGCACGCGGTGATCGGGATATGTGTATCGACAGACGATCGTCTCTTCGCTTTCCCGGTAGCCGCGCTCGACGTGGGCGTGGGTGCATGTCTCGCACAGCGCCGGGCCATGCAGCGGCGTGCCGTTCTTCACGTTGACGCTCATGGAGTCACCTTTCTATGAGGCGCGGACGCCTCGGCTTGCGCACGCGAAGAAGTGCGCGGGCAACGGGTTAGTCTGAAATGCCTGGGAACGTCAGCTGGCCAAACGATTGAGCTGCAACGGGATACTAGTAAGCGGGACCGGAGCTAAGTCGGCCACAATCCCGGCGCAGCGTTCGCTTCGCTTGCCACGGCAACGAATTGTGTTTGTCGTCTATAAGGCTCATGCCGAATTCTCCAGCGTCGGGCATCTTACGCGAGCGTATCGAATGACGCAACGGTAAACTTTCGAATGGCGAAAATTCGCAGTCCAATGGCTCGGCGCAGCAACCGAAACGCGAATCGCGGCGTTCGACCTGATCTGGTGTCGCGGATTGTGGGCGCTACTGCTTTTCCGCGATGGAAAGCTGCACGGCGAGTTCCCGGATGCGGCGCAGGTCGAGTTTGCCCGTGCCCAGGTGCGGCAGCTCCTCGACGAAAAAGAACTGATTGGCGCGCGGCATCCACAGGTTCGGCAGTCCCGCTTCCGGCAACTTCTCCAGGACCACGCGCAGCTCTTCCTGTCGCAGAAGATGGAGTACGACGAGCCGCTCGCCCTTCTTTTCATCGGGCACGCCGGTGACAACGAACGTCTGCTCCGTCAGCCCGGCGATTTCGTGCAGCCGCTCTTCCACCTTCACGTGCGGCACCATCTCGCCGCCGATCTTGCTGAACCGGCTCAGGCGGTCGGTGATGGTCAGAAACCCGTCTTCGTCCTGCGCCGCGATGTCGCCCGTGATGTACCAGCCGTCGCGCAGCACTTCTTTCGTCTTCTCGGGTTTGCCGAGATAGCCTTGCATCACGTTCGGACCGCGCACGATCAGCAGGCCCGGCGTGCCGACTTCCACCGGCGCATTCGTTTCCGGATCGACGATCCGCACGCTGATGCCCGGCAAGGGATGTCCGATCGAACCGCGCTTCGCGCCGACCTGGCGAAATCCAGGCGCGCGAAAATCGCGCGTGTTCACGGCAACCACGGGCGAGCATTCCGTCGCGCCGTATCCTTCCAGCGGCCGGATGCCGAAGCGGTCCTCGAACGCCATCGCCACCCGCTCCGGCAATTTCTCCGCGCCCACGAGCACGAACTCCAGGCTTCCGAAATCTTCCGGCGAACACCGCCGCATATAGGCCTGCAGAAACGTGGGCGTGGACATCAGGAACGTCACGCGGTAATCGCGCACCAGTTCGCCGATCGCCGCCAGATCGAGCGGGCTCGGGTGATAGACCACGCTGACGCCGAGTGCCGGCGGCAGCCACAGCGTGACCGTGAAGCCGAACGAGTGAAAGAACGGCAGCACGCCCAGCAGCGCGTCCCGCCGGCCGAACATGAATGTCTGGCCCATCTGGTCGATGTTCGAAGCAATGTTGTAGTGCGTCAGCATGACGCCTTTGGGATCACCCGTGCTGCCGCTGGAAAAAATCACGGTCGCCAGATCGTCCAGGGCCCGCGCCTTCCTGCCGCTCAGCGCGCGCTCCAGCCATGCGCCCGGGAGAAACCACATCACGAGCCCCGCCATCCGCTCGACGAAACTCGGAAGCGCGGCCACTTCCTCCAGCAGGACGGTTTTCCCTGGCACCTTCAGCGGAAGCCGGTCCAGCAGCAGTTTTGTGGTGATGACGGTTTCGAGTTTGCATTGCGCGGCGCATGATGCGAGCGCTTCATTCGAGGACGTGTAATTTAGATTCACCGGAACTTTTCCTGACAGCGTCGCGGCGAAGTTCACCAGGGCCCCCGGCACGGACGGCGGCAGCAGGATGCCCACCATTTCCTGCTCCGCCCACGTCGCGCGCAATCGCCGAGCGAGAAAGATCGAGCTCAGCAGCACGCCGGCCCATTTCATGCGCGGGCGCCGCTTATCCGCCATGGCGAAACGGAACGGATGGCGGTGTGCGACGCGAATCAACGAACGGTGCAACGTGCGCAGGCGACGCCTCCGATGCCGGTACGCCTCGGTCTGCAGCTCCTGCACGGCGCGGCGCACCTCAAAGGGTTCTGCCGTCGGCGGCAGCGGCTTGCCGAAGCTCACCGTCACCGGATAGGGAATCGTCCGCGGCAGCTTCCAGAGAAAACGTCCGCGCTCGAAACTGAAGACGCTGCCCCACACGCCGTCGAGATTGACCGGCACGATCGGCGCGTCCACGCCCTTCATAATGCGCTGCATGCCGCGGCGGAACGGCAGCAGTTGCCCGATGCGCGTAATCTGCCCTTCGGCGAAGATGCACACCACCTCGCCGCTCTTGATCGCGTTCGTCGCCGCGCGCAGCGAGTGGAGCATCTCGCGCGGTCGCTGCTCGGAGGAGATCGGAATCACGCCGATCATTCTTGCGAATGGCTTCACGTAGGGTAGGTCGTAGATACCCTTGTACATGAGGAAGCGAACCGGCCGGTCGGTCGAGGCGATCAGCAGGCACGCGTCGACGAATGACATGTGATTGCAGACGAAGAGCGCGCCGCCTGTTTCAGGAATGTTCTCGCGCCCTTCCACCCGAATTCGGTAAATCGTGTGCGTGGCCAGCCACAGCACGAATCGCAGCAGCGAGTCCGGCAGCAGCCAGATCGCATACGCCGTCGTGACGAGCGTCAGAATCGCGCCGTCGAGGAACATGCCACGCGGCGATTGATGAAACACCGACGCAAACAAAGAATAGGCGGCCGACGACAACCCGATGCCGATCCACGACACCAAATTGGCGGCGGCGATCACTCCGCCCTTTTGTTCGGGCTTCGGCCGGTGCTGGATCAGAGCGCCCAGTGGCACGGCGAACAGCCCGCCGAAGAATCCGAGCAGCGCCAGGTGAGTCCCGACAACGGCTAGCGAACGTTCGGGCGCATAGAGCCACGCGCCGAAGACCGTCATGCCGACCGCACCGAGCGGGATCAGTCCGTACTCGATCTTTCCGCCGGAAAGGTACCCGGCCGCGACGCTGCCGAGCCCGATGCCGATGGCGATCGCGGCCTGCAGGTAGCTCGCGTGGCGCTCGTCGACGTGCAGCACGTCATGGGCGTAGATCACGATGACGGTCTGGAGAAGCGCCGCGAGAAAGAAAATGTATGTGTTTCCAAGGACCGCCCAGCCGAGCACGCGGTCGGCGGCGATCGTCTTCATCTGGGCGATGAAGTCGCCGAGCGGATTCCATCGAAACTGTTTCGTGGGATCTGCTGGGGCCATCCGCGAGATGCCGAAGCTTGTGGCCAGACCGAAGCACGAGCAGCCGAGCAGGATCAATCCCGCGATCGCCTCGCGGCCATGGTATCGATCGGCAAGAAATCCGGCCGCTGCGACGCCCGCGATCCCCGAAAGAAACGTGCCGAATTCGATGATGCCGTTGCCCCACGAGAGCTTCGGCTCGGGCAGGAGCTCCGGCAGAAGCCCGTATTTCGATGGACCGAAGAGCGCTCCTTCGCTGCTGATCAGAAAAACGCCCGCGCATTCCATCGGCAGGTTCCGCAGCGCGAGGCTGAGAATGAAGAACGCCATCACCGCGATTTCGAAGAGCTTCGTTCCGATCGTGACGCTGCGCTTGCTGAAGCGGTCGGCGAAATAGCCGCCGGCCATCGAAAAGAGCACGAAGGGAATCGCGAAAAGTGCGTTGACGACGGGGACGAGGCGGTCTCGCTCCTCGTGCGAGAAATTCATCCCGATGACGATGTAGATGACGAGAAACTTCAGGCCGTTGTCGTTGAAGCCCGTCTGGAACTGAGTGACGATAAGGCTCCAGAAACCGCGCTGCCAATCGGCGGGCCGCTCGCCATGAGGCGCGTCGGATAATTGAGAGGCTTCCATTGTTTCGCCTAGAGCGTGCTTGACGCACTCGAAATAATTGTCACCTTTTGGAGGCTCGGCGTTCTATTTTCAATAAGCTAACTCGGAAAACATCTGGTGTGGCGTGACACTTGTTGCGCATGTATTCGAAGCAGCAAACGGCCGAGTCGGCTTTCGAAAGCCCTCGTCGCATCGTTGCCCCCTTTGGCCGCGCAATCGCGGCCAATAGTTCACCAGTCTAATCCTAGATCGCGGTGAGAAGCGTCAAGTGAAGAATTCCCTGTGGGCTCGCCAGTCGTACTGACTGAGCGGCATCGCGCCAAAAGTGCTTGCCGGGCGCAGCGTGCTGTGCCCCTACGGAAGAAGAATCCTAGGCGAGGAGGCGGAGGGAGCGCTTGGTGACGCTGACGTGATTGCCAGAGGCCGGAACCGCCGACGCAGGCAGTGGCGTTTCGCGTTTCGCGTATTTTGTGGAGACGTAATCGTTGACGAGCTTCTGAAACGCGGCGGAAAGCTCTTCGTAGGTGCCTTCGAGAGTGGTGAATTTCTGGCCGTCGATGTAGACGGGGCAGCGGGGAGATTCGCCGGTGCCGGGAAGGCTGATGCCGATATTCGCGGCCTTCGATTCGCCGGGGCCGTTCACGATGCAGCCCATCACGGCGAGCTTCATTTCCTCGACGCCTTCGTAGTGTCGCTTCCATTCCGGCATATTTTCGCGGATATAGCTTTGAATGCTTTCGGCCAGCTCCTGGAACGTGGTGCTTGTCGTGCGGCCACAGCCGGGACATGCCGTCACGCTCGGCGCAAATGTTCGCAGGCCCAGCGCTTGCAGCAGCTCGCATGCCGCGTAGACTTCCTCGCGCCGGTCGCCGCCGGGCCGCGGCGTTAGCGAAACGCGAATCGTATCGCCGATGCCTTCGCCCAGCAGGATGCCCATCGAAGCCGAGGACCAGACGAGCCCCTTGGCGCCCATGCCCGCTTCCGTCAGGCCCAGATGCAGCGGCTGATCGGTCTTCGTCGCGAGGTCGCGGTAGATTTCCAGAAGATCGTTTGGGCGCGAAACCTTGCAGGAAATGATGATCTGATCCTTGCGGAGTCCGGTTTCGAGCGCCAGCTCCGTTGATTGCAGCGCGGAAAGCACCATGCACTCGTTGATGATTTCTTCGGACGTCTTGCCCAGGTCCTTGTCCGTGTTCTCCTGCATCTTCTGCATCACCAGCTCTTGATTCAGCGAGCCACCGTTGACGCCGATGCGGACCGGCTTGCCGTTGTCGCGCGCCACCTTACAGATCGTGGCGAACTGCTCGTCGCGGCGCTGGCCGTGGCCCACGTTGCCGGGATTGATGCGGTACTTGTCGAGGCCGCGCGCGCAATCAGGGTACTTCGTCAGCAGGACGTGGCCGTTGTAGTGGAAGTCGCCGATGATCGGGACGTCGCAACCCGCGTCCAGCAGGCGCTTCTTGATTTCGGGCACGGCCGCTGCGGCTTCGGGCACGTTCACGGTAACGCGCACCAACTCCGAGCCCGCCTGCGCGAGTTCCAGGCACTGCTTCGCGGTCGAGGCAACGTCGGCAGTATCCGTGTTGGTCATCGACTGCACCACCACGGGCGCGCCGCCACCGACCTGAACCTTGCCGACTTTCACTCCAACCGTCTTGTGGCGAGTGCTGGTCATTTTGGTCAGAAACACATTGTAGCGAAACGGAGCGGGGCGAAGCTAGAGACCGCGCCATCAGCGAGGACGAAGCGCTCATCCCCGCGACGGGCGCGAGGATGAGTCACCTGAACGGCCTACGCCTCGGCGCGGTGGCCGGAATGCGAGGACTTGCCGGTGCGCGCCGGCGGGATGATTGTGGCCATCTTGCGAATCATGGCCAGGACGAGCCGCTTGTCGTCGTCGGAAAGGCTCGTCGAGTAGCGCTTGATCTCCGCCAGGAACCGGATCTCTTCGTCGGAGAGCTCCCCGAGAATCTTGCGCGTCTCACGGTCCTGCGGCGTGTCGGTGCCGGGGAAAAAGTCGGCCAGATTGATCTCCATCGCCTCGGCGATTTTCGCGAGCGTTTCGAGCGACGGCACCGTGTGCCCGTTTTCGACGCGCGACAGATAGCAGCGCAGCAGGCCCGTGCGGCGTTCGATATCGCCTTGCGACAGGCCGCGATCGCTCCGATAGGATCGAATCACTTCTCCGATATTCACTTTCGGTTTTTCTTTGGGCATGGCCTCCCCCGCGAGGGTAACATTCCGTGCAACAGGCGGTATCTTACGAGTCACCTTCGAACGGGCGCAAGACCATTTGCGGCTGGATGTTCCTGTCAGGAAACTTTTCTAATCTCTAATGTTCAGTTCAGCCGCGCGGTCACGTCGCTCTGGAGCTTGAATTCGAGCAGGGTTTCGCTGGGGACGCGCACCTGCTCACCGCGGGTCACCACTTGTACCGTGGTGCCCGCTCCGGCGCCCACCGCGCCGCCGATTGCGGCGCCCTTGCCGCCCCCGGCGATGGCTCCGATGATCGTGCCGATGACGGCCCCTCCGCCGATCCGCTCCGCGCTCTGCGTTCCACGCCCTTTGCCGGCCACGTCGTAATCGGTTGAGTCCACCGGCACGATGTTGCCGTTGATGCGAATGCCGGTCAGCTCCAGCGTCAATTGCGCGCTGCCCGAAATGTGTCCGGCTTCCTTCGCTTGCGTGAGCCGGCCGTAGGCATCCGCGCCCTTGGGCGCCACGACTGTGTCACCGACAACCAGTGGGCTTTCAAGGCTGGCATGAAATCGGTCGCCGATCTTGTTCTGCGAGGAATCGACGCCGTCGATCATGCGAATCAGCACGGACGTGCCCGCCGGTATCGTGATGATCTGTCCACTCGGTGCAGCCGGCGGATTCTGCGCAATCTGCGGAGTGGGCGCCGCAGGCAGAGGCGCCGCCGCGGCAGCGTTCGGTTGCGGAACAGGTGCGGCGGCCGGTGAGGGAGTCGAAGCGGGGGCCGCCACGCTGGACGAATCACCTGTGTCACTGAATCCGATGTTCAGCACATCTTTGGTGGCGAACACCTGTTCCTGCCCGTTCACCTGAAACCGAATGTTCAGCGAGGATCCGCCGATGAACTTGCCCTGCACGATCTGCCCGGTCTTCAGCTCGAGCGTATCTCCGAAAGCTGCTCCCGCGATCAGCGCCGGCGCAAACACGGCCGCCAGAACAAGACGCAGCCCCGAACGCTTGGCATCGGCGATTTTGGACGTGTGCAAGCTCATGGTCTCCCCCCAAGTCCCCAGAATCTGGCGCGGGCGTTTGATTGGATGCGGCGGCGCCGCCATAGGCGGCTTAGCCGGACGATGATACTGCAAACGGCCTTGCGGCGCAGTGTTCGCAGAAGCAGGAACGCAGTTGGATGCCGATGTTTGCGTTCCGCGGGCTGAGCGCCGGATTCTAGTGGACGGATTGCGGAACGGGCGAAGACGAAGAGCTGACCTGGGCTTCCTGCTTGCCGGCGCGCTTGTTCGCGTAAAGAGCCTCGTCGGCGCGCTTCATCAGCTCGTCGGCAGTCTCGCCGGGTCGGTAGTCGGTCCACCCGCGCGAGAAACGGCAAGAGATCTTGGTTCCTTCGAATTCGATTTGAAGCCCTTCGATGCGGTTGATGACGTGGCGCACCTCGTCGGTGCGGCATTCAGGAAGCAGCGCCATGAATTCGTCGCCGCCAAGACGCACGGCCAGATCGGAGCCGCGAATCGCCTTCTGCAGGCGCTCGGCAAAACCCCTCAGAATGGCGTCCCCCGCCGCGTGACCCAGGTTGTCATTCGTCTGTTTCAGGCCGTCCAGATCGAGCAGGAGGATCGTCAGGGGCCGGCGGTAGCGCATGGCCCGGCTGATCTCCTCTGTCAGGCGCTGTTCGCCCGAGCGGCGGTTGTACAACCCAGTGAGCGGGTCCAGAGCCGCCAGTTTGTAGACTTCGTTCGTGAGGTCTTGAACTTTGGCGAGCGAATGGATCTGGTCCGCCAGCTGATTCCGCATCCGGATGATCTGGTGCTGCTGATAGACGAGATATACGCTGAAGACCAGCACAATGCCCACCAGCGAACGAACCGCCTGGTTAAGGTAGAACGAGTAGGTCCACTCCTCCCGGCTCAGCAACGCGGGAAACGCGAATGAGGCGACTCCGATGGTCATCAGGATCAGGACCAGCACGACGGACGACCACAGCCACCATTGGCGCCGATCGAGCCTCTGCAGATCGGCGCGGAGCGCCTCTGGCCGTGGCTTAACGGCTTCTTCGGCAGAAGGAGAGGGAGTGATTTCAGCCATGATTTGCCTGCGCGATAGCTAATCCACTTTAGTACCGCGATTCGCGCCGAATCACCATACGTATGTTCCGCAGCGGTTCCATTTTCGTTAGCTCCCCGGGGCCGAGGGGCTCACAGCTCCCATCCGGACTCCTGGCGTCCCAAATCGTGTCCAGCAGACAGTAACCATACAGTTACGTCTCCCTGCTTGCTTAGCTAGGCGAGCGTTCAGGCCTCCAACGCTCCCCGAAGAGTCCTTCGGGTACTGTGACAGCACCCAGCAAGGTACTAATTCTCGACTCTACCTAGGAGAGGACTATGAACTCGAAATTCGTAAGGTTGCTGCCGGCGGCGATGGCTGTTGTCGCGCTGCTGCTGGTGGCCCCAATCAGCATGGCGTCCGTTTCGGTCCAGTCTGACCTGCCCGTTCCGCCCCCGCATGTCGCTTTGGCGCCGACTTCTGACTTGCCTGTCCCGCCTCCACACGTGTCGGATCTACCGGTGCCGCCACCCCATGTCGCGGACTTGCCAGTACCACCGCCGCATGTGGCGGATTTGCCGGTACCGCCACCGCACGTGTCGGATCTGCCGGTGCCGCCGCCGCACGTTGCCGACCTTCCAGTACCGCCGCCTCACGTGGCATAGGAGGGGGCGCGCTCGCAACCGACACTCGGGAGGTGCGTTGCGATGGGGAATTTGACTGTTACGTAGCCCAGGGGCGGAAAGATAGGCCCGCCTTTGGGCTCCGTGCTATGATGGCGCGCTGGTGCGGTTAAGGCGGGCGGCATGTCACGCGGCCTGATGATGGGTCTCGGCGGTCTTCTTCTGGAATCCCTCCTGTTGTTCCGGGGTATCGCGGCCTGCCAAGCTCGAAGATATTACTTCTTCTATATATATATCGCTTCTGTTATGATCGCCTCTGTCGTGCTCGTCATAGCCTTGGCGATCGATCCGAAGCTATACCACGAATCATATTGGCCCCTGCAGTTTGGAACGCTGGTTACAGGATATGGAATACTCTTGGAAATTCTGAACCATGTTCTGGCGCCATACCCGGGTGCCGAAAAATTCGCCAGATTCAGCGGCCTCATGGCATTTGCGGCGATCCTCTGC
>DATJXJ010000043.1:0-13877 GCA_035500255.1 Verrucomicrobiia bacterium | reverse complement strand
GTCGAAGGGCCGGAGATCGAGACGCCCTACTACAACTTCGAGGCGCTCAACATCCCCGAGCACCATCCCGCGCGCGACAACATGGACACCTTCTACATCGAGGGCTCGCGCAGCGAGCGGCTGCTGCGCACGCACACCTCGCCAATGCAGATTCGCACGATGGAGAAGGAAAAGCCGCCGGTGCGCATCGTGGTGCCGGGCAAGGTCTACCGCCGCGACAATCCCGATTCGACGCACGGCTACATGTTCCACCAGATCGAAGGCCTCGCCGTCGATACGGACATCACCTTCTGCGATTTCAAGGGAACGGTCGAGTATTTCGTGCGCGCGTTTCTGGGACCGAAGGCACGCACGCGCCTGCGCCCCAGCTATTTCCCGTTCACCGAGCCTTCGGCGGAAGTCGACGCGAGCTGCCACGTCTGCGGCGGCAGCGGCTGCCGCGTCTGCAAATTCTCCGGGTGGATCGAGCTGTTCGGCGCGGGCATGGTGAATCCGGCGGTCTACGGCTTCGTGAACTACGATCCGGAAAAATTGTCGGGGTTCGCGTTCGGGATGGGCGTGGACCGGCTGGCGATGATGAAGTACGGCATCACGGAGCTGCCGCTGTTGTTCCAGAACGACGTGCGTTTCCTGCGGCAATTTCCATAGAGCGATGACGAATCCAGTGCTGGCGTCCGATCCAAAGCAGCGGTTTTCGAATCGCGTCGAGGACTACATCCGCTACCGGCCGGGCTATCCGTCCGCCGTTCTCGACGCGCTGCGCGACAACTGCGGCTTGCGGCCGGAATCGGTGGTCGCGGACATCGGCTCGGGCACCGGCTTGCTGACTCGGATGTTTCTTGAGAACGGAAATGCCGTGTACGGCGTCGAGCCGAACGCAGCGATGCGCGAAGCGGGCGAGCAGCTCTCGGCCGCGTATCGAAATTTCCGCAGCGTCGCGGGATCGGCGGAAGCGACGACGCTGCCCGGCTCCAGCGTGGATTTCGTGGTCGCGGGTCAGGCGTTTCACTGGTTCGAGCCGGCAGCGGCACGGGCGGAATTCCGGCGCGTGCTCCGGCCGGGTGGATGGGTGGCCGTGCTCTGGAACGAGCGACGGACCGATACGACGCCGTTTCTGCGCGAATACGAATCCTTCTTGCGGAAGTTCGGTACGGACTACGAAAAAGTCGCGGAGACGTATCCGCGCGGGCAGCAAATGGCGGACTTTTTCGGCGTCGGCCGGTTCGAAGGGAGATTTTTCCCGAACGAGCAGGTGTTCGACTTTGAAGGGCTGCGCGGGCGGCTATCGAGCTCGTCCTACGCGCCGCCATCCGGCCATCCGAAGCACGAGCCGATGCTGGCGGCGCTGAAAACGGTGTTCGACGCGCACGAGGAGAATGGCCGCGTGCACATCGAGTACAAGACGCACCTGTATTACGGGCAATTGGAACCGCAATGAGGATCGTTTACGACTGGCTGAGGGAATTCGTCGATGTGCCCGATCGGGCGGTGGACCTGCGCGGGCGGCTTTCGCTCGCGGGAATTGCGATCGACTCCGTGGAGGACTCCGCGGCAGGCCCCGTGCTTGACGCGGAGATTACGGCGAACCGCCCCGATTGCCTCGGCCACTACGGCATGGCGCGCGAAGTCGCGGCGATCTATCGCCTGCCGGTCAAACCGCTCCAGCCGAAACTCAAGGAATCCGCCGGGAAAGCATCCGACGCGGCACGCGTCGAAATCGAAGCGCCCGACCTTTGCTCGCGCTACACGGCGCGGATTCTGCGCGGCGTGAAAATCCAGCCCTCGCCGGAATGGCTGCGCAAACGTCTCGTAGCGATCGGCCAGAACTCCATCAACAATGTAGTGGACGTGACGAACTACGTGATGTTCGAGCTCGGCCAGCCGCTGCACGCGTTCGATCTCGACAAACTGGCAGAAAAGCGCATCGTCGTGCGCCGCGCCCTGCCGGGAGAAAAGATCCGCACGCTCGATGGCGTCGAGCGCGCCCTCGCGGGCGACATGTGCGTGATCGCGGACGCCTCGCGCGCCGTGGCAATCGCCGGCGTGATGGGCGGCGCGGAAAGTGAAATCGGCTTCGCGAGCCGCAATTTATTGATCGAATCGGCGTGGTTCGATCCGATTTCGGCGCGCCGCACCTCCAAAGCGCTCGGGCTGCGCACCGAAGCGTCCTATCGCTTCGAGCGCGGTGCCGATCCGGAAATGGCGGAGATGGCTTCGCGGCGCGCGGCGGAGTTGATCCTGCAAGTGGCAGGAGGCGAGCTTCTGGCGGGCGTGGTGGACGTCTACCCGCGCCGCGAGCCGGAGCTCAAGATCGAGCTTTCGCGCCAGGAGCTGCTGCGCGTGATGGGCGCGGACGTTCCCGATCGAGACATCGAAGAAATCCTGAGCGCGCTGGGATTTCGTCCCGTCCGCAAGGATGCCAGCCGCGGCAGCGCCGGCTCCCTTCTGACGGCTTGGGAGTGCCGGCAGCCCTCGTGGCGGCGCGACGTGACGCGGGGCATCGACTTGATTGAAGAAGTTGCACGGCACCACGGTTACGACAAATTCCCGCCGCGGCTGCCTCCCGCAAAGCAGCCCGCGAAGCGGCGAAAGCACGCCGCCGCGCTCGATCGCCTGCGCGAGCGGCTGGTCGCGCTTGGCTACCAGGAAATCGTCGCCATTCCGCTGGTCGACGGGCGGCGCGACGAAATCTTTCGCGCCGAGGGCGTGGCGCCCGCCGTGATCGGGAATCCGCTGGCGGAAGACGCGTCGGTGATGCGGTCGAGCGGAATCGTCAGCATGGTTGACGCGCTCGAATGGAACCTGAATCGCGGCCAGCGAAATCTGCGGCTGTTCGAGATCGGCAAGACCTACGAGTTGCGCGACGGGGAGCCGGTCGAAACCCGCACGCTGACGCTGGGCGCCAGCGGCCTGGCGCGCGAAAAGACGATCCATGAAACAGCCCGCGAGTTCAGCTTCGCGGACCTGAAGGGCGATCTCGACAGCGTCGGCCAACTGGCGGCCGGAGACTGGTCGTGGTCGCTGGCGCCGCGAAGCTGGCTGAATCCCGCGCGGGCCGGGGAAATCGTGCTTTCCGATCCAGTGACGCAAGCTGCTTCCGCGCCTGCGATCGGCGTCGTGGGCCAGCTCGCGCGCAGGGTCGCCGACCAGCTCAAGCTTCGTCAGGATGTATTCCTCGCCGAGTTGAAACTCGATTTTCTGCTGAACAGCATCGAAGCGGCGGGAACGCTTCGGCGCTTCGAGCCGCTGCCGCGCTTCCCGGCGGTCGAACGGGATTTCTCGCTCGTGCTGGCGGACGGCGTCGCATTTTCGCAAGTCGCGGACGCGATCCGGGCCCTCGAAATCCCCGAGCTGCGCCGCATCGAGCCCGCCGACCTGTTCCGCGGCGGACAAGTGCCGGCCGGAAAGTTTTCGCTGATGGTCCGGGTGGTTTTTCAGAGCGCCGAGACTACGCTGACCGACGCGCAAATCGCGGACTACTCCTCGCGCATCGTCGCCGCGCTCGAGCGCCAGCTTGGCGCCACGCTGCGCGCGTCCTAGTTTCCCGCCTCATTCCATGCCAGGGCGACGGCCCAAAGTCCGGTTGCGTGGACAATCGCAATGGCCCACAATGGCGGCAGCCCGGCCGGACACTCTTCGGGAGCGGAACGTGAAAGTCGAAATCTATCATCAGAGCTACAACATCAGCGCGGGCGACAACGAAGAATACGTGCGGGAGCTGGCCGCCTACGTGGACGGCAAGATGCGCGATGTCGCCGACGCAACCCGCGCCGTCGATTCACTGAAGGTGGCGGTCCTGGCGGCGCTCAACATCACCGACGAGCTTTTCTCCGCGCGCGCCCGGCAGCAGGAAATCGACGGACCGCTCCGCAAGCGCGTGGAAAAGTGCGTCGCGCTGGTGGAAAAGGCTCTCGAACACTCCAATTGAAGCGTGGCCCTGCCGGTGCCTTCGCGGCAACCCCTTCTGACCGCAACCGGCCATTGAGGCTGCGGTCCAGTGCGGTTCACCGTCATCAATCTCACGAATAAGTACGCGCTCTACAATTTCCTCTCGACGCTCAGCGGAACGCACCACGTCACGCCGCGAACGGTGACCGGGGAGATCGGCTTTCACTTCTAGCGTCTCTGACAAGGAAGAGAGCGCACCCGGCACAGCAGGAACTCAAGGCCCACGGAGCACTTCGAGAAAGTGCCTCGTGGTGCCGCTGCTTTAGTTGATAGTGATTTTCAAATAGTTCTTGACAGGCAGTAGCAGCTGGCATAGTCTCCACCATCCAGTTGTAAGCAGATATCAACTGAAGGGTGGGCAATACAGTGTCGAGTCTCTCGTCCGTCGGTTCGGGAGGAGTGTGGCGGACTCCCGTCCTCCGAATAGCAATCTTCCTCGTCCTGCTCTTATCCGCGCTGGGATTCGCGCCGCGCACCTGCGCGCAGGAAACTCCCTATTTCGTGGCCTATTCGCATCACCTGGAAGAACCCGGCAACCTCGAAATCGAAACGTACTCGATCTACGGCACTCAGAAGGGCGCGGGAGATTTCATCGCGCCGTGGATGGAACTGGAATACGGAGTAACGGCGTGGTGGACCACTGAGTTCTACATTGATTCGCAGCACACGTTCGGCGATAGCACGGTCTTCACCGGTACGCGCTGGGAAAACCGCTTTCGGCCCCTGATGCACGAGCACTGGATAAACCCGGTCCTCTACGTCGAATTCGAAAACATCACGGACGCGGACAAGACGCTGAAGGAAGTGGTCGGCTCCGACAGCCAGTTTGACGCCGCCGAGCCGAACTTCGAGGCCGACGCCTCGCACGCCCACGAGATCGAGACGAAGCTGATCCTTTCGAGCGACTACAAGGGCTGGAACTTTTCGGAGAACTTCATTTCGGAGAAGAACCTCGGCCATGAGCCCTGGGAATTCGGTTACGCGCTCGGCGTCAGCCGGCCGCTTCGGCTGGAAGCGACGCCGCAGCACTGCAACTTTTGCCGCGAGAACATCATTCTGGGCGCTGAGATGTACGGCGGCCTGGGAACCACGGACTTGCTGACGCTCTCGGGCACCTCGCACTACGTCGCGCCAATCGCCGCCTTGCAGCTTCCGAACGGAGTCACGTTTTCCTTCTCGCCGGGCTTCGGCCTCAACGACAACAGCCACCGCGTGCTGCTGCGCTGGGGCATGTCCTATGAGATCGGCGGTTTCGGCCGCAAGCTGAGGAGCCTGTTCCGATGAGACCCTTGCTGATTCCGGGATTGCTGCTATTTGGGTCGCTCGCCTTCGCCGGCGCGACAACGCATACCCACAAGACCGACGATCGCGGCGTCTGGCTGGAAATCGCGCAAGCGCCCGTCAAGACGCGCGACTGGAAAAACCCCTACGAGGGCAAGCCGGAGGCGATCGCCGCCGGAGAAAAACTCTTCCGGCAGCATTGCGAGGAGTGCCACGGCGAAGACTCGAAGGGCCACCGCCACGCGCCGAATCTGCGCTCCTCCGGCGTGCAGAACGCCACGCCCGGCGAATTGGCCTGGCTGCTCCGCAACGGCAACATGACCCACCGGATGCCGCCGTGGGCCGGCATTCCCGAGCAGCGCCGCTGGCAGATCATTGCCTACATCAAGAGCCTGGGCGCGGACCCGGGCGCCTCAGCAACCAACACCGCTCCGGCCTCGCATGGCTCACTCCGATGAACAGCCCAGGCAGACGCAGGTCGGCCCTCTGCTGTGTCCTCGTCGTGGTGCTGGCGGGTTGCGTCGCCCCGCCGAAGCCGGACTTCGACCCGCCCGAGCAGACGATCGGCGAAAGACTGTTTCTGGAAACGCGCTTCGCCGAATATTTCGCGGCGCACATGACGGACGTCAACGCCCCGCTGGCGCCGGGTGATCCCGTCGTCCAGCAGGTGCAGAACGTGTACAGCGGGCCGATGCCGGGCCCCTTCGCCGGACAATCGATCAACTGCCGGTCATGCCATTTCGTGGATGAGTTTCAGGGAGTGCCAAAAGCAGGCAATCGCACGTATGCGGACTTCACCACGCGCAGCCCGATTCCGCTGGCGATGAACGGATTCACGGCGACGCCGCGGAACGCCATGCAGATGGTGGGCTCGCTACAGCCTCACGCCGGCCCGATCTTTCTTCACTTCGACGGAGAATTCGCCACTCCCGAAGATCTGGTCCGTGGCACGCTCACCGGCCGCAACTTCGGCTGGGCGCCGGATCAATATCAGCAGGCGGTGGCGCACATCGCGCAGGTGATCCGCCAGGACAACGGCAAGGGAATGCTCGCCGCGTCCTACGGAAAGCTCTCGTACGCGACCACGCTTCTCGGGACCGGCGTGAACATCCCGATCGAGCTGAAGCTGCCGGTGAAGTACCGGCTTGACGTCTCGACCGCCAGCGACGAGCAGATTCTGGATACGGTCGCCGAGCTGATCACACAATACATGGACAGCCTGCTTTTCCAGCAGGACAGCGCCGGCCGGTACATCGGCTCCCCGTACGACGTCTTCCTGAAGATCAACGATCTGCCGCGCCAGCCCGATCCGGGCGAAACGAACGCGCAGTACGTGCAGCGGCTCGCACAGGCCGTGAGTTCGCTCACGAATCCGAAGTTCGTCGACGGCAAGCTGGGCGAGTTCCAGTTTCATTCGCAGCCGTTCACGTTCGGCGCGACGGAGTTGGCCGGCCTGCAGATCTTCCTGAAGGCGGCTTTGGGGGCGCCGGATGCGTCGCAACATGCGGGGAACTGCGCCGCGTGCCACGCTCCTCCCAACTTCACGGACTTCCGCTTCCACAACACCGGCGTCTCGCAGGAGGAGTACGATGCGGCGAATGGGGAAGGCGCGTTCGCGGCGCTGGCGGTTCCGTCGCTCGCTGTCCGCTCGGCGGACTACGATTCGTATCTGCCGGCTTCGGCGAATCACCCAAACGCAACCGAGCGATTCCGCCATGCCGCTGTGGCGGGCAGTCCGCAGTACGCCGACCTCGGATTGTGGAACGTGTACCTGAATCCGGATATCCCGGCGCCACAGATGAACCTGACATCGGTGGTCTGCGCGAACATCCAGAACTGCGCAGTGGACCAAGGTCTCGCCGGCACGATCGCGCAGTTCAAGACTCCCACGCTGCGCGATCTGGAGGACTCCGCGCCCTACTTCCACAATGGCAGCAAGCTCACGTTCAACGACGTGGTGCAGTTCTACGTCACCAACTCCGAGGTCGCGCGCGTTGGATTGCTCCGCAACGCGCCCCCGGAATTTCAGGGGATGTCGATCGACACGGACGACATCCCGGCGCTGGCGGCGTTTCTCATCTCGTTGACCGAGGACTATCACTAACGCCGACGCTTTCCATCGTTCCCTCCTCACCACCACACGAACGCGGCGGCCGCCTAGGACCGGCCGCCGCGTTCCACCCCGCGCTGGCGGTCGAGGGATTCCTGCTACAATGAACCGCGGAGTCGGCCTGCGACGCAGGTGACGCTGCGAAAGCCTATTTGAACCAACACTGGATCCCAGGGTGTCCGCGTCGTCCTGCCCTTGTGCACGTCCCGGGCGGCCTGCCGCCGGGGAAAGCCTTAAAGCAGGCGCAGGGCGCCCAACCTATTAAGTGGGGTTCAGGGCCTAGCAGTGCACGGCCAAGTGGACCGCTCCTCACGACCCGATGAGGACGTGACCCCGAGCGAGCATCGCAAGCCGAGGGGCACCACTTTCCCTAGAAGGGCATGCGTGAAAATTCTCTTCATCGGTGACGTTGTCGGTTCGCCCGGCCGCAAGATCATTCAAGAGCGGCTGGCGGACATCCTGTCCCAGCGCGGAATCGATCTCTGCATCATCAACTGCGAGAACGCGGCCTCGGGCTTCGGCGTGACTCCCAAAATCGTCGAAGAATTGTTCGCGGCGGGCGCCGATGTGCTGACCAGCGGCAACCATATCTGGAAGCGCAAGGAGATCATCGACTTTTTCCCCACTGAACCGCGGCTGCTGCGCCCCGCGAATTTCCCCAGCGGATCTCCCGGCAGCGGTCTCCACGTGGGCCATGCGAAGAACGGCGCCGGCTGCGCGGTGCTGAATCTCCAGGGCCGCACGTTCATGGCGGCGAATGACGATCCATTCCGCGCCGCGTCGCTGGAGCTGAAGCGAATTCCTCCCGCTGTGAAGGTGATTCTTGTCGACATGCACGCCGAGGCGACATCGGAAAAGGTGGCGATGGGCTGGTATCTGGACGGCAAAGTCTCCGCAGTGGTCGGCACGCACACGCACATCGCCACGGCGGACGAGCACGTTCTGCCGGGCGGCACGGCCTACATCACCGACGTGGGGATGACCGGCCCGCACGATTCCGTGATCGGCATGGAAAAGCAAGGAATCCTGCAGCATTTTCTGGACGGGATGCCGTCGAGATTCGTCGTGGCCGAGGGCGACATCCAGATGAATTCGGTGCTGATCGACGTCGACGAATCCACCGGCCGCGCGCGCTCGATTCAACGCCTGAACTTCCGCCTCGACTAGCGCAAGGCGGCGAGCTGGTTTCGCTCAAGCAACGTGCACGCGCGTCCGCGCATCTTCAACCATCGGTCGAGGATAGAATCTCCCTGTTCATGTCGCGCCTACTCCTGGTGATCGTGCGGATCGCTGCCCTGGCCGCCGCAGCGGCGTGGAGCGCCCCGCCAGCTGCCGGGCAGGATCAGGAATTCGCACGCGAGATTCAGGCTCGGGCTCGCGTTTTCCCCGAAATCGGCGCGGGAGTAACCGCGATGAAACGCGGCGCCGATGGACGCTACTACGTGCTGGCCGCTCCGGCGAACGTCATCGCGGTCTACGGCTCCGGCGGCAATCGAATTGGCGCAATCCCCAACGCAAATTCGCGCGGCGCGAAGATCGCGTACGCGTCCGACGTCGACGTCGATAGCGAGGGCCGCCTATTCGTTGCCGACCGCGGCGCAAACGCCGTGAAGATATTCAACCCGGATGGCTCGCTGGTTGCGACCGTGCCTGTCGCGGCTCCGATGTCGATCGTGGCTCTGACCGGGCGCGAATTCGCCGTAACGTCATTGCGCTCTGAGCAGCTCGTCAGCATCTTCGACGCGCAGGGCCAGCTGGCCCGGGCCTTCGGCGAACCGCCCGCGCCGCGTGAGGACCGGGACCGCAGCGCGCCGCTCAGCCATGGAAAGATCTACGGCGACGCAACGGGCCAGATCTACTTCGTGTTCGCTGAACTGAACGATCCCACCGTCCGGAGCTACGACCGCTTCGGCTACGCCAAATACGAGATTTCGCTGCCCGCTTCGGAGTTCAAGCCGGCGCCGGGCGCGCGGCAGTGGACGACGGTCACCATCGGGAAGGACGCGGCTCCTCCCAGGCCCGTTATTCGCACGCTCGCCGTCGATCCGGAAACACAGGAGGTCTGGGCCGCGATCGGGAACGAGCTAATTCACTTCGATAAGGACGGAAATCGTCGCGCGGCCTACCTGACGGCGACGAAACAGGGCGCGCGAATCGAGCCGAGCGCGATCCTGGTCGAGCACGATCGCATCCTGATTGCGGACGATCCGAACGGGCTCTTTGACTTCGCCCTGCCCGAGCCGCGGCATGCCGCGCCGTCGGCACATTAGAATCGGAGAGCCTGTTGAAACAGAAGCTGTGGAAAACTCCGGAGGGGTTTCGCTCTTGTGCCGCGAAATTCTCCGCATCACATGCGCCTAACCGCGGCATTGTCCGATCTTTTTCACCCGCGAACGCATCTGTGGAAAACTTGTGAATCGTGTGTGAAGCGCGCGTTGCTGGTTCGATCAGTTTTCTCTTGCTCATCGGACCGCATTTAGGCAGAATCCCGCCTCGCGAATCTGAGCAAGCCATGAACGCCAGCGTCGCTAGGACATCGCAGTTGCCGGGTGCGTTCCGGTAAATCGAGCCCGACACATTGGCAATCTCATAGTTTTTACTTCTCGCGGAGGGGCGAGGATTTCCACAGCATTTCCACTGATGTGGAAATTAATGGCGGGAGCTATTTGCGTCAATGAACCTTTGGGACAAGATTCTTCAGCACGCTGAACGCCGGGTAAACCCCCACAGTTTCGCCACCTGGTTCCGGCCAACGCGGCAGGAGCGCGCCGAAGACGACCGCCTGACGATCCGCGTGCCTACCCGCCTGTTCTGCAAGCGCCTGACGGAGACGTACGGCGAGCTCTTGCAGGCTGTGCTGGCGGAAATCGGCCGGCCGGGGCTGGCGCTGGAGTTCATTTGCGCCGAAGCCGAGCAGCCGGCGACACCCGTGGCCTCGCCGCAGGCCAAGCTCGACTTCGAGTCCTGGGACACACAACTCAACCCGCGCTACACGTTCGACAAATTCATCGTAGGCAAGTCGAATCAGTTTGCGCATGCGGCTGCGATCGCGGTGGCTGAGCAGCCGTCGAAATCGTACAACCCGCTCTTCCTTTACGGCGGCGTGGGGCTGGGCAAGACGCACCTGATGCAGGCGATCGGACACACACTCAAGCGCCGGAATCCTTCGCTGCGCCTCACCTACATCAGCGCGGAAAAATTCACCAACGAAGTGATCGCGGCGATCCGTTTCGAGCGCATGCCGGCATTCCGCGACCGTTTCCGCAACATGGACGTGCTGATGGTGGACGATATCCAGTTCATCGCGCGCGCCGAGCGGACACAGGAAGAGTTCTTTCACACGTTCAACGCACTCTACGACCAGCAGAAACAGATCGTGATTTCGTCCGATTGCCCGCCGAAGGAGATTTCCTCGATCGAGGAGCGGCTGCGGTCGCGTTTCGAGTGGGGCCTAATCGCGGATATCCAGATGCCCGACCTGGAAACCAAGATCGCGATTCTGCAGAAGAAGGCCGACAGCGAGCGCGTCCACGTGCCGGATGAGGTCGCCGAGTTCATCGCTCGGTCGATTAAGTCAAACATTCGCGAGTTGGAAGGGGCGCTGATCCGTTTGATCGCGTACTCCTCGCTGACCGGCGCCGAAATCAACCTGTCGACGGCGCAGCAAGTGCTGAAGAACATCATCGAGACGCAGGAAAAGAAAGTCACGATCGAACAGATTCAAAAGCGCGTCGGCGAACATTTCGGCATGCGAGCGCAGGATTTGAAAATCCGGAGCAACTCGAAGGTGATCGCCTTCCCGCGGCAGATCGCCATGTTCCTGGTGAAGCAGCTGACCACGGCGTCGCTGCCGGAGATCGGCAAGCAGTTCGGCGGAAAGCACCATACGACGGTCCTACACTCCATCAACAAGATTGAAAGCCTGCGCCAGAAGGACAAGGATTTGAACAGGACAATCAACAGGCTACTCGACTCATTCGGCTAGTCTTGACGCTTCACCGCGCGGTTTCACCGGCGCGTGCTTGTGAATTGTGTGAACGAATTGTGAAGAACGCGACCCATCGCAAGAGCCCTCTCCGAATTGCCACAAGAGCGCGCCGATTTACACAGCACTATGAGTACACTAACCACCACAAATGCAACGTGCTGGATTGATTTCCGCAGAATCCACAACTCCGGCGACGGCGACGGTTTCTCTTCTTTATACAAATCAGAAAAAGCAGTACAGTAGCCGCACACCAACTATGACCACAGAAACCAGCGTAAGGACTGCATACGAGATGGAATTCAGCGTGAAGAAGTATGACCTTCTGGCGGAGCTCGAGCTCACGCAAGGCGTGGTCGAGCGGAAGACGACGATTCCGATCCTGTCGACTCTTCTCTGTGAGGTGAAAGGCAACCGCCTGACGATCACCGCGACCGACCTCGAGCTGAGCATCCGCACCTCGTGTGAGGCGAAGGTCAAGAAAGATGGGGCGGGCACGATTCCCGCGAAAAAACTTTACGACCTCGTGCGGCTGCTTCCCGATGAAGAGATTCGGTTCAAGTTGCTGGACAACCACTGGGTCCAAATCACGTGCGACCGGAAGAACTACAAGCTGGTTGGAATGTCCAAGGATAATTTCCCCGCACTCCCGAATTTTCCTCACGCGCTCATGAAGATCCCAGCCGAACTGCTGGCGGGCCTGATCGCCAAAACCACATTTGCAATTTCGCAGGAGGAATCGCGTTACACCCTGAACGGGGCGCTGCTGGTGCTCAAGCCGGGATCAATCACGATGGTTGCCACCGACGGCCACCGCCTGGCGATGGTCGAGACAGACCACAAGTTCGAGGGATTCTCGAGCGAGACGCGCGTCCTGGTGCCCAAGAAGGCGATGAACGAGATCCAGCGGCTGGCGGCGGAGGCCGGCGACGACGGTGTGGTGGAGTTCGCGCAAGACGAAAGCCATCTCTTCTTCCAGTTTGGCGGCCGCCTGCTGACGTGCCGAAAACTCACCGGCCAATTCCCGAACTACGAAGCGGTATTGCCGCGCGACGCCAACAAGATGGTGGCGCTCGACCGCAACGAGCTGCAGGACGCGCTTCGCCGCGTCTCGCAATTGGCGGATCAACGCTCGCACGCGGTGAAGTTCACGCTCGCGAAAGAGGGACTGGAAATCTCCGCGTCGAGTCCGGAATACGGCGAGGCGAAAGAAGCCATCGAGAAGGAATTCAAGGGCGAGCCGATTTCGATCGGTTTCAACGCGCAATACCTGCTGGATTTTCTGGCCGCCGCGCCGGACGGGCCGATCAATTTCGAGCTGAAGGATGAACAGTCCGCCGGCCAGTTGCGGCCGCTGGCGGACGAATCCAGCCGCTATCGCTACGTCGTAATGCCGATGCGCATCTGACCAGCGTTGCCATATTCTCACCCCAGCATCTGGCATTCAGATTGCGCCTCTTGTTGCGAAGTGCGGAGGGAGAGATGAACTCCACAATATACGTTCACAACAGTGGCGGATGCTTGAGGGATGTAGACAATCTACCCGAAGGGATCGAGATCGAAATCGTCGATTGAGACAACCTGCTTTGCGACCATTCTGGCGATTGCGAGTTGCTTCGATCCGATACCCAAGAACTGATTCGACAGAAATACCCGAATGAATACCAAATGATCTTGGCTCGGTTCGCGAGTCGCTGAGACGCTACGACTCTCGCACTCGGTAACGACCGTTGCCTTGAAACTCTATCAGGTCCAATCTATTTCGCGTCTGGACGTCGGGCGGCGGCCATCTCACATGCAGCTCCACACCATGGTCCATGCAGCATCGTCTTCGGGGCACTTATAGTAGTTAACAAACTGTCTGTCTGTTGTGTCGATTTGCTGTGTCATCATTTGCGATAAGCAATTCCATAGCCGTTTGCCACGTCAAGCCGCATTCGCAGTGAAACTATTCGCCCGCCGAGCCGTGAGCATTCGCAGAGTCGAACGCCCGCAGCACTTGTTCTGGTCGTGCCCGCACTCGAAGGTCCTCGGTTAGATTGACCCAAGCGATTTTCCCGCGCGAATCGATCAGAAACTCGGCCGGCCGGGAGATGTCGCTTCCGTCCTCGCCCCCGTGCGGATGAACCAAATCCCAGCGGCGGATCACGTCATCCTTGGCGTCGGACAAAATCGGGAATGTGTAGCCTTGCGTTTCACGCAAATGCTGCGACTCTGCCGGCGTGTCCACGCTGATGCCGACGACCCGAATCCGTCGGGCGTCAAATTCTGACAAGCTCTTCTCAAAACTCCGCAACTCGGAGTTGCAGAACGGTCACCAGTATCCACGATAGAAAATCAGGATGGCCCCAGCCGTCTTGCCCGGTGCCGCGGATGGAGCAGCCGAGCCGTTAGGCGCAAACGGAGAGTTCAGCAACACAGAGAGAGTCACCGCGTTGTTCTGCGAATCCGGCAGCGTGAAGTCCGGAGCGACCTGCCCGACCTGCGGCGCACCGTGAGATGCCGGAATCTGCCTCGCCATGTAGAAGATTTCCGTCAGAAAAAAACCTACAA
>DATJXJ010000042.1:0-14856 GCA_035500255.1 Verrucomicrobiia bacterium | reverse complement strand
GCGCGCGGCGTCCCCAGGATCGCACGAAGAAATAGTTGATCGCAGCGGCCGCGCCCGCGCTCAACACAGGCACCACGCGCCCCGCCCACTTCTCGGCGACTTCCGTTCCAACTCTCACGGAGATCTTGTCGATGATTCGCGGCACCACGCGTTCGATCGCCTGCTTCTCCAGAAAGTCGCGCCCCAGATCGACGCCCGCCGCGCTCGCCGCCGCGATCCACAGTGCCGTCTTGTCCTCGTCGGTCGCGTACTCGAATCCATACAGCAGGCTCAGCTTCTGCAGCATGCGCAGCGTGATCGCCGCCAATATGCCCATGTCCGGCACCGCCGTGAGAAATCCGCCGAAGCCGAGGCCCATACCCTCCAGCGCCGCCATCCTCGCCGCCGAGCGAATCGTGCTTTCCGCGATCGGATTTGCGATTTCCGGGCCCAGCAGGAACATCTCGTCCCACGATTGCAGCGGCAGCCTGTGCGCTCGCTGCACATGTCGCAGATACCTTTTCTCGTCCAGGCGCACCTGTTCGTACGCGCGCTCGAACCCCGCCCGCGTCGCGGCGCTCAGCGCGCGTGTCAACATCGCCCTTTTCGCCTTCCTCTCCATATCTCATAGGATGCACCAGCAGGCCACGCGCCGCAAACCTGTTTTCGCGCGCGTGCGTTTAGGATTTGCAAAAGCCCGCCTGATGGCCCATGATTCAGTGTTCCACTTCTTTCCGCGCGTCGCTCAGGGTAGAGCGCGCGCACAACGCGCACCGTCGCCCGGCCCTTCGCATTCACTCGGGAAATTCGGTCGCGAAATTTTACATTCGAATCAAAGGGGGACACGGCATGCGCAGGCCCGCGACTATCGCGCCGCCAAAAGGCAAACTCGGAGTTCTGACGCCCGGCATGGGAGCTGTCAGCACCACGCTGATGGCGGGAGTCGAACTCGTCCGCCGCGGCGAGGCCACTCCGGTCGGATCGCTCACGCAGATGGGCACGATTCGGCTGGGCAAGCGCACCGAAGCTCGCGTTCCCAAGATCAAGGACTTCGTCCCTCTCGCGCAATTGAAAGATCTCGTCTTCGGCGGCTGGGACGTTTATCCCGACGACGCGTATCAGGCCGCGTCAAAAGCCGGCGTGCTCGACGCGAAGGATCTCGCCAAGGCGCAGAAATTCCTGAAGAGCATCCGCCCGATGAAAGCCGCGTTCGATCAGAACTATGTGAAAAACCTTCATCCCACGCACGTCAAGAAGGGCAAGACGAAATTCGATCTCGCCGAGCAGCTCCGCGAGGATATCCGCGACTTCAAAAAGAAGAACAAGCTCGACCGCCTCGTCATGGTCTGGTGTGCCTCGACCGAAGTCTTCATGAAGCCCGAAGCGGTGCATCAGGATTTGCAGTCCTTCGAGAAGGCGATGAAGAACAACGATCCTGCGATCGCGCCGTCGATGCTCTACGCCTACGCGGCGATCAGCGAGGGCGTGCCCTTCGCTAACGGCGCGCCGAACCTCACGGTCGATATCCCAGCGCTGGAAGATTTCGCAAAATCGAGAAACGTTCCGATCGGCGGCAAGGATTTCAAGACCGGCCAGACGCTGATGAAGACCGTCCTGGCGCCCGCGTTCAAGGCCCGCATGCTGGGCCTCGCCGGCTGGTATTCGACGAACATCCTCGGCAACCGCGACGGCGAAGTGCTCGACGATCCCGGCTCATTCAAGACGAAGGAAGAATCCAAGCTCGGCGCCCTCGAATACATTCTGCAGCCGAAGATCTATCCGCAGCTGTACGACAAGTTCTATCACAAGGTCCGGATCAACTATTATCCGCCGCGCGGCGACAACAAAGAGGGCTGGGACAACATCGACATCTTCGGCTGGCTCAACTACCCGATGCAGATCAAGGTCGACTTCCTCTGCCGCGACTCGATTCTCGCCGCGCCGATCGTCCTCGATCTCGCGCTCTTCATGGACCTGGCGAACCGCGCCGGCATGCGTGGCATACAGGAATGGCTCAGCTTCTATTTCAAGTCGCCCATGTGCGCGCGGGAGCTGTACCCCGAGCACGACCTTTTCATCCAGTCGATGAAGCTGAAAAACACTCTGCGCTGGCTGATGGGCGAAGAGCTGATCACTCACCTCGGCCAGGAATACTACGACTAGCCTGAGTTCTCTCTCGGCGGGTATCTCCTAGGAGCGCTCATGCCGATCCCCAGTGGTACTGAATCCGCGCGCCCGTTTCTGCCGGCAAAAGACTTCGATCGTAGTAAGGCGTTTTACGAAGCGCTCGGATTCAGCAAGGTGCTCGACGGAGATGTCGCCATCTTCGAGGCGGGGCACACCGGGTTCATCCTCCAGCGCCTCTATGACGAGAAATGGGCCTCGTACACGATGATGCAGTTGCTCGTTGACGACCTCGACGCCTGGTGGGCGCACATCCAATCGCTCGACCTGCCGACGCACTTCGGAGTGCCCGCGCCGAAGCCGCCCGCCATGATGCCCTGGGGAATGCGTATTGCCTATGTGATCGATCCTTCGGGAATTCTTTGGCACATCGCGCAGCGCGCCGCAAATACGCCATGAAACTCCACGCCTAGTTCGCGGCGCGCAAGACGTCTCCCACAAACTGGACCAGCCGCAATTCCTCCAGCAGCGGCGGATGTTTCGCCGGGTCCACGTGCGAAAACGCGCCGGTAATCAGGACGTCCCTGACTTCGCTCTGCGGCACATCCTTCGCAAGCCACAAACTTTCCGCCGGAGGAATGATGTCGTCCGCCGAGCCGTGCAGGATGTAGACCGGTACATCGAGGCGCGCCAGATTCCCGCTCGGTGAGATCGCCGAGAGCTCCGCCTTGTCCAGCTGAATGGCGTTCAGTATCTCGGGCCGCACCTCGTCGATCCGCCGGCTCAGGAGAGCGTCCATCGTCGCGCGCGCCTGCGGACTCAGCTTCTCCATCACCGGCTTCGCCTTCTCAGGCTCCTCCCACAACCAATCGCGCAGCGCCTCATGCGCCGTGGGGAGCTCGGCCGCCGGGAAAAACTGACCGAGATGCGAGTAGACGAATACCGACGCGCCATAGTCGTGCGCGGGATGCGGCTCCACGCGTCCGTCGGGAAGCTCCTGCTGGCCCGTCGCCAGAAACCGCGACACGCGCGAAAGGTCGTCGTAGGCGCCCATCAGCACCAACGCCCGCATGTGCGACGCGTAACTCGGATTCGTCGCCGCGAGCAACGAGAGGCCGCCCGCGAAGCTAATCCCCGTAACTGTGACGGGGCCCTGTCCGAGCCGCGCGTCAAGCCAAGCGGCGGATTTCCCGATCGTCGCAATCGAGGCCGCGTCCACGTGGTAGTCGGCCAGAGAGTCGACCTGTGGCGTCAGCACCGCGAGACCCGTCGCGGCAATCGCTCGCGCAAACGCCACCAGCCGCGGCTCGTCCATTCCGAGATGATGAATGCCGTGCACCGCCACCATCCCCCGCGGATGCGCTACTCCGACTGGCACATAGAGCCGCGCAGGAAATGTTCCGTTCAATCCCGCGACCTGCATGTCTTCCGCCGTCACGTCGTGCGTTTCAAGCCGCAGCAGCGGCCCGCCCGCTTGCCCGTCGGCGAACCGCATCAGCATGGCGTAGGCGCTCAGGTCGAAACGCAGATAGTTCAATAGGAGTGCGAGCAAGACGACCAGCCAGAACCAGAAGAGCCAGAAGGAGACGCGGCGCCGCGGTCTGCCCGAGGCCACAGGCGAAGAACCGGTTTGGGAGGCGCCTGCGCTCATGCGAGCGCGCAGTGTATCACTGAGCTACGAGCGTCAGAAAGTATTCGTGGACGGAAGGATCATCGGTCAGCTCGGGATGAAAGGTTGACGCGAGAATCTTGCCCTGCCGCACCAGGACGGGATGCCCCGCATCCTCCGCCAGGACCTCGACTCCCTTCCCGATCGACTCGATGATGGGCGCGCGAATGAAGACCATCTCCAGAGGGGCTTCGTGCAGCCTGGTCTTTCCCGTGTGGACGTCACTCGACAGCTGCCTGCCGTATCCGTTGCGCAGAATCGAAACATCGAGCAACCCGAGCGAATCCTGCGACGGGTTGTGGACCTCGCGCGCCAGCAGGATCGCTCCCGCGCACGTCCCGAAAAACGCTCCGCCGTTCGCGGCGAACTGCTTGAGCGCCGCAAACAGACACTCTTCCTTCATCACCTTCAGGTGCGTCGTGCTCTCTCCGCCCGGTAGAATGATTCCGTCGACGCCCTGGAGGTCCTTCGGCAAACGCACGTATCCATGCTTGACGCCGATGCGGTCAAGCATCTTTCCGTGCGCTTCGTAGTCTCCCTGTATCGCAACAATCCCGATCTTCCGGTTCACAAATCACCAATCATTGATCGCGAGCTACCATCCCCGCGTTTGCAGCAAATCCTTCTCTTCCATCTGCCGCACGTCGAGGCCCTTCATCGCCTCGCCGAGTTCTTCCGAAGCCTCAAGGACGATCTTGGCGTCCTTGTAGTGCGTCGTCGCCTTCACGATCGCTCTCGCCCGCTTGGCCGGATCGCTCGACTTGAAAATCCCCGATCCGACGAACACCGCTTCGGCACCAAGATGCATTACGAGCGCCGCGTCGGCGGGTGTCGCGATGCCGCCCGCCGAAAAATTCGGCACAGGCAGCTTCCCGCTCTTAGCCACCCAGGCGACCAGCTCGAACGGCGCACCCAGTTCCTTCGCCTCGTGCACCAATTCCTCTTCGCCGAGCGTCGTCAGCCGCTTCACGCCGCTGACGATCGTCCGCATGTGCCGCACCGCCTCGACGATATTCCCGGAACCGGCCTCGCCCTTCGTGCGAATCATCGCCGCGCCTTCGGTGATTCGACGCAGCGCCTCGCCCAGGTTCCGCGCGCCGCAAACGAACGGCACCTTGAACCCGTGCTTCCACACGTGGTGCTCTTCGTCCGCCGGCGTCAGCACTTCGCTCTCGTCGATGTAGTCGACTTCGAGCGCCTCCAGCACCTGCGCCTCCGCGAAGTGCCCGATGCGCACCTTCGCCATCACGGGGATCGACACCGTGTCCATGATCTCGCGGATCACGCGCGGGGCCGCCATACGCGCCACGCCGCCTTCCTTGCGGATGTCGCTCGGCACGCGCTCCAGCGCCATCACCGAACACGCCCCCGCCTCTTCGGCGATCTTGGCCTGCTCGGCGTTGGTCACGTCCATGATCACGCCGCCCTTCAGCATTTCCGCCAAGCCAACCTTCACGCGCCACAGATTGTTGTTCATCAAGTCCATTGTCTGCCCCTTTGCTGGCCTGAGACGGATGCGAGCCGCTCCAAGCCGTCGAAATCTATTTCTGTTTGCTCTCTGGGCTCGCCGCTCCGTCGCCCGCGTTCGAACTCGAATAGAACTGTGCGCGGCTCACTTCGATGAAAGTCGCCCGGCCGCGCGCCAGCACGACTCCCGAACTGTTGCGGATCTCGCCCGCTCGCTCTCGCACGCGTCCGTTTCGGCCGGTCTCCCACCCTTCCACGACCAGATCGTGCCCCACCGGCACCGGTTTCCGATATTCCACCACCAGCTCCGCCGTCACCGCGTGATCCTGCGCGAAGCGGCTGACCTTGGCCATCACCTCGTCGAGCAGCGTTGCGATGATGCCGCCGTGCAGGAAACCTGTGGCCCCCTGATACTCCGGCCCGATGCTGAATGTCCCCCGAATCCGCTTGGCCGCATCGTCCTGGTCGAAGGTGAGTTGCATGCCGCGCGCGTTCGCTCCGCCGCAGCCGAAGCAATGATTGGTCGGGTTGGGTGGCAGCAGCATTCCGGGCTCTCAGACCAGCGCCACGCGCGCCCGGAACTCGTCCCGGGCACCGCGCTGCCGCTTCCGAAATTCGCTCTTCAGCAATTCCGCGAACGTCTGAATCCCGCGCGCAATCGACTTTTCGTCCACGCTCGAAAATCCCAGTCGCAACGTATTCGGCTGCGGATTCTGCGAGTAGAAATGCCGCCCCGGAACGAAGTAGATCCCTCGCTCGCGCGCGTGAATCAGCAAGTCGCCGGCATCGAAACCCGGAGGCAGCGTCACCCACACCGTCATCCCGCCTTCCGGACGTGTCCAGGCAGTAGCCTCCGGCATGTGCTTTTCGAGCGCCTCTTCCATCGCCTCCAGCCGCGACCGGTGGACTTCCTTCATGCGGGCGAGGTGCCGCTTCAAATGCCCGCGCTGTATGAACTCGGCCAGCGTGGCCTGCGAGAGCTGATCGGTGTGCAGGTCGGTCGTGAGCTTGACCAGGCGCAACCGCTCGATGGCGCTCTCCGCGCCGATGCACCAGCCGACTCGCAGCCCCGGAAAGGCGATCTTCGAAAAGCTGTCGATCTGAATCACGTTGCCATGCGTGTCGAGCGAACGCAGCGACGGCGGCGCATTGCCGCGCAGCCGGGTGCGGGCATAGATGCTGTCCTCGATGATCGGCACCTGATAGCGCGCCGCCACTTCGAGCAGGCGCCTTCGCTGTTCGAGCGGCATCGCCGTGCCGGTAGGATTGTGAAAATCCGGCGTGATGAAGATGAACTTCACTCGGTTTTGCAGCAACACGTTCTCAAGCGCGTCGACGTCCAGACCGACGTGGCCCGTCCGCGTCACGTCGGTTTCCACCGGCACCGGAAGCGTACGCACGCGCGCCCCCGCGAAAATCGAAATCGCGCCCGGATACGCGGGGTTCTCGAGCGCCACCGCGTCGCCGGCGCGAATGAACGCCTTGCAGATCAGGTCGATCGCCTGCTGCGCGCCGTCCGTGACCAGCAGTTGCTCGGAACGGACGCTCAGCCCTTCCCCGCGAAACCAATCGATGAGCGCGCGCCGCAGCGGCTCGTATCCGTCGCTCGAGCCGAGTTGCAGGATCCTCCGCCCTTCCCGCCGCAGGACGGCGTTCGAGCAGCGGCGGAACTCCTCGATCGGGAAGAACTCTTCAGACGGCCGCGCGCACGTGAAGGCGATCGCTCCCGCGGGGACGTCCGGCATCAACCGGCTCAGCCCTTCGTCGCCGCGTTCATCCGCGAAGAGCGCCTCCCAACGCGCTGCTCCCCCGTTTCCGTTCGTGCGCGGCGGCGGAGAAAACTGCCGCACGGGCATGCCGCAAATAAACGTTCCGCGACCCACGTGTCCTTCGATCAATCCCTCCGATTCGAGCTCCGCGTAGGCATTCGCTACGGTGGTGCGGTGCACTCCGAGTTGCGTCGCCAGCTCGCGGCTCGCCGGGATTCGGTCGCCCGTGCGGAGATCGCCCGAATGGACCAACGCGCGAAGCTGATCGCGCAGCTGGACGTACAGCGGAATGTGGCTTTCAGCCTGAAGGTGTAGTGGCAGCATTGGCCTCGTCCTTCAGGCCAATATACCGCAGATTCGGAAAGCGTAAAGCGCCAATTTGGTCGCCTCGGAGATTTTCAGTAGAGGCGCACCTTCGACACCTTAACCGGGCCTCAGGTGTCACTTTTCGCCCGCTAGACAGGGTTATTCGGTGAACAATTTCGACTGTGCGCCGAGCACGGCGCCAATTCCGCGCGTGGCCCGCGGCGAGCGCCGCGCCACGCCGACCACTCCCAGGACCTTCATTTCCGAGAGCGACGACCGGGGAATGAACATATACAGAACATTGCCGTGCAGATCGGGCGGTGTGAGGTGCACGCCGACATCGAGCAAATCCAGCAGATTGTTCGCGACGATGCCCTCCATCGAGTCTTCGTCGCGAAATCGCAATCGAACCCACAGCCCGTCCAGCTTGGGCCGGCTGAGGAAGGTCTTCCGCTCGGGCTCGAACGGATCTTTGAATTCGCGGACGAAATAGATGGCTTTCACATCGCGCAACGCGATCGATTCGTGCTCGCCATCAAGTGTAAGCAGATCAATCGCGTCCGAGTGACCCAGTGCCGCCGGGCTGACGTAGCCCTTTAGCGCCTTGCGGTCCGATAGCAGAACCACGACTTTCTTGTGGGTCGAGGCTGGGGTGCGATTCTTCACAAAACGGATGCCTTTTCGGGGAGATTATTGCCATGCCCTCACAGACTATGTTATCTTTATGCCGTTCGATTTCAAGTTGTTGGTGCTTAAAGGGTTAGCAACGGAGCGCCGCCGATCGACAGCAAAGGACAGATCCTAAGATCGGCCTCCCTTGTAGCTCTGATCACCGTTATCAGCCGGATTTGCGGATACCTACGCGATCAACGGGTGGCTCTCCTCCTCGGGACATCGCCCGCCGCCGACTCCTTCGTCCTCGCGTTCCGCATTCCCAGCCTGGTACGGCGAATGACAGGAGAAGGATCTCTCGGCGCTTCGCTGATCCCCGTTTTCACCCGTTACCTGCACGACAGTCCCGGAGAAGTCGCGTGGAGATTCGCGCGGCGAGTGTTCTGGGACATGGCCGTGGTTCTCGCCGTGATCACCGCGATGGGAGCGATTTTCTCACGACAGGTGGTCGGCATCTACACGTTGTTTGGCGGACATCACGCGGCGTGGGACCTTGCCGTCTATCTCAATCGAATCATTTTTCCGGCGATTCTGTTCGTGGGCCTGGCTGCCGTTGCGACGGCGATGCTGCACAGCTTTCGCGTCTTTGGATTGCCCGCGGCGACGCCGATCTTTTTCAACGCGGCGCTGATCGCGTGCTCGTTTGGCGTGGTGTACCGGCCCATTCTGCGATGGGCGCCGCCCGCCTATCGATCACCCGCGGTGGCGCTGGCGGTGGGCATTTTGATCGGCGGCGTGGTGCAGTTCGCCGTGCAAGTACCCGCGCTGGTTCGCCGCGGCATGAGCTTCCGGCCGGAAGTGTCTCTCTCGGACCCGGGCGTTCAGAAAGTGGCGCGCTTGATGGGGCCCGCGTTTTTCGGGATGAGCGTCTATCAGGTGAACATGTTCGTCGATACGGTGTTCGCGTTTTCGTGGCGAATGCCCTCGGGCAGCCCGACGTCGCTCTATCTGGCGGACCGCGTCATGCAGCTGGTGCTCGGAAGTTATGCGATCGCCGTTTCCACCGCGATTTTTCCGGCAATGGCTCACCAGATCGCCGCCCACAACTGGGACGAAATGAAGCGGACCTTCGGCTTTTCGATGCGGATCGTTTCCTTCATCACGATTCCAGCGGCAGTGGGACTCATTCTGCTGCGAAAGCCCATCATCCAGGTTCTCTTCGAGCACGGGCAGTTCAGCGGCGAATCGACGCAGCTGACCGCGCACGCGCTGTTGTTCTACTCGCTCGGCCTGCCTGCGTTCGCGGCAATCAAAATGATCACGCCGATGTACTACTCGACGCAGGATACGATGACGCCGGCCCGCGTGGGCCTCTGCGCGCTGGGGCTGAACGTGGCATTGAACGCGATTTTTCTGCTGTTCTTCTTCCGGGCGCTTTCGAACGGGAGCCCGGCGCTGGCGAGTTCGCTTGTGGCGTATTTCAACTTCGGCGCTCTGCTCCTGCTTTTCCGCAAGCGTTACGGGCCGTTGGGCGCGAAAGGGATGATCATCTCTCTGGTGAAGATTTCAGTATGTGCGGCACTGATGGCCGCGGTGTCCTACGCAGGATTGCGGGCCGTCCATCTATTGGCCGACCGCCAACTGCTGGCCGAGGCAGGCTTGCTGACGGCCGTTGTGCTGGTTTCGGCGGCCGTCTATTTCGCTCTGGCGCGACTGCTGCGCTGCGAAGAGCTGTCTGAGTTTTTCTTGCTGCTGCGGCGAGATGAGGCGGCCGAAGCCGTGGCGCAAAGCGCGGCTCCGTAAGGGGCGCAGGAGCAGCGCCGCGAGCTCGATCGGGGTGTAGGCCAGCCGAATGTAATTGGGGGCACGCAACTTGGAAGCGCACGCTCGGACATTTCTGAACTCGCTGCGGGTGGAAAAGGGGCTCTCCGACAATACCCTGCAGGCCTACCGCCGCGACATGGAGAAATTCGTCGCGTTTGCGCAACAGCGGAAGCTTTCCACCGGCCGCGTGGAGCGAAGCGACATCGTCGATTTCCTCGGCTCGCTGTACCGCAAGGGCCTGGACAGCCGCTCCGTAGCGCGGCATCTGGTGACGGTCCGCAGTTTCTTCCGGTTCGCGCTGCTCGAAGGCTACGTGAAGGAAGATCCTGCCGCGACGATCGAATCGCCGAAGTTCCGTCACAGTCTGCCGGAGTTCCTCAGCCTGGACGAGGTGGACCGCCTATTGCAGCAGCCGGACACGACGACGACTACGGGCATGCGCGACCGCGCGATGATCGAGTTGATGTATTCCTGCGGCCTGCGCGTGTCAGAGCTTTGCGGCCTGCGCGTAGCCGATCTGCAGCACGAGGAAGGGTGCCTCCGCTGCGTCGGCAAGGGCGACAAGGAGCGGCTCGTCCCGGTGGGGCGGCGCGCGCTGGAAGCGGTCCAGCGGTATCTGCGGGAATCACGGCCGCAGCTACTGCGCGACGAGTCTTCCCCGTTTCTGTTTCTCAATCCGCGGGGCCAACCCGTCAATCGGATCTCTTTCTGGAAGCTGCTGCGGGACTATGGGCGGAAGACCAAACTGCGGAAGCAATTGACGCCGCACATGCTGCGCCACAGTTTTGCGACGCACCTTCTCGATCGCGGCGCGGACCTCCGTTCGGTGCAACTGATGCTGGGCCATTCGGATATCTCGACGACGCAGATCTATACGCACGTGGTCGAGGAGCGACTGAAGCAGGTATACAAAGCACATCATCCCCGCGCCTGAAGCAGCCGCGGGACACGGTAGGAGGAGCACGACCTCATGCCCGATTACATGTACCTACTCGAAAGCAGGCTCTCTCCCGAGCAACGCGCCGCGCTGGAGCGCGTGCAGGAACTGGCGCGCATGCAGGATTTGAACATCTATCTGACGGGCGGAGCGATCCGCGATCTGATCTCCGGGCAGCCGATCCGCGACCTGGACTTCACCGTGGAAGGCAACCCGGTGCGCATGGTGAAGGAGCTCGAAAAGGGCGGAGCGCGGGTGGCGCACGAGAACGAGCGGCTGCGGCACTACGAGCTCGTGTTCGCGGGAGACGCGGACGGATCGATCTCCGCGGCCTATGACGAGGTCTACGAACGGCCTGGCGCGAAGCCCGAGCAGCGGTTTGCAAGCATCATGGAAGATTTGCGCCGCCGCGATTTTTCGATGAACGCCATCGCGATTTCGCTCAACCCGAATTCCCGCGGCCTGCTGCTGGATCCGACCAATGGGCTGGCCGATCTGGAGCGGCAGGAAGTGCGCTCCTTATCGATCCACGCCTTTACGAATCAGCCGATCCGCCTCATGCGCATCCTGCGCTACTGCGCCCGCATGGGATCGAAAATGGAGTCGCGGACGCAGGAGTGGTTCGATCTGGCGATGGAGCGCGGCCTGCACGAGAACATCGGAGGCGCCGACGCGGGAGAGGAGGTCCGCCAGCTGGCGCGGGAAGATCAGCCTGCGGCGATTCTCAAGCAGTGGGAGGCGCGAGACCTGCTGGCGGCCATCTACCCGCAGCTGCAGCGCCGCAAGCCGGACTACGACGGGCTGAACAAGCTGGCGCGGGTCCGTACCAACTATTTGGCCGCCGGAATTCGTCCGCGCCTGCAATCGGCCGTGACCTACTACGTGCTCGGCCGGCTGAAATCGCGCGAGGCCGCGGCCGCGATGCGCCGCCTGGAATTCCGCGCCGCCGAGGTGGAATTGATTTCGCGCCTGGTTCCCGAGGCGCAGAAGATCGTCAAGATGCTGAAAGGCCGCAAGACGAACGCTCCGCGCGACGCCTACTTCTATCTGGCTTCGCTGCCGCCGGAGATGCTCGTTTTCATCGAGGTGGAAATGCCCAATCCTCGGGCGCTTTCGAAGATCCGGAACTACATCCAGAAGTGGCGCCCGATGCGCCTGGCTCTGCCCGTTGCGGAACTGGATGCGCTGGGCGTGCCGCGCGGACCGAAGTTCGACAAGATCATCGAGCAGCTTTTCGAATTGCAGCTTCGCGGAAAGGCGCGCTCTCCGGAAGACCGCACAAAGGCGCTCCGCTCGCTGGCCGGAATCAAGGAAGAGCCGAAGAAGAAAGAAGAGAAGGAAAAGAAGAAGCGCAAGGACAAGGAAGCAGCGGCCCCGAAGCAGCCGGAAGCGAAGCGCGCGGAGAAGCCGGGCGCCGCCGCCCCAGCCGAAGCAGCCGGCGCGAAAGCGCCGTCGAAGGTCGGACAGCCCGGCGCCGATCGACGCGCGGCCCGAAAGCATACGGCGCCCACCCATCCGAAGCCACGCGCCGGCAAGAAGTCGCGCGGGCGGTAGCCCGCCAGCGATCGGGCCCGCCATATCCGGATCCATGATCTTGAATCGCCAGCGCCGAATTCGGGTTCCTTTGGGACGGCTCGAGAACTTCTTGGCGCGAGCGCTCAGAGAATTGCGCCTGTCCCGCGACTCGGTCACGGTTTGCCTTGTGACCGACGCAGAAATCGGCCGCTGGAACCGGCGCTATCGGGGCAAACGGAAGCCGACCGATGTTCTGTCCTTCCCCGCGGACGCCGATGCCCGGGACCGGCAAGCATCCCGTCGACGCCGGGTGCGAGCGCCCGCGGATCACTATGTGGGCGACATCGCGATCGCGCCGGCGGTGGCGCGGCGCAACGCACTCCGCTTCGGCCGCACGTTCGAGGATGAGATGCGCATCCTGATCCTGCATGGCGCGCTGCACCTGATGGGCTACGACCACGAAACAGACACGGGACAGATGGACCGGCGCGAGCGGCGATTGCGCCGCAAGCTCGGACTGGCTTAGCCGATGGAAATACTTCTCTACACGCTCGGCGTGCTTCTGCTGACGGTGGGGCTCGTCGTCGCGTCCTATCTCGACCGCGTGTATCGCGAGATCGGGCGCGTTTCCACCGGACGCACGCGGGAACATCTGGAGAGATTTGAGGCGGAAATCGAACCGATGTTCCGCATGGACCGCGCGCGCGCCGGCCTCGCGTTCAGCTTGCTGGCGCGGCTCTGGCTGGTGTTGGTGGCCACGCTGACCGCGCTCGGCGTCGTTTTCTTTGTCCCGAGCCGCTGGGAAGCCGCGCTCGAAATCGTGCTGCTGCTGGGAGCGCAGGTGGTGATCGCGATGCAGCTGTTGCCCGTGCTTCTGATCGCGGGCACAGACAGCGATTGGGTGGCTCCCGTGGTGCCGGCGATCCGCCTGCTGCTTTGGATTCTTTGGCCGGTGCGCGCGCTGGTGGACTTGATGGTTTCGGTCCTGCGGCTCTCGGAGGAGGAGCCGACCGCGCCCGAAGCGGAGCAGCAGGCGATCGAGGCTTTTGTGGACGCCGCCGCAGAAGAAGGAATCATCGAGCAGGACGAGGCGCGGCTGATTGAGCAGGTGGTCGAGTTCGGCGAAAAGCGAGTGCGTGACGTGATGACGCCGCGGCCGGACATCGTCGCGATTCCCGCGAAGGCCACGCTCGAAGAGTTGCGCAAGCGCGTGGTGGAAACGAAGTTTTCGCGATTGCCCGTGTACGACAAGTCGCTCGACGACATCGTTGGCATCGTCATGGCGCGGGACATTCTGGAGGTTTCCGAGCGCGAGTCGTCGCGCCGAACCGTGCGGGAGATCACGAGGCCGGCGCTCTTCGTGCCCGAGACCAAGTTCGGCTCCGAGCTGCTGACCGAGATGCAGCGGAAGAATCAGCAGATGGCGGTTGTGATCGACGAATACGGATTGGTAGCCGGGGTCGTCACGATCGAAGACCTGGTGGAAGAGATCGTCGGAGAAATCGGCGAGGAGGACCGGCGGCCCCCTCCGGATGTGGTGCGCGAAGGCGGCGGAGCGATGGTGATGCGCGGCAGCGTGCCGGTGGACAAAGTCGGCGATCTTTTCGGCATGGCGCTCGATGCGGCTTCGCAGCACCCGGAGGCGACAACCGTGGCGGGGCTGCTCAACAGCGTGGCGGGACACGTGCTGCGCACGGGCGAGATCGTGGAGTTCGACGGGCTGCGGTTCGAAGTGCTCGAAGCAAATCAGCGAAAAGTGCTGCGCGTGAGGGCACGAAGATCGGCGGCGGGAGCCGCAACTTCTGCCCGCAGCGTTTGAATCAGCCGCGCAACTGCGCGATTTTCTCGCGCAATTCCCGCAACTCCTTCTGCAATTCCGGCAGGCGGTTGAATACAGCCACCGATTTGCGCCACGCCAGATTATCCATCGCGGGATAGCCGGAGTATACCGCGCCCGCCGGAACATCCGACGGCACGCCGCTCTGAGACGAAATGGTGGCGCCGTCACCAACGGTGAGATGGCCCGCGGTGCCTACCTGCCCCGCAAGAATGCAGCGATTCCCGATCGTCGTGGAGCCGGCTAGGCCGACCTGGCCGCAGAGGAGCGCATCCTCTCCCACTCTACAGGCGTGGCCGACCTGAACGAGATTGTCGATTTTCGAGCCCCGGCCGATGTGCGTCTCGCCGACAGTGGCGCGGTCGATCGCGGCGTGCGCCTGGATTTCCACGTCGTCGCCGATCACGGCGATGCCCGCCTGGCGAATCTTGTGCCAGCGGCCGCTGGAGGTGGGTGCGAAGCCGAAGCCGTCACTGCCGACAACGACTCCATTTTGCAGCAGCACGCGGCTGCCGATGCGGCAGTCTTCGCGGACGCATGCGTGCGAGTGCGCGAAGAAGTCGTCGCCGATGCGCGCTCCCCGATAGATCGTGACGAAACTGTGCAGGACGGCACGCGCGCCGATCTTCACGTCGTCGGCGATGTAGCAATACGGACCGATGTGCGCGCCGGCGCCGATTTCGGCGGAGGTCGCGATCACGGCCGTCGGATGAACACCGGGCGCGTAGCGCGGCTCCGGATGAAACAGATCGATCGCGCGCGCGAAGTCGAGATAGGGATTTGAGGAGCGCAACGCGGCGATGCGCGGGCGCTTTTC
>DATJXJ010000041.1:0-63492 GCA_035500255.1 Verrucomicrobiia bacterium | reverse complement strand
GTACACGGAAAACGAGCTGGCGGTGAAGCTGGGCGAGGGAATGTGGAAGACGTTTTCCGGGCGCGGAACGTACCGCGTCTATCTCGCCGATCCGGCGAACGGAGAGGCGGGATATTACGGCGACATCACGGAAGACGCCGGCCTGCTGCAGGGCGTGATCGCGCTGCGCATGAAAGTGAAGGACCACCGCGTCACCGAGATTCAAACGATCACCGTGCGCGAGCAGAAGAGGCCCAAAGGCGGCCTTGGCCTGAATACCGCAGGGATCATGACCCCACGGATCTTCGACGAGCTCGATCCCAAGGGTTTCATTTCGCCGAGCACGGCCTTGCTGGCGCCAGTCGCGGCGGCGGAAACGCGCGATCAACTGACAGCCGCGACAAAAGCATATTTCGATGCGTTTTCGCAGGGCAAAGGTTCGGTCGCGCCGTTCGACACACAGTGCGCGCGAAGAGAAAACGGCTTCGCGGCGACGAACAATTCCGACGGGCCGGTGCTGGACAAGACGCAGCCGTCGTTTCACGTCTTCAGCGAAAGCTGCGCGGGGGAAGTGGACCGCGGGTTTTTCAGCACGCTGACGAAAGCGCGCAACGCGGGGCCGATGGTGGTCGATGAGAAACAGGGGCTGGTGCTGAATCTCGCGTTCTACGACAACGAAGGCGACGTGAAATCGGTGGCCGTGGCGGGCGTGGGCAATGTGGTCGTGCCCCAGGAATATCGCCGGGCATACTCGTTCATGGCTCCGCAGCTTTTCAAGGTCGATGGCGGCAAGATCCGGCAGATCGAAGGGCTCTCCTGGGCCGTGCCTTTCGGCACGCAGCCCGCCGCCTGGTAACAGACGCCGGGTGAACGCATTCTTTGGTTCCGTGTGATTTGCATCACAGCAGGGAGTGACGCAAGTCACTGCCCGCATTTAGGTTCCGCCGTAGAAAGAGCGCAGAGAAGAAAAGAGACGGGACGCGGAATGAGCCCGCCGAGAAAGAACAAACGGCCGGCTCTGCCCCGGAGTTGAAAAAGGGGCTCGACGCGACAAAGTCGAATTTCTTCTCGAGCGAAACGGCGGCGGGACTGGAAGCCCACGTCAAGCGCCAGCAGTTTCGACGCACCGGCCATTCCGGCCGGGCAATACTTCCGGCCTCGCCGCTGCCTCCTAGATGAGAAGCGATGGAGGGAGTCATGAGAAACATTTACGGCGAGTTGCTCGGTTTCCGTCGTGAATTCGATGAGCTGTTCAATCGAGTTCTGGCCGGCAGGCCGATGGCAGAATGGCCCGAGTTGCCGGTATTCCATAAAGAATTCAACATCACGCCGGCGGTGGAATCCTACGTTGACAAAGAGACGAAGACGTTCGTCTGCCGCGTGACAATGCCGGGCGTGGAGCCCAAGGACTTCGAAGTTCGGACACAAGGAAACCTGCTCACGATTCGCGGCGAGCGGAAATTCACCCGCAGCGTGAAAGAAGTGGAGTTCATGGAGCAGGAGGTTGCGTACGGGAAGTTCGAGAGGACGATCACGCTTCCCGAGGGAGTGGTTGTCGAGAAGCTGACCGCCGAGTACAACAACGGCGTGCTGGAAATCAAGGCACCAGTGGCCGCGGCGGCCCTGCCGCGGAAGATTGAGATCCGGCCGCCGGCAACCGCAGTGAAGCAAGTGGGCGCGTAGAAGAGTAAGGGGTGGGGCGAGTACGAACGGCCCGGGACGCAAGGTTCCGGGCCGTTTCTTTTGCGGGATGGACGCGGCCGCTCCGGATCACGGGGCCGAAGAACGGGCCTGGTGGTGAACTCGGGCGCAATTTCGAGTAGGCAGGGCGGCCTGGTTTGGCTATAATTGGCGTTTGTGCGTTGTGTGCTGGCCCCACCTGAGCGGGTCTGCCTGGAAAAAGAGCCATGAAACCGATCATCGCGAAGGTGCAGGAGTCACAGCTGCGCAAGGAGCTTCCGGCGTTTCGCCCTGGTGACACGGTGCGCGTCCACGTGCGACTGAAGGAAGGCGAGGGCGAGAAGGAGCGCATCCAGCCGTTTGAGGGCGTGGTGATGGCGCGGCGCGGCGAGCTGCTGGGCGAGAGCTTTACGGTGCGGCGTGTGAGCTTCGGCATCGGCGTCGAGCGCATTTTCCCGGTGAATTCGCCGATGATCAGCTCGATCGAAGTGGTGCGGCAAGGCCGCGTCCGCCGCGCGAAGCTGAACTACCTGCGCTCGCGCAAGGGCAAGGCGGCGCGCATCAAGCGGGCCGAGACGGTTGAGGCTGTCGCAGCGACGGCAGGCGCCGCGAAAGAATAAGAGCGCCGCAATTCTGGATTCGAGCCCGCTCCGGAGGTTCCGGGGCGGGCTTTTTCGTTTTCGGCGAAGCCAGGCTTTGTTCGAGTCTGCCGAGTCTGCGGCACCGACCGTGTGTTACCATTCCGGGCCGATGGCACGGTTCGGCTTCGCTCACCGCAGGCGGCTCTGCTCCGCGAGGCACGAGCGCGACGCGCGCCAGCGCGGCTGGCAGCGCATTGCGGGACTCGACGAAGCGGGACGCGGCGCGCTGTTCGGTCCGGTGGTGGCGGGAGCGGTGATTCTGAACCCGCGACGGCGGATCGTCGGGCTGGACGATTCGAAGAAGCTGTCGCCGGAGCGGCGCACCGAGCTTGCCGAGCGCATCTGTGAACACGCGCTGGCGTGGGCGGTGGCGGAAATCGACGCGAGCCGCATCGACGCCTGGAATATTTATCAAGCGAGCCGGCAAGCGATGGTCGCGGCCGTTTCCCGGCTTCATCCTCTGCCCGATTTTCTGCTGCTGGACGCCATCGAGCTGGACCTGCCGATCGAACAGAAGGCGCTGATCCACGGAGACGCGCGGTCGGTATCCATCGCGGCTGCGTCGATTTTGGCGAAGGTGGAGCGCGACCGGCAGATGGAAGAGTTCGACCAGATGTATCCGCAGTACGGGCTGGCGCGGAACAAGGGCTACGGCACGCCGGACCATCTGGAAGCGCTGCGGCGGCACGGGCCGTCGCCGGTGCACCGATTTTCGTACGCGCCCGTGCGCGAGGCGCGATGCTGGGCCGCCGGCGCGGAACAAGCGGCGCTCCCACTGGGTTCGCCGAATACGTTGAACACATAGCGGAGCAAGGAGAGAGAGATGATCAAAGTGAGCGTGTTCTACCCGAACAAAGAGGGCGCCCGGTTCGACATGGACTACTACCTGCAGAAGCACATGCCGATGGTGCGCCAGAAGATGGCCAGCGCGATGAAGGGCATGGGCGTCGAACAAGGGATTTCCGGCGGCATGCCGGGCGCGCCGCTGCCCTACCGCGTGATCGCATTCATGACGTTCGATTCGGTCGAGGCGTACCAGTCTGCGTTCAGCGCCCACGCCCAAACGATCATGGCCGACGTTCCGAACTACACGGACCTGCAGCCGGTGGTGCAGGTCAGCGAAATCAAGCTGTAGGCTGGGTCCCGCGGCTCCGGCGCCATCGGACATCGTCGGGGGCCGGCCGGGGCGGTAGTACTTGCCCTGTTATCCCGTTCGGCACCAGCCTTGTGCCGCTTCATAGACCCCCGTTTTCCGCGCATGCTACGCTTTCGATTCGAGTCGCGGGTGTGGTCTGAGCGCCCTGCCCCACGGCAGCGTGCGCCCGGCCGCTCGAACGCTACGCATCCATGGCCTTCAACAAGAGCAAAGCGCTTGAGAGCGCGCTGAAGTTCCTCAACCAGGGCAAGGTGGCCCAGGCTATCGGGGAATACCAGCAAATCCTGCGGCACGACCCGAAAGACCAAGCGACATTGATGACGGTGGGCGATCTCTTCGCCCGCCAGGGAGACATGACGCAGGCCGTCGAATACTTCGAGCGGCTCGCGCAGGTCTATCTGAGCGACGGCTTCAACAGCAAGGCCATCGCGATCTACAAGAAGATCGCGAAGCTGGCACCGGCGGAACTGGCGCCGCTCGAGCGGCTGGCCGACCTGTACGTGCAGCAAGGCGTGTTGAGCGAGGCGAGGCCGCTTTTCCTACAGATCGCGGAGGCGCATCTGAAGGCCAACCGCGCGCCGAAGGCCGTGGAGGTGTTGCAGCGGCTGCTCGACGTGGAGCCCGAAAACCCGCGAGTGCAGATGCGGCTGGCGGAACTCTACAACGTGATGGGCCAGAAAAAGGAAGCGGCCCAGACGTATTTCAACTACGCGCAGCGGCTCTACGAGCGGGGCGAGGCCGATGAGGCCGAAAAGCTGATCGAGCGCGGGTTGTCGCTCGAAAGCGGCAATACGGCGGCGATTCTGCTGCGCGGCAAGATCCTGGCCGGAGCCAGCAAGAACGATCAGGCGATCGAGATCCTTTCGACCCATCCGGAGGCCGATGCCGGCGGCGAAGTGACGGACATGCTGATCGACATGGAGCTCAAGGCGGGCCATTACGGCAAGGCCGCCGACCGGGGCCGAAAGCAACTGGCACGCGGCAGCTCCCATTCCGCGATCCTGGTGCGAGTGACGGACGCGATGATTCAGGCCGGCCGCGGGCGCGAAGTCCTGCCGCTGCTGAGTACTCTTCGCGAGCCTCTGGTGGAAGCCAGCGAGCACGACAAGTTCGTAAAGCTGCTTTCCAGCACGATTGAAAAGCTGCCCAACGATCCGGAACCGGTCGAGATGCTCGCGGATTTCGCGCGGCACACAAGCGATCCTTTCCAGGTCAATACGGCTCTGGACAAGCTCGTCGATCTCTATGCGGACGCCGGAAATTTCGCGCGGGCCGAAGAATTGATGCACGAACTGATCGAGCGCAACAAGGGAGACGAACGGCTGGTGGCGCGGCTGGACCAGGTGCGCGCGCGGAGCGACGGAAAACCCGCGCCCGCCGCAAAGCCGCAACCCGCACCGCAAGTGGAAGAAACGATTTCCCGCGAGGAGCCGCCGGCTGAAAAGGCGGCGGCCGAAGCTGAAGCTGCACCCGCGGCAGCGCCGCTTCCAGAAGAAGCCCTGGATGAGGAAACGCAGCGCTACATCGCGCAAGCGCTGACCGATGTCGACCTCTTTTCCAGCTACGGATTGACGCAGAAAGCGACGCAATTGCTCGAAAACGTCTTGCAGCGCGCGCCGCGCCACACGCCGACGCTCGAGCGCCTGCTCGATCTGTATCTCGGAGCGGGCAACGAGCGGCGCACCGCCGAGCTGGCGGCGCAGCTCGAGCAGATCCATCGCGAACGTGGAGACTCAGCGAACGCCGAGCGCTTCACCGAGCTTCGGACGCGCTTCCAGAAAGCCGCGGGGCTGAGCTCTGAAGACTTGGCGCCGGCTCCCATGGCGCAGGCGCCCGCCGCGGAGGAAGCCGCCTCGGCCACGCCTACGATCGAGGAGCGCGGTGCGGCTCCCGCAGCGTCCGGACCTGCCGAATTCGAGATTCCATTGAGCCCGGCTAAGGCGGAGCCGGTCGCTGAAGCACACCCTGCAGCCGCGCCGCCTGCCGCGCCGCAGCCCTCGGCGGAGGTGACAGAGGAAGTCGATCTGTCCGACGAATGGGAAGCAATGGTGCAGGAAGTGGACGATGCCGCTCCCGCGGCGCCGGTCGAAGCGGAAGCGCCGGAAATCATCCCGGTTGAGGCCCAGGCCGAGCCGGAGCCCACGCCCGCCGCAGAACCGGAACCGATCCTGATTCCAGAGCCGGCAGCGGAGGAAGCGCCCGCGCCGACTTTCGAGTTCGACCAGGAACCTGCCAAGGGAGCCCCAGAGCCGGAGCCGGTGGCGGCTGCCGAGACGGAATTCGAACTCGAGTTGGCTCCGGAGCCCGCGGCTCAGGCAAAGAAGGGCGCCGAAACAACCGAAGACTTCTTGAGCGAGTTGGCAGCGGAGATCGAGGACATGGAGGCACCCGCTCCCGCGGCTGCCAAACCGGCGGCGCCGCCGACTCCAGTTCCTGTGGCAGCAGCACCGCCCGCCGGGGCGGCCACGCCCGCGCCTCCTCAGGCAGTTCCCGAGGTGACAGCCTCCAACCTGAACGAGCTCGCAGAGGTGTTTCAGGAGTTTCGAAGCGAACTCGGGGAGATGGGAGAGGACGCCGACGAAGATCTCGAGACGCACTACAATCTCGGCATTGCCTACCGCGAAATGGGACTGCTCGACGAAGCGATCGGCGAATTCCAGAAGGTGGCGAAGGCGATCCAACAGGGCAAGCCGTTTGCGTACGCGATGAATTGCGCGACGCTGCTGGCGATGTCCTTCATGGACAAAGGCGAGCCGAAGATCGCGAGTGTGTGGTATCAGCGCGCGCTGGAAACTCCGGGGCTGGATCAGGAATCGGTGCTGGCGCTGCGGTACGACCTGGGAATCGCGCTGGACACGGCGGGCGACGTCGACGCGGCGCTCGACAGCTTCCGCCAAGTCTACGCGATGAACATCGACTATCGCGACGTCGCCGACCGCATCGCCACGCTGCAAAAGCACTAAGCTTTGTTTTGTAAGCCGCGGGACTGCCTGTTGCGACTCCAGAAATAATCTCCCATAATCCTAACTCCACGATGAACCGCGTGTTGCGTGTGTTGCTCCTGTTGCTCTGGATCGGATTCGGGCTGGCGCTGATTCTCGTGCCATGGTCGAACTATTGGGACTCGAACTACTTTCTCTACCAGTATCCAGCGCTCGGACTCGTCCTCAAGAACGCATACGTGCGCGGCGCGGTTTCGGGACTGGGATTCATGAATGTCCTCTTGTCGCTCGAAGGATTCCGCCACCGGACGGTCGCCGTTGCCAAACGCAGCTGAAAACGCGCCGAGAAAACCGATCGTCTGCTACGTAACTGACGGCAATATGCTCGGCGGCAGTCGAAGCGCGCGAGTGCTGGAAAAAATCCGGATGGCCGTGGCGGCGGGCGTCGACTGGGTGCAAATCCGGGAGAAGGACATGGCGACGCGCGAGTTGCTGGCATTGGTGCGCGAAGCGGCGCTCACCGGAGCGCGCATCATCGTGAACGACCGGCTCGACGTGGCGCTGGCGAGCGGCGCGGCGGGCGTTCATTTGGGAGGGGAATCGTTACCGGCGCGGGATGCGATTCGCTGGTGCCGCAGCGGAAATGCTCCGGCGGAGTTTCTGGTGGGAGTTTCCTGCCACAGCACCGAGCAGGCACGGCAAGCGGAAGCGGACGGCGCGAGCTACGTTTTTTTCGGGCCTGTGTTTGACACGCCGTCGAAGCGACCGTTTGGACCGCCGCAGGGAATCGCCAAGCTGGCCGAGGCGTGCCGCGCCGTGCCAATCCCGGTGATCGCGATCGGCGGGATTCACGGAGAAAACGCGGCGGAATGCCTGCGCGCCGGAGCGGCGGGAGTCGCGGCGATTCGAATGTTTCAGGAAGCGAGCGATCCCGAGCAATTGAGAGAAGCGATCGAGCGAGTGCGGCGAGCGTCCTAGCGCGAGCTAAGCGCTAAGCCAGCGACCGACGGGCTGAAGCCCCTCGACGTGGTCGCAGATCACCTTGATCACCGCGGTGATGGGAATCGCAAGTATCAGCCCCATCGCGCCCCACAACCATCCCCAGAACAAGAGAGCGACCGTGAGCGCCAGCGCGTTCAAGCGCACGCGCCAGCCGACGAGCGCGGGAATCAGCAGGTTGGCGGTGACGATGTGGAAGAGGGTGAGCATCGTGAAGATGCCGGCGAACGGCCCGACCGTGTTGAACTGCTTGAGGCCGACCAGCAGCGGCGGAATCCAGGACATGACGACACCGAGGTACGGGACGAGGTTGCACACGCCGGAGACCAGACCGGTGAGGAACGGAAAATCGAGTCCGATGAGCCAGAAGAAAGCCGAGCTGGCCAGAACGAGCACGAGCCCCACGATGGCAGTGCCCATCAGATAGCTGCGAAGCACCTGAGTAACGTCGGAGAGGGTGTCGCGCACCTCGGTGCGCCTGTTCGCGGGAAAAAGCTGCATCGTGGCGTGCCAGACCTGGCGTTTTGCGGCAAGCATGAAGAAGACGAGGAACGGCACGAACGTTGCAGCGAGGAAAAACGTGGACAGCGAACTGAGCCGGCCGAGCAATGCGTCGCGAACGGGATGCGTTTCGGCGATTGTGAGCACGCGTTCGCCCACGTGAGTGCCGGGCTCGATTTCGGAGACGTGCTTTTCGAGGTTTTCGAACCGGGTCGCGACGGCCTGCGTTGCGGCTCGAAGAGGCTCGCGATACTTGGGCCAGTCGTGGCCGAACTGGTCAGCGCGATCCACCAGGGACCAGCCGAGCACGGCGAGCAACGCGAGCGTCAGCAGGACGACCAGCAGCGAACCCAAGGCGCGCGGAACACGGATGCGTTCGAGCCAGCTGACGACGGGATCGAGGAAATACGCCATGAGCACGGCTACGAGGAGGGTGACGAGCACGTTCGAGGCCCAGTAGCAGAACGCGATGACGATTCCGGCTGCGATGATGCGCGCGCTGGCGGTGCTGCGCGTGGAGACGGTAACTTCGTCGACAGACATTGCCATACGATAGCACAAGCCCTTGGGCCACATGCAGACACGCGAAGATGATTGCTCAGCGGGGTAACGCTTGCGGCGCGGGAGGCCTGCGCTCCGCGTCGCGATGATAGAATTGGATTCTCGCTTCGGCGCGACACAGAGCTCCGCTCACATGGCGAAACAACTGTTTGGAACGGACGGCATCCGCGGCGTCCCCGGGCAACATCCGCTCGATGACGGTACGCTGGACCGCGTCGGCTTCGCGCTCGGCCAGTATCTGGCCGCTCAAAGCGCGAAGAAAGTCACGCCGCGCGTCCTGATCGGCCGCGACACGCGCGAATCCGGGCCGCACATCGCGGAGCGAATCGCGAGCGGTTTGGGAGCGGCGGGCGTGGACGCAGTCTCTGCGGGCGTGCTGACTACGCCGGGTGTGGCATGGCTGGTGAGCCGCGAAGGGTTTTCGGCGGGCGTGGTGATATCCGCCTCGCACAATCCGTATCACGACAACGGCGTGAAGCTGATTTCCGCCTCGGGAATGAAATTTCCGGACGCGATCGAAGCCGATCTGGAGCGCGTCATCCTTTCGCCGAACGGAGCGGCACCGGCGAAGGCGGCAAAGCGCGGCGCCCATCCGGAAAGCGACAAGAAACTTCACGAAGATTATCTGGCCGGACTGCGCGCGGCGGCGCTGCCGGGCGCGAAGCTCGCGGGAATGAAGATCGTGCTCGACTGCGCCAACGGAGCCGCCAGTGCGCTGGCACCGCAGCTATTCCGGTCGCTGGGCGCCGAAGTAACGGCGATGAACAATTCCCCGGACGGGCGGAACATCAACACCGGCTGCGGCTCGCTGCATCCGGAGGGCATGCAAGAGCGCGTGGTGGAATTGGGCGCCGCGCTGGGCGTAGCCTTCGACGGCGACGCGGACCGCGCGATCTTTGCGAGCGCCTCGGGAAAGCGCGTGGATGGAGACGGCGTGCTGCTGGCCGCCGGGCGCTATCTGCAATCGGCAGGAATGCTGAAGGGCAGCGTGATTGTCGGCACGACGATGGCGAACCTGGGCCTGGAACGGGCGCTCGAGAAATCAGGATTGAAGCTGGCGCGGACGGACGTCGGTGACCGCTACGTGCTTGAGGAGATGAGGCGCATCGGAGCGAATCTGGGCGGCGAGCAGTCCGGGCACATTCTGTTCCTCGACGATGCGACGACTGGCGATGGCATGCTGACGGCGGTGAAGATGGCGTCGCTGGTGTCGATCGCGGGGCCGCTCGATGGACTCGTCGCAGATTTGAAGGTCTATCCGCAGAAGATCGTCAACGTAAAGGTGAAATCCAAGCCGCCAATGGCTTCCCTGCCCGAGGTGGCTCGCGCGCTGGCTGAGGCCGAACGCACGCTCGGGAAATCAGGCCGCGTGGTGCTGCGTTATTCGGGCACGGAGCCGCTGGCGCGCGTGATGGTCGAAGCCGAGCGCGAGGAAGACGTGCAGCGCTGGACGGAATCGCTCGCGGCGGCCGTGAAATCCACGATCGGCGCGTAGAATCGCTCGCAGGAAACCGGCGACTCGTCCGCTCGCAGCCTGTCGCGAGAGTCTGGCGAAGCGTTCCGACGGGAATCGTTCTTCCAAACAACGTAGAAAACAGTAGACCGAGTTTTCAGAAACTGGATTCATTATTCATTCGCGGCCAGTCGCGTGCCGCCTCGAATTTCGTAAGTCTCTCGCAAACAAAGAGATAGTTTGGCTTCGAAATGCAGGCAGCGGTGGCATTTTGCGTGCACGTCATCTGTGCGGCTGTCTCTTATCCCGGGGTGGGCCGGTTTCGTCGCGCCGAAACCGGAATTCTGGGGGTAGAGCAAACAGGGGGCCCGGGTGGGCCCCCTATTTTTTTGTGCTCACGCCGAGCCGTGCGCTGGCAGCCCGCGCCGCCGTCGAGATTGCTCCGCGACTGCGGCTGTGCTGTAATATGCGCGTCCTAGGCGACTGCACCCCGCGTCATGGATTCCGGTCTAGCACTACTCGGCATTCTCGTTGTAGTCCTAGTGCTCGTCGGGCCCATCCTGGCGATCGCTGCGTTTGTGCGGGTGTCCTCCCTTAGAAACCTGGTCGACCAGATTCCCAAGCTCACGTCGCGCATCTACGATCTGGAGCGGAAGTTCGCCGCCGTCGAAAAACAACTAAGGGAACAAGGCGGCGCCGCGAACGCGAAGCCTCCCTCCCCTGTGGCGACGCTGCACGCGCCGGAACCACTGGCTCCGCCAAGAACGGAAACACCGCCTGCGTCGCAGCCCTCGATGCCTGCGGCTCCGCGCGCGGTACCGGCCCCTCCTCCGAGCGCGCCTGCCACGCATGCTTTCAGCGCGCCGCTATCGTCCTATGCCGAATCCCCGAAACGGGCCGAGACGGACGTGGAGACGATGATCGCCGGACACTGGTTCTACTACGTGGGGATTCTCGCGCTGGCGCTCGCGGCGGCGTTCTTTCTGAAGTACGCGTTCGACAACAACTGGGTCGGGCCGACGGGCCGCGTGGCGATCGGGCTGCTCGTGGGCAGCGCGATGTTTCCCTTGAGCCACTGGATGCTCGGCCGCGGCTACCGCTATTTCTCCGAGGGAATCGCGGGGCTGGGCGCGACGATCCTGTATCTCTCGATCTGGGCGGGCTGGCATTACTACGCGCTCTTCGAACAGAGCACCGCGTTCGTGCTGATGATCGTGGTGACGGCGGTGACGACGATTGTGGCGATCGGAAGAAAATCGGAGAGGATCGCCGTGCTGGCGCTGATCGGCGGCGTGCTGACGCCGGCGATCGTGAGCACGGGACGGAACGAAGAAGTTGTGCTGTTCACGTATCTGGCGATCCTGGGCGCCGCGATGCTGGTGATCGCATGGAAGCGCGACTGGAAGACGGTGCCGCCTCTGCTGTTCGCGTCGACGGTTGTTTACTTCTGGGGCTGGTACGCTGAATTCTACCGGCCCGACGAGCTGACTCGAACGCTGATCTTCGCGACGATCTTCTTCGCGCTGTTCGGCGTGCTGCCGGCGATCCGCAGCATCCGGGACGGCGGGCTGCCGGGCCTCGAAGTGGGTCTGGTGATCGCGAACGCGATGGAATTCCTGATCGCGCTGCGAACGATGCTCTGGCCCGACGACCGGTGGGGACTGACGCTCGCGGTGCTGGCGCTGGCGGGTGCGCACCTGCTCGCCGAGCGCGCGCTGCCGCAGAAGCCGGGCCGGACGACGCAGATCACGCGGATGCTCTACGCCGGTCTGGCGCTGACGTTCGCGACGCTAGCCATTCCGATCCGCCTCGATGCCCACTGGATCACGCTCGCCTGGGCCACGGAAGGGCTCGTGCTGGTCTGGTGCGGTCTGCGGATCTCTTCGTGGGCGCTGCGAGCCGCCGGCCTGCTGATGTTTGCGATCGTGGCGGTCCGGGTGCTGGTGCTGCCGATCGAGGTTGGATTCGAGCCCTCGTTTCTGTTGAACGCGCGGTTCCTGACGATGACGTACTGCGCGGCGGCGGCGATCGCGGCCTTCGTATTGGCGCGGCGATCGGACGCGGCGATCGAGAATACGGAGGCGCGCGTTTTCTTCGCACTGGCCATCGCCGGAAATCTCTGTTTTCTTGTGGCGATCTCGCGCGAAACGTGGGATCTGCTCGGGCGCACGCCGTCGCTGGGTATCGATCGAGACCTGGCGCAGCAGCTGGGCCTTTCGATGCTCTGGGTCGCGTACGCTCTGGCGCAGGTCGTTCCCGGCGTGCGATGGAAATCGGCGGCGCTGCGATGGCAAGGGCTCGCGTTGCTTGGCGTAACGATCGTGAAGGTGTTCTTCTTCGACCTCTCGTTTCTCACGAGGTTCTACCGGATCATCTCGTTTTTCGCGCTGGGGCTGGTGCTGCTCGGAGTGTCGTTCGTTTACCAGAAGATGTCGGCGAAGGCGGCGAAGAAATGACGCCGCGCTCGACGAAGAGACCGCTGCGCGGATGGATGGCGGCCTGCGCGCTGCTGGCCCTGGGATTTACGGTGGCGGCGACGCCTCTGCCGAGCGCGTGGAGGAACTGGCGATACTGGCGGCAACTCGATCTGCCGGCCGCCGACACGGAACGACTGGCGACGATCGTGGTTCCCAACGAAGTGTTTCGACAGTCCCGCACGACTCTTCCCGATCTTCGGATCATCGATGACGCCGGCGCCGAAGTCGGCTACGCGACGCGCATACGCGAGGGCTCGGCGAACAACATACCCACGCCGACGAAGCTGGTGGAAAAGAGTTTCGCGCCGGGGAACTACACGCAGCTGGTGCTGGATCTGGGAGCGGCGCCGCCGTTTCACAACGCCGTAGAGATTCAAACGGCGGAAACTGAGTTCATCGAGTGGGTTTCGATCGAGGCGAGCGACGACGCGCGCGTCTGGCGCATCGTGCAGCCGCGCGCGCCCTTCTTCCGCTTCCAGTTGCAGTATCACGAGGGCGCGCAGGTGGTGCCCTATTCGGAGAACAACGCGCGTTACGTGCGCGTCCGCATTCTGAACAAGGACAAGGCGTTCGCAGCCACGGGCGCGACCGTGTATCACAAAACGGAGACGGAGGCGGAGCGGGCTCCGTTTGAGACGGCGTTCAGGCCCGGCACGCCGGCCGATCCCAAGCGCAGCGCATGGATTACGGATTTCGGGGGTTTGGGCGCGCCGATTTCCGAGGCGAGCTTCGAAGTGGCCGGTCCGGCAGAATTCATCCGCACCGTGGAAATGTTCGGCAGCGACGACGGCACGCAGTGGGACCGGTTCACGCAGGGCGAGATCTACCGCTACACGGTGGACAAGACGACGCAGGAACATTTGACCGTCCAGATTCCTTTCGGCGGGGCGCAAAGCCGCTACTGGAAAGTCGAGGTGGAGAACGCCGACGACCCGCCGCTGAACGGAGTGACGCTGCACCTTTACACGAGGCCGCGCCACGTCTATTTCGAGCAGCAGCCGGGACGCAACTACCGGCTGATCTACGGACGAAGCTACGCGAGCAGTCCCGAGTACGATCTGGACCGGCGGCTGGAGGCCACGCGAGAACAAGACGCCGTGACGGGGACGGTGGGTGCGGAACAGGAGAATTCAGCCTATACAGACCCGCACCCGGAACCATGGACGGAAAAGAACCGCTTCGTGCTGTGGATCGTAGTGGGAATCGCGGCGATATTACTGGGTTACTCAGCCATCCATTCGCTGCGGCGGAGCGGAACGCCGCCGCCGTCCAACGCTTAGCCGCCAAACGAAAAGGGCGCCCGCCGCAGCGGACGCCCCTTCCCTGCTCGTGGAAAGTTGTGAAGGTCAGCTGCAGCCGGAGGTCGAGCCGCAGTTGGAGCACTTGTAGCAGCTTCCGTTGGGCGTCATCAACATGCCGCACTCGGAGCAATAGGGCGCATCATCGATGGCGGCGCGAGGACGCGTGGTGGTCTCGACCTCGGCCTGCTTCGGATCGGCGGCAGAGGCCGCTTTCGGCGCCGCCTCTTCTTCAACCGCCACGCCGTCGTGGTCGAGATAGTCCGCCGAGATGAACTTGCCACCCAGCCAGCGGCCAATGTAGTCGACGACTGACTTGGCGTAGCGGATTTCCGGATTGCCGGTGTAGCCGGAAGGCTCAAAGCGCGAGTTGCAGAATTTGTCCACCAGCGCCCGGAGCGGCACGCCGTATTGCAGCGCGATCGAGACGGACAGGGCGAAGGCGTCCATGATGCCGGAGAGCGTGGAGCCTTCCTTGGCCATCTTGATGAAGATCTCGCCGGGATTGCCGTCGTCGTACTTGCCCACCGTGAGATAGCCTTCGTGGCCGCCCACGGAGAATTTGTGGGTGATCGAGTTGCGCTCAGCCGGCAGCTTCTTTCGCCGGGCGGAAGCGCGGAAAAGTTCCTGCTGTTCCGGCGGCGCGGGAACAGGCGCCTGGGTCGCCGCAGCAGCCGGAGCGGGTGCAGCGGTTTTTTCCTCTTCCTTCTTGCCCGCTGCGGAGAGCGGCTGCGAACGCTTGGAGTTGTCGCGGTAGATGGCCACGGCCTTGAGCCCCAGTTTCCAGGATTCGGTGTACGCCTGCATGATGTCTTCGACCGTCGATTCTTCGGGCATGTTGATCGTCTTGCTGATCGCGCCGGAAAGGAACGGCTGAGCGGCCGCCATCATGTGCAGGTGGCCGCGCCAGGAAATCGAACGGCCGCCGCCCGCGGGCGTGAGCGAGCAATCGAAGACGGCGAGATGCTCGGACTTGAAGCCGGGCGCGCCCTCGATCGTGCCCTGCGCGTCGATGTAGTCCACGATCTTGGCGACATCCTCCGGCGTGTAGCCGAGCCGCATCAGCGCCTGCGGGACGGTGTTGTTGACGATCTTGATCACGCCGCCGCCGACCAAGCGCTTCTGCTTGACGAGCGCCAGATCCGGCTCGATGCCGGTGGTGTCGCAATCCATCATGAAGCCGATGGTGCCAGTCGGCGCGAGAACGGAAACCTGCGAATTCTTGTAGCCGAACTTTTCGCCGAGCGCGAGCGCATTGTCCCACGACTCCTGCGCGGCGCGGAGAAGCGACGGCTGCACGTTTTCTTCCTTGATCGGGCGGAGCGAATCGCGGTGCATGCGGATCACATCCAGCATCGAATCGCGGTTGCGGAGATAGCCGCCGAAGGGGCCCATGCGCTCGGCGATGCGGGCCGACTGCGCATAGGATTCGCCGGTCATCAGCGCCGTAACGGCACCGCAGAAATCGCGGCCGCCATCGGAATCATACGGGAGCGCGAGCGACATCAGCAGCGCGCCCAGGTTGGCGTAGCCGATGCCGAGCGGGCGATAGTCGTGCGAATTGCGGGCGATTCGCTCCGTCGGATAGCTGGCGTTGTCGACCAGAATCTCCTGCGCCGTGATGGTGATATCCACCGCGTGCCGGAAGGATTCGGTATCGAACTGTCCGCTGGGGCCCAGGAACCTCAGCAGGTTGAGCGACGCGAGATTGCAGGCCGTGTCGTCGAGAAACATATATTCCGAGCACGGATTGGAGGCGTAGATGCGGTCCGTCACCTTGCAGGTGTGCCAGCGATTGATCGTCGTGTCGTACTGCATGCCGGGATCGCCGCACTGCCAGGCGGATTCGGCCATCCTGCGCATCAAGTCGCGGGCGCGGTACTTGTCGGCGGGCTCGCCGTCGGCCACGTTGCGAGTCCACCAGTCGCGGTCCTCGTCGCAGGCCGCCATGAAGTCGTCGGTGACGCGCACGGAATGGTTCGCGTTCTGGAAGAAGACGGAGGAATAGGCCTCGCCGTCGATCGACGAGTCGTAGCCCTGTTCGATCAGGACTTGGGCTTTGCGCTCCTCTTTGGTTTTGGACTCGATGAACTCGACGATATCCGGATGGTCGACGTTCAAGATGACCATCTTGGCCGCGCGCCGGGTCTTGCCGCCGCTCTTGATCACGCCGGCGAAGGCGTCGAAGCCTTTCATGAAGCTCACCGGGCCGGAGGCGATGCCGCCGCCGGAAAGCGATTCGCGGCTGCCGCGGAGCGTGGAGAAGTTCGTCCCCGTGCCGGAGCCCCACTTGAAGAGCATGCCTTCCGTCTTGGCCAGGTTCATGATGGAGTCCATGCTGTCCTGGACGGAGTTGATGAAGCAGGCGGAGCACTGGGGCTTGGCCTGCACGCCGACGTTGAACCAGACCGGCGAATTGAAAGCCATTTTCTGCTCGACGAGCAGGTGGCTCAGCTCGTCGCGAAACGCGTTCTTGGATTCGGCGGAGGCGAAGTAGCCGCCCTCGTAGCCCCAGCGGACGATCGTATCGACCACGCGGCCGATCAGCTGGCGCACGGAGGTCTCGCGCTCAGGCGTGTTCGGCTTTCCGTGAAAGTATTTCGATGCGACGATGTTGGTGGCTGTCTGCGACCAGCCCTTGGGGACTTCGACATTCTCCTGCCGGAAGATCACCTGACCTTTATCATTGCCTATGAGTGCAGTCCGCCGCTCCCATTCGACCGCGTCGTAAGGCGAAACAGCGCCGTTGGTAAAGCGCCGCTGGAACTCCAAACCAGTCGCACGACGGGTCATTGGTTCTACTTGCGTATTGGGATTCAGGGCCATCCTGGTCTCAGCCATCTCTGCCTCCGCGCCGGCAGTCCCGCTGCCGCAATAGTTGGCCGGGGTGCCTGACGGGAGGAGCTTTGGCTCCATTCTACTCCCGATTGGAACCCGGAATGTTGCCACGTGCACCCAGCCGCACGTGAAAAGTGAAGGGGGCTTGCCGGACGAGCGGCTCGCTCCGACCCCGAAAGCGACCGCCCAAAATCAAAAAGAGAGAAAAGCGCAGCTAAGCCGCGCAGGGAAAAAGCGCGGGCGAAGGTGAGGCGCTTCCTCTGGCTATTCGATTGAACTCGGTCCGGTCCTGGCGTTGTGGCCGTCGGCGCTACGTAAAACGGCACGCACGCGCTGCCCGAGTCTGGGTGCGGAGTATCGCGGGTTGTGGAAATCTTGTCAAGGAAAATTCACATGCGAACCACAAAATCTTTGGTTCCGCGTGTCGAATTTGTCTATCCGTAGTGGTACATGCGAAGTAACGCCCATTCGTTGTGACGCGAGGCGCTGAGCGCGCGACTGTTTTCTTCAAAGCAACGGCGCGCGATTCCCACCAACAGCGCGTTTCGAAAACGTTCGATAATAAAACCGATGAGCAACCCAGCCATCGAAATCGCAGGGCTCACGAAAGATTATCCCGTGGGCTTCTGGCGCAAGCGGATGCGCCGCTCGCTCGACAACCTGACGCTGCAGGTCGAGGAAGGCGAAGTGTTCGGATTCCTCGGCCCGAACGGCGCCGGAAAAACGACGACGCTGAAGCTGCTGACCGGGCTGATCTTTCCCACGTCGGGCACGGCGCGGGTGCGCGGACGGTCGATCGATGACGTTGCGATGCACAGGGAGATCGGCTACCTGCCCGAGCAGCCCTACTTTTACGACTACCTGACGGCGCGCGAGCTGCTCGATTACTACGCCCGGTTCTCGAATTTCAGCGATGCCGAACGCAAGGAGCGCGTCTCGCGCTTTCTGGAGCTGGTCGGCTTGGCTTCCGCCGCGGACCTGCAGTTGCGCAAATACTCGAAAGGGATGCTGCAGCGCGCGGGAATCGCGCAGGCGATTCTGCACGACCCGAAAGTGGTGTTTCTCGACGAACCGATGTCGGGTCTCGACCCGATCGGACGGCGCGACGTGCGCGACATCATTCTCGATCTCAAGAAGCAGGGCAAGACCGTGTTTTTTTCCACGCACATTCTTTCGGACGCGGAAATGCTGTGCGACCGCGTGGCAGTGCTGGCGGGAGGGAAGCTGCAGGGTGTGGGCGCGCCGGGAGAGATCGTTTCACTCGAAGTGCACGCGATGGACATTCTCTTTGAGTTGCGCGCCGGACGCACGCTGCCTGCGGGCCTGGCCGAGAGCGTGACGCGAATCGGCGGCCGATTCCACATGGAAGTGCCGGAAGCGCAGCTCTACGCCGCGCTGGACGAATTGCGGGATTGCGACGCCAGGATTCTATCCGTCTCGCCGGTGCGGCCGACGCTGGAAGATTACTTCCTGCGTCTGGTGAACAATGAGCGCCCGGTTTCGCACGGCGTGGAGGTGACGGCCCGATGAGCTCCGCGCCGATGCCGGTGGCCGTGAACACGTTCCGCGAGGCGGTGCGCGACCGAGTGCTCTACAACCTGGTGTTCTTCGCGCTGCTGATGATCGGCGCGGCGATTCTGGTGGGGCAGATTTCGATCGGGATCGAGCGGCTGGTGATCATCAATCTGGGTCTTTCCGCGATTTCGATCTTCGGGCTGGTGATGGCGATCTTCATCGGCGTCGGGCTGGTTTCCAAGGAGATCGAGAAGCGCACGCTCTACAGCCTGCTGGCCCGGCCGGTGCGGCGGTGGGAGTTCCTGGTCGGGAAATACGCGGGGCTGGTGCTGACGCTCGCGGTGAACACGGCGTTCATGACGCTCGGCCTGGGGCTGGCGCTTTACTACGTCGGGCGGCCGTACGTGGCCGCGGATGCGCTGATTCTGGTGGCGGTGTACTTCATTCTGCTGGAACTGGCGCTGGTCACGGCGCTCGCGCTGTTCTTCTCATGCTTTTCGTCGCCGATGCTTTCCACGCTGTTCACGCTGGGCATCTACATCACCGGCCTTTTTGCGAGCGATATCCGCGAATTCGGCGAGCTGATGAAGAACCCGGGGCTTAAGATCGCGATGCGAGTGCTTTATTACATCGTCCCGAACTTTCACAACTTCAACGCCATTGGCGCCGCCGCTCATGGAGAGGCCATCCCGTTTTCGGTGGTCGCGCAGAATACGCTCTACGCCGCGCTGTACGTGGCGCTGCTGCTGATTGGCGCATCGGCCGTGTTTTCCAACCGCAACCTGAAATGAAACAGCCGAGCCAGAATCGCGCGCTGTGGACGGCGATCGTTGCCGTCCCGGTGCTTTTGGCCGCGATCGCCTTCGTGCAGACACGAATCGATTCGCAGGCCGGCTCGGCAAGTCTGCAACGCGAAGATCTGCTGTTGCGATCGCCTTCGGCGATCCAGAAGATGAGCCTCGGATACGATCCGCTGCTCGCCGATGTTTACTGGACGCGAGCCGTGCAGTACTACGGAGCGCGTTTCGGCAAGAAAGGCTCGACCTTCGGCCTGCTCTGGCCGCTGCTCGACATCAGCACGACGCTCGATCCCAAATTGATCATCGCCTACCGCTTCGGCGCCATCTTTCTTTCTGAATCCGGCACGGCGGGCGCGGGTCGCCCGGATTTGGCAGTGGAACTGGTGAAGCGCGGGATTGCCGCCAACCCAAACGACTGGCATCTCGATTCGGATCTCGGATTCCTTTACTACTGGCGCCTGCGCGACTACGCGGCGGCGTCCGATGCGTACCTGCGGGGAAGCAAGAAGCGGAACGCGCCGGAATGGATGGCCGTGATGGCCGCGCGCGTGGCGCAAAAGGGCGGGTCGCTGGAAACGTCCCGCATGATCTGGTCGCAGATCTACGAGTCAAACCAGAATCCGAAGGTCCGTGAGTGGGCTTTGCAAACCCTGCAGGGGCTCAAGGCCGAGGACGACGAGAAGCATCTCGACGAGATCGCGGATGAATATCAAAGGCGCTTCGGGCGGTACCCGAAGTCCACGAGCGAGCTGCATGCCGCCGGCATGCTCGAGGGCATTCCCGTCGATCCGCTCGGTTACGCCTACGTATTCGGGCCGGACGGCAAGGCGCAACTCGATCCGGAGAGCGCCGTGATCATTCCTGCGGAACCGGAGACCCCTCCCACACCCGGCCGCTAGCGGCCCCGAAACACGGTTAAAATGGAAGCGGGCTCTTCGCCCGAGTTACCGGTGGATGCGATGACTGCGCTCAAGCGATTTCCATTCCTGGCTGTTGTTCTGGCGGCGTTCGCGATGATCCCGGCGCTGGCGAGCCTGGCGTTGCCGGAGCCGCAACCCGGGGATGCGAATCCCACTGTCGCGGGCAGCCCCCAGATCAATCCGGGGGGCAAACCTCCCTCCGACGAGGACATCCGCGCGCGCGCAGACAAGTTGGTGGCCAACCAGCACCAGGACGACCAATCCCTGGGGCAATACGAACGCGTGGAGCATCATGTGGACCGGACGGCCGGTTCCAACCCGCGAACGCTTGAGGACAAGCTTTACCGAATGGTGCCTACGGGAGCGGGAACGGCCAAAATACTGCTGCGCGATGGAGGGAAGTCCGTGGATGCGGCGACGTACAACCACCAGATGCAGGACTTGAAAGACCTGCTACAGGCCATGGCGAACCCAAACGATCCGAAGGCCAAAGCGGCCGCAGCGAAGCGGGCCAAGCGCGAACGCGATCGCGCTGAATTCGTCGACGCGGCCAGGTCGGCGTTCAACATCAGGTGGATCGGAACGTCAACGCCGCACGGACGCATGTGCGAGGTCTTTCAGCTCGATCCCAACCCGAACTTCAAGCCGCATGGAATGTTTCAGGACGCCCTGACGCACGTGACGGCAACGGTGTGGGTGGATCAAGCGACGGATCAGATGGTGCGCGGCGAGGCCCGCGTGACGAGCGATATCTCCTTCGGCGGAGGAATTCTCGGAAAGCTATATCGCGGGGGTGCGGTTTCGATGGAGCAGGCGGAAGTGGCGCCCGGAGTCTGGCTTCCGACGCACTACCAATACGACTTTGCCGGTCGCAAATTCCTCTTTGCGTTCGAAGAGCACCAGTCCATCGACGCAACGCGCTACCGCCGCGTGGGCGCTCCCGGAGACGCGCTGCTCATCGTCCAAGCGGAGTTGGCTAGTGGGAAATCCTTCATCGTAGATCCGTAACATCCCGCCGCGTTTGGTGTTGAATAGAAAAAGCCGGATTTTCCGCCGCGAAGGAGGATTCATGAGCCGCCATCTTCTGTTTTCGCTGGCCGTTGTGTGGCTCGCGGTGACCGTTGCTCAAACAAGCCGCGCTCAGGACGCTTCCTCAACGCCGGCCACGGCGCAGACATCATCCGCGCCTGAGACCGAGCCTAAGAAAGTCTGGACCAACGAAGACGTGTCCGACTTGCGGGCGAATTCGACGATTTCAACCGTCGGCCACTCGACGGGCAGTCAGGCAAGGCAGCCGCACGCGTCCAGGCCCAAGGACGCAAAGTGGTACCACGATCAGATTGAAAAGCTGGAAAAGCAGCTCCCGGCGATCAACGCGAGGATCGCGCAGCTTCAGGCCGGCATCGACGGCAAGTTCACGGGCGACGCGAAGGAATCCACGCGGCCCGCGTACGGAAAGTTCGGCGACTGGAAAACCGAACTCGAACAGCTGGAAAAACAGCGTGACGACATCGAAGCTCGCGACAGCGCGCTCCGCGACGAAGCGCGGCACGCGGGCGTTCCGCCGAACGCGTTGCCCTAGGGAACGGGATCCGGACGAACTGTGTTGAGAGGGGAGCGAAGCCGCTCCCCCGACAGGCTATCGCGCGGCCGCCGCCACTTCTTTCTCGATCGGCGCCCCGATCAAGTTGCCCCATTCGGTCCACGAACCGTCGTAGTTCTTCACGTTGTCGTAGCCGAGAAGGTATTTCAGCACGAACCAAGTGTGGGAGCTGCGCTCGCCGATCCGGCAATAGGCGATCGTTTCGCCCTGGCCCGTCACGCCCTTGCCCTGATACAGCTGCTTCAGCGCGTCGGCTGACTTGAACGTGCCGTCTTCGTTGGCGGCCTGCGCCCAGGGAATGTTCGCGGCGGTGGGAATGTGGCCGGCGCGCTGCGCGGTTTCGGTCATGCCCGGCGGGGCGATAATCTTACCGGTGAATTCGTCCACGGAGCGAACGTCGACGAGCTGTCCGCTGCCCTTCTTCTCGATCAGCGCAAAGATGTGCTCCTTGCGCGCGCGCAGCGATTCGTCGGGCGCCGTCGCGCGATACGTGGTTGGCGGGAGCTTCGTTCCGTCCGTCGTCACCGGACGCTTTTCCTCGAGCCACTTCTTGCGGCCGCCGTTCATCAGGCGGACGTCCCTGTGTCCGTAGTATTTGAGCTGCCAAAAGGCGTAGGCGGCGAACCAGTTGTTGTTGTCGCCGTAGAGGACGAGGGTCGTGTCGTTCGATGCGCCGGACTGGCCCAGGAGCTTCTCCAGCGTCACCTTGTCGATCAGATCGCGGCGAATGTTATCCTGCAGCTGCGTTTGCCAGTTCCATCCCACGGCCCCTGCGATATGGCCCTGATCGTAGGCGGTCGTGTCCACATCCACTTCGATCAAGCGGACCCTGGGATCGTTCAAATGGTCCGCCACCCATTGCGTTGAAACGAGCACTTCCGGGTGCGCATACTCAGACATGTGATTTCCTCCTCAAAAATGTCGGATGATCGTAATATCACCCATAAATCGAAAAACCCACCAGCCAGTTCCCGTCTGGCGGTGGGTTCAAGGAATCCTGAGTTCGAATCGCCTGCTCAGATGCCTCGCCTGCCCGTGCCAGAGGACACGCCCCGACAACAGGGGCTACAACAACGCGCGGCCAGTCTCCGGCGGCAGGTGTTCATGAGCGAAGGATACACCTGAATCCCCGCCAGCGGCAACGATGGCAGGCTTCGCTCCGAGGCCGTTTTAGACGGACTGGAGAGGGGCCCCGGCGGCGGATTCCAGTTCGACGCGCAGCAGCCAATCGAAGTGGTACTTCTCCGCGGCCAGCCATTTTTCGAGTTCCTCGCGTCCCGGCGCATCAAATTCGACCAGCATCTTCCCTTCCTGCATATTTACGAGGACTCGCCGCGCGGCGACTGAGCCGGATTTCTGGAGGCGGTTGGATAGCTCCTGCGCCCCCTGGCGCGTGAGGCAGGCTAGCGTATGCTGCGAGATATAACGGGGCATCGAGGCTCCTGGGCCGAATCACGTCCACGGCTCGAGGAAACCGAATACAACGACCGCAGGGAAAAAGCAAATCGGCGGGCCGAGGACTGCACTTCCGGACAGGTGACGCAGGCGAAAAACCGGTGCTTGAAAGTGCGCCGAGAGGGTGAGACGGCGACTAAAATAGGCACCGGAGAATCGGGAGGGCACATGGTACGCCGGGCGGCGGGAGTGGCGGTGTTGATTCTGGTGCTGGGATTCGCGGCGGCGCTCGAAGCTCGCGTCGCGACGGGCACGATGGCAGGCTCCGTACTCGACTACCACGGTAAGCCGCTGGAGGGGGCGACGGTCACGATGCAAACGTCTGACGGAATGCACCCTTACGCGACCCATACGGATGCGAATGGTCGCTTCGAATTCGCTCGCTACGAAACTGGGCAATACGATCTACGCGCCTACTCAAGCGGCATGTTCTCCGATTGGACCAAGAGGATCTCGATACACGCGGGCAAGACGACTCAAGTTACGCTTCGGATGCCTCCCGTGGCGGACGAATCCGTAACCGTCACGAAGTAGTTCGACTCCGCCACAGATTTCGCGCGCGATTCTCTATCTGACAGAAAATAGGACTGTTAGAATCTAATCGGCAGGGCCAGATCGCAACTAGTACCCCGGTACTTTGAAAACCCTACCTTCGGGGCATTGGTTTCATTTTGGGGTGTTTCGTACAGTGAGGATGCGGGTTGGCGCTGCGTTGCGGGGACGACGGTTCTGAAAAGAGCCGTAGCACGCTGACCAACCCGTCCAAGCCCTCCAGCAGACGATCCTCCTGACCCCCGTCGGCGGGAGGGCCTTGGCAGTCGACCCCGAATACCCCCCTCCCGCCGTGCAACGCTATCCGCGCCAATGGGTTAGTATGCCGGCAGAGGCTCCACACCGTGACGAGTTCAGCGGATCAGGCGAGGAAGCGAGGCCGGGCACGAAACTTCGCCCGCGCCGCGACGGCATCACTGCTGATCGCCTGTGCCGGGTGCGGAGGATCGTCCGGGACATCAAGTCCGCCACCGCCCGACCACCGCGTGCTGGGACTCGCAGCGAATCCGCGAGGAGTGCCGCCGCCCACGCAGCAGGACTATCTGGATGCAGTTAATCTCGCCATCAATGCGGGAGCGCGCGGGATCGTCGAGACCAACACATGGTCGTCGCTCGAACCGGCGCCGGGTCAGTACGCATTGCAAAACCTCCAAAACGACTTGACGTTTCAGGCGCAGGAGGGATTCGAGATCTACCTGGGAATCCAGGTGATCAACACGGTGCCGAAAGAGGTTCCCGCGGACCTGATGAATGTGGCGTGGGATGACCCGCAGATGAAGGCGCGCTTTCATTCCTTGCTCGACGCGATTCGTCCGCTCCTGAACAGCCACGTGGCGTTCCTCTCGATCGGCAATGAGGTGGACGTCTATCTGGCTCAGCATCCGTCGGAGTGGGTGGCATACGAGAGCTTCTTCGAAGACGCGCTCTCCTATGTCCACCAGACCATGCCGGGAATCGCCGCAGGCGTGACCACGACGTTCGGCGGCGCATCCGGCGCGGGGAGCGCCAATGTGGCCGCGCTGAACACGAAGAGCGACGTGTGGATGCTGACCTACTATCCGCTGGGCGCAGGCTACGTTGTCGAACCCGCTCAGTCGCCTGTCACGGATTTTCAGACGATGCTAGGACTCGCTGGAACGAAAAACGTGGTGCTGCAGGAAGTCGGATATCCTTCGGCGGCCATACTTTCAAGCTCGGAGGCGAATCAAGCGGCGTTCGTCACGGCGTTCTTCCAGGCCTGGCAGACGGCGGGCCAACGGATTCCTTTCTTGAGTTTCTTTCTGCTGCACGATCTCACTCCGGATGTCTGCGCGCAATTAAATGCGTACTACCAGGTGCCGCCCGACGCGGCGTTCCAGGCGTACCTGTGCACTCTGGGGCTGCGACGCGACGACGATACGGTGAAGGCGTCCTGGCAGGCTTTCCTCAACGGCGCGGCGGCGGACGGATTCCCCCACTAGGCGCGACTCCTTTGGCAGACTGAATGCTTCTAAGCAGCCGATGATCCTCAAATCATTGGATCGCGCGCGTGTGTGGCGGATGAGCGATAGGAAACACCGACAGGCGGCGGGAAAAGCAGGCAGCGTTTCGCGACGCGCGCTGACAGTCGTCATTTGCGGAATCTGCGCGTTCGCACTGCCGGCGTGCGCAACCGATCTCGAACCGAAAACCGCTCAGGCTTTCGATCGTTACGTCCAGCGCGCGGAGACGCAGATCGATGCGGAGCTCGCTGGGCGCCAACCGTTCCTTTGGATTGATCGCTTGCCCGCAGACCGGCGCGCGCTTGCGGAAGCGGATTTGCGAGCGGGCAAAGTGGTGATTCAGCGGCTCGACGCGACCGCTCCAGATGCCCAGGCAAGTGAAGACAAACCGATAACCGTGCCGGGCGGCATGATTCATCACTGGATCGGCACGGTGTTCATTCCCGGCGCGACGCTGGCCGAAACGCTGTCGCTCGAACAGGACTACGATCACCATCAGGATTACTTCCGGCCGGACGTCATGCGCTCGAAGATCCTGCGCCGGGACGGCGACGACTTCGTGATCGAGATACGCTTCTACAAGAAGAAGATCGTGACCACGGTGCTGGACACCCAGCACGAAGTGCACTACGCGCGATTGGATTCGACGCATGCGTGGAGCCGGTCGCGCGCGACGCGGATTCAGGAGGTGGACAACGCCGGGGAAGCGAACGAACGCCTCGAACCCGCAGGGCACGACCGCGGTTTTCTGTGGCGCATGAACACGTACTGGCGCTTCGAGGAAGAGGACGGCGGGACCTACGTGGAAAGCCAGTCCATTTCGCTCACGCGCGACATTCCCACGGGCCTCGGCTGGCTGATCGGACCCTACGTGAACAGCGTACCGCGCGAATCTCTGACCTTCACGCTGGCCACCACGCGGAGCGCCGTGCTGAAGCGGATCGCCGCGCGATAGCCCGCTTTCGAATCGACGCTACTTGAAGTTGGCAGTGGCCGTATTGTCCGCGATCATCGAGAAGGTGCAAGTCCCGGTGGTGGTGGAACCGGTGAGGACCGAGCAGCTGGCGTTGGTCACGTTCGGCGCGGTTCCTCCCCAGGCTGTGAACGAAAAGCCCGATAGCGCCGTGGCGGTCAAGGTCACGGTAGTGCCGCTGGTATAGCGCGCGGTGCAGGTTCCCGATTCGGTCAGCGGTGTGGTGGAAGTCGCGGCCGTTTGCACGCAGCTGATCTGGCCCGTACCGTCGGTGACGGATCCCGAGCCGGTGCCCTGCAGAGTCACCGTCAGCGTGTGGATGAGGTTTGCTCCCGCCAGGAAGACATCAGCAACGGCATTGGTATCGTGAGCCACCAGGTTGTCCGCCGAGGAAAGGAAACCCACCGTGCGGCCATCGCCGCTGATGGACGGCGCGATGCTGCTGCCGTCGGCCGGTGGAGGCGACGTGCCACCCGGTTGGCTGCTGAGGAACGTGTAGGGGGCACAGAGCGTGGTGGTGGCCGTGGTGGTGGAAATGCCGTTGCAAGTGTCGCGCGCGAAGATGTTCTCCACGCCGTTCTCGACATTGCCACCCAGGTTCGACGCAAAAGATGCGAAGGCCACGTACTGTCCCGTGGCGCACGGAGTATTCGTCGACCCGGTCGACGTGCTGCACGTTCCGTTGATGCTTGGATTCTCACTCAAGGCGTTCGCCGGAGTCGCGCCATCGGGCGTGGAGATCAACTGGGTCGAGGGCGTGCAAGCCGTGACCAAGGTGGTGACCCCGGCGCAAGTGTCGCGCACATAAATTTGCTGCGTGGGGCCGACGCCGATCAGGAGCGTGGTGCCAGTGGAGGCGAAAGCAACGAAGCGGCCGTCGCTCGAGATGGCCGCCTCGGTGCTGGCGCCGTCCGCAGGGGTCACGCCGTCCGGCGTCGAAGCAAGACTGGTTGACGGCAGGCACGTATTGCCGGTCGCCGCGATCGTCGTAACGCAGGTGGATCGGACGAACACTTCCGTGGCGCCGCTCGGATTCGCGGCGGTGGCGCCGAGGTTCGTCGCATTCGACGTGAAGGCGACAAAGAGCCCGGTGTCTGAAACCGCAGGATGCGAGCCGGCGGCGTTCGCGGGTGTGGTGCCATCGCCCGTCGAAACAAGATACGTCGTGGGCGTGCACGTGCCCGTCGCGGGAGGCACGACGCTGCACGTGTTGCGAACATAGACCTGGGGAGTAATGCCGTCCGCGAACACGTTGCTGACGAGGTTCGTCGCAAGGGAGACGAACGCCACGTACTGCCCGTCCGGGCTGATCACGGGATTGTAGCTCTCGCCGTTGCCCGGGCTGAGACCATCGGCGGAGACGGAGACGAGCGCGGCTGATGCAGCGCCGTTGGTGCAGCCGGTGCCCGTGGAGGTCGCACAGGTGCTCTGCCAATAGACTTGCCGCGGGCCCGCCGGCACGGCGACGTAGTTCACGAGATTCGTGGCGGTCGAGGTGTAAGCCACGTGGTCACCGGAAGTATCGAGCGAAGGCTCAGAGCTCGAACCATTGGCGTCGGTGCCGGCCGGCGTCTGGCTGACTTTCACTGTCCTGGGCGTGCAGGCCGAGGTCGTGATGCTGGTGCCGGTGCTGATGCAGGTCGAGCGAACGAAGATGTTGCTCACACCGTTGCTTTGGTTCGTGACGAGATTGGTGGAGCTCGAAGCGAACGCAACAAACTGCCCCTGTTGACTCACCGACGGTCCGGCCGTCGCGAGTGTCGGGATGCCGGTGCAAGAGACTCCGCAAACGCCGTTGCTAGCCTGTGTTCCGTCCGGCGCCAGATCGACAATCATGGGCAATCCGGCAACGGGCGTGGGATTCACGGCGAAGGTCGCGGCGATCGAGTTGCCCCCTCCCGGCGCCGGATTCACCACCTGCACGGAATAAATGCCAGCGGCGGCGATGTCCCCCCCACTGAGAATCGCCGTCAACTGGGTCGCGCTCACAAAGGAAGTGGTGTGCGCGGCTCCGTTGACATAGATCACCGAACCGGGCACGAAGCTCGATCCGTTGGCGGTGAGAGTTCCGCCCGCACCGCCCGCCGTGAACGACGTGGGCGTGACGGTGCCAAGTGTCGGCACAGGGTTCTTGACGGCGAACGGAAAATTGTTCGAAGTGCCGCCGTCCGGCTGAGGGTTGACTACCGCGATTTGAAGCGTGCCCGCCTGTGCGACATCAGAGGCGAGCATGTCGGCAGCGATCGAAGTGGAATTGATGAATGTGGTGAAGCGGCTGCTGCCATTCACCGTAACCGTTCCGAGCGAAGCAAAGTTCTGCCCCGTCAGCGAGAGCGTAAAGGCGCCCGTGCCGGCGAAGACGCCGGTCGGAGACAGGGAGGTGATTTGAGGCACGGGGTTCGAGGTTGCGTTGATCGTGAAAATGAGCTTGTCCGGAAGCTGGGGAGAAACGCCGCCGCCCGGTGAAGGCGTATAGACCTGAACGAACGCCTGTCCTGCGTTCTGAATATCGGTCGCCAGGATCTGCGCCGTCAGGCTGGTTGTGCCGTTGAAGATGGTGCTTCGCTGTGAACCATTCCATGCGACAAAGGATGCGGGCGTGAAGTCCGATCCGGTAACCGTCAGGGCGAAGCCGGGCTGCCCAGCGTCGACTTGCGTGGGCGAAATGGACTTGGCCACGGGAGCCGGATAGTTGAGCTGCTGCTGGCAGCCGATCACGAGCAACGCCAGACAGGCGGTCAACAGCAATAAATAGAGACGAGATTTTCCCCGCAAAATCCTCACCTCTGAGCCCGCAGGTTAGAGCAGGCGGCTAAGAGCAATCGTAGAGACTACTAAAGATGGCCCTTGCGGGCAATCGGGATGCCTGGCCTACCCCGGGCAGGGGCGGGCCGTTCCTGCATCAAGGCTTGGCGCGACCAAAGGACAGGTTCCTGGAAAAGAACGGGATCACCTTCTGCTCCAGGCGCTCCTGGATCCCGCTTATGTGGTCGCCGTCATACGTCTCGAAGGAGTGCGGAATTCCGTAGAGGGTCATTCTCTGCTCGAGCTCCTCGATCGAGCTCTTCAACCCGTCTTTCGTGCCGACATCGAGCGCGATTGCGCGGGCTTCTTTCAGATTATTGACGTATTGATCGAGCATCGCGAGCGGCGCATTGGCGTCCCAGCGCGCGGCGATGGCCGGCTGAGGCTTTCCATCGGCCACCGGCAGGTCAAAATAGAGCGGCGGGTTCTTGGGATTGGGAGACCAGGCCGCAGCGGAGGCGATCAAGGCGCGCGTACCGAAGTCGGACTTGGCCAAGTCGGCCGCGGCGCGAATTGCCTGCGCCTTTTCCATAGCAGGACCCGGCTGCGCACCCGGATTGGGCGCCAGACAGCAGGCGCTCATTGCGTAGAGGCTCGAAAACGCCCCCGGGTATTTCATGCCGATGCGAATCGTGCCGTAGCCGCCCATCGAATGGCCCGAAAGGCCCCGGCTTGCCGCGCCGGGAATCGTGCGGTAGTGCGCGTCGACAAAGGCCACGAGGTCGCGCACGATAAACGCCTCCCAATCACCGGTCGTGACCGAATTGGAGTACATGCTGCCCATGTACACGGTGTAGGCGCTGGGCATGACAACGATCATTTCTCGCGCGCCGTTCGCGATTGCCCGGTCGATCGCCAAAGGTGCGTCGACGAAGACAGGTTTCGTGCCGAACCAGTTGATGTCGTTGTCCATGTAGCCGTGGAGCAGATAAAGGACGGGATAGCGCTGCTTCTTGCTGGTCTTGTAGCTGGGAGGCAGATAGACCGAGACATCGCGATCGTCCGAATCGCCTTCGAGATTGCCCTCGAGCGATTTGCCGTGAACCTTCACGCGCTCGAAGGTCCCCCGGCGCGCGGGAGCCGGCGGATACGTTCGCGGCGGAAATGTCGGATTCTGCGAGAACGCTAAGCCCGCTGCTGTTCCCGAAAGGACAAGAGCGAGCGTGAGTCGAGCGACAATTGCAGAACCTGAAGCGGAAAAACTCATCTGACAAAGGCCTCCCGCGCTAAATGCGCTTTCTTGGCCGTCTACAGCACGGCGTAGTACGTGAAGATCGTGTAGTCCGGGTTCGCATGCCGCTTTCCGGTTCCGACGATGACCGTTCGCGTGAGCCAGTCGTGCGGCCCGACGGGGGTATCGAACACGGGCGTAATGCGAAAATAGAACTCGCGGTCGCCGCCCCAACTCGGATCGTTACGGTCGAGGGGCTTACCGTCCACAGGATAGAGATAACCCTCGTTGTGGATGTAGATCATCGTGCCGTCGGAAGCCTTGAGCATGTAGTGTGCGTTGAGGCGTCCGTTGCCGGCGTAGTCCGCGCCGCTGTGCGGCACTACGATGCCCTGGAGTCGCGGGCCTTCGATCACGCCGGAGATCGCCGGGACGTAGGCGCGGCGGCCGTTCGGAGTCTGGAACGAAACGCGCTCGCTGAAGTCGATGCGGATTTGAAACACGTATTCGAGCTTGATCGGCACGATTTCGCCGAGCGACTTGGCGTCGGACGCGCCCTTCGGCGCCGCGAGCGCTGGATCGGGCAGCAGATGGAAGAGACCATTCGCTAACGCGGCACCGCCGAGCACGGATCCTTTCAACATCGAGCGGCGGCCGATGGGATTTTCCGTTTTCATGGTGCGACCTCCTGATTCGAGTTGGTTCAGGGCGACGGGCTTCATGTTATTGCATGCACTCGAAGCTGCTGGCGTCTTGCGGATCGCCAGTGCCTTTGTAATGCGCGTATTTCGGATACGCGCACAGCGGACGCGTGCGACCGGGCAGTGATTTCCCTTTCGCGACGACGAAGTCCGGCGCAACTCCGTTTTCCACCCAATCGACGACCGCGCTTAACAAGTCGAAATTGTCGAGCGTAGCGGCTCCTCCTCCGCAATGGCTCATACCCGGGACCAAAAAGAACCGGCTCCAGGCCATGACCCGATCCGCGCCCCCATTGTCCTTTCCAAGGCGCTCGTAATAGCCCAGCGTGTCGTACGGGGAAAACCATGGGTCACTGGTGCCGTGAAAAAAGAGGAGCTTTCCGCCGTGTCCTGAAAACGACGACAGATTCGTCCAGCTCCATGTGTCCGTGAGGATCTGGCCGGCGTCCGCGCGGACGGCGGCGGCTTGCTCGTCCACGCTCCGCGCCGCAGAAGGCAGGACGTTGCCGAGAATATTGGGACCTGCGGTGGGAAGAAAGCTAAGGCCCGGTCCTTCAGCCACCATGTCGGAGTCATAGGGGAATCGCGGATAGATCTGATTGCCGTGCGAGTCCTTCGGACCACTGAAGGCGCGCTGGAGAGCCGCCACTTGACCGGCCGAAAGGCACGCGTCCGTTTTTGCTCCCCGGCATTGCAGCACGGCCGGATCGAATTCGCAGGCCCCGCGATTGAAAATCAGGCCATCTTTTAAGCCGTCCTTTTCGTCGCACGCTTTCATGATCGCATCGGCAAGCAGCTTTCGATCGCTGCTGGAAAACGCCTGGCTTGGAACGGGCTTGCCGGACGCATCCTTGGGCGCGATCCGGGCGAACGAGGACATGGCCCAGGAGAGGCCGATATTCGAATTGCCCGTGTTCATGGCGGGGTCGCCAGAGATAACACCGTCGAAATAGGAGGGGTAGCGCTGCGACACAAGCATGGCCTCTCGTCCGCCCGTCGAGCAGCCCGCGAAATAAGAGCGCTTCGGCGGTTGGCTGTAATAGCGGGCGATGATTTCCTTGGCCAGCACGGAGACGCGGCCAACGGCGACGTACGCGAAATCGAGATAAGCAAGCTGGTCCCGCATGAACGCGGGGTCGAACACCGCGCCTTTGTGGCCGGTGTCGGTTGAGACGACGGCGAACCCGCGCGCCAACGCGGGAGTATCGCCCGCGGCCGCGGTTCCCAAAGGTGGAGCCACGAATCCGTTCAAGCCACCTCCACCCTGAAACAGAAACCGGCCGTTCCAATCGTCGGGCAGCGCGATTTCAAAGCCGATGGCGTAGGGTTTGCCGTCGACGCCCGTGCGCGCGTCGATCGTTCCATCCGCGCGGCAATACGATGGAATCGCGACCGGGATCAGATCGCCCCCGACACTGGCCGTGCGGAGCGTTCCAGGGGGCACAGTCGGGACCGGTTCCGCTTTCGTGATCGTCATCCCCGAGCCGGGAATTTGGAGACTCACGAGGTCGGCGCACTTCTGCGACGGCGCAATTCCGTGGGGCGCTTGAGCACGCGACACCGATGCTAACGTCAAGCCGAGAGAAAGAAAGATCGCCGCCCGCGCAAATCGCCCCATGATCGCCCCCCTTGCCGCGCACCCGCGGCAGGCGCACGTCTTCGCTTCTGTTGCGCGGGGCGAAAATACATCAGAGCGCGTCAATCGGCAAATGGAAAGAGGAGGCTGCGCGCGATCGGAAGCGCGGCTAGTTGCTGGCGGAGGGTGGAGCGGCGGAGTGCCAATCCTGCTGGGCGAATTCAATGCCCCAGAAATGCGGGCTCGGGCAGAGAAACTCGACTCCGACGCGAGTGCCTCTGTCGGTGGTGTCACCGAGATAGACGATGCGGCATTCCTGTTCTTCCTCGGTGGCCGGATTGATGAGTATCAATTCGGAGCCCAGCTCCAGCGGTTCGTTGAGATAAAGCAGGCCGCCGTGCGCATTGATCACGATGGTCTGGCTCTTGGCGCGGAATTTCCGCCCTTCGACGTTTTTCCCCGTCGCATGGACGGGAATCCGCGTGAAGACGCGGGAGCTGCGGCGCTCTTTCGTGATTTGCGTTTCTGGCATCGTCACAGATATCGTGCAATGGGCCCCGGGGGGAGTCAATTGCGGCGGCAGGCTGGGTGCCCAAAAAAGCAGTTCGCAAAAGATTGTGGAATTCTCCGCAGCTTGCGTAGTATGGGAGATTCCACGAGCCGCACAGCAAGCATCGTCGCGCCCGGGCCTTTGACGGGCGCGAGAACTCGCAAAGCCTAATTCAGGAGCCAGAGAATGGATCTGGTCGGCTACATCGACTCGAAGCGGGAAGAACATCTGAATGAACTGAAGGAGCTGCTCCGGATTCCGAGCGTAAGCGCCCGAAGCGACCGCAAGCCGGATATCGAGCGCGCGGCGCACTGGCTGGCGGAGAAACTGCGCGCAGCGGGGCTCGAAAACGTCGAAATCGAGCCCACGAAGATGTATCCCGTGGTGTACGGCGAATCGTTGCGCGCCCCCGGCAAGCCGACGGTCCTCATCTACGGCCACTACGACGTCCAGCCGGCCGAGCCTCTGGAGCAATGGACCAGTCCTCCCTTCGAGCCGGCGGTTCGCGATGGCAATCTCTACGGCCGCGGCACCGCCGATGACAAAGGCCAGGTGCATATCCACGTCAAGGCGCTCGAGTCGCTGCGCAACACGGCGGGAAAGCTGCCCATCAACGTGAAGGTCATTATCGAGGGCGAGGAGGAGGTCGGCAGCGTCAGCCTGTGGGAATTCGTCCGCAAGAACCGGGAACGGCTGAAGGCCGACGCGCTGATCGTGTCCGACACGGCGATGCTGGCCAAGGGCGTGCCGTCGATCACCTACGGACTGCGCGGATTGAACTATTACGAGCTCGAGGTTACTGGACCGGCGCAGGATCTCCATTCCGGCGTGTTTGGCGGGGCCGTACCGAATCCGATCACGATTCTGGCCGAAACGATCGCCAAGCTTCACGACCGGGATTTTCGCGTCGCGATTCCGGGTTTCTACAGCGACGTCGCTCCGCTTTCGCGGCAGGAGCGCAAGGCGCTGAATTCGCTGCCGTGGAAAGAAAAAGAGTTTCGCAAGACGGTGGGAGCTCCGGCGCTTTGCGGCGAGAAGGGATTTACGATCGTCGAGCAGGTGTGGACCCGGCCGACGCTGGAGATCAACGGCATCTGGGGCGGCTACATTGGCGAGGGCGCGAAGACGGTGATCGCTTCGAAGGCGCATGCGAAGCTTTCGACGCGGCTCGTTCCGAATCAGGATCCGGCCAAGATCGCGAAGCTCGTTGAGCGGCAGATCGGCAAGCTGCTGCCGAAAACAGTGAGGCACAAATTCGAAGTGCTGAGCACGGGCAAACCGTGGGTGGCTCCCTACACGCACCCGATTTTTCAGAAAGCGATTCACGCGCTGGAGACCGGCTTCGGAAAGAAGGCGGTGTTCATTCGCGAGGGCGGCTCGATCCCGTTCGTGACGGAGATGCACGACCTGTTCAAAGTGCCGTGCGTGCTGCTGGGATTCGGTCTGCCGGATGAAAACGCTCACGCGCCGGACGAACACATCGCGCTCGAGAACTATTTCGGCGGGATCAAATCAGTTGCGCTCTTCTACGAACAACTGGCAAACCTGTGAAGAGCGATCGTTTCCAGATTGAAAAAGCGCGGTTTTTCGGGCTTTTTTGAACATTTGTGCTTGCGTTCGCATGGCTGGACAGCTATAGTCGCTCGCGGCTTCCGGGACGCCGGGAGCCGATGAGCAACTCATTCTGAGGAGGAAAGACACACTCGATGGCAACTCCGCTGAGCAAATCCAAAATCATTGCGCACCTGGCCGAGAAAGTGAGCACGAAAGACAAGCCGGTGTCCAAGAAACAGATTGCATCGTTTTTCGATGAACTGTTCAACCTGGCGGTGAAAGAGGCCAAGGGCTCGGGCAAGTTCGTGATTCCGGGCCTGGGACGCGCCGTGAAAGCACATCGCAAGGCGCGCATGGGCCGCAACCCGGCTACGGGCGAAGCGATCAAGATCAAGGCAAAGACGGTTGTCCGCCTTCGCGCGGCGAAGGCGTTCAAAGACGCCGTTTTGAAGTAGTCCATCCCGGCGCAAAGTTTCGCGGCGAAACCCCCAGATGCGTCCGGCCCGCACGGCGGGAGGAGGCATGGGGGTTTTGTCTTTTCATCCAGCCGCGACGGCCGCCGGATTCCAATACCCATGCGTGAATATTCGGGGCTCCTTACCGATCTCTACGAACTGACGATGGCAGCGGGCTATTTTCAGACCCGCTTCGAAGGACGCGCCACCTTTGAGCTTTTCGTCCGGCACCTGCCGCCGCGCCGGAATTTTCTGGTGGCAGCCGGGCTGGAGCAGGCGATCGAGTATCTCGAAAACGTGCGTTTCGCCCAGGACGAAATCGATTACCTGCGGCGTCACCCCGCGTTTCGCCACATTCAGAAGGAATTCTTCGACTATCTCGGGCAGTTTCGGTTCACCGGCGATGTGTGGGCGATGCCGGAGGGAACGCTCGCATTTCCGGGCGAGCCTGTGATGCGCGTGACGGCTCCGATCATCGAAGCGCAAATCATGGAGACGTATCTGCTCGCGACGCTCAGCTATCAGACGATGATTGCCAGCAAGGCGGCGCGCATTGCCACGGTCGCCGAGGGGCGCGAAGTGGTCGACTTCAGCGCGCGGCGCGCGCACGGCGGGCCCGCGAGTCTGCTTTCCGCCCGCGCGGCGGCGATCGGCGGATGCCGTGGCACGTCGAACACGCTGGCGGGCCAGCTGTATGGAATCGGCACGTACGGCACGCAGGCGCATTCATGGATCATGGCGCACGAAAGCGAGGGTGAGGCTTTCAGCCGGTTCCTCGATGCGTTCCCGGAAGGCTCCGTTCTGCTGGTGGACACTTACAACGTTCGTCGCGCCGTAAAGACTATCGTCGCCGGCGGACGAAAACCGTGGGGCATCCGGCTCGACAGCGGCGATCTGACAGCGGACAGCCGCTGGGCGCGGCGCGAGCTTGATCGCGCCGGCTGGAGGGACGTGAAGATTTTCGCTTCGGGCGACCTGGACGAATACCGCATTCAGGACATCCTGAAAAAGGGCGCCGCAATCGACGCCTTCGGCGTTGGAACCGCGCTCGGCACTCCGGGCGACGCGCCGCATTTGAACTTGATCTACAAGCTGACTGAAGTCGAGCGGGGAGGAAAAGTCCGCGAGGCGGCGAAATTCAGCCACGCCAAGGCGACCTATCCCGGCCGCAAGCAGGTGTTCCGCCGCGCGAACGCGCGGGGAGATTTTGCGGGCGACAAAATCGCGATCGAAGACGAGCCGCCGAACGGCTGCGAGCCGCTGCTGATCGAGGTGATGCGCGCGGGACGCCGCACGCTGCCCGCGGAGCCAGTCGACGCGTTGCGCAATCGGTGCATGACGAACCTCGCGCGGCTTCCGCAGCGCTACCGGCAGATTCATCGCAGCGCCGTCTACCCCGTCCAGTACAGCAAGCGTCTGACCGCGATGCAGCAAGAGGTGCGCCGACGCATTCGCCGCCTTGCGGTAAAATAGATCGTTATCCACGGAAGGACGCAGGCGAATGGCATCGCGAAAGACCGTCTTCTGGGAGGTGGACGCGCAGGCCGACTTCATGCTGCCGGGCGGAAAGCTCTACGTGCCCGGCGCGGAAAAAATCATTCCCAACATTCAGCGGTTGGTAAACGCGGCGACGGACGCGGGCGTGTTCCTGGTTTCGAGCGGCGACGCGCATCCGGAGGGCGATCCCGAGTTTCAGCGGTTTCCTCCCCACTGCCTGCGCGGCACGCCGGGCGCGCGAATCGTTCCGGAGGGGCTCGCGAAGGATTTCGTCACCGTCCCCAACGATGCGTCTCGAAAGCTGCCCAGCGATGTGCTGCAGCATTCGCAAGTTGTGCTCGAAAAGCAGACGCTCGACGTCTTCGACAATCCGCACACCAGCGAACTGGTGGAACGTCTTGCCGGCGACACGGACTACGTGGTCTTCGGCGTCGTGACGGAGTACTGCGTAAGGTGCGCCGCGAAGGGACTTCTCGAGCGAGGCCGGCGCGTCGCGATCGTGGAGGATGCGATCGAAACGCTGAAGCCAGAGGATGGCAGGCACGCTCTCGACGAACTCCAATCCATCGGTGCGCGAATGATCACGACGGACGAAGCGGTCCGGCAGATTCGCGCGCAAGCGGCTCGACAGTCACAGCGATAGGAAAGCCTGCGAAGTGTTCGCCGAATCGCGAATCAGGAGTCGGCTGAGATTTCCCGCGCTTTCACGGTCTTTCCGTAGATCCACATCAGCGCGGCCGTGAGCACGCCAATGGCGCAGATCACCCACCACATTTCGGCGGGACGCTGCAGTACGTCGCCAAACCGGTGCAAGAGGAAACCGCCGAGCGGGCCGGCAATTGCGTACCCGATCGCGATCGGCAGAAACGCGTAGCCCATGTAAAGACCCTGCTGTTCGGGCGGCGCGAGGCGCGAGCAATACTCATAGTAGCGCGACGCCTGTGTGAGTTCGCCGAGCGCCAGCACAACCAGCATCACTCCCAGGCTGAACATCGTGGGATGCACGGCCAGCAAGATCCAGGAGAGCGCCGACACGAGGAAGCCGATCGAGATAGTCTCCACAGCCGGAATCTTTCGCGTCAAGTACGTGACGATGATCTGGCACGCAATGATCGTGAAGCCTTCGATGCTGAGAGCGCGATCCACGGCTGCGTTGGCATCCACGTAGCGCCTCATGAAAATGGGCACGGAGATCCAGATCTGCCAGAACATGATGTAGAAACCCGAAGAGATCAAGAGAAAAACGACGAAGCGTAAATTGGCCAGGACCACGAATATGTTCAGCAGGGCTTTTCCGGCGCTTCCAACCTGCGCGTCGATCGTCGGCCCCGGCTCGCGATAGAACAGCAGCGTGACCCAAAACATCAGGAAGACGCTCGCGGATGAGACGCGGAAGACGCTGACCATTCCGAGGCCGAGGCGCTCGCGAACCAGATATGCCATCAGCGGGCCCAGCGTGCCACCGATGTTCACCAGCGTGTAGTAGATCGAATAGCCGAGCGAGCGAACGCTCTCCGCCGAACCGCGCGCCGTCGTGCCCGCCACCACCGGTTTCACCATCCCGGGTCCGAGCGCGGGCACCAGAAGGATCAGGGAGACGAGCCATTTGTCGCCGATGGCCTGCCGGAGCGGCGCCATCCAGGCCGACTCAATCGATCCGAGGAGGAAATAGCCGACGGTCAGCACGAGGTAGGCGCACATCAAAGTCCGCCGGAAGCCGAAGCGGTCCGCCAGGGTGCCGGCGAGAATCGATAGCGCGTAGACAAGGAAGCCGGCGGCGCCCAGGAGCGTGCCGGTCAATTCCGCGGAAAAGTGGAGCCGTTCGCTGAGGTAGAGCGCGAGAACCGCGCTCATCCCGTAGTAGGCGATACGCTCGAAGATTTCGGTGAAATTGGCGATCCAGAAGGAGCGTTCGAAGCCGCCGCGAATTTCCCGCCAACGCTGCGCCAAGTCCAAGATGTCCTCGCGATGCTCCGCATGTGGAGCGAACGGACGGGCGAGATTGTAGCGGAAGCGCGCGGGATGCGCGTGCGAATTCTGGCGGTCTCGGCCCCAGCGCCCTCGCGATCCTTACGTGGCGTGCGCGAGTTGCGGGCCCATTCTCCGGTACAGCGCGAGGACGATCGCGCCCATTCCCCAGGCGATCACGAGAAATCCGATCCAGAAGCCGGCGTAGGGCACAATCAGAAGGGCACGAATGATCGCCAATCCGAGCGCCAGCCTTCCGATCGCTGGCCCGACTCCCGAGCTTGGGCCCAGCAGTTTTTCGCCGATCCACGCGGCCACGAAGACCTTGGCGGCGTAGATCGCTATCGCGTAGAACAGCAGCGTTGCGATGCCGACGCTCAGGCCAACGATTGTGAAGCAAGCGATGACGACGGCGATCGGCGTGGCGATGAAGAACAGGACGCCGAATCCAATGGCCGGTCCGATCCTCTTCGCCGCGCTCTCCGCGTCGACGAAAAATCCGGGCGCCAGCAGCAGGACCAGCAGACCGAACAGAAAACTGGCTCCCCAGAGCAGCACGCGATGCCAGTAGTAGGTGACGCGGCTGTAGTCCGGCCCCGTCTTGGGTATCGTGACCTGAATCGGGCTGCCAAGTTTCGCTCCGGATTCGACCACCGGCTGGTGGCGCCCTTCGAATTTGGTCTCGCCCTTGATTTCACCGTCGGGGCCAATCCGCAATTGATCGGCTCGAATTTTCGCGTTCCCGCCGATGGAACCGTTCATCTCCAAATTCCCGGCGAAAATCAACAGATCGCCTCCCAGTTTGCCATCCAGTTCGGCGGCTCCGACAATTTCAGTCATCGTACCGCCCACGGTCGCCTTCTCCGTCATCTCCGCGACGCCGGCCCATCCCATCACGTTCTTGCCGACCGTTGAATTGAGAGAAAGCGTCTGGCACAAAACGCGCACGTTGCCGTCCACGGGTCCGTTGACGCGAAGCTCCTGGCCGAAACCGATGATGTCTCCCTTCACGTGGCCGCTCACGGTGATGTACTCGGAAAAGACGATCAGGTCGCCATCGACGTCGCCGTCGATCCGCGCGCGATCCGCGATGACGATCAAGTCGGTCTTCACCTCCTGCCCGGCCGGCAGCGTGTAACTGGGCGCGCCGCGCTGCACGTCCGCCGCCCGCACCACCGGCGCCAGCGTGAGCGCGCAGACCAGCGCGCCCATCACGAACGCAATCGCCGTGAAGCGGCGCCATTGCTTCCGCAGCAGCCAGATCGCGACACCGCCGAGTGTCGCCACGGCCAGGAGTTCGGTCACGCTTCTCATTTGGTCCCATCCTTTCCAGAAAGCGCCGGTGAAGAAAAGCATCGTCAATACGTTTCCCTGCGAAAACCCTGCCTGCGACGCCCGCTCATACGAAGGCTCCACGAATCCGTTCCAGACCGTGTAGAGACCGGCCGCGCAGAGGCCAAAGGCGATCATCCATCCCCAATGGGCCGCGCCCCGCTGGGGAGGCGCGATCAGCCGGGCCGGGATTGCCTCGTCCTCGGCCTGCAGAGATTCCCGGAGCCAGACGCTCTCCTTCTCCAGCGCATGGAGCAGCTGCTTGCACGGCGCGCAGACGGAGAGGTGCGCCGAGACTTCGCGCGTGTGTTCTTCGTCGAGCTGACCTTCGAGATACAACAGTCCGGTCACCTCGTCAAAGTGTCTGGCAAGCGGATCGTCAGAAGAGCTCATGTTTTTCTCCCACCGGTTGCTTTTGCGGCCAGGCCCGCTTCAGATCCGCCGAGCGCTTCGCGCAACTGATGCCGCGCTCGGAGCAGCAGGACGCCCACGAAGGCTCGGCGCACGCCCAGCGTGTCGGCGATTTCGTCATAGCTCATGTCGGCGTAGTACCGGAGCACGAGCGCCATCCGGGCGCGGTCCGGAAGCTTGGCCAAGCCGGCGCGCACTTCTTTGCTGGTGTGCTCGTTCTGCAGTCGCTCCAGCTGGTCCGGATCCGGATGCTCGAGAGGAAGTGTATCGAGATCGCCGGTCTCGAGATCCTGCCGGATACGCCGACGCCGCAGCGTGTCCCAGCAGTGGTTGCTCGCAACTTTGTAGAGCCACGCCGTGAAAGGACGTGAGGCGTCGTACGTTCCGAGCTTTTGCCGCACCCTCATGAAGATTTCCGTGGTCGCGTCTTCCGCATCCTCGCGTGCCGGCAGCACGCGCCGGCAAAAGCGGAACATCGCCGGAGCGTATCGCCGATAGAGTTCGCCCCATGCATCGGCATCGCCCGCCCGGACCTGGGACAGCACCTGCGCCAGATCGGCTTCGCTCATCGCTCCAGTCGTCTTCGCCCTGTCCATCGATTGATACGCAGAATGGCCTCGGAATATTTCACAACTATCACAAACCAGCGCACTTGTCTCGAAATGATAGGTGGGCGGCTGGACGGGCTCGGACGGCAGAGCCGCCAAATCGCGGGACTCGCCTCTGCTATACTCGCCCGTGCCTGCGCGCCCGGAGTCGGTGCTGCCAGCAGATCTGGCGCGCGATACCGATTGATGCCCGCCAAAACCCCAAGACGCATCTTCCTGGTCGACGCGATGGGTTACATCTTTCGGGCGTTCTACGCCCCGATGGATCGCCTGCAAACCTCCTCGGGGGTTCCGACCAAGGTTCCGTACCTCTTTGCCACGATGATGCGGCGGCTGCTGCAAAACAAGGAGTTGCGGCCGGACTACGTGGCCGTCGTATTCGATTCCGCGGCACCGACCTTCCGGGACAAGCTCTTCGACGCCTACAAAGCGCATCGCCCGCCCATGCCTGAGGATCTGTCAGTCCAGGTGCCGTTTGTACGGCGGTATTGCGCCGCGATGCGCATGCCAATCCTCGAATACCCGGGATACGAGGCTGATGACGTAATTGGCACGCTGGCGAAGCAGGCTTCGAAGAAGAACCTCGACGTGGTGATCGTGACCAGCGACAAGGACTTGCTCCAGCTGGTCGGAGGCCGGGTGCGAGTGCTCAATCCCGCGAAGAACGATCTGCTGATCGACGCCACGAAGGTGGAAGAGATCATGGGCGTGCCCCCGGATCGGGTTCCGGACGTGATGGCCCTGATGGGCGACGCGATCGACAATATTCCGGGGGCGCGCAACCCGAATGAAAAGCCTGCTCCCGGCGAGCGGCGCAAAGCGGGCATCGGCGACGTGGGAGCGCGGCAACTGATCCAGCAATTCGGCAGCGCGGAAGAGGCGCTCAAGCGCGCGAAGGAAGTGAAGCGCGCGAGCTACCGAGAGGCTCTGGAAAACTGCGCCGAGTTTGTGCGGCTCAGCAAGCAGCTTGCGAAGATTCCCACCGACGCGCCCGTGCCACTCGAACTGGAGGAGCTGCAACTGCGAGAGGCCGACGAAGCGGCGCTGCGCGCCCTTTATACCGAGCTCGGCTTCACGTCGCTGCTTAAAGATCTCGCTCCGCTGATTGACGACCGCGCCACCGACTACGCCGCGCTCGACTCCACCGGCAAGCTGCGAAACTTTCTCGATTCGCTTCCCGCCGGGCAAGAGGTTTCCGCGTGGCTTTCACTCGATGCCGAGGAGCCGGAGGAAGAGGGTTTCGGCACGCGCGTTCTCGCTGTCGAAGTTTCCGCGAAGCCGGAGTCGGCGCGAACTGCCGCGAACGACGTCGAAAACAAAACGCTCGCAGCGATGAACGAGTGGCTCGCCGATCCCAAGCGGCCCAAGGTTGTGCACGATCCGAAGCTGTTTCACCTGCTCGCGCCGGCGGGCGGCGCGAAAGACATCGCCGGAATTCGACACGCGACGATGCTCTATTCCTATCTGCTGCGGCCGACAACGGCAAACCACGCATTCGCCGAAGTCGTCCTGCGCAACCTGAATCGCACGCTTTCCGGCGCGCCCGGCGAGAGAGCGGATTTCCTGCTGCGCCTGGCGCCCGTGCTGCGAGCGGAGGTGGAAAAGCAGCGGCTGCTCGATGTCTACGAAAAGATCGACTTGCCGCTCGCGCCGGTGCTGGCACGAATGGAGACGGATGGAGTCCGCGTGAATCCGCAGGGGCTTGAAACAATCTCGGCGCGGGCACAGCAAGAGATCGTCCGTCTCGAGAAGGAGATCTACGCGCTCGCCGGCTTCGAATTCAAGATCGGCTCGCCGCAGCAGCTGGCCGAGGTTCTCTTCGACAAGCTGAATCTGCAGCCGCCGCGGAAGATGCGCGTGAAAGTACGGTCGACGGCGGCCGAGGTGCTGGAAGAACTCGCGCTGCTGCACGCCCTGCCGAAAAAAGTTCTCGAATACCGCGAACTCGCGAAGTTGAAATCGACCTATGCGGACGCGCTGCCGCGGCTGGTGCATCCGTCGACCGGCCGCATCCACACGCACTTCAGCCAGACCGGCGCGGCGACGGGTCGGCTCAGCTCGTCGAATCCGAATCTGCAGAACATTCCCGTACGCACGGAATTGGGGCGGGAGATCCGCGCGGCGTTCATCGCTTCGCCGGGCCATCTGCTGCTTTCCGCCGATTACTCCCAGATCGAACTGCGTATTCTCGCGCATCTTTCGGAGGATCCCGTCCTGGTGCAGGCCTTCCGCCGCGGCGAAGATATCCATTCCCGCACGGCGCAGGAGGTTTTCGATGTCGCTCCGTTCGCGCAGACGCCCGAGCATCGTCGCGTCGCCAAAGTGATCAATTTCGGCGTGATCTACGGGCTGTCGGCCTTCGGCCTGGCGCAGCAACTGGGCATCGATACGAAAGAGGGATCGAAGTTCATCAACGCGTATTTCGAGCGCTACAGCGGCGTCAAGAAATATCTGGATGGCCAGATCGCCGAGGTCCGCAAAACGGGCTTCACAAGGACGCTATTCGGGCGCACACGGCCGATCCCGGAAATCAACTCACCGCAGCCGAATTTGCGCAGCTTCGCCGAGCGCACGGCAATGAACACTCCCATGCAGGGCACAGCCGCGGATTTGATCAAGCTCGCCATGATCGAACTCGACCGGCGCCTGGCATCCGACTTCCAGGCGCGCATGATCCTGCAGGTTCACGACGAGCTCTTATTCGAGGTTCCCGAAGAAGAACTGCCGCGGCTGACGCAGCTCGTGAAGGAAGTGATGGAGGGAGCCCACGAGCTGCGTGTGCCGCTGGTGGTCGATACCAAGGCCGGACCGAATTGGCGGGACATGAAATGAGGATGGACGCGCGTGCCATCTCAGCGGGCCGCGTGCTACTCTGCTGCCGACTGAACGAAAACGTGAGGTGATGCCATGGCGCCCGATCATTCAGAAGGATTCTTGAAGCTCGTGAAGGACGCGAAAACGCGTGTTAAAGAGGAAGACTATCGCGAGACGAAGAGGCGCCTCGACGCAGGCGAGAAATTCGTCTTGATCGATACGCGCGAGGATTCCGAGTGGGCGCGCGGACACATCGTCGGCGCGATTCATCTGGGCCGCGGCGTGATTGAGCGCGACATCGAAAAGGCCGTCCCCGACAAAGACACGCAAGTCGTCCTTTACTGCGGTGGAGGATATCGTTCGGCGCTCGCGGCCGACAACCTGGAGAAAATGGGCTATCGGAACGTGATTTCGATGGACGGCGGATGGCGAGGCTGGACCGAGTCGGGATTTCCCATCACCAAGGACTAACGCGGGAACGGTCTGAGCAGCCGCTCGCGGAATCTTCTCTAAGGGGGAAATCGCCATGGCAGGCAAGCCGCGCCGAATCGTCACCGGTCACGATACGAGCGGGAAGTCGATCGTTCTCACCGACGGGCATCCGCCCAATGGCTTGGCGATTGCGGAACGCGGTGTGGCCTTCTACGAAATCTGGAACACCAACGAAGGCTCAGCGCCCATCACAGCCGCGGAGGCGGAGCCTACGAACCGGCCGATCGAACTCGGGCCGAAGCCACACGGCACAGTGATTCGTATCCTCGATTTCCTGCCGGGTTTCTCAGAGAAGGAGGCCGGCCATCCGCCTTTCATGCACCGCACCGAAACGATCGATTACGGAATCGTGCTGGAGGGGGAGATATTTCTTCTGCTCGACGACTCCGAACTCCGTTTGAAGGCCGGGGATGTGGTGATCCAGCGCGGCACCAATCACGCGTGGGAAAACCGTTCCGATCAGCTGGCGCGGATGGCGTTTGTCCTTGTGGACGGGGCGTTTTCGAAAGAACTGAGGGAAGCCTTGCCCGCCGGGGCGCTGGAAAGAGTGATTCGCGGGCCTTTGAGCGCTGCGAGGGGCTGACCGCCGGACAGAATTGGCTGGGGCGGTTGGACTCGAACCAACACCATCCTCATTAACAGTGAGGTGTCCTACCGATTGGACCACGCCCCAACCGAGTTTGTCCATTCTAACCAAGATTGCGCGATTCCATGAACGAAGTTTTCGACGCTTCACGCGAACGAGGGCAGCTTGTGTCGAGTTCTGCGAACGGACTGAATAAGAAAGATGCGGAGAGAATTGGTGAGGTAACGAGCGGAAAATCGCGACGCGCGGAAAAAGGCCGGGGGAAGGAAGCCGGCCCAGCCCTCAATCCCCTAAAGGGATCCTCGGCTTTCCTCCCCCTGACACGCAACGTAGTGGCACGTCGAAAACCAAACTTAAGTGACTGAAATCACGAGCTTTCTCTTCGCAGGTCTCGCGTAAAAAGTCCCGGTCGCTAGTAAAAATTCCGGCGTGCCCTCGGGTGATTTGCCACATCTTCGCCTTGACTCGTTTCGGCGGTCCGCTTCTCTTCAGCCGGTGACCACCGAACGAAGCGCGCTGCCTTGACCCTTACGAATGGCTCCTGCTATGTTGATGAATTACGCTGGCACCATTCCACCCAGTATGCAGCCAGAGGTTCTGTAGCGGGGCGCTCCAACATGGGTCTCAAGAAAATCATTATCCGGGGCGCGCGGCAGCACAACCTGAAGAACATCAGTCTGGAAATCCCGCGCAATACCCTGACCGTCATCACAGGACTTTCCGGCTCCGGAAAATCCTCGCTCGCGTTCGACACGCTGTATGCGGAAGGGCAGCGGCGGTACGTCGAATCCCTTTCGGCGTACGCGCGGCAGTTCCTTGACCAGATGGAGCGGCCGGAAGTCGATTCCGTCGAGGGCCTTTCGCCTTCGATCGCGATCGAGCAGAAGACGACCACTCGATCGCCACGCTCGACCGTGGGGACGATCACCGAGATCTACGACTACCTGCGCGTCGTCTACAGCGCGATCGGCACGCCGCATTGTCCGAAGTGCGGCAAACCGATCGCGCGCCAGTCAACCGAACAGATCGTGCAAGCGGTGCTGGCGCTCAAGCCGGATGACCGCATCATGGTCCTGGCGCCCGTGGTGCGCGGCCGAAAGGGTGAGTACAAAAAGGAGCTCGAAAAATTCGCCAAAGAAGGTTACGTCCGCGCGCGCGTGGACGGCAAACTCGTCGGCCTGGACGAGCCGATTGCGCTCGATCGCCGCAAGAACCACACGATTGAGATCGTCGTGGACCGGCTGCTGCTGAAGAGCGGCATCGCGCAGAGGCTGGAACAGTCCGTCGAGACCGCGCTGAAGCTGACGGGCGGCCTGGTGACGATCGCGGTGGTGGGCGGCGAAGAACACGTGTACTCGGAAAAACTGGCGTGCCCGGATTGCGGCATCTCCGTGCCTCAGCTCGAGCCCAGATCGTTCAGCTTCAATTCGCCGTATGGCGCCTGCACGGAATGCCACGGCCTCGGGTCGAAGTACGAATTCGATCCGGCCAAGGTGATCGTCGATTGGACAAAGCCGCTGTTCGAAGGCGGCCTGGGGCCGGGCTCCGCGACCGCTTCGCTGCAGCGCACCTTGCAGATCGCGGCGGCGGCGTACGGCTTCGATCTCGACACGCCTTTCGAAAAGCTGCCTCGCAAGACGCAGAATCTGATCCTGTTCGGCAATCCCGCAAATGGCGGATCGGGCAAGGAACTGAATTTTCTGGGAGTGCTGTCGTTTCTGGAAAAAAACCTCGAGGAATCGACATCGGACACCTATCGCGAATGGCTGACGCAGTACATGTCGCCCGCTCCCTGCGCGGCGTGCAACGAGCGGCGACTGCGTCCGGAAAGCCTTGCCGTCAAAATCGCGGGGCTTTCAATCGCGGACTTCACTGCACTCTCGCTGGCTGACGCGCGCGCCGCGGTGGACCGGATGCGGGAAAAACTCACGCTCCGGCAGCGGAAGATTGCGGGACGGCCGCTGAGCGAGATTGCCGAGCGCATCGATTTTCTGCTCGCGGTAGGCCTGGGCTATCTCACGCTGGCGCGCTCCGCGGCCACGCTTTCGGGCGGTGAGGCGCAGCGAATTCGTCTGGCGACGCAGATCGGCTCGCGCCTGCGCGGCGTCCTCTATGTTTTGGACGAGCCTTCCATCGGCTTGCACGCGCGCGACAACGGACGCCTGCTTTCGACGCTGGAAACGCTGCGAGATCTGGGAAACACCGTGCTCGTGGTGGAACACGACGAAGAAACCATTCGCCGCGCGGACTACGTGGTCGACCTCGGCCCCGGCGCCGGGAAGGCGGGAGGGCATCTGGTCGCGCAGGGCGCGCCCGAAGAGATCGCAGCGAATCCCGCTTCGCTTACCGGTCAGTATCTCTCGGGAAAGATGACCATCGCCGTGCCCGAGCAGCGCCGCAGCCCGAACGGCAAGGCGCTATCGGTGCTCGGCGCCCACGGAAACAATCTGAAGAACATCGACGTGGCGATTCCGCTGGGATTGCTGTCGGTCGTAACCGGCGTTTCCGGATCCGGGAAATCGACTCTCGTGAACGACATTCTCTATCGCGCGCTCGCGGCGAAGCTGTATCGGTCGCGGGAAAAGCCCGCAGCGCATCGGGCCGTGCTTGGGATCGAACACCTCGACAAAGTGATCCAGATCGACCAGGCGCCCATCGGGCGGACGCCGCGCTCGAATCCGGCCACGTACACGGGCGTGTTTGCTCCGATCCGCGAGCTGTTTGCCATGCTGCCCGAATCGCGCGAGCGCGGCTACAAACCGGGACGATTCAGCTTCAACGTCAAGGGCGGGCGGTGCGAGGCGTGCCAGGGCGACGGCCAGCGGCGCATTGAAATGAACTTCCTGCCGGACGTGTACGTCACTTGCGAGGTGTGCCGCGGCAAGCGTTACAACGCGGAGACTCTCGCGGTGCGGTACAAAGGGCTGTCGATCTCGGACGTTCTGGATTTGCCGATCGAGGAAGCGCTGAAGGTGCTTGAAAATATTCCGGCGATTCAACAAAAGCTGCAAACGCTGGTCGACGTAGGCCTGGGCTATATCCAGCTCGGCCAATCGGCGACGACGCTTTCCGGAGGCGAAGCGCAGCGCACCAAACTGGCGAAAGAGCTATCGCGGCGTCAGACCGGGCGGACTCTCTATATCCTCGACGAACCGACGACGGGCTTGCATTTCGACGATGTGAAGAAACTGATGGACGTTCTCAACCGGCTGGTCACGCTCGGAAACACGGTGCTGATCATCGAGCATAATCTCGACGTGATCAAGCAAGCGGACTGGATTATCGATCTCGGGCCGGAGGGCGGCGCGGACGGCGGACGGCTTGTGGCGCAGGGCTCGCCGGAGCAGGTTGCGCGCAACAAGAAGTCGTACACGGGCCAGATTCTCGCTCGCGCGCTAGGCGACGCGAACGGCAAACGACCAAGCTGAAGGCGACACTCAAGTGCCATTTCAAGACGAAGAGAAATTCCCCGCTGCATCAGCTGACGGCGGGCAGCAGGCAGAGCAGACAGGCGCCAATTCTGCCTTGGCGCCGGCGAGTGAACCCGTCGCAGAGGTTCCTGCTCGGCCGGCAAAGCTGGTGCCGGAAGATCTCCGAGCCCCCTGGGGTTGGCTGGACCTCCTCCTGTTCCTGGGGATAACCGTTCTTGCCACCTTCGCGCTCGGAATCGTTCTGGTCGTCGCTCTCTCGGCCCTCGGCCACAATCTCATGGAGCTTCGCACGTCTCCGAGGGTAGGCGGTATCGCCGGAATCGTCTACGAGGTGGCGCTGTTCGCGCTGGTGCTCGGCTGTATAGCGCTGTATTTGCGGCTGCGATATGGCACTCCCTTTTGGCGGACGGTCGGCTGGCGGCCGCTCGAGGCCGGGCGCTACCCTGAGGCGCTGGTCTATGCGAGTTTTATCGGCGGGGGCTTTCTGCTCGCATTCGTGGTGCAGCTGCTCTCGGCATATTTCGGCACAAATGCCAAACTGCCGATGGAGGCGCTGTTTCGGGACAGACTCGTGGCGCTTCTGCTGTTGCTGATGGCGGTGCTGGTGGCTCCGGTTGTGGAAGAAACATTCTTTCGTGGATTGCTCTACCCGGTCGTCGCGCGATCATTCGGCAGGGGAGTGGGAATCGTGGTGACCGGTACACTATTCGGGTTGATGCACGCCGCGCAGTTGTGGGGAGGCTGGACGCAGATCGCGCTGCTTGTCGCTGTCGGCATCATCCTGACGTATGCACGGGCGGTGAAGCGAACGGTGCTCGCCAGCTTTCTTCTGCACTTCAGCTACAACCTGGCGATCTCACTCGCTTTCCTGATCTTCTCGCACGGGCTGCGAGTGCTGCCCAAGGGTTCGTAGCGCGGCTCTCGCGCCGGTGGGGAATCGGCTAGAATGATCGCGATCGGAGACGAAAACATTGCACACGGTTGAACCCATTCGATGGACCGCCGAAGGCGTGGTCATGCTGGACCAGCGACGGCTGCCGCGTGAAATCGTCTACCACACGTATACGGATTATCGCGACGTCGCCAGAGCGATCAAGGACATGGTGATTCGCGGCGCGCCGGCGATTGGCGTGGCGGCGGCCATGGGGGTGGCGATCGGCGTGCAGCACTCCAAGGCGCAATCTCTCGGCGAGCTGTGCGCCGAATTTTCCACTATCTGCGACACGCTCGCGCGCACGCGGCCCACGGCCGTCGATTTGTTCTGGGCCATCGAACGCTTCAAGCGCCGCTTCGGTGAGCTTGCGGCCGCCGCCGAGAAGGACCGCGCCGAAGGGATCGCGGGCATCCGGAGCGCGCTGGTTGAGGAAGCGAGGAAGATCCATCAAGAGCGTCGCGACGCGGATGAACGGATCGGCCGATTCGGCGCGGAGCTGATGCCAAAGAGCGGACGCGTGATGACGCAGTGCAACGCCGGCGCTCTGGCCACGGGCGGCATCGGCACGGCGCTGGGCGTGATCCGCGTGGCGGTCGAGACCGGGCATCACATCGACGTGCTGGTGCCGGAGACGCGGCCCTATCTCCAAGGAGCGCGGCTGACGGCCTGGGAACTCCATCAGGACGGCATTCCTCTCACCCTGATCACCGATAACATGGTCGGACACTTTCTGCGAACTGGCGGCGTCGGGGCTGTGGTGGTCGGAGCGGATCGCATCGCGGCCAACGGCGATACCGCGAACAAGATTGGCACCTACGGGATCGCCGTTCTGGCGCGGGAGAACAACGTCCCCTTCTTTGTCGCGGCGCCGATTTCGACTCTCGATCTGTCGATCGCGTCGGGAGAGAACATTCCGATCGAAGAGCGCACCGAGGAGGAAGTCACTCACTTCGCGGGAACGCGCGTCTCACCGGACGTCCGCGCGGCGCATCCCGCCTTTGACGTGACACCGGCGCGGTACATCGCAGCCATCATCACGGAGCGCGGCGTGGCGAAAGCGCCGTACCAGCAGTCGCTGCGGGCTCTAGCCGCTCATTCGTAGCGAAGCGCTTCGACGGGATTCAGGCGCGCCGCCTTCCACGCTGGATACACTCCAAAGAAAATCCCGATCGACCCTGCCACGGAGACCCCAAACAGCGCCAGCGACACGGAAACCGCCGCCGGGAAATCCGGAAAAGCCAGCCGGACGATCAGCACGATCGATGAGCCGAGGATGACGCCGATCGCTCCGCCGACCCCGGCCAGCGTCACGGCCTCCAGCAGAAACTGCGTCAATATGTTGACTCGCCTGGCGCCGATCGCCTTGCGCACGCCAATTTCGCGCGTGCGCTCCGTGACGCTGACAAGCATGATATTCATCACGCCGATTCCGCCCACCAGCAGCGCGACCGAGCCGACGGCGAGCATCACGATAAAGATTCCGCTTGAGATCTGCTTCCACAAATCGAGAAATGTGTCCGTCGTCATGATCTCAAAGTCGTCTTTCTTGTCCGAAGGAAGCTTCCGCATGCGCCGCATGTAGTCGCGCACTTCGTCAATCGCCATCGGCAAATCGTCCGTCGAGTCCGCCTTGGCCAGCAGGATCACATCTTTGAACTCCGGGTGGAGCTTCATGATCAAGGCAAAAGGAACGCACGCGATGTTGTCCTGAGGATTGTCGCCCGTTCCCAGCGCCTGCTTTTGCTCCTGCAAGACCCCGATGACGGTAAAGGCGTGTCCCTCCAGCAAGACTTCCTGCCCCACGGGCTCTTCGCCGTTGGGAAAGAGCGTCTTGGCAGTCGTATGCCCGAGGACTACGACGTAGGAGTGGTAATCGTTATCCGTCTGATTGAAGAATCGGCCGCGCTCCATCTCGAAATTGCTGATGTCGGCGACCGAGGGTCCGTCGCCTTCGAGGATCACGCTCTTCGCGCGCAGGTTGCCGCGCCTCACCTCGCTCGATCCGGCTCCCACTTCGTAATTGGCGATCTGGCCGGCGGGCGTGGCGGCGGCGACATGCGGCAGCTGGGCCATTCCGTCCGCCCACTCCGCCTGAAGGTAGCGGCGTTGCAGCAATTCCATCGACGGCCGCCCGAACGTCGCCCACGACATGCGAGACACGATGATCGTTGTGGAACCCAGTGATTGAATGTTGCCCAGGACGTTCGAATTCAGGCCGGTAATGACCGCTCCGATCGTGATGATCGTCATCACGCCGATCACGATTCCAAGCACCGTCAGAAAGGACCGAAGGGGATTACGGCGCAGAACGTCCAGCGCCAGCAGGATGGACTCCTTCAGCTCTCCGGCTCTGCGTTTCCAGGTCACGATTCGCTCCCCTCCGCCTCACTCCGACCGTAGAGCGACAACAGGATCGAGGCGCGCCGCTTTCGAAGCCGGATAGACGCCAAAGAAAAGGCCCACGCTCGTTGCGACCAGCAAACCCATCAGGACGGACCATAGCTGAACGGAACTGGGCAGCGCCGTGGTCAACGTCACGATCTTCGCCAGCAGGATTCCCAGAACTACGCCGCAGATTCCGCCGACTGCCGCAATGGTCGAAGACTCGATCAAGAACTGCTTCTGGATGTCGCTCCGCCGCGCCCCCAGCGACTTGCGCAACCCGATTTCGCGCGTCCGCTCCGTGACGGAAACCAGCATGATATTCATGATCACGATGCCGCCCACCAGCAGCGCGATCGACGCGATTCCGATCGTCACGCCGAAAAACGTGCCGCTGATGCTTCCCCAGAGCTGCAGGAACGACGCGTTCGTTTCCATCTCGAAATCGTCCGGATCCTGATACTCCACGTGGCGCCGCCCGCGCAGAATCATCCGCACCTCGTCCATCGTCGGATCGATGGCGTCTTTCCCGTTGGCCTTCACCCAGAGGCGCAGCGAGTCGTTGCTCCCGTACATCGTCTGAAACGTGGTGAGGGGCATGATGATCCAGTCGTCCTGCGACTGCCCCATCATCGAGCCTCGCTTCTTCGCGACGCCTATGATTTCGCACTCCCCGGTGTCCACGCGGATCTCCTTGCCGATGGGATCCGATCCGGGAAGCAGTTTGTCGGGTATGTCGTACCCTACGTCGCACACGTGCGCGCCGCGCGCCACATCCAGCCGGGTGAAATAGCGCCCCTGAGCGAGCTCGCGGCTGTAAACCTCCGGCATCTCCTGCGTGAAACCGATGATCGCCGTATCGGATAGGTATTCGGTGCCATACTTCACCTGGCCGATCCGGTTGAGGTTGCCGGCGACAGCGACACAAGTGCGGCAGTTGTCGCGCAGGGCTTCGTAATCGTCGTAGTGGAACTTCTTCCGCTTCTGGCTCGCCTCCCACTGATCGACGCTGGTAATTGTGGAGGGAGCGCGGTTGATCATGAAGACGTCGGCGCTCAAATTCGACGAAATCGCCTGCGCCACGTAGTCGTTCAGCCCGTTGACCAGGCTGACCACGGCGATCACGGACGTGACCCCGATGACGACCCCCAGCAGCGTCAGGGCGCTGCGCATCTTATGCGCCCAGAGGTTGGTGGTGGCGATCCGCACTGCTTCGCCGAGCGACATGGAGGTCTTGACTGGCATGGCCCGCTTTCCGGTTCATCCTATCATACGCGCCGGAGGCACCTGATGTTGCACCCGGCCGCACCTATAAACGACTCTGGCGGCGATACTTCCGCGCGGAAAGGAAGGAAAACCTACGGATTAGACGCCGCCTCAGGCCGGGCGTTAGGCCGGGGCCAGAAACAGAAAGGGCGCCCCGATCAGCTGGGACGCCCTTGAACTGAATCCGCCCGTTGGCCCTGACGAAGGGCCGCCGCGCGGGTTAGAAGCTGAACTTCAACCCCCACTCGATTACGCGCGGGGCGCCGAGTCCGAATACGCCGCTGCCGGCGCCGATCGCGTTGGCCCGGTTGCCTGTGCCGCGGTAGGCGTTTCCGAAGGTTCCGTTGATCGAACCCGCGGAACCGCTGAGAGCGCCGCTGAGCGTGTTGCCGGCCGAGTCCCAGTTGCGGAAGTTGAAGACGTTGAAGAATCCGACGCTGGGTTCGATCGTGAACCGCTCACCGACGTGCCCAACCCAACCGATCTGGAAGTCGAGCGCCTTCATCCAGCTGAGCCCCACCTGATTCGCCGGGGGAGGAGCGATTTCCTGGGGAGTTGCGCCGAGATCGATCAACTGTTGCTCGGTGATCAGGCTGGCGTTGACAAGCGCTTGACCCGCCGGCGTGATGGTGTTGCCGGCGATCGAGGAGTTGTAACTGTTGATGGCGCCGCCCAGACCAGTCGGCGAAAGAGATCGGCCGAAAGCGCCGGTCTTTGCCGTGGTATAGGTGCAGCTTCCGCCCACTATGCCGCAGGTGGGATCGGTCTGTCCGAGAGGCAGAGGATCGTTGACCGTGCCATCACCCGTGAAGTCGGTCTGGAAGATGGATCCGGGACCGGCAGGGATGTCCAGCAATGGCGTGATGGCCAGCGGCGACCAGAAGTGAGCAACAAGACCCAACTTGAAGCCCAACGGCATGTCGGCGTAACCACCGAAATTCAGCTGGTGAGTGCGATCCAACAACGTTGGCCCGAAGTAGCGATTCGGGTTCCGCTCGTCCAACGCGCTGTCGATGAAGTCCTGGTCCTGGTTGCCCGGAGTTCCCGGATTGTTCAGACCATTCGCCGAACCGCTGTACTCGAAACGGGACAGCGTGTAAGAGATCTGCCCGTTCAAGTACTTGATTCCGGGAAGCGGATGATGGACGTTTTGAGTCACTTTCACGTCCAGGGCGTTGTACAGCGAGCGGCCGACCGGGAAAAGCGTGGCCGTCGGCCCGATGTTTGGATTGATGCCTCCGAATGCGCAGGGCACGCCGATGCCACTCGCGGCCGAGCATTCGCCGATGTTGAGATCCTTCGGCGAATCCAAGCCGTTGTTGGCGTAGTCGCTGATGGTCGCACCCGATTCGATCGCGCAATCGATTCCGGTGAGATCGACGCCGGGCACGATCGGCGCGCAATCGAACGACTCGTTCGTCGCGTTGATCGCGGCCAGCGCTGCCGGTTGATTCAGGTAAGACGCGTCGCCAGTGTGATTGGCGTCCTCCGTGAGCAGGAAGTGCGTTCCGACGTTTCGAATGTAGTCGACCGTCAGAACCGTCCCCTTCGCCAGCTCTCGCTGGAAGCCTATGTTCATCTGCACCGAACGAGGCGACTTGAACTGCGGGGCGTAGATCGTTCCGCCGTTGAGCGGGAGCCCCTGCTGGATCAGCGACCCGATGTAGTTCGGATTCGGGCCGAGAGGATTCGCGGCGTACGATGCCGCATAGACCGTCTGGAAGTTGGCCATGCACTGCGCCACCGTGATTCCGGACGGGCAGGTGGCGCTGACAGCCGAGGACGGGATCGTGGCACCCACCGGAGACCCGCACAAATCGTTGCCGCCCGGAATGAACTGAACCGACCCGTCTCCGAAAGCAACTGGACCCGCCGATCCGAAGAAGCACGGCACCGCATCCGAGAAGAAGAACGTGCCGGTCTGAAGGCGCGGCGGCCGATCGAACAACACGTTGTTGAAGATCGAGTTGTCGTAGTAGATGCCCGCTCCAGCGCGGATGACCGTCTTCCCGTTCTTGAAGGGATCCCACGCCAGGCCGATCTGGGGGCCGAAGTTCGAGTTCGGCTGGTTTACCTGGTCACCCAATCCCGGCAATGCCAGGTTCAGCTGCGGAATCGGCGGCAGGTCGCTGTCCGTACGGCCCGTGTCTCGGACGTAGCGGACGCCGTAGGTCACGGTGAAGTTGGGATAGACCTTCCAGGAGTCGCCCAGGTAGAAGGCCACGCGATTGTCCGGTCCCAAGCCGCCGAACGGCCGGCCGAATGCGCCCTTCTCGGACGAATAGCCCTGACCGTTTCCGATGAGCAGTTCGTCTGCAGTCCAGTTGAGCGGGCACTGCGGACCGCTATCGCCATTCGGGCAGGTGATGCCGCCCGGACTGGGTTCGCTGGTCTGAATGCTGAGCATCAGCGGGGCGTTCGCGAAGAAGCTCGCGAAGCCGCCGCCGTTAATGTGGTTGTATGCGAAGCCGTAACGGAAAATGTGAGAACCCCAAGTCCGGCTGCCGTCATACTTGAACTGGTGGCTGCTCTGCGGCGTGGCCTGCGGGGCGTCCGGGCTCGGCCCTGTCGCGAGTCCCGAAACCAGGAAGTCCATCGCGATCGGGAAGTCGGCAAAGGGTTCGCCGCTGCCTCGCACTGCATCCGCGATGAAGTTCTGGAACTTCAGATACTGGAAGCGGACGCTGTGCGTCCACGCTCCGTTCGTCCAGTCGCCGCCCACCACGTGATCGCGCGTGATGTCCTTGTTCGCAAAGAACGAGAAACTGGGCGTGCCGAACGAAGGCACGAGGTAGTTCGTGAAGTAGTTGAAGCGGTAGAAAAGGTGCAAGCTCTTGGTCGCCTGGAAGTCCACGCGGCCCAGCAGCTCGCCCTCTTTGAACGGCGACGGGAAGTTGCCCGAGAGGTCCGTGAACGGATCGGAAACGGGAACGCCCGCGCCGGCGTGCTGCAAAGTGCGCTCGCCGTCTGCGAAGAAGAACAGTTTGTCCTTGATCACTGCCCCGCCGACGTTGCCGCCTTCCTGGTTCCTCTGGAAGGTGCCAGCGCCCGGAAAGATGGGAGATTGGCTGCTGTCGCGGAACAGGCCGTAACCTTCGCCATGGAGGGTGTTGTTTCCAGACCGTGTGACGACGTTCACGGCACCGGAGGAAGTCAGCTCGTTCGACATGTCCAGGCTCGACTGCGCGATCTGGAACTCCGAAATCGCGCTCGCCGGGATGTCCGTCGTGGTGGTACCCACCGTCTCGTCGCTGACGTCGACGCCGTCAACCTCGATGCGGGCCGTGCGGCCGTAACGGCCGCCAAAAGAGATCGAAGAAAAACCGGTCTTCGTGGGGTCGAAGTTGGCGCCGTCCTGAATCTGGACGCCGGGTTCGAGCTGAGCGAGGTCGAGGAAGTTGCGGCCGTTGATCGGCATGTTCTCGATCTGCTCCTGCGTCACAACGCCCTGCACCTGCGCCTGCTCCGTGTTGACCTCGACCGCTCCTGCGGTGACTTCAACGACGGCGCTCTCGGAGCCGAGTTCCAGCTGCACGTTACCGCCGGACACGACGCCGACTTGGACGGTCACGCCAAGGGCGACCGTCTTGAATCCCTGCGCCGCCACGCGCACCGTATAGACGCCCGGGGTCAGCGTGCCGGAGTTGTACAAGCCGGCCGCGTCCGTGGTTACGTCGACGGTCTTGCCGCCGCCCTGCGCGGAAATCGTAACTTTGGCGTTCGGTACAGCTCCCCCTTGCGGGTCCGTCACTGTACCCTGAATGCTGCCCGTCGCGATCGTTGCTTGCGACCAGGCAGGTTGGTAGCCGAGGAAGATTGCTGCCAACAAAGTGAATACGACCAAAAGCCTACGATTCATATCTCGCCTCCTGAAGATTTGGCGCCCGGCAAATACCGTGGGACCCGCGTAACTACTTCTGAGATCGCCCCATGCAAGAAGACACACGCCTGCCTTTCTCATGGCAAGTCTGCGTCCATTGGTTGACAAGTCTAACTACCTATAAATCATAGACATGAGACAGAACCAAATCCCGTAAACACAGGTCAATACGATTTCGTGTATATGCAAATTGGAAGTCATATTCCGGTTTGGATAATCGGCATTGGATAGCCGAAGCTGCCGAGAGCTTCCAGCCGATACGAAGCCCTTCGGTGACCATACGGTGCCGTCTGGCGATCCTATCGTCCCGCTAGGATTGGCAGACACCCCCGAGCCGGCATTGTGCATCCTACTTGGTCTCAGCCCCTTCAGGGTCATTCCGATAGCGGCGTCCGAACCTCGAGGTTCGGCGATTGCAGTCCCCCCGCTCTCGGGGACCAGGATCAACTCCCATAGGAGGACTCTCGATGGCGCGCAAACTGTCTTTACTGGTGGGGCTGCTCTTTCTCGCGGCATTCTCGACGCAAGCCCAAGGACTCGGAGACAAGCTGGAGCTTTTCGGCGGCTATTCCTACATGCACTTCGATAACAGCCCATCGTTCAGCACCAACGGCTGGGAGCTCTCCGGCCAATACAAGTTTTCCGATTGGCTTGGCGGCGTCGCGGACTTTGACGGGCACTACGGATCCGGTGCGTCAGTGCATACGTTTCTCTTCGGTCCTCAGGTCTCCTGGCCGGCTCGTGTCTCGCCGTTTGCCCACTTCCTGATCGGCGGCGCACATTTCGGCGCAGGCCCGTTCTCGGATTCGTCGTTCTCGATGGCTCTGGGAGGCGGGATCGACACCGAGGTCGTGCCGCACGTCTATTGGCGGGTGATCCAAGGCGACTACTTGCAAACCAACTTCTTCGGCACACGGCAGGACAATGCGCGTCTTTCCACAGGAATCGTAGTTCACTTCTAGTTTGAAATTCGGCTGACGGGCGGCGGCGTGAGGATCCGATTGCGTTCTCGCCGCCCGCCGGTCTCTACTGAATCTGAAACTGCACCGTAATCAGCGTTTCGACCTCCACCGGCTTCCCTCCCAACCGCGTCGGTTTGTAGAGCCACTGCTGGACCGCCACAACCGCCGCTTTCACAAAGATCGGATTCCCGGTCAAGACTTGGACGTTCCGGACGGTGCCATCCACGCCGATGATCGCGCGCAATTGCACAGTTCCCGACAGGTGCGCGATTTTCGCCGCAAGCGGGTATTCGGGCTGGACGCGGCGGATCAGTGACGCGTCCATCAGCTGGCTGATCAAGCGCGGCTTGCTTGTGCGGGTGTCGCCATCAGGCTGTGCGGGCTGAGTTAGCGGGCCTCCTCCATCACCGGACCCGGGACCGAGATCATTGGGCAGCGCAGGGCCGATGTTCTCGTAGCTAGGCGGCTCATTGTCCACATTGGCGGCAATGTGCCGCGGAATTATGGGAGGCTGCTGAAGGATCGGCGCAGTCGAATGCGGTCGATTCGTGGCCGGATGCTGCGGTTGGTGCGGGCGAATGGGCTCGGGCCGCGAAATCGCGCGAAACACCGGCACCGGAGCAGACATGTGCTCTGGCGGCAGCACAGCCGGAGTCAGCAGCGGCCACAGCAGCATGCCCGCAACGAGGCCCGCTTCCAACAGAACCGAGGCAGTCACGGCGCGCCCGCGAAGCCGCCGCGCGCGCCCGGTTTCGCCTGAGTCACTCTCCACGATGCAGTGCGATAGATCTCCGAGATCGCTCACGACACACCTCCTCCGTTGCGATGCATCCACCTGAAACCGGCCGCCACCGGCTCGGCTCCGGGTCCGGAGCCTGCGGCGCGGTCCTTTGGAGTTCGCGCGATCTCTAGCAGAAATAGACACCGCCCTTGCGGCCAGGTGCCCGCGGGCCTGCTCGGCCGGCGCGGTCGACTCTAACGCGCTGGAACTCGGGCGTTTGCAGGCGCAGCGCGGAAATGCATCGGAAATGGCCCGAACCGCGTCTAAGTGCGTGTAGGCTTTCGTAAACGGGGTCATAGAGGTGGCCTTCATGAGTCGCTCTACTTTGGAAACTGTGGGTGTTCGCTACACCGGGTGGGCTGCGTTGAATCGTGATCCGCTCGAGGATCAGGTGGAGTTCACCTGTCCGCACTGCGGTACGCACGGAACGAAGGCGGCCCGGCGGCCTCGCTCGGCGTATCACTTCACCGACGGGTTCGTGCAGGATGTCGAAGGCGAGACCGGAATGTGCCGCAACTGCAAGCGTTCCGTGCGCGTTTCTCCGATCGTGCTGGTTCACGACCGGGACGAGAAGCGGCGCTTCAGCGCCGTTTTCGAGGTCGATCTCGAAGTTTCCCGGAACTAATCCTGGATTCACCGCGCCACGCGTTCTCGCGCCAGGAGTGTCGGCGCGCGGCGCGAAGGCCGTCCCAGCGCAAACAAGAAAGGCGAGGAGGAAATATCCTCCTCGCCCTCTGATCCTCCTGCCTCCGAGCCGATCAGCGGAAGTGGTCGTAGCCGCGATAACCGTCACGATCGCGAACGCGGCACTGATCCAAGACGCGATCGAGCTCGCGCCGTTCGCGATCCGCCTGCCGGCTGTAGTAGCCGTGATGCTTGATGGCTTCGTTTAGCTCGTGTTGCTGGTGCCGGATATGCTTCGCGCACCAGTCGTCCGCGCTAGCCGTTCCCGCCGTCCCGAAAACCAGCAACGCTCCCAGTATGATGGCGCATGACTTCATGTGCTTGAACATGTGCGACCCCTGCAGCAGCCGGGAAGCCCGCTGGGTGGCTATGGCCGCTCACTAGTGGGGATGGTACGAGCGGCAGGCAGGTTGCTTGCGGCTCGCTAGTCGGCGTCGAGCGCCAAGTGGTGCTTTTCCATCTGGTGCCGCACCTGCGCGAAGGCGTCGTCCACCGTGTCCGCGAACTTCAGGAGTTTGTAGTCGGCCTCGCTCATCGTGCCCGAGTGAACCATGTGACGCCAGTTCAGAACCTTGTCCCAGTATTCGCGGCCGTAGATCAGGATCAGGTGCTTCGAAGCGAGTTTGCCCGTCTGTAGCAGCGTGAGCATTTCCCAGAGTTCGTCCATCGTTCCGAATCCGCCGGGAAACACGATCAATGCCTTGGCCATTTGCGCGAACCAGAGCTTGCGCATGAAGAAGTAGTGAAAGCAGAAATTCAATTCGGGGCTGATGTAGGGATTCGGCCGCTGCTCGTGCGGCAGTTGGATGCTCAAGCCGATCGATGAGCCTCCGGCTTCGGCGGCGCCGCGGTTGGCCGCTTCCATGATGCCCGGCCCGCCGCCCGAGCAGACCACAAACCGCCGCGGCTGCGTGCCGAGAGTCATCGCCCATGCCGTCATGCGCTTCGAAAGCTCGCGTGCCTCTTCGTAATAGCGCGACATGTTGAGCATCGACCGCGCCGTTCCGATCTTCGACCGCCACTCCGGGCTGCGGCGGCCGCGCGACTCCCGCTTTACCCGCTTCAGGTTGGTCAGCGCCACGTCGCGCGAATGAACCCGCGCCGATCCGAACATCACGATCGTATCGGCCACGCCCGCGCGCCGAAGCCGCGTGAGAGGATCGAGGTATTCGGCCAGAATGCGCAGGGGTCTGGCGGGCTTGCTCTCCATGAACACGGGATCCTGGTACGCCAGGTCGGGCATCGGCAAATGGCCGGAACGCTTCATCATTCCCCCTCAGGAAAAGGACAGAAATTCATTCTAGTATGTTCCGCCGGAGCGCAGGGGCCGTGCGATCGCGGGTTGTGGCGCAAGACGCACGGGAGAGTGTGGCCGATCAGGCGCCGAGTGGCGTGGAGCGCGGCTTTTCTTCGTGCAGCAGTTCGCGGGCCGTGAAAATCGAGCGGTAATTGTATTTCGCGCGCAGCATCTCCGAGCCGCCTTCTTCGCGGTCGACGAGGCTGACGACGGCGATCACTTCGCAGCCCTCGCGCTCGGCGGCGTCGATGGCTTCCTGCGTCGAGCCGCCCGTGGTGCACACGTCGTCGACGATCGCCACGCGCTTGCCCCGCGTTTCTTCCATTCCTTCGATCTGCTTCTTGCGGCCGTGGCCCTTCGCTTCCTTGCGGACCAGGAATCCCGGCAGCGGGCGTTTTTCGATCGCGCTGACGACCCCCGTGGCGGTGACGATCGGATCGGCACCCATGCTCATGCCGCCGATGGCGTCCGGTTTCACGCCCATCTCATCGAGCATTTCAAGCACGCAGTAGCCGGTGAGCAGCGCGCCTTCGGCGTCGAGCGTCGTCAGCCGGCAATCGAGGTAGTAGCTGCTCTTTTTGCCGGAGGCCAAGGTGAAATCGCCGCGCTGGATCGATTTGGAGCGCAGCAGATTCGCGAGCTGTTGACGATGGCTCATTAGAATAGCTCTCGAAATTGAAGAGAGACTCCTCGACTGCGTGGCCGGACATCCCACAAGAGTGAGACGGAACGGAGTCTCGGGCCCTTTCGCTCAGAATGACGACGCATATGTCTTGGCGCGCTGCAGGTCACTTCTTCTCCGGTTCGGCGGGGGCCTCGGATTCTTCCTCAAGGATGGCGGCGGCAGCGGCGATGCGGTCGCCTTCGTCGAGACGCAGCAGGCGGACGCCCTGCGTCGAGCGGCCTGCTTCGCGAATCTCGCCCGAGTGCACGCGAATCACCTTGCCATGGCCGGTGATGATCATCACGTCGGAATCCTCGCGCACTTGAAGAGCGGCGACCACCGGGCCGTTCCGTTCGGTCGACTTCAGGTTGATCACGCCCTTGCCGCCGCGCGACGTTACGCGGTATTCGGCGAGCGGCGTGCGCTTGCCGTAGCCCTTCTCGGCGACCGTGAGCATCAACGACGTCAGCGAATCGCGAATCTGGTCGCTTTCGAGCTCGTCCAGGTTCTGCGTGGTTTTCTTGTATTCCTTGGCGATGATCCCGAAATCGGGCTGCACCGCGTCCATCGAGACCACAAAGTCGCCCTTCCCGAGATCCATTCCGTTCACGCCGCCGGCGGCGCGGCCCATCGAGCGAACTTCCGTCTCGCGGAAAAGAATCGCCTGGCCGTCGTGGCTGGCGAGGAAAACCATCTGCCTGCCGTCCGTCAGCTTTGCGCCGATCAGCTCGTCGTCTGAATCGAGATTGATCGCGATAATGCCGGACGGGCGCGGGTTGGAGAATTCGGCCAGCTCGGTCTTCTTCACCGTGCCGTTCTTCGTCGCCAGGAAGACGTACTTCCCTTCCTCCTCCAGATTTCGCGTGGGCACGACGGCCGTCAGCGTCTCGCCTTCCTGGAAGCGCACGAGATTCGTGATCGCCTTTCCGCGCGTGGCCGCGGCGGCCTCCGGGATTTCGTACACTTTCAGCCAGTAGACGCGGCCCTTCGAAGTGAACAGCAGGATGTAGCTGTGCGCCGAGGCCGTGAAGAAGTGCTCGACAAAATCGTCCTCGCGCGTTTTCGCGCCGATGCGGCCTTTCCCGCCGCGGGATTGATGGCGGTACGTGTCCACGGAAGTGCGCTTCACGTAGCCCGCGTGGCTCACCGTGATCGCCATCTCCTCGTCTTTGATCAGGTCTTCGAGCTTGATCTCTTCGACCCGATCCACGATCTGCGTGCGCCGCTCGTCGCCGTAGGTCTTCACCACCTCGCGCAGCTCTGCGATGATCACGGACTTGAGCTTCTTCTCGCTGGCGAGGATTTCCTCGAGTTCGGCGATGCGCTCGCGGAGATGGGCAAGTTCCTTCAGGATTTCGTCGACGGAAAGCTGCGTCAGGCGGTGCAGTTGCAATTCGAGGATCGCGTCGATCTGCGTGTAGGTGAGGCCTTCGCCTTCGGCGGGCCCGATCAGGTCACCAGTGGCCGCAACGATTCCGTATTTCTTGCGGTCGACCTTGATGCCTTCAACGGCGCGTTCCTTGCCGCCGACCATTACGCGCACGGTCTTGTTCGAGAAGAAATCGTGCAGGTTCTCGCGGGCGTTGGCGCGGCTGGACGATCCGCGGATGATCTTGATGACGTCGTCGATGTTGTCGAGCGCGATGCGGTAGCCGATCAAGATGTGCTCGCGCTCGCGGGCTTTGCGCAGCTCGTACTGCGTGCGGCGGCGGACCACCTCGACGCGGTGCTCGAGGAACAGCCGCAGCATGTCCAGCAGTCCCAACTCGCGGGGCTGACCGGCGACGATGGCCAGCAGGATCATGCCGAACGATTCCTGCATCTGGGTCATCTTGAAAAGCTTGTTGAGAATGATCTGTGGCTCTTCGTCGCGCTTCAGCTCGATGACGATGCGCATGCCGTCGCGATCGCTTTCGTCGCGAATGTCGCCGATGCCTTCAATCTTTTTGTTGTTGATCAGCTCAGCGATGTGCTGGATCAGGTTCTTCTTGTTCACCTGATAGGGCAGCTCGGTGATGACGATGTCCTCGCGGTCCTTGCCGCGCTGCTCGATGGCCGCTTTCGCGCGCACCTGGAAACTGCCGCGGCCTTTTTTGTAGGCCTCTTCAATTCCTTCCTTGCCGTAGATGTAGCCGCCGGTCGGGAAATCGGGGCCGGGGACGATTTTCATCACCTGCTTCAGCGTGACCTCGGGGTTTTCGACCATGAGGATGGCCGCGTCGATGATCTCGCGCAGGTTGTGGGGTGGGATGTTGGTGGCCATGCCGACGGCGATACCGGATGAGCCATTGACCAGAAGATTTGGAATGCGGGTGGGGAGGACGACCGGTTCGCGTTCGCTTTCGTCGAAGTTGGGAGTGAAATCGACGGTTTCCTTTTCGATATCGGCGAGCATTTCCTCGGCGATTTTCGAAAGGCGGGCTTCGGTGTAACGCATGGCCGCGGGCGGGTCGCCGTCGACCGAGCCGTAGTTGCCCTGGCCATCGACCAGCGGGTAGCGCATGTTGAAATCCTGGGCCAGGCGCACGAGCGCGTCGTAAACGGGGGCGTCGCCGTGCGGATGGTATTTGCCGAGGACTTCGCCGACGATCTTGGCGCACTTGCGATAGGCCTTGGTGGAGGTGAGGCCCAGCTCGTACATGCCGAAGAGGATGCGGCGGTGAACGGGCTTGAGGCCGTCGCGCACATCGGGGATGGCGCGGCTGACGATCACGCTCATCGCGTAATCGAGATACGACTTGCGCAGCTCCGTCTCGATCGGCATGGGCGAAACGCCGGGCGTCGGGGGTGCTTCCGGCGGCGGGGCATCGTCAGTGTTATCGGTCATGAGCGCTTAAGTTCTTTGCCAAATCGTACGGAAGACGAGT
>DATJXJ010000040.1:0-26601 GCA_035500255.1 Verrucomicrobiia bacterium | reverse complement strand
GGCAGATGCTCTATCCATCTGAGCTACGGGCGCATTCCGGAATCGACTCGTTCAGTGTACGGCCCGCCGCGCGCTTCGCGCAATCGGCAACTCGCTGCCTCCGTCTCGATCGGCACACATCTCCACATCAAAGGCCATTTCGCGCGGTAACGTTGATCGATCGTTACGCCGTCTTGCCGATCAGTGCAGAGATCGCCATCGTGCCGAAATGCTCGGTCGCCTGCGGCTTGTGGCTCTGATTCCACTTCGCGATGCCTGGGGCGTATCCGCTGACGAGTTCATGGTTCTTCACCATGTCGAGTGAGAAGCCGCTGTCGATCGTCACGCTGTTGCCCTCATGCTCATAGAACGCGAGGACGGGCGGCAGGTGCGGCACCACGTCCCACACATTCGCGATGCGGTAGCAGACGTTCACGTGCGTGTTGAAGAAGCTCACGAAATCGCTGTGGCCCACCCGCGGCTCCGCCCATGTGTACGCAAGCGGCGCGAGGTTGGCCGCCACGTCATTCAGCAGGTCCGGCGCAGACACACCAACCAGCGCGCCGCCCAGGCTGTGCCCCGTGATAAGCAGGCTCGTGCAGTTGGCTCCGTACTTCTGCACAAGCTGCCGCACGTTGTCGCGGATCGAGTAGTAGACCAGCTGAAATCCCTGGTGCACGGTACCGCGCCCGGGAATCGGCGCGTAGGGCGCGGGAATGAAGTCGAAATCGTCGAGCCAGTCGTGGAAGAACTCCGTGCCGCGATACGCAACGATCAGCCGGCTATTCGCGGCATCGACGCACACCCAGCCGAAATGCTGGTTCGGCTGCGCGCTTCTTTGGACGGTCGCCAGTTGGGCGCTTGTGGCATTCCCCGCATTCGCCAGCCCTAGTTTCCGGGGTTGATCGAGCATGCTCTGCATCATCTTTCGGTGTTTCGGACTGGCCTGTGCCAACTGCGTCACATATCCAGGCCGCGTCGTGTCGACCAGAATCTCGAAGGCATTCGTGCCGCTCGTGTAACCGGGAGGCGGTTGCGTCGCGTCATATGCACCGAGAGCAAACGGATACACGTAGTTCTGTGCGAATAGTCCGTCAAACGGGATCATGCGAATTCCTCCAAAGGCAGACGGGGCTTCGTCGTCCGGCGCACTCCTGCCGTGAGAACGTTACGCAGGGATAGTGCAAGCGGGGCGCCGGCCGTTTCACGCCCCACGATGTGGCTTAGTTTCCCCGCTGCTTCTTGGCAAGGATGCGCCGAGCGCCTATACTCTCGTCTGCAGAGTTGCCGCCACGGCATGCTGCGGCGCTCGCGTAAGCTGTTCGTGGGCATTCTAGGTGACTGGCACGTGAACCGCGTCTTCGAAGTCTCCCAACCTCAGGGCTTCACTTGAAATCCCTCCTGATGGCGCCCGGCGGCCGCCCTCGCATCACCGCCAGAATCTGGCTTTCCGGCTTAGACAGTTCGGAACTCTCTTGACCCACTAGCTTTCATCGGATTGCTCACCCAGAGCAGCGGAGGATCATATGTCGGACGCTCAGTCTCTCCTCGCAGCCAACAGCAAACTGTCACAGGAAGTCTTGCTCCCGGCAGCGGATCAAATCGATCAAACCCGCCGCTTCCCGCGTGAAAATCTCACGGCGCTTGGCAAAGCGGGCGTGCTTGGATTGATGGTGCCGGCCCAGTACGGAGGTGCGGGCGCGGGTCTGGCCGAGATGTCGCGCGTGATCGAAACGCAAGCGCAGGCCTGCGCTTCGACTGCGATGGTCACACTGATGCACTTCTGCGCGACGTCCGTTATCTCCGCCAAAGGTGGCGACGCGCTCAAGCGCAAGGTGCTGCCAGCCATCGCGCGCGGCGAGCACATCGGCACGCTGGCCTTCAGCGAGGCGGGATCGGGTGGACACTTCTACGCGCCAATCAGCCAGATTCGCCAGGAAGGCGCGCAGAAAAGGTTGAGCGCGAGCAAGAGCTTCGTGACGAGCGCGGGCGAAGCGGACAGCTACGTCGTTTCAGCTCGCAGGGCGGGCGCCGCCGGACCGACCGAAACTAGTCTCTACGTGGTCCCGAATAGCGCCAGTGGATTCGTAGCGCAAGGACGCTTCGAGGGCCTGGGCCTTGCCGGCAATGCGAGCGCGCCGATGGTCTTGGCCGATGTGACATTGGACGACGATGCGCGTCTCGGACCCGATGGCAGTGGCTTTCAGTCGATGCTGGAAGTCGTTCTTCCCCATTTTCAGGTTGGCGTCGCATCGGTCTCTCTAGGTATCGCCTCGGCCGCATTCCAGACGATCGCGGCGCGCGTCGGCGCCCGGAAGTATGAGCACGCGGGCGGCGCTGCACTGGCGTCGATTCCCAGGGTTCAGTTCCTCGTGGCCGAAATGGCTCTCGAACTCAACGCCGCTCGCGCCTATTTGGCTGAAACGGTCCGCAAGGCCCTCGCCGGCGATCCGGCGGCGATGCTGGATGTGCTCGGTGTCAAGGCGAAGGCGGCGGAGGCAGGTCTGAACGTCGTTTCGCGCGCGATGACCCTCGGCGGTGGCTGGGCCTTTGGGCGTCGCGGCGGCCTCGAGCGTAATTTTAGAGACGCTCAGGCAGCGGCCGTGATGGCACCGGCTACCGACATCCTGAAGGACTTCATGGGCAAAGCTTGTCTCGGATTGCCGCTTTTCTAGATGTTCCCGACGAAATTCATGTGAGCCTCACGGCGAGAAACGAGAACTAAGACGATTCTCGAAGGTATGGCGGCGCCGTGCGGGCCGCGAGTTCGCGAAGGTTGGGCTCCACTGAGATTCTTGCGGTGTCGACGAAAAGCACATGATGGCCCAGCCGGCCGAGGAACTTTCCGAGCCGCTGCTCCTGGGACACGTACCAGCGCCTTTTCCCGCCCACTACGACCAGGGATCCGGGAGCCAGAATCTGTCCAAGGGCCTCCTTTGGATCGCGACAAATCCAAATCTGAATGTCGACGTTCTCTCCGCCCAGATCGGCCTCGGCAATCAAGGCTTCGTGGCGCGCCTGGATAAACTCGGTCGAAATTGTTGGCCGGTCGAGCGGCAGCCGAAACGGCACCGCCAGCGGCGCCACCAGTGCAAGGCGCGCTCCCAAATCCTTCGCCAAGTTTCCAGCGCTTCGGAGCGCGGCCAGCGTTCCTTCGCGCGTGGTGTGCACCACGGTCACTTCGAGGCCCCGGCCCTTCATCCAGTCCGTGCAGTGAGCCGAGTCGGCGGCAGCGTTGTCCCGTCCGCGCAAATGAAATCCCATGGCCAAGCGCCACGTTAGCTCCTGCGGACTACACAAGGCATAAACGACTCATAAGCGATTCATAAACGGACTAAATTTCGACGGGATCAGTTTTCCGGTAGTTGCAGGCGGTATCCGATCCAGGGTTCCTTCAGCAGATATTTCGGATTGCCGGGTGTCCGTTCAATTTTTTTTCGGAGCCGGTTGACGAATACGCGCAGGTATTCCCGCTCCTCTCCGTATTCGGGACCCCAAACAGCGTGCAGCAGCTCCTCATGGGGGATCACCCGGTTGGCGTGCGAGGCGAGATACGACAGCAGATCGAACTCCTTGCCGCTGAGCCGCACCTGCTTGCCGCGCGCCATCACGCGGCGCGCCCGGAAGTCGACCTCCACTTCCCCGAGCCGAAGCCGTTTCGTCACTGAAGGAGACGAAAAGACGGTCCGACGGAGCGCCGCCCGGATCCGCGCCATCATCTCCGCCATGCCAAACGGCTTCGTCACATAGTCGTCCGCGCCCACGTCGAGCGCCTCCACCTTGTCGCTCTCGGCGCGTCGCACGGTCATCATGATGATGTTTACGTCCGAGATCAGCCGAATTTCGCGGCAGGCCTGGACCCCCGTCATGCCGGGCATATTGATGTCGAGAAGGACAAGGTCGAACTGCTGGGTGCGCACCAGATCGAGTGCATCGGGGCCGCTGCGCGCGTCGACGACTTCGTAGCCTTCGTTGACGAGCGACGCCCGCATCACCCGCCGAATCTGTGGCTCGTCGTCCACCACGAGGATGCGCCCTTCGCTCACTGTAAGACCTTGTCCGACGCCCGCGGCATCGTCGTGCGATCGTCGTGGATCGCTGCCCGCCGCGGCTTGCTCAAGAATTTTGCCGACGCCCCTGGATTCCAGAAAGATGTCCGCGCAGCCGGGACAAAACTCCGTCTCCCTGCTCTTCGCCGATTTCGCGCTGCACCTCAGTCAGCGCGAAATGCACGATATCGTGGTGATGGATTTCTTCGCCAGGCAATCGGTCGCTCAAATCGAGCCACACCCGGTGCAACAGATCGATCTCCTTGGGCGTCAACCGCGGCGCGTGCGGGCCAAGGTAGAAAACCTGCTCAGTGCCCGTCCGGGCGAAAACCTCGAGCGACACGCGGGGCCGCGGCTCTGGCATGCGCTCCCACGCCAATCCGACGTCGCGCGCCTGCTCGGTGATCGTGGAGTTTGCCGAACTGCCCGCGACGATCGTGCTCGATTCCAGGTTGGCCGCCGTGCGCAGGATCCCTTCCCACAGATCGTTGGCGGCCGCCACGGCCAGCCGTACAGGCTTGCCTTCCTTTTCCGCCATCGCCAGGACTTTGGTGAAAAGCTCTTGTTCGATCGTCGTAAACAGCTGGTCGGCAGCGAGATCGCTTTCGCCGGAGGCGGCGCGGCGAAGAACACGCACGTGCAGCACCACGATCTCCGCTTCCCGGCGCTTTGCGCGTCGCAATGCCGCCTCCAACGGATACAGGGCGTAATAGTTGCTCACGGGCACCAGGATGTTGCCCGGCTTCACCCCGACGTTCTCGAGCGTCAGGTCGCCTTGCTGTGACAAGTTGAACTTGTCGAGTTCCGCGTGCGAGGTGGCCTGATTCTTCGTGACTTTCTCAGAAATCTCGAAAACGACGAAAAATGCGATTGTAAAAGCGACGCCGGAAATCGTGGCGACCTGCTTGGTGAGGAGATTGATCACGCACAGAGCCGTCAGGCCCAGCGTGATCAACGCCACGCCGATCGGAATCTCGACCTTTCCGATCCTCAGGTTGAGTGGCACCTTGAATTCGCGCCCGCCGGGCTGCTTGTAACGTAGCACCAGCACTGCCAGCCCCTTCATCGCGAAGCTCCACATCACGCCGAACGCATACGCTTCGCCGAGAACGAAGATGTTTCCCCGGCTCAGGAGAATTGTCAGAAGCTGGAGCCCCACGACCAGGTTCAGGATTCGGTAGGACGTCCCGAATCGGCGGTGCGGATGGCGAAACCAGTCCGGCAAGATCCCGTCTTCCGAGACGCGATTGAGGACGCCGTTTGAGCCGACGATAGCCGTGTTCACCGCGCCGGCCAGCATCAGCACGCCCACTACCACCACGAACGTCCGAAACACCAGGCGCAGCGATAGCGGCCCCACCAGAAACATCGCGAGCCCGCTGATGGGATTATCGGAATACGTCCCGCGAACATTATCCGGAATGATCATCACCGCGAAGAACGCGACGCCCGCCGTGAAGATCAGGCTGTAGAGGAAGATCACCAGTCCGGCCTTCTTCAGGTTCGGCAGCTTCGGATGCTCGATCTCGCGGTACACCTGGGCCATCGTCTCTTCGCCGCTCATCGCGAGCACCGAGTGCCCCAGGCCGACGAGGATGCCGATGAAGCCGATCGTGTATGGCAGCGAAGTATGCTTCAGCCAGCCGAGCGAGTCTGGCGCGTAGACCAGATTCGAAAGATGCGGCAGCGGAGGAATGTGCGCGCGGTGGACCATCAGCGTGTAGCCGCACCACACGATCATCACAATCACCATGACCGTGGTGACATACATGATCCGCAGAGCCTTTTCGCTCGATTCCGGAATACCTTTGACGTTCTCCCACCAGAAATACAGCGTCACCAGAATCGCGAATGCAGCCGCTGCCGCGTTCACGGGCAAGACGATCTTCAGGTGCGCATACTGGAAGAGCTCGTTCAACAGCCCCACCAGGTACAGCCCGGCCGATACGCCGCTGATCGGTCCCGTAAGGATGTAGTCGAACATCAGCGCGGAAACGGAGAACTTGGCGAGCGTCGAGCCCATCCCCTCTTTGACCACGCGATAGACGCCGCCGCGAACGAACATCCCGCAGCTCTCGAAGTAGAGCGCCTGCACCGCGAACGCGAACAGCATGATCGCGAGCACGAACCAGGGCGCCGTCTTGCCCACGAAGTGCTCCGCAATGGCGCCGGCGTAGAAGGCCGACGAGCCGAGGTCATTTAGTACGATCGCCGCGGCGCGCCAGTAGGAGATGAAGGCGAGCATGGCCGTCGTCGCGACGAGAACTTTCGCGACCGGCCGGACAGACTGTGAGAGTGGAGAACCGTTGGGACTGGAAGCCATTGGCGCCTTAAGAGGCGGGTAAATTGACGCGAATACCTTAATGGGTGAGCCATAAACGAGTCATAAGCGATTCATAAGGATTTCATAAACGCACAGGAATCTGGCCAGAATGGGATCCGCACATCGCCGTTTTGCTCATTCCGAATTGCGATTGATCCCAGCACGAATTTGAATTGGCGTGTCCTTCGATCGGTCGCTACACTCGCCCCATGAGTGAATCCTACGAGTCCAGTCTTCCTGACAGCGCGTTGATCTCGTTCCTCCCGGAGTCTGCGCCGCCTGCCGCTCGGCAGCAGTGGGATCCGGCTCCAGTCACGCTCTCGGCAAAGCGCTCACTCGGTGCCTGCGCGTTTCTCCTGTTCTACGTGGCTCTCTACCTCGGCGCGGGATTTGCCGGCGTCACGGTTGTCGAGCGCCTCTGGTCGGCCCTGTATCAGTAGATATCGAAGTTCGGATTCGCAGCGCGACCCGGCTTAGCAGGGAACTTGCATGCAGACTTTCGCGCGCCGCTAGGAAGCCCTGCCTGTTTTCGAAGCCAGCCAGTTCGGAGAGAACTCCGCAAGATTCTCGCATCCTGCCGAGACGCGCTCAGACGGGTCTGCGCAGCCGCTTCCGCGCAAGATTCAAAGGCGGGGCACCTACGCCCAAATCTTCTGGATGTGACGGGCTCTGCGAAGGAGTGGTAGCGATACCGGGATTCGAACCCGGATTTTGGCCTTGAGAGGGCCACGTCCTAACCCTTAGACGATATCGCCGCCGCGAACGATTTCCTGTCGGGGAATCAAAGGCGAGCAGAGCTAATTTTCGCATGCCTAAAATGACTGCGCAAGGAGCGGTGGGCAGTCAACACGCCGCAGAAATCGCATCTCGCGGAAGAACACACTCCCAGGCTGTGCTAGAATCCCTGCCCCAATGGAACGCGCTGGAGAATTTCTCGGCAAGGCGCTGCGACGGCTCGACCGTCCGGAGGCAGCGCTCGCGTGGCTGTTAGGCCGGTGGCCGTCAATCGTTGGCAAAGCGCTAGCCGCGCACACGCGCCCTCAGAAATGCGCTTCCGGCCGCCTTGAGCTCGCCACGACCGGAAAAGCCTGGCAGCAGCAGCTCGAAAGCATGAAGCGCGAGATTTGTGCCCGGGTCAACGAAGCGTGGGGCGGGCATCTAGTCCGCGAAGTGAAGCTCGTCGCGGCGAAGCCGGGCCCGAAACGGACGCCTCGCGAATCCGACAACGAGCACACCCCGTTCATTCGCCGCCGTCGCGCCTGATCCGCCACAGCATCTATGCAATCCGCAGGTCCCGCCCCCGAACCACGGTCTTGCATTGCGGCCCGCTTCCACTAAGATAGTTTGCGCGCTCCATAGAAGGCGAAACGCGAATGAAAATCAGCCGCGAAGACGTGAAGAAGGTCGCTGACCTGGCACATCTGGGTCTGTCGCCGGCCGAAATCGACCAATATCGCGAGCAACTCGACGCGATCCTTACCTACGTGGACAAGCTCAAGGAGCTCGACGTGTCGGCCGTCGAGCCGATGGCGCAGGTTTTACATGGGGCGCCCGGGTCCAGCACGCAAGACGAGCACCCTGAGCTTCGCGAGGATGCGCTGCAACCCTGCGAAGTCGCCCGGCCAGTGCTCGCACAGGCGGCCGACTCGGAAGGCCGCTTTTTCCGCGTCCCCCGGGTGATCGACCGATGACCACTCCCGCCCTCTGGACGGTGGCCAGCATCAGGGCGGCGCTCCAGGCCAAAAAGATCTCGGCGCGCGAAGTCGCCACCGAATTCCTCGGCCGGATCGACCGGCGCAACGCCGAGCTGAACGCGTACCTGACGGTCTCTCCGGAGCGGGCGTATTTTCAAGCTGAACGGATCGACGCGGCCATCGCAAAGGGCGAGGGCCTGCCTCCGCTGGCCGGCGTGCCCATGGCGATCAAGGACGTGATCAGCACGCGCGGTATTCAGACCACCTGCGCCTCGAAAATCCTGAAAGGCTATGTCCCGCCGTACAACGCGACCGCGGTTGAGCGCCTCGATCAAGCGGGCGCGGTGTTTCTCGGCAAGACGAACTGCGACGAATTCGCCATGGGTGGCTCGAACGAAAACTCGGCCTACGGCCCCGTTCGCAATCCTGCGGCGCTCGATCGCGTTCCCGGCGGTTCCAGCGGCGGATCGGCGGCGGCGGTCGCCGCGGGGCTTGCCGTTGCGGCGCTCGGAACGGACACCGGGGGCTCGATTCGCCAGCCGGCGTCCTTCTGCGGAGTCGCCGGCTTGATGCCGACGTACGGCCGCGTCTCCCGCTACGGTCTCGTCGCCTTTGCCTCGTCGCTCGACAAGATCGGCCCATTTTCGACGAATGTCGCCGATGCGGCGGCCATCCTGAGCGTGATCGCGGGCCATGACGGCAATGACTCCACGTCGGCGCCCGTGCCCGTGCCCGACTATGCCGCTGAAATCGAAAAGCCAGTACAAGGGCTCCGGATCGGCGTGCCCGAAGACTATTTCGGCGCGGGTCTCGACTCTGACGTGAAGGAGAGAGTGCAGGCCGGCATTGCGCAGCTCGAAAAACTCGGTTGCCGACGGGTCTCCCTCCAAATGCCCCATACGGACTACGCCATCGCCGCTTATTACATCCTGGCCACCGCGGAGGCCAGCTCCAATCTCGCCCGGTATGACGGTGTGCGCTACGGCCTTCGCGTCCCTGGCGGCACGCTCACCGAGATGTACCGCAATACTCGCGAAGGAGGGTTTGGAGCGGAGGTGAAGCGCCGCATCATGCTCGGCACCTACGTCCTTTCCTCCGGTTACTACGACGCGTACTACCTGCGCGCGCAGCGCGTACGTTCCCTCATCACCCGGGATTTCACCGACGCCTTCCAGAAGGTCGACGCGATCGTCACTCCGACGGCGCCCACTCCCGCGTTTCGAATCGGCGAAAAATCGGCGGACCCGCTTCAGATGTACCTGGCGGACATTTACACCGTCACCGGCTCGCTCGCGGGCGTCCCGGGCATTTCTGTCCCCTGCGGCAAGACCAAATCCGGCCTGCCGGTCGGGATGCAAATGTTCGCTCCGCACTTTGCCGAGTCTTCTCTCCTTCGAATCGCGCGTGCCTTCGAAGCCGCCGGCGGCTCTACGGCCTGAGCCCGAGCAATCCTCGCTTTCCTCGCGACGCGCAGGCGAAGAAATGTGCAACGTTTCTCCGCTAAGCCATACAAATATTCCAATCTTGGTCCGGCGTTCTCAATTCGGCGCCCTCCAGATAGTACTTTCGCCGACTTCCGTAGAACCAACCCTTGCGAAAAAGCCCGAAAAAAACGGGAATTTTGTGGCCCGTTAACGCAGGAGTCCTATCCGCTTGGTACGGAACGACTATTGCTTGGAAATTTGACGACATTTAGTCTGCATGCAGCATCGAAGCAGACTGTGAGGTCCCCAATGGTCCGAATCAGGTCGAGCCAGAAGTTCTTCACGGAAGAAGAAGCCATCAATTTGACGGGAATCTGCGCGGAGCATCTTCGCAGCCTGGTCCAAACCAGGCACCTCGGCTCCATGGCGATGGCGGCGGGAAGCACGGCTCAGAAATGGCTCTTTACGAACTCGGACCTGATGATCATGGCCGTGTTGCACCCTCGCTGCGAGCACTAGTGGCAGATCATCCTCCCCGATTCTCATCGCTAGGTTGTGACGACACCCGCACGGGCGTATCCTGAAGTTTATTGATCCGATTGTCGTTCCCAAGTATCACAGGATTCCGGGAAAGCGCGAAAATGGCCCCCGGCCGGCGAATCCATTTCGGCAAAGCCGTGCGATTGGTGCTCGTGACGTCCTTATGCGCCGTGTCTCTGCTAGCTCCGTTCTGCTCATCCGCCTTAGCTCAGGAAGCTGCCAACCCGGCTGCTGCTTCGCCATCGAAGAATCGGCATGATAACTCGCCTGCCACGCCGGCCCTGCCGCGCGGCAAGAAGCTGATGCTGAAAGACGGGACCTTCCAGCTCGTCCGCGAGTACAAGGTGGAAGGGGACCGAGTACGCTACTACAGCCTCGATAGCTCGTCGTGGGAAACGATCCCCGCGGATCTGGTGGATTGGGATGCCACCAAGAAGGTCGAAACCGATGAGGCCAATCGCGATAAGGCTCTCAACGGGAAGGTCCATGCACAGGAGGCCGCTCGGGTCGTCGCGCCGCTTGATATCGACGCCAGCCTTGAAGTCGCGCCCGGTGTTTTTCTGCCGCCCGGAAATAACATGTTCGAGTTCGACGGCAAGGCCGTCTTCCCGTTACCGCAAGCCGAAACAGACTCGAAACTGTCCAAAGGGCGTCTGTTCGAGCAAGTGATGGTTCCGGTCCCCATCGTTCCCTCGCGGCAGAACGTATCGATCCAGGGCGCCCGCGCGAGGTTCCGGATAGCGACGGCCCAGCCGGAGTTCTATTTCCGGACCGCGGACGCCCGCGAGCCTCGCATCGAGTTGGTCAGGGCCCGGTCGCACCGAGACAGCCGCCTGATCGAGCACCTCGATGAGCTGTTCGGCGAGAGGCATGAGTTGCGCGATTCGCTGCCGATACAGAAGTGGCAGGTCGCTCAGGGCGTGTATCGCTTCACGATCGGACAGCCGCTGCCGCCCGGAGAATACGCCGTCGCGGAGATCGTCGAAGAAGAAGGCATGAGCCTTTTCGTCTGGGACTTCGGAGTCGATGCCCCCTCGCCTCAGGCGAAATAGCCACGGCTTTGATCTAACTCGCGTGGGTTGGCTGCGGCCTCAAGATCTCGGCCAGCAGCGTCGCCAGTGCCGAGACGTGGAAGGGTTTTTGCAAGATCGCCGCACCCTTCTGGCGATAGCGGTCCGCCGCCGCCGGATCGAGCAGATCGCCCGTCATGAAGACGAACCGCGGCATGGTTCCGGGATTCTGCGCCTCCATCCGCTCGAAGAGTTGACTCCCATTGATGCCGGGAAGGTTGAAGTCGCAGAGAACCACGTCGCATGGCCGTGACGCCAGATAGCTGATCGCGGCTTCGGAGCTCCCCACCGCCTCGGCCCTCATCCCGCGCGCCGTCAGCCCCTCTTGAATGATTTCGCGGATGCTTTCCTCGTCGTCCACGATCAGAACCGAGTGTCCCTTCAGCACCGTCGACCCGCTCGGCGCCGATTTTGCGGGCGCTCCACTATCGGACTGAGCCGCAGCCGCAGGTGCCTCCACTGCCATTGGAAGGAGAACGTGGACCTGAGTACCGGTCTCCGGCGCAGACTCTACTTCGATTCGGCCGCCGTGTTCCTTGACCACCGCCAGACAGATGGTAAGGCCCAACCCGCTGCTGCCGCCGGGCCGCTTCGTCGTAAAGAACGGATCGAAAATCTTGCCGATGCTTTCGGCCGGGACTCCAACGCCATCATCCGCAAACGTCACCCGTACGCATTCGCCAGTGCGCGAGAGCTTGACCGCAAGAGTTCCGTGGTCGCGGACGCCGGAGATCGCCTGTTCGGCGTTCGAAATGATGTTCAGGAAGACCTCTTTGAGTAGCTTCCGGTCGCCCTCGATCGAGGGCAGGTCGGGGGAAGCGTCGAACGTGACCCGAATCTTTTTTTGCTCGAGCGATCCGCTCTCGAGCAGAAGGGCTTCTTTCACGACGTCCGCGACCCTTAGTTTTGTCCGGCCCAGCGTAACCGGACGCGAGAACGCGAGCAGGTTCTGCACGATCGTCGCCGCGCGGCGAGCTTGTTTCAGTACGAGGTCGATTTGCCGGCGCGTCACATCGTCGGCGGTTCGCTCGTGGAGCAGATCGGCCACGCCGAGTATCGCTGTGAGGGGGTTGTTCAGCTCATGGGCCGCACCCACCATCATCTGCCCCATCGCGGCGAACTTTTCCTTCTGCGCCAGCTGCTGCTCGATGCGCCTCGATTCGGTCACATCCTGCCCGGACGACACCATGCCGACGATCTCGCCATCCTCGCCAAAGAGCGGGCTCGCGTTGATTTGCATCGAGCGCAACGAGCCGTCGGCGTGCCGCGCCTGGATTTCGATCTGCATCTGGCGCCTGCGTCCGGAAATGATGTCCCGAAACATTTCCGTGACCTCTCGCTGGTTTTCATCGTCGATCCGCTGTCCCATCGACTTCCCGATGTATTCCTCGGGCGAAACTCCGAGCACATCGCGGACACGTTCGCTCACGAACGTGAAGCGTCCCTCCCGATCGAAGGCGACGATCAGATGCGGAAAGCACTCCACCAGCCTGCGGGCGAATTCCTGCTCCTTGTGGAGTTGTCTTTCGATCTGGCGGGCTTCCGTGACGTCGCGAGCGGAGATAACCACGCCGGAAATCGTTCCGGCTTCGTCGTAGAACGGGCTGGCCTTTGCAAGCAGTGTTCGCAGGGAGCCGTCCGTGTGGTGCGCCTCGAACTCGACCTGGTCGCGGATGGTCTCTCCGTTCAGGATGCCCCGCACCATCGCTTGGAGTCTGGCTCGGTCCCGTTCATTGCCGCTGCCGCCGATCTGCTTCCCGGTATACTCCTCGGGTGCGCGGCCCAGCAGGTCTCTGGATTTCTCGCTCACGAATGTAATGCGCCCTTCCCGGTCAAGCACGGTAATGAGATCCGGGAAATCGGCCAGCAGCCGCCGCCGGAACTCCTGCTCTTCGTGAAGGCGCTTTTCGATTTCCCGGCGTTCGGTGACGTCGACAATGATCCCCTGCAGGCGCACGGGGCGTCCCGACGCGTCGCGAATCGCGAAGCCGGACGTGAGACAATGCAAAACCTTGCCGTCTTTGCGCCGCAGATCCACGGGACGCTCGTGCACCGATGTCTTCTGCTCAAGCTCGCGGATCAGCGCCACTCGGTCTGCCGGATCGGCATAGATTTCGCCTACCTTGCGCTTCTGCAGCTCCTCCTTGCTCTCGTACCCAAGCATTTGCACGAGCGCAGGATTCGCGTCGAGCAGCTGCCCTTCCGGCGTCGCGAAAAGGATGCCCTCGCGCAAAGATTCGAACAGATCTGCAAAGCGAACTTCCGCTTCGTGCTGCCGAGTCACGTCGCGGGCCCAGCCGGTCACCGACGTGACCTCTCCGTTCTCGGTCACTGTCTGGAGCCAGCACGAGAGATGTCGGACTTCTTTGTCGCGCCTCAGCCGGACGGAGATGGTCCCGGTCCAGCTGCCCTGCTGAATCAGTTTAGGAAGCGCGCGCGCCGCCTCCTCCAATGTCGGAGAATCGATGAATTCAGTCAGGGAATGCCCCACCAGTTCCTGGAAGGAAACGCCGAGTAACTGTGCAAGGCGGAGATTGGCGACGCGAACATCGCCCCGCAGCGACAGGGTGAAGAGCGCCTGATCCAGATTATCGATCAGCTCGCGATACCCGTGCTGCGACCGGGCGATTACCTCGGTTAGCTTCTCAAGCCGGGCCGCTGACTCTGGCGCAGCGTCCGTCCGGTCCGGATGCCCTTGCGACGAATCTGTGGACATAACCGCGTCCGCCCCCAGTCGACCTGTGGAAGATTCAACTCTGGCCCGATCGGCACCCGAAGCACTGATAAAATTCTACCCGGCAATGCGACTTAGCAGACGGAAGAAACCGGGCATGATGCCATATTTCATACTAGCCTAAGCAGTTGAAATGGCAGCCTTAGCCTGCATGGCCACGGCGCCACCGCGCCGAAAAGAAAAAGGGCGGGACCGCTTTCGCGAATTCCCGCCCTTGATACCGTTCGTTATGCTTCGGACTAGCCTTCGGCGACGGCGTCGGTGTCCTTGCGCAGGAAGTCCAGCGCGGCCGCTTCCTCCGGTGTAAGCTCAGGCTCCATCGCCTGCGGCTCTTCCTTCGGAATTTCGGTCAGCAACTGAATGTTCCGGTAGCGCTCCAGACCCGTGCCCGCCGGGATCAGCCGGCCCATGATCACGTTTTCCTTCAGGCCGCGGAGGTAATCGACCTTCCCGGAGATCGCCGCCTCGGTGAGGACGCGCGTGGTTTCCTGGAAGCTCGCCGCCGAGATGAAAGAGTCAGTCGAGAGCGACGCCTTCGTGATGCCGAGGAGCAGCGGCCGCCCGGTGGCAGGTCTCCCGCCGTCGCTGATGATGTGGTCGTTCTCCTCGCGGAAGCGGAACTTGTCCACTTGTTCCTCGAGCAAGAACGACGTGTCGCCGACGTCCTCCACCTTGACCCAGCGCATCATCTGACGAACGATCGTCTCGATGTGCTTGTCGTTGATGTTGACGCCCTGCAGCCGGTACACCTCCTGGATCGAGTTCACCAGGTACGCCTGCGTGTACTTCTCGCCGAGCACGGCCAGCAGGTCGTGCGGGTTCAGCGGCCCGTCGATAAGCGGTTCGCCCGCCCGGACGTGCTCCCCTTCCTGCACGTTGATGTGAACGCCGCGGGGGATGGAGTATTCCTTCTGCGTCCTGCCATCCTCGCTCTCGACGTAGATCTTGCGCTGACCCTTGGCGATTTCGCCGTACTTCACCACGCCGTCGATTTCGCTGATGACCGCCGGATCACGCGGCTTGCGCGTCTCGAAGAGCTCCACCACGCGCGGCAGGCCGCCCGTGATGTCCTTCGTCTTCGTCGTCTCGCGAGGGATCTTCGCGAGCACATCTCCCGGCTGCACATCGTCTCCGTCAGCGACCATCAAGTGGGCGCGTGACGGCATCAGGTAGCGCTTGCGGACGCGTCCCGCGGAATCGCGCACCTGAATCGTCGGCTGGTGCTTTTCGTCGCCCGGCGGCAGCGTCACCACCAGCTGCGAAAGTCCGGTGACTTCGTCCACCTGCTCTTCGATCGTCAGGCCCGGCTGCAAATCCTTGAATTCGATCGTGCCGCCAGTTTCCGTGAGAATCGAGAACGTGTACGGATCCCATTCGCACATCGTCTGGCCCAGCGTCACGGGTTGCCCGTCTTCCACGCGCAACCGCGCGCCGTAGACCACGTGGTGGCGCTCCTTCTCGCGGCCCTTCTCGTCCACCACCGCGATCAAGCCGGAGCGGTTCATGGCGATCAACGTCTTGCCGCGGCCTTCGACCGCCTTCAAGTCGATGAACTTCACGAAGCCGTTGTTGCGCGCCTCGACCTTCGACTGTTCGGTGACGCGAGTCGCCGTGCCGCCGATGTGGAACGTCCGCATCGTTAGCTGCGTGCCCGGCTCGCCGATGGACTGCGCCGCGATCACACCGACCGCCTCGCCCATCTCGACAAAGCGGCCAGTGGCCAGGTTGCGGCCGTAGCACCGCCCGCAGACTCCACGCCGGGATTCGCAGGTCAGCACGGAGCGAATCTTCACCCGCTCGATACCGGCAGCCTGAATCGCGCTCGCCAACTCCTCCGTGATCTCCTGGTTAATCTCGACGATGACGTTCCCCTCGTAATCCTTGATCTTCTCAAGCGATACGCGGCCGATCACGCGATCGCGCAACGATTCGACTTCGACTCCGGCTTCCAGAATCGGCTCCACGTAAATTCCGTCGGCCGTGCCGCAATCGAATTCATTGATGATCACGTCCTGCGCCACGTCCACCAGACGCCGCGTCAGATAGCCGGAATCGGCCGTCTTCAGCGCCGTATCGGCAAGACCTTTGCGGGCACCGTGCGTCGAGATGAAGTACTGCAACACGGTCAAGCCTTCGCGGAAGTTCGACGTGATTGGCGTCTCGATGACTTCGCCTGACGGCTTGGCCATCAATCCGCGCATTCCGGAAAGCTGACGGATTTGCTGTTTCGATCCGCGCGCGCCGGAATCGGCCATCACGTAGATCGGGTTGATCACGCCCTCTTTGTCCTGCTGTTCGAGGGCTTTGAACATTTCATCCGCCACTTTTTCGGTGACGTCGCTCCAGATGGCGATGACCTTGTTGTACCGCTCGCCGTTTGTGATTGCGCCGTCAAGATATTGCTGCTGCACTTTGACCACTTCGTGTTCGGCCGCATCGACGAGCTTGAACTTGACGCTCGGGATGACCATGTCCACGATGCCGATCGAGACGCCGGCCTTCGTCGCGTAGAGGAAACCGAGCTCCTTCAGCCGGTCAAGCATCAGCACCGTCTTCTCGATGCCGAAGCGGAGATAGGCGTATTGCACCAGCGCCTGGACGCCCTTTTTCTTCAGCAAGCCGTTGACGAAAGGCATATCCGACGGCAGGTGATCGTTGAAGATCACGCGGCCGACGGTCGTGTGCAGGAACTGCTTGCTCAGATTGATAGGCTCGGTGTGCGATACGTCCTGATCGTCGTACGCGTTCGTCAGGTCGATCACTTCGCCCGTGTAGCGCAGGCGGATCGGCGTGAGCAATTCCACCTCGCCCGCTTCCAGCGCCATGACCACTTCTTCGATGGAGCCGAACGCGCGGCCTTCCCCCTTCGCTTTCGGCTTCGACTTCGTCATGTAGTAGATGCCCAGCACCATGTCCTGGGTGGGAACCGCCAGCGGATAGCCGTTGGCCGGCGACAGGATGTTGTGCGAGCTCAGCATGAGCACGGAGGCTTCCACCTGCGCTTCCGGCGACAGCGGAATGTGCACCGCCATCTGGTCGCCGTCGAAGTCGGCGTTGAACGCCGTGCAGACGAGCGGGTGAATCCGGATGGCCTTGCCTTCCACCAGTGTCGGCTCAAACGCCTGAATGCCCAGCCGGTGCAGCGTGGGAGCGCGGTTCAGCAGCACGGGATGCTCGCGGATCACGTCCTCGAGAATGTCCCAGACGATCGATTCTTGCGCCTCGACCAGTTCCTTCGCCTGCTTGATCGTGGTGCAGTGGCCCGCCGCCTCCAGCCGGTGATAGATGAACGGCTTGAAGAGCTCGAGCGCCATTTTCTTCGGCAAGCCGCACTGATGCAGCCTTAGCTCGGGGCCCACGACGATCACGGAGCGGCCCGAGTAATCCACGCGCTTGCCGAGCAGATTCTGGCGGAAACGGCCCTGCTTGCCCTTCAGCGTGTCGGAAAGCGACTTGAGCGGCCGGTTGTTCGTACCGCGCAGCACGCGGCCGCGCCGGCCGTTATCGAACAGCGCGTCGACGGCCTCCTGCAACATGCGCTTTTCGTTGCGCACGATCACGTCCGGCGCGTGCAGTTCCATCAGCTTCTTCAACCGGTTGTTCCGGTTGATCACGCGGCGGTAGAGGTCGTTCAGGTCGGACGTAGCGAAGCGGCCGCCGTCCAATGGCACCAGCGGGCGCAACTCCGGCGGAAGCACCGGAATCACGTCCAAAATCATCCACTCCGGCTTGTTCCCGCTCTTGCGGAACGCTTCGAGCACCTTAAGCCGCTTGGCGTACTTGATCCGCTTCTGCAGGCTCGGATCGGCCTTCATTTTCTCGCGAAGCTCGTTCGAAAGCTTGTCCACATCCACGCGCCGCAGCAGTTCCTTGATCGCCTCGGCGCCCATGCGCGCGTCGAACTTCCCGGGGTTGTCCCGCTGCAGTTCGCGGAACTTTTCCTCGGGCAGAATGTCTTTTTCCTTGATGCCGGCCACTTCGCCCGGATCGACGCACACGAACGTCTCGAAGTACAGGATGTGCTCGAGGTCACGCATCGTAATGTCGAGCAGGTAGCCGATGCGGCTCGGCAGCCCCTTGAAAAACCACACGTGCGAGCAGGGCGACGCCAGCTCGATGTGGCCCAGGCGCTCACGCCGCACCTTGCTCAGCGTCACTTCGACGCCGCACTTGTCGCAGATCACTCCGCGGTGCTTCATCCGCTTGTATTTTCCGCAGAGGCACTCCCAGTCCGTCACGGGACCGAAAATCTTCGCGCAAAAAAGGCCGTCGCGCTCCGGCTTGAACGTGCGGTAGTTGATCGTCTCCGGCTTGGTCACTTCACCATGCGACCAGGACCGGATCTTTTCGGGACTCGCCAGACTGATGCGGATCGAATCAAAATCCGCGATTTGGCTGGCTCGGTCGTACGGGCTCGATCGATACAAGGGCGGTTCCTCCCCTCCGGCAGGGCCGGAGCAAAAACTGTACTACTGGAATATCGTGGCGTCCCGGCGAGCTCCCATCGGAACTCGCTGGGACGCTATATCAATCAGCCGCTTCGGACTGCTCCGCCTGCGGCTTTTGCCGTTTCATCAGCTCGACGTCGAGGCAAAGCGACTGCAACTCGCGAACGAGCACGTTGAACGATTCGGGCACGCCGGGCTCAATTCCCGGCTCTCCCTTCACAATGGCCTCATAGATCTTCGCGCGGCCATATACGTCGTCCGATTTCGCAGTCAGCAGCTCCTGCAGGATGTGCGCCGCTCCGTAGGATTCCAGCGCCCAGACTTCCATTTCTCCGAAGCGCTGGCCTCCGAACTGCGCCTTTCCGCCAAGAGGCTGTTGCGTGATCAGCGAGTAGGGCCCGATCGAACGGGCGTGGATCTTGTCATCCACAAGATGCGACAGCTTGAGCATGTAGATGTAGCCGACGGTCACGTTTTGCGCGAACTCGTCGCCGGTCATGCCGTCGTAGAGCGTGATCTTGCCGCTCTCCGGCAATTCCGTGAACTCAAGCAGGTGACGGATGTCCGCTTCGCGCGCACCGTCGAAAACCGGCGTCGCCACGGGCACACCTTCGCGGAAATTGTGCGCCACTTCCAGCAACGCGTCGTCGTCCAGCTCGGCGATCGTCTTCCAAACCGACGTCGGACCAAACGCGTCCTTGAACCATTTGCGCACGGCGTCCACGCGCTCTTCGCCGTCCAGCATCTTCGCAATGCGCTCGCCGAGCTCCTTCGAAGCCCAGCCGAGGTGCGTCTCGAGAATCTGGCCGACGTTCATGCGCGAAGGAACGCCGAGCGGGTTCAGCACGATTTCCACCGGCGTGCCGTCCGGCATGTACGGCATGTCTTCCGCAGGGACGATGCGCGCGATCACGCCCTTGTTCCCGTGGCGGCCGGCCATCTTGTCGCCCACGGAAAGCTTGCGCTTCATCGCGATGTAGACTTTCACCAGCTTGATCACGCCCGGCGGCAGCTCGTCGCCCTTCTTGAGCTTGCCGATCCGCTCGTCAGTGATCTTCCGCAGCACGTCGATCTGACGCGACGTCATCTCCTCGATCTCGTCGATCTTCTCGATCAGCAGCGGATCCTTGTCGTTCAGGCGCAGGCGCTTCAGGTTGCGCGTTGAGATTTTCTCCAGGATGTCGCGCGTCAGCTCCGTGCCCTTGGTCAGCAGGCGCTTGTTGGTGCGCTCGTCGTGGAGGTCCGCCACGAGCTTCTGTCCGCCCAGCAGATCGGACAGCCGCTTCAGGCGCTCGTCGGTGAGAATGCGGATTTCATCGGCCAGGTTCTTTTCCAGCTTCGCCACCTGCGCGCCTTCGATCGCCTTGTGACGCTCATCCTTCTCCGCGCCCTTGCGGCAGAAGATCTTCACGTCCACGATCGTGCCCTCGATGCCCGGCGGGCAATAGAGCGAAGCGTCACGCACGTCGCCGGCCTTCTCGCCGAAGATCGCGCGGAGCAGTTTCTCTTCCGGCGTCAGCGTCGTTTCGCCCTTCGGCGTCACTTTGCCGACCAGGATGTCGCCCGGCTTCACCGTCGCGCCGATGCGGATTACGCCGCTCTCGTCGAGATTGCGCAGGAAGCTCTCGTTGATGTTGGGGATGTCCCGCGTGATTTCTTCGGGGCCCAGCTTTGTATCGCGCGCCTCGATTTCATACTCCTCGATATGAATCGAGGTGTAGTAATCCTCCTTCACCAGCTTCTCGCTCACGAGGATGGCGTCCTCGAAGTTGTACCCGCGCCAGGGCAGGAACGCGACCAGCACGTTCCGCCCCAGCGCCAGCTCCCCGCGGTCGGTGCACGGCCCATCGGCCAGCACCTGCCCCTGCTTCACGCGGTCGCCCGCGCGGACCAGCGGCTTCTGGTTGATGCACGTGTTCTGGTTTGACCGCTTGAACTTCGTCAGCAGGTAGATGTCGGACCCGACCTCGCGGCTCAGCACGCCGGACTGGTCGGATTCCACGCGCACGATCACTCGCTCCGAGTCCACTTGATCGACGATTCCGTCGCGGCGGCAAACGATCACGGCGCCCGAATCGCGCGCAGTGACTCGTTCCATGCCCGTGCCCACCAGAGGCGCTTCGCCCTTGATCAGCGGCACGGCCTGGCGCTGCATGTTCGATCCCATCAGCGCGCGGTTCGCGTCGTCGTTCTCGAGGAACGGAATCAGGCTGGCGGCCACCGACACGAGCTGCTTCGGCGACACGTCGATGTAGTCCACTTCCTCACGGCTCTTCAGGACGAAGTTACCCGCTTGGCGGCAGTTGACGAGATCCGTTGTAATACGCAGCTTCTCGTCGAGAGATGCGTTTGCCTGCGCAACCACGTAGCGGTCCTCTTCCCACGCCGAGAGGTAAAAGCAGTGCGGCTCCACTACGATCCGCCGCCGCTTCAGCTCCTCGTTCATGTCGTCGACTTTGTCCTTCTCGACGATCTCGCCAGCCTTGAATTCGCTGTCGCCCGCGTTGACGATTTGCACGTAGTCGATCACGCGTCCGCCCTTCACCTTGCGGTAGGGCGATTCGATAAAGCCGAACTCGTTGATCCGCGCGTAGCACGATAGCGAGCTGATCAAGCCGATGTTCGGACCTTCCGGCGTTTCGATCGGGCAGATGCGGCCGTAGTGCGTCGGATGGACGTCGCGGACTTCGAATCCTGCGCGCTCGCGTGACAACCCGCCGGGGCCGAGAGCCGAAAGACGCCGCTTGTGCGTGATTTCGCTCAGTGGGTTTGTCTGATCCATAAATTGCGAAAGCTGCGAGCTCCCGAAGAACTCGCGGATCGCCGCCATCACCGGCTTGGCATTCACCAGGTCGTGCGGCATGGCCGTCGACATTTCCTGGTAGACCGACATCTTTTCCTTGATCGCACGCTCCATGCGGACCAGGCCGATGCGGAACTGGTTTTCGAGCAGCTCGCCCACCGCGCGGACGCGCCGGTTGCCGAGATGGTCGATGTCGTCCACCGCGCCGATGTTCTTGCGCAGCTTCAGCAGGTACTTGATCGCCGCGACGAAATCCGCCGGATCGAGCGTGCGCTTGTCGAGCGGCGTCTCAAGCCCCAGCTTGATGTTGAATTTCAGCCGGCCGACCTTGCTGAAATCGTATTTCCGCGCGTCGAAGAACATGCCGTTGAAGAGCGCGGTCGCGGTTTCGAGCGTCGGCGGATCGCCCGGACGCAGCTTGCGGTAGATTTCGATCAGCGCCTCTTTCGGCGTGTGGATCGTGTCCTTCTCAAGCGTCCGGCCGACAATGATTCCCACGTCGTCGCGCTCCGGGAAGCAGACGTCCACTTCCGTGATTCCTGCTTCGGCGATGGTCGTCCAGATTTCCGCGGTAAGCGGCTTGTTCGCTTCCAGCAGAACTTCGCCCGTCTCGCGGTTCACGAGCTCGCTGACCGTGACTGCGCCTTCCAGGTCCGCAACGCCCACTTCCACCTGCGTCACGCGCGCCTTCACCAGCTCCTTGTAGAGCGGATCGGAGATGCGCTTGTGCGCGCCCACGAGCACTTCGCCCGACTTCGGATGTTTGATTTCCTTCGAGAGCTTGCGGTCGACCAATCCCTCGGATGCGTTCCAGTAGAGATCGCCGCCACGAAGCGTGATGCGCTCCACCTGGTAGAAGGTGCGCAGGATGTCTTCATTCGACTTCATCCCCAGCGCGCGCAGGAAAATCGAACCCAGGAATTTGCGCTTGCGGTCGATGCGGACATAGAGCACGTTCTTGGTGTCGTACTCGAACTCGACCCATGAGCCGCGATAAGGAATGATCTTTCCCAGGAAATAGGAACGATTGTTGGCGGTCTCAAAGAAGACGCCCGGCGAGCGGTGCAACTGGCTCACGATCACGCGCTCGGTTCCGTTGATGACGAACGTGCCGTTCTCCGTCATCAGAGGAATGTCGCCGAAGAAAACCTCCTGTTCCTTGATGTCGCGGATCGATTTCGCCCCGGTGTCGGGGTCCTTGTCGTAAATCGTCAGGCGGATCGTGACCTTCAGCGGCGCGGAATACGTCATGCCGCGCTCCTGGCACTCGTTCACGTCGTACTTCAGTTGCAGCGTGACCGGGTCGCCGCACTTGTTGCAGAACGTCGGCGTGTTCTTGTTGAACGTGCCGCACTTCGCGCAGAGCACATCGCCCGTCTTGTACGGGTTCGTCACCACCGATGCACCGCAGTTCCGGCACGTGGCGCGCAAGTGGTGCAGGCCTCGCAGGTGGCCGCACTTGCACTCCCAGTTTCCGATCGCGTAATCCACGAAGTCGAGCTGCGAAAGTCCGCGGAAGTCCTGGATCGGGAAGACGGACGTGAACACGGACTGCAGGCCCGCGTCCTCGCGCTCGCTCGGCAGCAGGTCCATCTGCAGGAACCGCTGGTACGACTTCTTCTGCACATCGATGAGGTTCGGGATCTGGACAGTCGTCTTGATCTTGGCGAAGTCCAGACGTTCCCGCTCTCGAACGACGCGATTACCATTCCGATGAGTCATGGACAATCCTCTTCAGACAATGCCGAACACGGCGGTGCGGGCATACACCCGTTCCACCGTTCCGGGTAGGACGTGTTTTGAGGGTCTGAATTCCAAAGGAGCGTGCGCCCGCCGTGGCAGGCGTTTTCCTTTGCAGCGCCGCGTGGCCGAACGCGGGCTGCCACTACTTGATCTCGACCTTCGCTCCGGCCTCTTCGAATTTCTTCTTGATCGTGGCGGCTTCGTCCTTGTTGACGCCTTCTTTCACCGTCTTCGGAGCGCCGTCAACCAAATCCTTGGCTTCCTTCAAGCCGAGGCTGGTCACTTCGCGGACCGCCTTGATCACGTTGATCTTGTTCGCGCCCACTTCCGTGAGAACGACCGTGAACTCCGTCTTCTCTTCGGCTGGCGCGCCCGCCGCACCCGCACCCGCCGCGCCGCCCGCCATAACCACTGGCGTAGCAGCCGCCGCCGACACGCCGAAGGCCTCTTCCATCTTCTTGACTAGATCGGAAGCCTCCAGCAGCGTCAGGCCCTTGATTTCCTCCAGGATCGTTTCCACTTTGCTAGCCATTGCTGTCCCTATCCTCCCTCTAAGATGAGAAACCGTTGATTCGAAAAATCTTTGACTACTGCGCCGCTTCCGGCGCGGGCGCCTGTTCTGGCGCCGCGCCTCCGCCCGCGAACTTGTTCGCCTTCACCGCTTCACTCGTCACCACCGCCAGGTTCCGCGGCAGCGCCGCCAGCGCCGTCGCCAACCGCTGCACCGGAGCGTTCAGCATGAACATGATTTTGCTGATCAGTTCTTCCTTGCTCGGAAGCTGCGCGAGCTGACCGATCTCCTGAATCGAAATGACGCGACCCTCAACCCAGCCGGCCCGGAACTGAAACGCCGGAACGTCCTTGGCGATCTTCGTCAAGACCTTCGCAAGCGAGACAGGGTCGGTCTTCGTGTACGCGATCGAATTCGTCCCTTTCAAATTCTTCAGTAGGCCTTCGGTCGGAGTTCCCGCTGCCGCGCGCTCCGCAACGGTGTTCTTCACAACTTCGTAGTGGCCGCCCGCCGCTTCCACCGCGCGGCGCAGTTTCGTGTCGTCTTCAACGGTGATCCCCTGAAACGTCGACAGGATGACCGTGGACACGGTCGCCAGCTGCGACTTCAGATCTTCCGCCTGCTTCTTCTTTTCGGCCTTGTTCTTCATGCCGACCGCTCCCTCTCCTGAGTTCCTTACGCTGCTACTGCCGTCGCCGCTTCCGCCTCGGCCAAGTCGATCGAGATTCCCGGGCCCATCGTCGATGTGAGCGTGATTTTCTTGATGTACTTGCCCTTCGCCGCCGCGGGTTTCGCCTTCACCACGGCCCCCAGCAGTGCCTGCGCGTTCTCCGCCAGGTTCTTTGCCGGGAAACTGATCTTCCCGACCGACGTGTGGATCAATCCCGTCTTGTCCAAGCGGAACTCCACTTTGCCGGCCTTGATTTCCTTCACCGCTTTCGCCACTTCAAACGTTACCGTGCCCGTCTTCGGGTTCGGCATCAGGCCCCGCGGCCCGAGCACCTTGCCCAGACGCCCGGCGGACTTCATCATGTCCGGCGTCGCGATCACGGCTTCGTAATCGGTCCAGCCCTCGGTGATTTTTTGGACGACGTCCTCTCCGCCCACGAAATCCGCGCCCGCTTCCTGCGCTTCGCGAACCTTTTCCCCGCTCGCGATCACCAGCACGCGCTTCGACTTCCCCAGCCCGTGCGGCAACACCACGGTGCCGCGCACCATCTGGTCCGATTGCTTCGGATCGACGCCCAGATTCAGCACCAGCTCGACCGTTTCGTCGAACTTCACGAAATGCGCCTTGCGAAGCAGTTCGGCCGCTTCCTCAAGACCGTACGGCCGCGCCTCCACGAGCTTGCGCGCGCGATCGATATTCTTTCCGCCCACTTTTGCGCTGCGGCCCATCGCTTTTTTCCAACCTCCAGATCTTTGTGGGTCGTGGCTTCATCCACGACAAAACCTTCGAAATCGGACGGCTTTAGCCGCTGAAGTTCGAGCCTATCTAGTCTGTTACCTCAATGCCCATGTTGCGCGCCGTGCCCATCACCGACCGCATCGCCGACGCAAGATTCGTCGTGTTCAAGTCGGGCAGCTTCGTCTTCGCAATTTCCTCAACCTGCTTCTTCGTCACCTTCGCCACCTTGTTGCGGTTCGGTTCGGGTGAACCTTTCACGATTCCCGCGGCACGCTTCAGAAGCTCCGACGCTGGCGGCGTCTTCAAGATGAAGGAAAACGTGCGGTCGCTATACACCGTCACGAGCACCGGGAAAATCATCCCGTCCGGCTCTTTCGCCGTCTTCGCGTTGAACTGCTTGCAAAAATCCATGATGTTCAGCCCGTGTGGTCCCAGGGCGGTCCCCACAGGCGGCGCCGGTGTCGCCTTCGCCGCCGGCAACTGCAATTTCACGACTGCGTTTACTTTCTTTGCCATCTCTGCCTTCCCCGATTCCTAGGCGACCTTCTCGACTTGCGCGAAATCCAGTTCCACCGGCGTCGACCGGCCGAAAATCGTCACGGAGACCTTCAGCGTGCTTCGGTCCGCGTTCACTTCCTCGACCACGCCCGTGAAATTCGCGAACGGCCCTTCGCCGATCCGGACCTTTTCGCCGCGCTCAAACGAGAGCTTCGGCTTCGGTTTCTCTGCGGTCGTCGTCGCGCGGTTCAAAATGTTCTGCACTTCCTCTTCGGTCAGAGGCGACGGATATTGTCCCGATCCCACGAATCCCGTGACCTTTGGCGTCGACCGCACGACGTGCCACGTGTAGTCGTCCATGTCCATTTCCACGAGCACGTATCCCGGATAGCACATTCGCGGCGAGATCACCTTTTTGCCGCCGCGCACCTCGACCACCGATTCGGTCGGGATGATCACCTGGCCGATCTTGTCCTGCAAACCGAAAGCCTGCACCCGGCCCTCGAGGCTTTCCTTCACCTTCTTCTCAAACCCCGAATAGGTGTGCACGATGTACCACTGCTTTGCCATAACGTCGTTCATCTCAGTGATGGTGAAAGTAGTTGTTCACCAGAATGTACAGCCGGCCGAAGATCCCGTCGGTGATCCAGAAATAGACGCCGAAAAAGGCCACGGTCACCGTCACAACGATCGTCGTCGACCACACATCGTCGCGCGAGGGCCAGTTCACCTGCTTCATTTCCACGCGCACGTCGTGGAGAAAACTCCGAATTCGCCGCGGGTATTCTCCGAAACCGCCCAGCCATGCGGCGATCTTATTGCCGGAGCCGTTCCCGCCTCCGTCGCGAATTCCCTCGTCCTTCAGCTTCAGTGCTTCCGCCATGGATCGCTACCCGTTCCTCAATTTCCGGCGGCGCCGGGCTTCCGTCGCCTGCCCCTCCAAAACTGGCAGGGGAGGAGGGATTCGAACCCCCACTCTCGGTTTTGGAGACCGATGGTCTACCGTTGAACCTACTCCCCTGAAATTCGAGTCGCAGGCCCGAGATTTCAGGCCAAGCGCGGCCCTGAGTGCAACGGAGCTACTTGACCTCTTTATGCGCCGTATGCTTCCGGCACGTGTTGCAGAACTTTTGCGTCTCAAGTCGTTCTGTATGTTTCTTCTTGTTCTTCGTAGTCGTGTAGTTCCGGTTTTTGCAATCGTTGCACTGCAATGTAATGATTTCGCGCATCGTTGTTTACTCGATGATCTCGGTGACGGCGCCGGCGCCGACCGTGTGGCCGCCTTCGCGGATCGCGAACCGCAGCCCCTTCTCCAACGCCACCGGCGTGATCAGCGTGATCTCCGCGCTCACGTTGTCCCCCGGCATCACCATCTCC
>DATJXJ010000039.1:0-27630 GCA_035500255.1 Verrucomicrobiia bacterium | reverse complement strand
TCGCACAGCTCGGTCGAGCGCGTGATTCTGCCCGATTCGACGATCCTGGTTGACTACATGCTGCACCGCACGGCGGACATCGTCGCCAACATGAAAGTGTTTCCGGAGCGCATGCTGCGAAATCTGAATGCGACGCAGGGCCTGGTTTTTTCAGGGCAGCTTTTGCAGGATTTGGTCGAGCACGGCGCGCCGCGCGAAGAGTCCTACAAGTGGGTGCAGGCGCACGCGATGTCCGCATGGGAATCGGAAACGAGTTTCAAGGACCGCGTCGCCGCCGATCCGAACATCCGCGGATTCCTCGACGAAAAGGCGCTCGCGCACACCTTCGATCTGAAGCGCCAGTTGCGCGCCGTCGATGCGATATTTCGCCGTGTTTTCGCGGATGCAGGCTTACATCACGGCGACTCCAAGAGAGATCCCTCGGCTCGCGTTGCTCGCTCGGGATGACGATCCGATCTCCCCGGCTCGACTGACCGTCGACCGGGGAGCCCCTCCTGTGGGATCGTCAGTTCGGATTGGATGGGCCGACGGTGCGGATCACGGCGCCGCCGCTGCGGAATTTCTTGTACTCGCTGTAGTGGTCGATGAAATTCTGCCGCAGCTTGAAGAAAACGACGCGGCCGGCGAGATGGACTTCGGCGTAGGACGGAAGCCAGACCTCGCCGTTGACCCGCTCCTGCTCGAAGACGAAATTCGAGCCTTTGGCGAGCGACGCGACCAGACCGCCGCCGAAATGCACGGGTTCGACGAAGCGCGCTTCCAGGCGGGCGATTTCCCGCGCCTGCTCGTCGACCCACAGGACGCCGGAAAGTTTCTGGATGATGCCGTCGATGCGCTTTTTCGGCTTGTAGTTCGGGTTGCCGCTGAAGTCGAAGGCGATCACTTCCTCGCCGCGAAACGTGGTGCGGCGCGGATTCGTGAAGACCTCGGCGCGAAGGAAGTCGGAAATCTGCGCCTCGTCCTCTTCTTGCTTCTTGGCCTGCTTCTTCGGGTCGGCGGCGAGCTCGGCCTGCTGCTTCTTCCGTTTGTCGAACTGCTTGTTGAAGCGGGCGTCCTCGTCCATCTTGTCGCCACCTTCCAGGGGCTTGCCGTCCTTCGCCAGCAGATGGCGAACCTGGTCGTCGCCGACGTAGAAGACGTCGTAGTCCTTGACGACGCGCGACTTCACGGCGCCGTTTGAGTCGACCTTGTCCTCCTCTTCGGCGAGGTGGCAGGTGTAGAGCTTGCGGATTTCCTCGACCGCGTTCTGATTCTTGTTCACGTCGCGGAGAAGAGTGGGGATGTCCGGCAGGGGCCGGTCGCCGGGCCGCGCCTGCGGCGAAGCGGCGAGGCGCACAGTCGCTGCGATCAGAAAAACGATCGCGGCGACGGTGCGAGGAATTGTCATGTGGTCTCCGGCGGCGCGCTGCAAGAAGTCGCTTCGACTTCGTGATCCGACCCGCCATCAGCGGAAAAAAGAGACTCGGATCACCCCGGTCAGGATGACCATGCTCGTCGGAGCGTCACTGCACGCGCTGGATGTAGCGGCCTTCCGACGTGTCGACCTTCACTTTGTCCCCTTCGCCGACAAAGGGAGGGACGTTGATGACGAGTCCGGTCTCGAGCTTCGCGGGCTTCATCACCGCGCTGGCCGTCGCCTTCTGGATGCTGGGCTCCGTCTCCACGACGGTGAGGTCGACCGTATCCGGCAGGAGCACGCCGATCGGCTTGCCGTCGTGGTACTCAATCTTCACGGGCATGTTCGGGATGAGGTAGTCCTTGGCGTCGCCGACGATGTCGTTCTGCAGCGCGATCTGTTCGTAGTTCTCATTGTTCATGAAGTGATGGCCTTCGCCGTCGCTGTAGAGGTACTCGAACTCGATTTCATCGACCGTGACTTTGTCGATGACGTCCTCGGCGCGGAACCGGTAGTCGATCATCGCACCGGTGCGGAGGTTGCGCATCTTGGTCTGCATGGCGGCGCGCTTGTTGCCGGGCGTCCGGTGGTCGACGTTGTAGACGGCGTAGAGATCGCCCTCGTGCTTGATGATCATCCCCGAACGCAGAAGTGTTGCCTTAATCATGACCGCTCCCTGAATTGTGCTCTGGAGTTTCCCTGCGGAATCTCTATCGAAAAGCCGATTATAGCGGGCCGGCTCGCATCCGGTCAAACCGGGGGAGCTAGAATTCTTCTTCTTCCTGCTTCTTGAGGCGGGTGATCTTGAGAGCGATGCGGAAATCGCGCGAGCGTGCGTCCGCGAGGATCGCGCGCCGCGCTTCGAGAGACAACGCGGCGGGGCCGATCACGCCGGCGGAATCGCGCGGAAAATGCCTGATGAAAATCGCCGCCAGATGGGCCGTTGCGTAGGCGATCGGAGTCGAGATCAATCCACGCTGCCGAATCTGATAGAGCGTGGGAAAGCTCGCATCCCAGCGGATCAGCAGAGGCTCCTCATTTTTCGTGCCGCGAACGAGCACCGCGGCGGCGAACCGGGCGTTTTCGAGCAGGCCCTTGCGGATCAGTTTCGCGACGCGGCGCGGCGTAAGCGTCTCCGGAAACCGTTTGCGCACGATGCCAGCCGAGCGGTGCAAACGCCCCTGCCGGTACCAACGCCGCAGGCGCTCGATGTCGTTTCCGCCGATTTTGGCGTCGGCGTCGCGCATCTTGATGATGTAGGGCAGCATGCAGACTTCATCCTGCGCGGCGAGGAAAACCGGCGTCGCGCCGATGGGCGGCGGAAAGCGAAAAATCTCGCGCTCGTCAAAGCGCTTGGCGAGCCCAAACTTGCCGTTGCGATAGATTCGAGGCAGCGAAGTGGCCTCGTCGTATGCCACATCGGCCGACCAGGTCGAGATCGGGTCTTTGCTCTCCGTGCTCTCGTACAGCCGGATGTGGACGGCCTCGACCGAATCGAGCAGCTCGGAACCGCGCTGGGCGAGAAGGTTGGTGAGGCCGGGCGCGGCACCCGCGCAGATGAGCGCCACGCGGTTCTTCGCGAGGAACCGTTTGTGATACCGAAACTGCTCCGGCCGGAACGGATGATGCGTGAGGTGTGAATTCAGGTCGAGATAATGCGCGCGCAGGCGGAGCGCGGCGCGCAGGATGATGTTGTTGAAGACAGCGGGCAGCGCGTTGACGATCAGGTTCGCACCGCGCGCGGCGCGAACGATCGACCAGAGGTTGCGGGCGTTCGTTTCGACGGTCTCGATCTTGCTTTTTTTCCCGAGAAAGCGGCGGGCCCGGTCGGTGTCGCGGTCGCCGCACCAGACGGTGTGTCCCTGGCGTTCGAGGAGATGAGCGAGAAGGGAGCCTGTACCGCCCGCCCCGAGGACGAAGATCCGCATCGGCAGGCAAATGTACCACATCCGCAGGTCCGATCAGCGTGCGGGGGTCGGGCGCGTTCACGCAGCGTACACTCGGTTTTGTTGACAACGCCGGAAGCAGGCGCGTATGATTTCTCCGACATCGCGTCTGACGTGGGCGCGCTGTCCCCTTCTTTGCTCTCGCCCGGGTGGGTGGAGTAACCAGGCCGCGCACTCGGCAAACGGGGCAGAATCCGCACGGAGGCCGTTCCGTATGTCACCCGAACACGACAACAACCTACCACCTTCCGCTATCGAGGCCGAATATGCTGCGGCCGGAGCCGAAAGCTCGTCGAGCCCAGCATTGGGAGTGACCGCCCAAGGCGTCGGAGGCGGTGCCGCCGCCGCAATGGCGCGGGAGCCGCAGGCTGTCGAGAGCGCTCCGAGCGCAGTTGCTTCGACGGAGGAGACCCCATCTGTGCCGGAGGCTGCTGCCGCCGCGGAAGGCTCCACCAGCGAGACAACCGAAGCCGCAGCGGAGGCGGCGGAATCGTCCGAGTCGATGGACCAGCTCCTCGACCAGTTTTCCACGCCGCAAGCAGCGGCGGAGGGAGAGATTTTCGACGGACGGGTGCTGGCGGTGACGGAAGCGGGCGTCGTGGTGGATGTGGGCGGGAAATTCGAAGGGCTGGTGCCCGCGCAGGAGTTCCTGGACACGGGAACCCCGATCGAGTTCGGCGAAGGGCAGACGATCGAAGTCGAACGGCTGCACGATGAAAAGGATGGCTACGTCCTGCTGTCGTACGCGCGAGCGCACCGGCGGCGCGTCTGGGAACGAATCGAGAAGGCCTATCGAGAACATTCGAGCATCACGGGAAAGATCGCGGAGCGAATCAAGGGCGGCCTGGTGGTCGATATCGGCGTGCGCGCGTTCCTGCCGGCATCGCAGATCGAGCTGCGTCCGGTGCACGATCTGGAAGCGTGGAAGGACCGCGAAATCGAAGTGCGCGTCCTGAAGCTGAACCGCAAGCGCGGCAACGTGGTGGTGAGCCGGCGCGCGATTCTGGAGGAGGACCAAAAGGCGAAGCGCGAGGCGCTGGCGTCCACTTTGACGGAGGGAATGGCGGTCACCGGGCGCGTGAAGAACGTTACGGACTACGGAGTGTTCGTCGATCTGGGCGGAATGGACGGCCTGCTGCATGTGAGCGACCTCGTGTGGGGACGCGCGCCGCATCCGTCTTCGGTGGTGCAGCCCGGCGAGGAGATTGAGGTTCAGATCCTCAAATTCGACAAGGAAAAACAGCGAATTTCGCTCGGCCGGAAACAATTGCTGCCCGATCCGTGGGCGACGGTTCCGGAGCGATTTCCTGCGGGAACGCGCGTTCACGGCAAGGTGGTGGGCGTGACGGACTACGGCGCGTTCGTGCAAGTCGAGCCGGGAGTCGAGGGACTCGTGCACGTGAGCGAGATGAGCTGGTCGAAGCACGTCAAGCACCCGTCGAAGATCGTGAAGGTGGGCGACGAGGTCGAGGTCGCGGTGCTTGAGGTGAAAACGGACCAGCGGCGGATCTCACTGGGACTGAAGCAGACGCTGCCCGATCCGTGGGAAGCGGCCGCGGAAAAGTATCCCGTGGGGTCGATCGTCAGCGGCCGCATTCGCAACCTGGCGGATTTCGGCGCGTTCGTCGAACTCGAAGAGGGCATGGAAGGGCTGATCCACATCAGCGACGTCAGCTGGACGGAGCGGATCAAGCATCCGAGCGAAAAGTTCAAGAAGGGCGACAAAGTCGAGGCCAAGGTGCTGAAGGTGGATTCGCAGAACCGCCGATTGTCGCTCGGGATCAAGCAGGTGAACGACATCTGGGCGAACTGGTTCACCGCGAACAAGATCGGCGATGTGGTCAAGGGCAAGGTCGCGCGAGCGACGGATTTCGGGGCCTTCGTGGAGCTGGCGCAGGGAATCGAGGGGCTCTGCCACATCTCGGAAATTGAGGAGCGGCGGCCGAAGGGTGAGCGCGACAAGACGAAGGCGCCGCGGGACGCGCGCGTCACATCGGTTCTGACGCCAGGGCAGGAATACGACTTCAAGATTCTGCGTTTGGAACCGGAGCAGCACAAGATCAGCTTGAGCTATCGAGCCGCGCAGAAACAGGCCGAGCGGGATGAGATGCAGTCGTTTCGCTCGTCGAAATCCTCGCCGACGGCTACCATCGGCGACGCCATTCTGGCCAAGCGGCAATCTTCCTAGCAGCGCGCACGGGGCGGCGCATCTGCCGGGAAGAAAAGACATTTACCTAGCCTTGGATTGATGGTAAGGAGAGATTGTGCAGGGCGTGGTCCCGGCGCCCCGACGGCCCACGGAATCAGCGGTTTGCGAGAGGAGGCCTTCCACCGATGGCTGCGGCAGAGCAGGCAAACGTAGAGCACACGATGACGAAGGCGGATCTCGTAGAGGAAGTAACCCGGGTCACGGAACTGCCGCGCAAGGAATCTGAGGCTGTCGTCGAGACGATCTTCGAGAGCATCATCAGCGCGCTGCAAGCGGACGACAAGATCGAAATCCGCGGCTTCGGGAGCTTTCGCACGCGCCAGCGCCGCGGTCGCACGGGACGGAATCCGAAGACCGGCGCGAAAGTGGAAGTGCCGCCGAAGAAAATTCCCTTCTTCAAACCCAGCAAGGAACTGAAGGACTACGTCAACAATCCGCAGGCGGCCAGCACCGCGGCGGGCTCCTCCTCTCCCGGCGCGCGGGACTAGGCCGAATGGACTACATCTGGACGCCGTGGCGCTATCGCTACGTCGCGGACGCGTCCAAGGACGACCGGTGCATTTTCTGCGACGCGCTGGCGGCCAATGACGATCAGCGGATGCTGATCGTGCTGCGCGGCGAGAAGAACTTCGTCATTCTCAACAAGTATCCCTACACGAGCGGCCACGTGATGGTGGTGCCGTACGCGCACGTGGCCAATCTCGACGCGGCGGAGCCGGAGACGCTGGCGGAAATGATGCGCCTGGCGCAGCGAGTGCAGATCGCGCTGGGAAAGACGTACCGTCCCGAAGGCTACAACCTGGGCATGAATCTGGGGCGGGCGGCGGGCGCGGGCGTCACGGGGCATCTGCATCTTCACGTCCTGCCGCGCTGGGCCGGCGACGCGAATTTCATGACGGTGACGGGAGAAACGCGCGTCGAGCCTGAGGATTTGCAGACTACGTTCGAAAAACTGCAAAGAGCACTCCGAGGTTGACCGCCCCGGATGCGCCGCTAGCCGTAATTCGGGGGATTCACGGACTGGTCCATGCCCATCGTTTTCTGCCCGCCGGACTGGACGTTGACGCTGATCAGGTGGGGCTCGTTCGAGTCGAACGCGCACTTCAATGCGGGCTCGAGATCTTCGGGGCGATCCACCTCACGCGCTTTCATTCCGTAGCCCTGCGCGATGAGCGCCGCATTGATTCCGGGAATGTCGATGCCGGGGACGTTCGCGCCGACTTTGGTGAAGTCGCGGAAGCCCTTGAGCGCTGAATAGTTTCCGTTTTGTACGACCACGAAGACGACCGGCGCCTTGCACTGCACGGCCGACCACAGCGCTTGAACGGAATATTGAAGCGAGCCGTCTCCTACAGGGCAAACCACGCGTCGCTTCGGATTTGCCAGTTGCAAACCCACGGCCGCAGGCACGCCGAAGCCGAGAATGCCGCTGCGAACGGAGTAGAAGGACCCGGGCTCGTCGAGCTTGACGTAACGGTCGAGGTCGCCCTTGGATGACGGACATTCCTCCGCGAGGATGGCGTCAGGCGGCATCCGTTTGTTGAGAGCGTGGAAGAGATAGGCGCACGTCATCGGATGCTCGGGCTTCGGCTCAGGCGCAGGCGGACATGGCGCGACGCTGCGATCGACCGGCTTCACGCGGGCGGCGAGGTACTTTGCGGCGACGGCGACGTTGCCGACGATGCTGGTCCCGGCGAGAGCCGTGGAAGCGTCCTGCGGCGAGTTGGTGATCTGAAAAAGCTTCGTTCCGGGCGCGATGGCATTGCCGGGAACAAACGCGTAGTAGAGAAACACGGGCGCGCCGAGAACAACGACCGTGTCGTAGGCGGAGAGTTGATCGGCGAGAGGCTTTTGAGCGGGCAGCAAGCCGCCGCGGAACAGCCGATGGCTGCGCGGGAAGGTCCAGCGCGGAGCGATCGGCTCCGCGTAAACGTCCGCGTTCAGCCGCTCGGCGAGCGCGATCACGCCATTCCACGCGCCGTCCTCCTCGATCTGCGACCCGGCGACCAGCGCGAGTTTCTTGCTCGAATCGATCGCGCGAACGATTTCATCGAGCGCGGGGGTATCGGGCGACACCGACTGGGTGACGCGACGCGCGACGACGGGTTGGCACGGCTTGTTCCAGTCGTCCATCGGAATCGAGATGAAGACCGGGCCCCGCGGAGGCTGCATGGCGAGGTGATAACCGCGAGCGATGGCGGCGGGGACATCTTCGGCGCGGAGCGGCTCGCACGCCCATTTCACGTAGGGCTTCACGACGTCGACGGCGCGGCTGACCAGAAACGGCTCGGCCATGATCTGGCGGCGGTCCTGCTGGCCCGTGGTGACGACGAGCGGCGCATGGAGATAGTGGGCGTCGATCAGCGCGGACAGGCCGTTGCCGGCGCTGGCGATGGAATGGAGATTCACGAACGCGGCCTCGTTGCGACCCAGCGCGTAGCCGAGCCCCATGCCCGCCGCAACGCGTTCGTGGAGGCCGAGGATGTATTCGAAGCCGGGCGGCATATCCTTAAGAAACGGCAGTTCGCTCGAACCGGGATTACCGAAGATCCTGGTCATGCCGAGGTCGCTCAGGACCTCGTAGGTCGCTTCTCGGACTGTGGTCACCGTTTCAAGCCTCCCGGACTGCCCGGGCCGGGCGATTTGCGCGTAACTCCCGGCCCCGGCGCGCCGTTATAACCAATTGCCCGGCCTGCGGGATACATCGTATCCTGTCTCACCACTTTTGGGCATTCGCCAGCCGGGGCAACGGGAAAACACAATGGGTGAAATGATCGTAGTCCAGGACCTTGTGAAGAACTACGGGGAATTTTGCGCGGTGAACCACGTGTCGTTCACCGTGCCCGAGGGGAGAATCTTCGGCTTTCTCGGCCCGAACGGCGCGGGGAAAACGACGACGATCAAGATGCTGACGACGGTGCTCGATCCGACCAGCGGATCGATCCGCGTGAACGGGCACGATCCGACACGCGAGCAGAAGCAGGTGCGGCGGTCGTTCGGCATCGTGTTTCAAGACCCGAGCCTCGACGACGAATTGACCGCGTACGAAAACATGGACCTGCACGGAATCCTTTACGGCGTGCCGCGGAGCGAACGGCACAAACGAATCGAGGCGCTGGTGGATTTCGTGGGATTGGGCGAGCGGAAGAAAGATCTGGTGAAGACGTACTCAGGGGGCATGAAGCGGCGGCTCGAGGTGGCGCGGGCGCTGCTGCACACGCCGCGGATTCTTTTTCTGGACGAGCCGACGATCGGTCTCGATCCGCAGACGCGGAACCACATCTGGGGCTACATCCAGCAGCTGAGCAAAGACGAGGGCGTGACCGTTTTCTTCACGACGCACTACATGGACGAGGCCGACCGCGTGGCGAACGAAGTGGCGGTGATCGATCACGGAAAAATCGTGGCGCAGGACACGCCGGCGGCGCTGAAGGAACGCACGAAGTGCGGGAATCTGGAGGACGCCTTCATAGCGCTCACCGGGCACGCGATCCGCGAGGAAGAAGCCAACGCGGTGGATCGCATGCGAATGATGGGGCGGGCGTGGAGAGGCGGAGGAAGGCGATGAAAGCCATCTACATTCTCTGTTTGCGGCAACTGAAGAGGTACGTGCGGTCGCCGGCTCGCATCATCGGGTCTCTTGGACAGCCGATCCTGTTTCTCGTCGCGCTGGGCTTCGGATTGCGGGCGATGTTCGCGCGCGCCGGGCAGGGGAACTACATCAGTTTCCTGTCGCCGGGAATCATCTCGATGGCGATCCTCTTCAATGCGGTGTTTTCGGGAATCGAGATTCTTTGGGACCGCCAGTTCGGGTTTCTGAAGGAAACGCTGGTCGCGCCCGTTTCGCGGACGGAGATCGTGCTGGGCCGAATGCTGGGCGGGGCGATCGTGGCGTTCGTGCAGGGCCTGATCGTCTTCGTGATCTGCCTGATTGCGGGATTCCGGATCGTCAGCTCGACCCACGTGCCGCTCGCGATCTTTTTCATGTTCATGATCGCGCTGCTGTTCGCGGGAATCGGGACGGTATTCGGCTCGGTGCTGCAGGACATGCAGGGATTTCCGCTGATCATGAACTTTCTGATCATGCCGCTGTTCTTTTTTTCCGGAGCAATTTTTGCAGTGGCCGGATTGCCGCGGGCATTGAAAATACTTCTGCGGCTGAATCCGCTGAGCTACGGCGTGGACGGGCTGCGAGGCGCGCTGATCAATCAGTTCGCGTTCGGATTGACGACGGATCTGGTGGTCGTGACCCTGCTGACCGCGCTGCTGCTCGCGATCGGGAGCTATTTCTTCTCGAAGATTCAGCTGTAGAACACCGAGGATGCCGGGCTAAAGCCCGGCGCCACATCTAAGGCTCAAACCGAACAGGCGAATGGGCAGCGTCTCGCCAAGAATCAGTGCCGGGCGCAGCGTGCCGTGCCCCTACGAAACCGCCGCAAGCTTCGGACTTAGGCAGTAGGCAGAGCGGAGATGGCGAGGCGCTCGTCGCGGCCGGGATCGTTCGCGACCTTACATTCGTCGTTGAAGATCATGGTGGCGCGAGTTTTCGTGTCGTAGGCGGGCCATTTCGGCAGGCCGGCGTGGCTCGGGTTCCCGTGGCGCGCGAAGGCGGCCCACGCGGCGCTGACTTTCGCGGCAAGAGGCGCGACATCGGAAGCGGCGCCGTTCATTCCCGCGGTCTTGTCCGTATTGTCGAAGACAAATCCCAGCTCCATGCCGTGCGACGAGCGCAGCTTGCCGCCGAGCACGGGACTGCGCCAGTCGAAGATGTACATGTAGGCGGGCGCGGCGTGCTGGGCCGCCTTGCGTTCGGCTTGCGTGACGGCGTTGATGCGCATCATGCGGTCGGTGGTGACGGCGAAGTAGATGTCGCTCGGCGTCGCGCCCGGGCGGCCTTTCTTATAGGTGGCGATCAGGCTGTCAAGCTGGGAGTCATCCGCGAGGTGCAGATAGGATTTCAGCTTCGCGCGCATGCCGGCTTCGTCGAGCGAAAACAACGACGCATCCGCGATGCCGAGCAGCGCGGTGGATTCGGTGCCGTTCGTGCCGATGAGCATCGGAATGTTCGCGGACTGTGCGGGCGCATCGGGATCGAACGGATGGCGAGGCAGGGAGCGGCCGTCGACGACAGGACCGAGGCGAATCGAATTCGGCCCGGTCATGTCGCGCAGCGCGTTCAGCATGTCCGCCATCGGCACCTTCGCGAGATCGTCCACATGATCGGGCGCGACGTTCAGCTTGGCGAGATACTTGCGTGCCGCGGCATCGGCTTCGTCGGCGGTGCTGACGCGCAGCGTGGAGCCGCTTTCGACGATCGCTTTGTGGAACAAACCTTTCGCCGGAGGCATCGCCATCAGCGTGCTGACTTTTCCTCCGCCGCCGGATTCGCCGAAGATCGTGACGTTTGACGGATCGCCGCCGAAATGCGCGATATTGTCGCGCACCCACTGGAGCGCGAGTACGCAATCGAGCATGCCAACATTGCCTGAGTCGGCGTACTTCCCGCTGATCTTGCCGAGATAGAGATAGCCGAAGACATTGAGGCGGTGGTTGATGCCGACCACGACCACATCCTGCTTGCGCGCGAGATTCGCGCCGTCGTAGGTGGGCGCGCCGTCGGAGCCGCCGGTGTAGCCGCCGCCGTGCAGCCAGACCATCACGGGCCGCTTGCCAGCGCTGGTGCTGGGCGTCCAGACGTTGAGGACGAGACAGTCTTCGCCGACGCCGCCGGGCCCGAAGATGTCGCCCATGGCAACGCGGATGTCCGAGCCGGTGGCGGCGGAAAGATTCTGCGGCGCCATCGTGCCGTATTGAAGCGCGTCGAACGTTTCGGTCGATGGCTTGGGCGGCTGAGGCGGCATGAAGCGCATCGCGCCTTCGGTCGAGGCGCCGTAGTGAATGCCTTTGAACGAGTAGACGTCTGAGTCGAGCACTCCGCGAACCATCCCGAGATTGGTCTTGACGATGGTGTTGCGCTCGCGCGTGCCTGCCGCGAATGCCGCGCGAGCGAGCGGAGATGCCAGGGCGGCTGCGCCAAGCAGAGATGACTTCACGAATTCACGGCGTCGAATCATCTGTGAGCTCCGTTGTCCCCGAATCGTCGGCTGCAAGAGAGATCCTTCGAGTGCGTTCCGGTTTCGCGCTTCGCGCGCCGGGACTCCGCTCAGGATGACGCCCGCCCGGGAGATCCTACGAGGCGCTAACCGCTTCGGCTCTGGCGGCCATGACGGGAACGCTCTCGCGCGGCGCAGGCATGGAGGCGAACAGAATCGCGAAGATTCCGACGGCGGCCAGCACGGCGTCAAGCTCGAACGATTTCGCGTAGCTTCCGTAGCGGTCGAAGATCATGCCTCCCACGTAGCCCGCGGGCGACGCGATGGCGGATGTGAGGAAGATGAACATGCCGCTCAATTTCGGATAGGCTTTGCGGCCATAGTAATGGCCGACCATCGTATTGGTGCAGCTATACGTCCAGCCATAGGCGATGCCCTGAAGTGCGGAGGCGACGTAGGCCAGTTCCAGAGCGCCGGCGTTCGATGTGAAGGCCAGGTAGGAGCTGATGAAGTAGAGGCTCCCGCCGAGAACGAAAACCAGGCGCGCATTCAGAAAGTCCATGAGCAGGCCGCCAAGCCAGCGGCCGCCGAGCGTGCCGAAAGTGAGCAGGCTGATTCCGAAGGCGGCCTTCGCGGATGTGATCCCCAATCCCGTGAGATGTTCCTTCCAATGCGCGATAAAGAGGAAATAGGGGAATGTGGCGGCGATGCCAGCGATGGCGAGAAGCCAGTAGGCCGAACTCCGATAGGCTTCTCCGGCAGTCCATTCGTGTTTGGTGGCCAAGGCGTCCGTGCGTGAAGGCTGCGCCTGGTGCTCCTCCGGAAGGCCGTCGACGGTCTGTCCCATGGATTCGGGGCTTTCGCGAACGAAGAGAAACGCGATCAGTCCGGAGACGACCATGGCACCGGCGACGATGCGCCAGCCGACGTGCCAATTGCCGCCGCCTTCGCGCACCAACTTATCCAGAAGCAGAGGGAGGAAGAGGCCAGAGATTCCAGAGGCGGAGAGCGTGAGACCCATCATGGCGCCGCGGTAACGGCGAAACCAGCGGGTGACGCCGGTGGCGCAGGGAACGAGCGTCGCGAAACTCATGCCCGTGCCGTTGACCACGCCGAAGGCGATAAGGTAATCAATGGGCTTGGACGCGAGGAAACCGAGGAAGAGCGCGCTCGAACCGATGATGCAGGAGCCGATGATGAAGGTCTTGCGAATGCCCCATTTCACGATGGCCATGGCCACGAAGATCGCGGCGAGCCCGACAAAGAGATTGAGGATGGTGAAGCCCAGGCCCAGGGTACTGCGCTTCATCTGGATGGCGTCGATCATGTAGCTGTTGATGATGGTGCCGCCGTAATAGGGGAATCCCATGTTGATGAAATCGAGGATGAAAAGAACGGCGACAAGCTTCCATCCGTAGAAACTTTTCTTCTCGGGCACTGGGGGTCTCCTATGCGATCGCCGGACTCACGCGGCTCCGGCGACAGCAGTTGTTTCGGTGCGGTGATGCGGCATCGCGGCAAACAGGATGGCGACGATGCCGATCACGGTGATGGCGATATTCAACTGCCACGCATGCGCGTAGCCGCCGTAGACGTCGAAAATCCTTCCGCCGACCCAGGCCGCGGGGGACGCGCCGCCGGACGTCCAGAACAGCAGAGTGCCCGCCAGTTTCGGGAAGGCCGCGGGACCGAAGTAGTGCGCAACGCACGTCGTCATACAGGTGAAGGTCCAGCCGATCGCGATTCCGTACAAGACGGCGGCGGTATCGGCGATCCAGAGCGAGTCCGGTCCCACGCGAAGCGCCGCAAGCGAGCCAAAGAGATAGCAGGACAGCCCGATCAGGAACGCGACGCGCGCGTTCATCGTATCCATCAGCCAGCCGCCGATCAAGCGGCCCGCGATGCAGGATACGGGCATCAGGCTCATCGAAAAGGCCGCAGCGCCGGACGGAATTCCGGTGCTTTCCAGGTGGAGCACCCAGTGCGGCACGAAAAGAAAAAATGGAAACTGTGCCGCAAGGCCGGCGAGCACGACGAGCCAATAGCTGCGGGTGCGATACGCCTCGCCTGCGGTCCACTGGTAGTGGGTGACCAGCTTGCTGGGCGCATGCTCGCGCTGCGAGCCGGCGTCCGCTTTGGGACCGCCGTCGGGCAACTGGCCGAGATCTTCGGGGCGCTCTCTGACGAAGAGCAAAGCGATAATACCCGCGAGGACCGCGCCGGCGGCGCCGATTTCCCAGCCAAGGCGCCAATTGCCTCCGTGGGCAAGCAGGAACTTGTCCATGAGGGGCGCCATCAGTCCACAGATTCCGGAGCCGCTGAGCACGAGGCCGACAGCGCGCCCGCGATAGCGCTCAAACCAGCGGGCGGCCGCCGTGCTGCCGCAAATGATGTCACCGAAGCAGATGCCGCAGCCAACGACCACTCCGTAGGCCACCAGGAAGTGCCACGGTTTGGTTGTGGCGAAGGCCAGAAAAAGAGAACCGATGCAGACGAGGGCGGAACCGACGAGGTACGTCGAGCGAATGCCGCGCCGGGCAATGGAGATGGCCACGAGCGTGGAAGGAAGGCCGACGAAGAGGTTCACGAGAGTGGAGCCAAAGCCGAACGTGCTGCGGCTCATCGCGATGTGCTGCAGCATGTAGGGATTGATGACCGCGCCGATGTAGAACGGAAATCCGAGATTCAGGAAATCCATCGATGCCAGCGCGCCAACCAGTTTCCAGCCGTAGAACTTTCGCTCCGTCGGCATTGCGAGCCTCCGCAACAGGCGTCAGTCCAAAAAGCAACTCGGGAAAAGTGACGAGCGCTGTTCGCGCTCCCGGTCCCACCGCCCAAATCGGCGGGACCCGGACTCCCAAGCTCTCCTCGCCGGGAACCTGGGAGCCCATTCTGGGCGAAACGTTCGGACATTCTAGTTTGATCTGCCGGCATTGCAAGTTGAATGTAGAATAAGCCCGCTTGCACGGGGGGAGCGGTATGTTGCGCACGCAGGTAGGAATCGTCGGCTCAGGGCCGGCGGGGCTATTGTTGTCGCATCTGCTGCATCTGCACGGCATCGATTCGATCGTGGTCGAACGCCACACGCGACAATACGTGGAAGACCGCGTGCGCGCGGGCGTGCTGGAGCAGGGCACGGCGGACCTGATGATCGAAACGGGAGTCGGGGACCGGCTGAGGCGCGAAGGGATGTACCACCACGGCGTGATGTTCCGGTTCGCGGGGCGCACGCATCGATTCGATTTCGATCAGCTGGTGAACGGCCGCTGCATCATCGTCTATCCTCAAAACAAAGTGGTGGCGGACCTCTTCGATGCGCGTCTCGCCGCCGGCGGACGAATCGTCTTCGAGGCGGAAGACGCGAGCATCCACGACTTCGGCGACGCCGATTCGAAGGCACGTCCGAAGATACGATTCCGCGCGAACGGCGAACCACAAGAGATCGAGTGCGACTTCATCGCCGGATGCGACGGTTTTCACGGCGTGTGCCGGCCGTCGATTCCGGAGGGCCAGCTGAGGGTGTACGACCGCGTCTACCCGTTTGGCTGGCTGGGGATTCTGGCCGAGGCGCCGCCTTCGTCAGAGGAGCTGATCTACGCGCTCCACGAGCGCGGATTTGCGCTGCTGACGATGCGCACGCCTCAAATCAGCCGGCTCTACCTTCAGTGCAAGCCCGACGAAGACATCAACGAATGGCCGGACGAGCGAATCTGGAAGGAATTGCAACTGCGGCTCGCGTCAACGGATCCGAAATGGAAGCTAACAGAGGGGAAGATTTTCCAGAAGGGCGTGACGGGAATGCGGAGCTTCGTGGTCGAGCCGATGCAACACGGGAAACTCTTTCTGGCAGGGGATGCGGCGCATATCGTGCCGCCGACGGGAGCCAAGGGCTTAAATCTGGCTGCCGCGGATGTGCTGGTGCTTTCGAAGGCGCTGAAGGAATTCTACACTTCCGGGCGCCGCGACCTGCTGGACGGTTATTCAGCAAAAGTTTTGCGGCGGGTCTGGAAGGCGCAAAGATTCTCGTGGTGGATGACGTCGATGCTGCACTTGTTCGATACGGACAACGCGTTTGACCGGCGGCGGCAGCTGGCCGAGCTGGACTACGTCACCGGCTCGCACGCGGCGCAGCAGACGCTGGCGGAGAATTACGTTGGCCTGCCGATGGAGCCGATGCAATAAGCCGAGTTGCGCTCATAGCTGAAGCCGCAGAAACGGGAAGGGGCAAATCACGATGGCGAAAAAGAAGAAATCGCGCAAGAAGCCGGCGACCCGCAAGAAGAAGGCGTCTGCGCGCGCGAAACCGAAACGGCTGAAGAAGGCCAAGCGCGCGAAGCGGCGTGTGCGCGGACCCAACTCATACGAACCTCCCGTTCAGCCCGCGGGGAGAGGCGTGGGAGCGGGCGCCGCGGGCCAGTCGGGCGACATACAGGGGCTGTCGCGGGGCGAGTACATCGATTCCGAGAGTGTCGAGGAGCTGTCCGAGGAAGGACAGAGCTACGAGGCGGAAGTGGTCAGCGGAGTCGAGTCGGCTCCCGAGCCGGATCAGCGCCGCGTGCAAACGCGCCGGTACATCCCGCCGGGGGAGCGATAGAGAAGAAATTCCGGGCGCCCGGAACCGACGCCATCCAAGTGCCGCTTCGAGCTACTGCGTGACGGTCTTGACGGCGTCGCCGACTTTGAAACCGGCGCCGGAAACCGGGGAAGCGACCGCGGAGATGTCGTCCACGTCGGTCACTTTCACCACGCCCACCGGAGTCGCGAGCCTGCGGATCACCTGACCGGTCGCCGGGTCCTTGATTTCCTTGGTCACGCGCTCAACCGACAGCTGATCGCCCACCTTCAGACCGGCCTTCGCGCCGACGTTGAGAACGACCTGCCCGCCGTCGACGGCAGCCACGAGTCCCGATACGATGATCGTGCGAGCCTGGAGCTTGGGGGCATCGGCGATCAGACCAGCGCTCATCTGCTCGACTGACGCCTTGACTGCCTCACCGAGGATCGTTTCCTGAAAATCGCTCGAACCAAAGTCGACGTTTCCGGCGCCGAACCCGCGCCAGTTGCCTCCGCCGCCGGTCAGCGAAGTGCTGGACCGGGAGGATTCGCCGTGGCCCTCGGCCACGCCCAGAATCTCGGCCGTGTCGATATCGACGATACGCGCGTCGATGTTCACGATCGCTTTGCTGTTCGAGTGTTTGAATCCGCCGATGCCGAAGCCGCCGAATCCGCCACCACCGCCGCCCACGCCGGTATTCTTGGTTTCGTTACCGAACTGCGTGATGCTGCCGACGATAATCGCGTCCACGCCCAGAATCTTGCCAATTTTCGCGGCGGAGTTGGGATTCGCGCGATCGCTATTCGAGAAATTCTGCTCGGACAGGATCTTGTCCAGCGCGTTCCGCTCGATCACGGAGTACGTGCCGTCCTGGACCAGGTACTTGACCAGAAGGTTCGTCACGCCCTTGCCGATATCGACGTTGGCTCCCAGTTGAGCAACGATGGCAGGCGGGATCGTCGTGAAGTCGAAGTCGAAGACGGCGACGCGCTTCTTGCGGCCCTGAGGCGCGGCCGGGGCGCCTGCGGGAGCGGCGGCAGCGCCGCCAGCTGGAGCTTGCGCCCAAGCGCCGGGCGTATCAAAAGACAGGGTGATGGCAAGAATCAACGCGGCCCACAGAACTCTTTTCATCCTCGGTCTCCCGTTTCGAAAAACCCGCAAAGGATCAGCGAACCACCGGCAGATAGGCGGGAATCTTACTGGTCCGTACTTCCACGTGTCAACATTCCTGATCTGCGGCCGTGATTCAGGCGAACGGCCGGCGGCAGCCGGCGCAACCTGGCGTTTGGTTGACATGGGGTCAGCGCGCGGACTATGCTCTCGGGCCAATCACGCCGGTGCCGGCGGATGCCCCTGCCGGGGGGCGTGAGACGGCCTTCACGGCGAGACGTAGACAAAGTTTTTCAGGCGAGTCCAATCGAGTGCCCGGAACGGCCGAGGGCCGACCGTTTCATCTTTTCAACCCGCGGCGTCCGTTTGAGGCAATCCCGGCGTGCTGGAGAAAGCGGCCGGAATCCGACGAGTTCAAGAAACCGGAGGGTACGATGAGCTGGGCCAAGCCCGCGCGCAAGATTTTCGTGCAATCCTTCGCCATTCTCATCCTGAGCGCTGCGCCATTCGTTGCAAGCGCGCAGCAGCACCATGAAGGCGGATCCGCTCCACCCCCCGCGCACTCGTCCGCGCCGCCGACGAACACGAATCACGGATCGCCCAACACGAATGTGGGCGGGGCAGGAAGAAGCGGGGGATCGACCGGCGGATCGAACCCGTATGGCGCGGCGGGCAACGGCAACAGCCACGGATCGACGGGCGCGTCGAACAACAGCGGGGGTTCTTCGAACCCCTACGGCGCGTACGGTAACCGAACGCCTTCGAACTCAGCGACCGGCGGGGCAGGCGGCACGAACTCAAGTCACGGCTCGTCGAATCCTTACGGCGCATACGGAAATCGCGCGCCATCGGGCTCGACGGCGGGAGGAGCGGGGACCGGAGGCGGCGCGACAGGCACGGCCCATGGGTCGAGCAATCCCTACGGAGCGTACGGCAACCGAACGCCCTCGAACTCAGCGACCGGCGGAGCCGGCGGCGCGGCCGGGGCCAACGGCAACCGCGGAACGAACAACACCTATGGAGCGTACGGGAATCGCGGAGCCACGAACAACGCGGGCGGAGCCGGCGGCGTGAACGGAAATCGCGGAGCATCGAACACGCACACAACAGGAGCGGGCGGCACAAATTCAACGCACGGCGTCGGCAGCAACGCGATGGTGGGGCGCGGCGGCAATACCGGTGGCAGCAACGCACTGAGCCATGGCGGCAACAACGCCATGACCGGGCACGGTCCGAACAACGCGATGGCTGCGCACGGGTCAGGACCGCCTCCGGGCGGGCATTCGGTGACGCGCAGCAACGGCGACCGCGTGGATTACAACCGGGCGGGCAGCCGCACGGGCATCGTCACGCACAGCGGAGCGGCGGCTCGGTTCGATTCACACGGGCGAGTGAGCACGATCCATGCGCATGACATGACGATCAATCACTCGGGACGCGGCCGCACGATCATCACCGAGCGCGCGGATCATTCGCGACTGGTGAGCATGGGGCGGGGCCGGGGCTACGCCGAGCATCCCTACAGGCGCGGCGGGCATGAGTACATGCGCCGCACCTACTACGTCAACGGACGCGCCTACGCGCGGGCGTACCGCGGCTACTACTACCACGGGTATCGCTACTATCGCTACGCGCCGGCCTACTACTATTCGCCCGGGTTTTACGGATGGGCCTACAACCCTTGGGCCAGGCCGGTCGTATACGGATGGGGCTGGGGCGGAGCGCCGTGGTATGGCTACTACGGATACTATTTCTCGCCATACCCGGCGTATCCGAGCGCGGCGTTCTGGCTGACCGACTACCTGATCGCGCAGAATCTACAGGCCGCATATGAAGCGGGGCAGGCGAGCGCTCAGCTTGGGGATGGCAGGTTCGTGCTGGCCGCGGACAAGCCGGTGACGATGACGCCAGAGGTGAAGAAGGCCGTGGCGGACGAAGTGGCGGCAATCATCGCAGCGGAGAAGAACTCGGCGGCCAATTCCAATGCGGCGCCGAGCGGCGACGTGGCGCCGGACGCGCTCGATCCCGCGCATCGCACGTTCGTGGTGGCTACGGCGCTGAGCAAGGAGACTTCCGACGGCACGTCATGCAGCCTGAGCGCGGGCGACGTGCTGACGCGAATCGACGACACGGCGGACGCCGACCAGAACGTGAAGGTGAAGATCGCGGCCTCGCAGAAGGACGATTGCGCGGTTGGATCGGAGCTCGCCATCGGCGTTCAGGATCTGCAGGACATGCACAATCATCTTCGCGAACAGGTGGACGACGGCCTTTCCGCCCTCTCGAAGAATCAAGGCAAGGGCGGACTGCCCTCCGGCCCGGCCGGCAATCCGCAAGCAAATGCGGACGGGCAGGTTGAGCCCGATCAGAATGTGGGCAGCGACCTGCAACAGCAGCAGCACGCGGCCGACGAAACCGAGAGCGACGTGCGGCAGTCGGCTGGCGCGAGCGAAGGGCCCAGCACGTAGCCCGTCGCGCTTCGCATTACCGAGGGCTCCGGGACGCAATTCCGGAGCCCTCGCCTAGCCTCCTCGAACGAATCGCCCAACTCCATTTCACTCCACGCGGAGGTGCGGACCGCCAGTTGCGCGACCGGCGGATGCTCGTGCGCGGGGGACTGTGGTACCTTTTCGCCACTGCACGCCGGGGGAATGGGGAGGGGCGATCAGCCCCTTGGGTTAGGCCGCGCTGCGGCTGACAAGGTTTGGAAAAATGGCGGACATGGAAGTTCCCGTCCTGATCGTGGGCGGCAGCCTGGTCGGCATGTCTGCGGCCTTGCTGCTGGGCCATCACGGCATCCGTCCGCTGGTGGTGGAGCATCATCGGGGCACGGCGATCCACCCGCGCGCGGCGATGATCACGCAGCGCACGATGGAAGTCTTCCGCACGGTCGGCATCGAGCAAATCGTGATGCGGAAGTCGGATGAGCAGTTCGTGCAGGACGGTGCGATCATGGCGGTGGAAACGCTGGCCGGCAAGGAGCTTGCGTGGTTTATCGCCAACCTGAACGAGAATGTGCGCGATGTAAGCCCCTCGGCGCGCCTGTTCATCACGCAGAGCCTGCTCGAACCGCTGCTGAAGGCGCGGGCGGAGGAGCTGGGCGCGCAATTGCGCTTCTCGACCGAGATGACTTCGTTCGAGGAAGACGCGGGCGGCATCACGGCGCACATCCGCCATCGCGACACGGGCGGCATGACGGCGGTGCGCTCGAAATACATGGTTGCCGCGGACGGCGCTCACAGCCGGATTCGCGAGCGGCTGGGAATCCGCATGCTCGGCCACGGCGTATTTTCAAAGAGCATCACGATCTATTTTCGCGGAGACGTGGCTCCGCTGCTCCGCGGGCGAAACTTGAGCGTGATCTATGTCGTGAATCCGACGCTCAGCGGGTTCTTCCGCATTGAAAGGCCGTTCACATCCGGATTCCTCGCCGTGCACTGGATGGGAGACGCGAAGAATCCCGTCACCGACGTCTCCAAGAATCTCACAAACGAAAGCGCCCTCGAGATGCTGTACGCCGCGTTCGGCACGCGCGATGTGCCCGTAAAGATCGAGAACATCATGCACTGGGACGCCACCGCCGACGTGGCCGAGCATTTCCGCAAAGGCCGCATCTTCCTCGCTGGAGACGCCGCGCATGTGATGCCTCCAAGCGGCGGCTTTGGCGGCAACACCGGGGTGCAGGACGCGCACAATCTTGCGTGGAAACTGGCCATGGTCCTGAAGGGCGAAGCCGGACCCGAGTTGCTTTCCACGTACGAGCCGGAGCGCCGCCCCGCGGCCGCGTTCACCGTCGAGCAGGCGTATTCGCGTTACGTCACGCGTTCGGCTCCGTACCTTCGTTCCGACAACATGCAGCCGATTGAAAACGATCTGAATATCGAACTCGGCTACTGCTATAACTCCCCCGCGATCATCCCGGAGGAAAGGGACGAAGTTCCGCACGAGGATCCGCGCGAATCGAAAGGCAGGCCGGGCCGCCGCGCGCCGCACGTGGTTCTTCTGCAGAGCGGGGAGCAGATCTCCGCGCTCGACCTTTTTGGAAGCAATTTCGTTCTGCTCGCGAGCCGGGAAGGAAACGCGTGGAGGGAAGCAGGGCGCGCCGCAGCGAAGGAATTGGGCATCGATCTGGACTTTCACCAAATCGGCGCGGACGGGCTGACCGACCCGACCGGGAGCTTCGCGGACGCCTACGGGATGACTGCTTCGGGAGCCGCGCTGGTTCGTCCGGATGGTTTCGTGGCTTGGCGCGCGAAGGACTCCGCGGGCGCGTCTTCAGCAAAGATGGTGCGCGTTCTTTGCTCGATCCTCGGCCGCACAACGTCTCGCGCGGGTTCGGCTACTTAGAAACCAGCGGCTTGATCAGGCCGAAATCGATCAGCCCATTGGCCACAAACTGCACTGCCAGCGCCACGAGAAGCAGTCCCATCAAGCGCGTCATGATCCGAATCCCGATGCCGCCCAGATACCGGCGCACGCGGTCGGCCCCCGAGAGCACGAGATAGGACGCGTACGAAGTGACCAGAATCGTGGCGTACACGACCGCGTGCTGCCAGATCGAGTGCGAGACGCCCACGAGAACCATCACGGTCGAAATGGCGCCAGGACCGGCGAGCATCGGAATCCCGAGCGGGATGATGCTCGCGTCCGCCTTCTCGGCTCCCTCCTGCTGCTCTTCGACGGTCGCTTTCGTGGCAGATTGGCGCGCCTGCAACATATCGAGGCCGATCTGAACGAGGATAATTCCGCCCGCGATCTTGAACGCGGGCAGCGTGATACCGAAAGCCTTGAAGATCAGGCTACCCGCCGCGGCGAAGACGCACAGAACGATGGCGCAGGTCCACGCGGAGCGGCGCGCCATGTCGCGGCGTTCGGCCTCCGGCGAATCCGTGGTCATGGCGAGAAAGATCGGCACGACCGCGAAGGGATCGACCAGGAAGAAGACGGAGGTCGCCGTGAGCAGGACGAATTCGAGAACTCTCGTGAGAGATGCAGGCACGCGCGCCTCTTGCCGCTTACTCGCTCCAGTCGTTCTGGTCAGCCCGCGGGACCTCCGCGGCGACAGCCTTCGTGCGTTTGCGCCAGGGCCGACCAAGGCCCATGTCCAAAACAAAGACGCCGATGTAGCAGACGATCGCGGTGATCAGGAAATGCCTGGCGGCCGGGACCGATACGTGGCGTAAGACCCAGTAGAGACCGATGCCGCACCCGAGGTTACCGGCGGCGCCACAGAAAATGCGCAGCATTTGAACCAACGATCGAGGTCCAGGATCAATCTGTTCGCCGGCCACCATTCGCAGGAACGCTGCGGCGACGCAGAGAGGAATGCTGACCGAGAAGAAGCCCACTGCATGAAGAAGCTCCGGGGAACGATGTTCGACGCCGACGACAACGAGCAGAGCGGCAAACGCAGCGGCGGCCATACCGAGATCCGCGAAGGGACGTTCGATGCGCTCTTTCGGCATGACGGGTGAATGGCGGCGGGGGAATTCGAAACCCCAGCCAGGGTCTCAGGCAGCCAGGCAGTTCAGCAAACGAGCCAGCACTCCGGGACAATCGCGACGATTTCGACTCTATTACACTTTTCCGGCCGTTACAACGCCGCGAAGCTGCGGACAGCCCGACGGTTCGGCGTATGGGCAAAACGCTCGGCGGTTGAAAACCGTTCCTTTCGGAGATAGCATCTGGCACTCGCACTGGGAACATACAGAAACGGGGTGGTGGGAGGAATCATGCCGGGAACGCCTTATCCGAAAGAGCAGATGCACCGCATCGCGTACACCAAGCTTTCGGAGCAACAGATTGCCAGCAAGCTGAGCGCAGTGAGCGGGCCGGCGAGCGCCTCGCCTCTGTCCGATGTATTCATCGGCAAGTCGATCCGGATCGTCACCGACAAGGGCCCCGCGCTGGCCTACACATTCAGCAAGAACAACCGGCTTTCGATCGCCGAAAACGGCGGCGGCGCCGTGCAGGCGGGATATGGCGCGCTGACGCTGGGCAACATCATATTCTTGTCGCATTTGATCCCCGGCACGCAGCGCGGTTACGCCGTGGTGGTCGACCAGAGCACGAATCTGGCGACGGTGTTCGAGCTCTGGTTCAGCGGCTATGAGGACAAACGCGAGGTCCAGCGGGAGATTTACTACGGATACGTCGAGCAGGCAGGCCAGGAGGCTCCGAAGGCGCGCCACGTCACGACGAATCGCGTCGAGGGCAAGGGCTTCTACTGGAAACAGGACGCCGGCGCGGAGACGCTCGAGTTTTTCCCCTCGGCGGCGTACTCGAACTTTGTCGAGTTGTCGCGCTTGGGCGGCGAGCTCAGCTTCTGCGCGCCGTCCGACTTCATCAAGATCAACGACGATTTCTGCATCTACACGCGCACCGAATGCGAGTTCTCCGGGACGTTCACGGCGTACGTGATGGACTTGAACGGCGTCGAACAGGTGGGCGTGCGGCTCGGTTTCGACGCGAACGATGCGCTCGAATACTACGTTTTCCGCGGCAAGGGCGAGTGGCTGGGACAGCACGCGCAGTTTGAAAAGTTCGGCGACGAGGCCGGCTCCGTGGTCCCAGCGGCCGGTCCCGGCGAGACTGCGGCAAAAGGTGCCCGGCGCGTTTATCGGCCGTTCAAGACGATGGCGAAAATGACGAAGGCCGAAGTCGATGCGGCCTGCGCGAAGAGGACAGACGCCTTCCCGGTCAGGACCGGCGGACCGGGTGCACAGATGGGCGGCAACATCGGGCCGAATACGAAGTGGCTGGCCGGCAAGACATTCACGCTGCGCTACGACCACGCGCCGGCGATCGAATACCGCGTCGAGGACGCGGAGACGCTGAATTGGCGCAAGGAAGGCGACAGCAACTGGACGAAAGCGCGCTACCAGGGCTGGGAATCAATGCCCGGAGTGATCATGTTCGGCCACCTGCTCGAAGGCACGCCGGACCATGACGGGCACGCGATCGTCGCCGATTTCCATCAAGGTCTGGTGACGTGCTTCAACGGCTTTCTGAACACGCCGTACTTCGCTAACGAGGCCGGCGTGCGGACGCTCTTTGGTGTGATCGAGATGGAAGGGCTGGTTCCGCCGAGGTACAACCGCCATCAGTTCACGGATGAGATGCTTGGGCGCGCCGTGAGCCAGAACTACGCGCCGGGACTGACGTCCATGCACCTGTACTCGACGCCCCATTCGCTGTCATGGATCATCTTCACCGGCTCCGATGCGGGCGGGTTGGAATGGAGCGGCCCGGCGGCGTACGTGAAAATCCGCGATGGACTCTTTTTCATGTATTGGCTGGAGGAAGCCTGCAACGGCACTCTCGGCACCATCCTGGTCAACTTGCACACGATGCGCGACGTTGGCGTCGGCTACAATTGCGGCCCGCAAGGTCTGAACATGAGCGCGGTGGGCGCGCACGAGCGGCTCGCAGGCCAGTTCGACATCAAGCGCTTCTATCAGGTGAAGACTTCGGGAGGGATCGTATGAGCAACGAAGCCACTTCGACGCGACGGTCTTTCCTGAAGGGCGGAGCTCTGCTGGCGGCTCCGCTGGTCGCGGCCGCGGCGCCCGCGGTGACCGCTGCGCGCGACGATTTGAAGGCGCGCCTGGCGCGGCTCGAAGACGAAGCCGCGATCCGCGCGCTGCATCGGAATTGGCTGCGAGAGGTCAACACCCGCGCAGGCGACGCCACCCGAAAGATGTTCGCTGAAGCCGAGCTTGCGCTCGATCACGCCGTGCGCGGCATCACGGCGGATCACACCGGGGCGCCGGAAGCGATCGAGGTGGCCGTTGATGGCAGGAGCGCCGCCGGACGATACGAGTGCGCCGTCGAAATCGAAACGGCGATTCCGAAGGACTGCACGCTGGCGCAGATGGCGTACGCGCAGGGTGGCGGCTTCGTGCGCCGGACGGAGCGCCGCGCGCTGAAGGTCGACTACGTGAAGGCCGCCGGCGCGTGGGCGATCTCGAAGGTCGAGTTCGCGGCCATCTAGATCTATTGAACGGCTGTGCCTGCCGAAGACGCAAAGGAATCGGTATGAGCGGCAGCTTCGTGAATTCGCCGGAAGTCCTGGCTCTCGTCGCAATCCCCAGCACGGTTCGCTGGTCGTATTGTGCCGGCGGAGTGGTTCTCGTCATCGGGCTGGCCACGATGTTCCTTCGCGGCGACTGGCAAAAGGCGCGGGGACTCGACAAGCTGATTCTGTTCGGGCCGCTTTTCTACGCGGCGCCGCTCGCAGCCTTCGGCACCGAGCATTTCACGCTGAGCGACGTTATCGCGTCGATCGTGCCGTCGTGGATCCCCTGGCATTTGTTCTGGGCGTATTTCGTGGGCGCCTGCTTCATCGCCGCCGCGCTGAGCATGGTGACTGGGATTCAGGCACGCCTCGCGGCGAGCTTGGTCGCTTTGACATTTTTCCTTTTCGTGGCGCTGATGGACGTTCCGGCCTGGGCGCAGAATCCGCGAGACCGGTTTTCGCTGGCGCTCGTGCTGCGGGAACTCTCGTTCAGCGGCGGCGCACTGGCGCTGGCCTCCAGCCTGACCCGGCAGGTGCGCGCGGGAGGCACGCACATCGCTGCGACGGTTGCGCGATACTTCATCGCGATTCCCGTTCTGTTCTACAGCTTCGAGCAATTCCTGCACGGCCGATATGTTCCCGCGGTGCCGCTGGACCGCTTGACTCCCGAGTGGATCCACGGACATGCGATTTGGACGTACGTCGCGGCCGCGGCGTACGCCGTCACGGGTCTTCTGTTGCTGGCCGGCAAGAAAACCCGCGCTGCGGCGACGTGGGCGGGATTGACCGTGCTGTTCGTGGAGTTGGTTGTTTACGTGCCGATCGCAGTGGTGGATCGCGCCAGCCTCGACAACGGCCTCAATTACGCGGGGGACACGCTGATGTTTTGCGGGGCCGTTTTTCTGCTGGCAGGCGCCATGCCGCGCGAAGCGTAGCGGCGTGGGTGATCTTCTTCGCGGGAATCCTGAGTCTGGCGGAGAGGGGGGGATTCTCTCCCGCCACTGCAAACAAGCCGCTTACGAGTATTGACCCCGATTTTTCCATCAAAAACGGCAGTATTTTAACCCCAAAATGTAACCAGAAATGTAACCAAGCGGGCGCCCGGCGCCCCTACTGCTTATCCCAAACGAGTACTTGTGTAATCGGCTGGCCTTTCGCATCCGTTGTTCTTCTTGTTTGAGTTGTAACCTTCCCGTCCTTGGAGACTACACTTCGTATCGTAGCAACCACTTTACCTGCCTTTGTGGTTGTGCTTGCCTCCGTGTGCGAGTCGATGCGCTTGACCGCGACCATGTCTGCCCCACCCGCTACGCCCGTACCAGAAAACGGGACGGGCTTACCATCGAAGTTGGTCGTGAAAGTGAACGCGATGGGGCTTCCGTCTGCGGCGACTCCATCGTAGGTAACTTTATAGCCGTTACCTTGGGCTTCGATTGTTCGGGTTTCACTTTTTGGTGCTGGCATGCCAGCAAAATTCGACTTTGAAAGATTCAGCTTCCATGTGCCGACTCTGGGGTCTGTGTCTTGCGCCAGCATTAGGCTCGACACAGCCAAGGACACAACGACGACGGCGACGATCGCTAGAATTCGCTTCATCTGCGTCTCCTCTTTGAATTCGTGTTTTCATTGGGCCGAAAGGGGGCCGAAGATTACTTAGGTTGGTAGGAACGTACACCTACTTCACGTAGAGTCAAGTGAATTCAGTGTTAAGACCCGCTTCGCAGCGGTCGCATCGTCATGGTTAGAGGCTCTCCGTCTGTAGCCCTTTTCAGCGCCAGAGTGGTATTACTAACGTGGGGCGATAGACGCTCTCGGCGGCGAAGCATTCCGTGGAGAGGGCTCACGTGGACGACCCCGGAAACGGACTTGCGGAGCGAGCCGACAACTTGGAACTCGATTTCGCCCGCATCGAGGTCAATGCAGCTTTCGTTCATTGGCGTTGGTGCAACGAGCGCCTGCTCGAACTCGCGAATTTCCATTCGAGCTATTCGGGAACCAATGAGGCGAAGGTATCGAAGTAACGCTGGCTGTTCACCGTAAAGCGCACACCAAACTGGTAGGCAGCAGGGTCTGTCTTAGGCTGCCCGTTCTTGAACCACTCCGTCACCTTCTTCCACCGGTAGCCATCGGTGCGGAGCCTCTGATAGAGCGTTGGTTCTCCCATCGTCCTGTCCTTCTTCGCATATAGTACTGAGCGATTTGATTTCGCATGACAGGGAAAATGGGAAAGTGGCACACCACCGGTACAGTTGGACGGAAACCAGCGATTTACTTGGGAAATCGAGTGAATGGCGGAGAGGGGGGGATTCGAACCCCCGGTACCGGTTTTAGCCAGTACAACGGT
>DATJXJ010000038.1:0-12665 GCA_035500255.1 Verrucomicrobiia bacterium | reverse complement strand
GCGACGGCCGGCTTTGCGGCCGCGAGCGCGGCGATGCCTTGATGCTGGCTCGTCCCGGCGAGGCGGTCGAGCTGCGCGCGATCTTCGAAGCGCACAGGCACGCCGCGCGACTTGGCCAGCCGCACGACGGCCTCGACACGTTCGCCGTGGCGCCCGCGCGCGACCACGATGCGGTCGAGCGCGCGCCCGGCGGCGAGCGCCTCTTCCACCGCGTGAAATCCGGTCAGCCAGTTCATTGGTCTCTCTGAGATCTCTGCCTCTGTGGCGGCCTAGTCCAGAGCGGAGCAGAATTCCAGCATCCGCTGCCGCGCGGCCTTCACGGGCACGGCAAAATCGAGCTTTGCGGCGGAATCGAGCAGGAGAATCACGCGATCGAGTTCGCCTTCGCCCGCGCGTCCCGCGAGCGCCAGCCGAACGGGATGAAACAACGCGCGGCTGCGCTGCGGCAATGCCGCTTTCATGCTGTCGATGATTTCCTTGAAGCGGTCGGAATCGATATCGCCCGAGTCGAGCACGCGGTGCGCGAGCTCGCGGATGACGTCGCGCGAGCCTTCGCGCGCGAGGACGTCCTGGCTGGAGGAGTCGCGCAATACGGACCCGGCGTCGTACGCGAAAACGAGCCCGAGCAACCCATCGAGAGCGGCGCGGTCCGCTGCGTGGGGACCGAGCAGGTCCGCCGCACGGGTGAGCCAAGCTCGCAGCGAAGAGCCGGCCGCAGGGTCGATCTCCGCACGAAGCCAGCCGCGCGCGACCAGGATCTCGGCTACATCGTCCGCGCTGAAAGAGGTCGCGGCGGCGGACGCTTCGGATGGGGCGTCGAAAGCCATGGCCTCAGTGCTGGCTCAGGGTGGCGATGGCGTGCGCGGCGATCGCCTCTCCGCGGCCCACCGCGTCGACGCCTTCGTTGGTCTTGGCCTTCAGGTTGATCTGATCCGACGTGATGCCCAGCGCCTTGGCGAGCGCCGCGCGCATGGCGGGAAAGTGCGGGCCCAGCTTCGGCCGTTCGCAGATGACGACGGCGTCCACATGCACGAGGCGAAATCGGCGGCTCGCGAGAAGATTGCGAATGTGTTCCAGAAATACGAGGCTCGACGCGCCCTTCCACTTCGGATCGGTGTCCGGGAAATGCGTGCCAATATCGCCCAGACCCGCCGCGCCGAGCAGCGCGTCGCAGATCGCATGGCAGAGCACGTCGCCGTCCGAGTGCCCTTGCGAGCCCTTGTCGAATGGGACCTCGATACCGCCGATCATCAGCTTGCGGCCCTCGACCAGCCGGTGCAGATCGTAACCGATCCCTGCGTAGTTCATTCGTGCCTAATCTCCTAGCGGTTGATTTTGGATCGGCGGCGCACCGGAAGGCGGAGCCGGGCGGCTGCGCCTTCTCTTCATCGCGACTACGACGACAGCGCTCATGACAGCGACAGCAGCGGCGAGCGCGGCGGTTTCAGTCGAACCACCTCCCTCTTTTCGCTCAACCACCTCGATCGTTACTCCCTGCTTGCGCAGGCGCTCCGTTAGATCGGGAACCACGTCCTTGGGAACCGTCGTCTCGAAACTCTGCGCAGGCTGGCGGAGCGTGCCCTGCAAGCCGGCGGTGCTTTGCGAAAGGAAGAGCTTCGCGCTGGCGACGTTGTTTTGATCCACATTCTTCATGAAGTCCGAATAGCTCATCGGGGAGGCGGGGCGCTGCCTTTCGTCGCTCCTGCTGGCCATTTGCCAAAGCACGGCGGCCAGCGCAATCATCATGATCCAAAAGACGACTGTGCGATACGCGCTCGAACCGCGGGCGGCTCCGCCGCGACCGGGAACAAACGTCATGCCTTCGCCTCCCGCCGCTCCTGAGCGAGATAAAACCGCGCCAGATCCATGTCCGCGGGGCGCGTGATTTTCAAATTGCGCTCGGAGCCCAAGACGACGAACACGTCGCGACCCAAGCGCTCGACGAGCGCGGCCTCGTCCGAGGCGGTAACGCCATCCTGCTCGGCCTTGCGGAACGCGTCCCGCAGCAGCGGGTACGAAAACGCCTGAGGCGTCTGCGCCAGCACGATCCGCTCGCGCGGAATCGTCGCCGAAATCAGCGCGACGTTTTCGGGCAGGCTCGTGCGCTTCACTTCCTTCACCGTATCGATCGCGGGGATGCCCAGAATCGCCGCTCCGCGCGCGCGCGCCTCGGCAATCACGCGCTCGATCTGATCGAGGGTGACGAACGGCCGGACGGCGTCGTGCACGAGCACGATTTCCGTCGCGGGATCGACCTGCGCGAGCGCGTTGGCGACCGATTGCTGCCTCGTGTCGCCGCCGTGGATCACGCGCGCCGGGCGGCCGAGCCCGGCCCTCGCGACCTTGTCCTGCAGCGACATCACGTCTTCGGTGCGCGTGGCGATCAAGAAATCCGTGATCGAGGCGCATGCGGCCAGGCGCCGCAGCGTGAAGATGATCAGAGGCACGCCATCGAGCTCGAGAAACTGCTTGGGCTGGTCCGCGCCCATGCGCGTTCCGAGCCCCGCCGCGGGGACAATGGCAGTGATCCGGCTCATGTGCGGCTTAGGAGTCTAGCGCACTTACGGCGCGCGGCGTGAGGCAAAGGCCCCTCACGAGCGGCCAGACTCAGGATAGAGCGGGCGCGGGCGCTCGCCGCCGGCAGCTTCTGCGGCGCGGCCGCCGGGTTGGGCTTCCGGCGCAGGCACGGGACGCGGGGTTTGTTCGCCGCGCTCGTCGTAACGGCCGAAGATCATCTTGCCCGCCGTAGTCTGGTGGACGGACGTCACGCTGATGTCGATCGTCTTGTTGATCATCTTGCGCGCGCCGTCGACCACGACCATCGTGCCGTCGTCCAGATAGGCGACGCCCTGGTTGTATTCCTTGCCTTCGCGCAGGACGAAGACGCGCATCGTCTCGCCCGGCAGCACCACCGGCTTCAGCGCGTTCGCCAGCAGGTTCACGTTCATCACTTCGATGCCCTGCAGCGTGGCGACCTTGTTCAGGTTGAAATCGTTCGTCACCACCTTGGCGTCATAGCGCTTGGCCAGCTCGATCAATTTCAAATCGACGTCGGCGATCTGCGCGAAGTCGTCTTCGGCAATCTGCACTTCCAGGTGCGGCATCTTCTGGATGCGCTGAAGGACTTCCAGACCGCGACGGCCGCGCTGGCGCTTCAACGGGTCCGCCGAGTCCGCGACGAGTTGCAATTCGCGCAGCACGAATTGCGGGATGATGATCGTTCCGTCGAGAAAGAGAGCTTCGGCGATGTCGGCCACGCGGCCGTCGATGATCACGCTCGTATCAAGCAGCTTCACGGAATGGCGCGCATTGCGCTCGCTGCCGAAGACGCCGCCGAACGCCTGCAGGTTCAGCATGTCGCCCTTGTTGGCGCCCAGCACGAGGCCGATGTACGTCATCACCAGAAAGATCGCCAGGCTGAAAAACGATCGCGTGCTTTCGGGGATCGTCGTGTGCGTGAAGATCAGAGAGATGAGATAGGCGCCGAGAATGCCGAGAATCGATCCGATGGCCGCGCCGATCAGGCGGCGCAGGCTCGCCCTGCGCAGGCGGAGCTCGAACAAGATGACGGCGACGGAGAACGAAAGGCCCGCGACCGCGCCCTCGACCGGCGAAAGACCGAACGGGCGAAAGTGAAATCCCGCGGCCGTGCAAACGACGACGAAGATCAGCCGGAACGCAAGTATGTCCCAGAAACTTCCCGCGCTGTCCTGGGCTGTCCGCGAAATGACCGCCGGCTTTACCGGCGTGGAGCTGAAGGGCGCGCTAACCGGCGTCCGGTTTTGCGCGTTAGGAGTCCTTGGCATGGCCGCACCTTGTGAGGCGTATGAAAATATGAAAGCAGTCGCCTCGATGAATCTGTCTTCCGGCTCTAGGAAAGTTATCCTTCTGCGCCGGTTATCAATGAGCAGCGCGTATGAAGCAAAACCAATATGTGCAGGCAGTATAGCACCGCGCGCAGAGCACCGGCGGAATTCTGTTCCAGAATGGCAGCCTCCGGCCGGCGGCGCACTTCAAGATGGATGACGGAATGAGACGGATGGCTGCTTATCGCAGCGGGACTGATTCGCAAGGGACGAGGCCGTCGAGCTAAAGGTAGTAGCGCGGGACGCGGCGGCCGAGCGCGCACAGCAGGTCCGACGTGACCGTGCCGACCTCGCGTGCCGCGTCGGAGACCTGAATTTCGGCGTTGCCGTCCCGGCCGTAGATCGTGACGACGTCGCCGAGGGCCACTCCGGGGACGTCGGTGACGTCGATCGTCGTCAAATCCATCGAGATCGTGCCGACCAGCGGCACGCGGCGCCCGTGCACCAGGACGCAGCCGCGATTCGAGCGCTGGCGCATGATGCCGTCCGCGTAGCCCGCGTTGATCACGGCGATGCGCGACGGCCGCTGCGTCGTGAATCGCGCGCCATAGCCGACGGGCTGGCCGGACGGCAGGTCGCGCAGGGTGATGATCCGCGCGCGCAGCGAAAGGCTCGGCGAGAGCGGCAGGCGGTCGCGAACTTCCTGTCCCTTGTCCGGCGGATCGAACGACTGGTAGTAGCCATAAAGAATCGCGCCGGGACGAATCATGCCGCCCCAGGTGCTCGGCCGCGCGCAAACGGCTCCGCTATTCGCCATGTGCACGATGCCCGGCGAAAGGTCCAGCGAACGCAAGCGGTCGAGACATTCCCGGAAGAGCTGCTCCTGATCATCCGTCTGGCGCGCGCTGAAGTCTTCGGCGGACGCGAAATGCGTGAACGTGCCTTCGAGCTCGAGATGGCGGCAATCGGCCAGCGCGGCGGCAAACGCGGGAAGCTCCGACGGCAGGATGCCGAGCCGGTTCATGCCCGTGTTGATCTTCAGATGAAAACGCAAACGTGATTTCAGGCGCGCCGACTTGGCGGCCCGTTCGAGCAGCTTCACGTCATCGACGCGCGTGATCGTCGGCGTCAGGCGGTACTTGATGAATCGCTTCTCTTCCCCGGGCCAGAATCCGGTGAGCACCAGAATCGGCCGGCGGATGCCCGCTTCGCGCAGTTCGATGCCTTCATTCGAGCAGGTGACTCCGAAGCGGTTGGCTCCGGCTTTGTCGAGGGCTTTGGTGACCGGCACGGCCCCGAGGCCGTAAGCGTTCGACTTGACGACCGCCAGGATTTCGGGCTTCGGGCCGATGTGGCGGCGGACGGTGCGCAGATTTTGCGTGATCGCCTTGAGCGAAACTTCCACCCAGACCGGGCGCCCTTCCACTTGGATCGCTTTCGCCATGAGCTTTTAGGATGCCAGACTCTATCGCGGCCGAGCGAAATAAATCCTGTTCGCGATTCCGGCCGCACCGTTTAGGTAAACAGCCGCATAGGGAGGTTGCAGGCAGCGGGCCATCGTTGCAAACAGTGGATCGACGACGAAGACGCGAGACTTAGACGCAGGCTGAGCCGCCGGGCTGGCAATGCGGTCGAATTCCGACGAGGCCGGAATTACACACTGTGTCTGCGCGGGCCGACAGCCGGATCGGAGCGATCGGCGGCTACTCTTCTCCCATTGTGCTCCACTCGTCGGGAGCGGCTTCCTCAAACCGCGTATGGCGGCTGAGGAAGACGAAGTTCAGGCTGCCGGTGGGGCCGTTGCGCTGCTTGGCGATGATGAGCTCGGCCTTGGCGCGCTCTTCATCCGGCAGGTCCGTCTTGTAGAAGTTCGGCCGGTTGATGAAGAGGACCACGTCCGCGTCCTGTTCGATGGCGCCCGATTCGCGCAGGTCCGCCAACTGCGGCTTGCGCTCCTCGCGCTCGGGGGCGCGGGTCAGCTGGCTGAGCACGAGGACCGGAACCTTCAGTTCCTTCGCCAGCGCCTTCAGCGCGCGCGAGATGCTCGACACTTCTTCCTGGCGGTTGCTCGCGCGGCGGTTCGTGGTGGGAACGACGAGCTGGATGTAGTCCACGATCACGAGCGACAGGCCGCGATCGCGCTTCAGCCGGCGAGCTTTCGCGCCCATTTCAAGAACCGTCGAAGAAGCGGAGTCGTCGATCCATATCGGCGCTTCGCCCAATTCCGCGAGGGACGCCGTCACCTTGCTCCAGTCGTCGCGGTTCAGATGGCCGGTGCGGAACTTGTGCGCGTCCACGCGCGACTGCGACGACAGCAGGCGCAGCAGCAGCGACTCCTTCGACATTTCCAGGCTGAAGATGGCGACCGGCTCGCGGTTGCGGAGCGCCACGTTTTCCGCGATGTTGAGCGCGAGGGCGGTCTTCCCCATCGAAGGGCGCGCCGCGAGAATCACAAGCTCGGAGGGCTGCAACCCGGCGGTCTCGTTGTCGAGGCTGCCGTAGCCAGTGGCAAGGCCCGTGATGCGGCGGCCCTCGCTGAAGATTTTCTCGAGGCGCTCGAAGCCATCTTTGACGAGATCCTTGACGCCGATCAGGCCGGCCTTCACGCGGTCTTCGGCAAGCTGGAAAATCTGCGACTCGGCGCGATCAAGAATGACGTCCGCATCGTCGCCGGCGGCCAGCGCCTGCTCCTGAATCGCCGAGGCCGAATGGATCAGGCTGCGCAGGATGGCCTTTTCCTTGACGATGCGGGCGTAGTGCTCGACGTTGGTGACGCGCGGCAGGCCGTCCGCCAGCTGCGAGAGATATGCCACGCCGCCCGCGGCCTCAAGTTCGCCGCGCTTGGCGAGATCCTCCATCAGCGTGACGGTGTCGATGGCCTGCTGGTTTTCGGCGAGCTGCACCATGCGCTCGAAAATGTAGCGGTGCTGCGGCAGAAAGAAGTCCTCGGAGCGCAGCCGCTCCACCGCGGCATTCAGCGAATGGTTTTCAAGCAGGACGGCGCCGAGGATGCTGCGCTCGGCGTCAAGATTGTGAGGGAGAGGTCGTTCGAGAGTGACGTCGCTGGCCATTTCGCCTTATTTTCGCCCAGGTCCTTTTCCGGCGCAAGGGGCTATTTGCGTCGCCCCGGGCGCGATTTTTTCTTCACCGCTTTCAATGTGCTGCGACGAAGTCGCGACGATTTACGCCGTTGAAGCGAGTGTGCCGACGCCGGGCGCGAACGTCAACCGCAGGACCCTGTGGACTTTTTTTGAAAAGTGGAAAAACGTCCCGACAATCTTCAGAAGCGGCTTGCCTTCGACCGTGAAATTCTCTCCGAATTGCCCGTGGACGAGGTCGGTCCGCTTCAGTTGGTCCTGCCAGTAGCGATACGAATCGATCTGGTAGACGAAAACAGCTCGCTGCTCGCCTCCGTGCCCGGCCAGGTCCCCTTGACCGTCCCCTTCCAGATTCAGCCGGCCGGCCCGGCAACGGCCACGCACCAGATCTTTCCAGATGCCGGTGTGCACGGTGCGGCCCTTCCACTCGATGTCGCGCGGAAGTCCGACGTTCACTGACAGCGGTCGAGCCATGGCACTCTCCGCGGCGGCGAGCGAAAACACTCCCGGCCCAATATCTTCTTACCACGGCTTGTGAATTGACGCGACGAAGCTTGAGATCACACCGAACAGCACGCATGAGTGTTGCACAGCAGGTAGCGTAATGCTTTAATACGCCGCCATGGAATGCCCCTACTGCGCCGAAGAAATCAAGGATCGGGCAACCGTCTGTCACCATTGCGGACGCGACCTGCACTTCTTTCAGCCGGTCATGAAGAAAGTGTCCGACTTCGAGGGGCGACTCGAGGCAGTGGAGACGATTGCAGAATCTCTTCGGAAGGACCTATCGAGGAACTCTCCCGCGCAGCCGGCGGTTACACCGGCGCCGGCAAAATCCGCGAGCCTGGTCGTGTTTCAGATCGTTTTCGCCGCGGCCGTCGTCGCGATGGTTTTCGCGCTCGGGCAAACGAGAGGAAAGGACGCCAGCCAGCTCGTTTGGCTCGTGCTCGGCTGTCCCGTGCCGTTCGGCGCGTGGCTGGGCTTCTTCCATCACAGGTGGCATCCTTGGGCGTACTGCGCCGGCGGCGCGGTGTATGGAATTCTGAGTTTCATCGGATCGGTGGTCGTGGTGGGAGAATTTCCGAGCCATTCCGACATCGCCTGGGTCGTGAGCGGTTTCGCTTTCGGTCCTGCGATTGTGTATGCGTCGGCGGCGCTGGTCGGCCGGTGGTTCGCCGCCGCGTTTCAACACGGCCAAGCGGGAACGGGCCTGTCTCTGTCGATCGCCGAAATGTGGACGCCGCTCCGCGTCGATCAAAGGATCGAGAACGTCAACAAGCTGGCCACGGTCATTTCTGCGGTGGGCCCATTGCTGGCTTTGATCGGGTCTCTGGTGACGGCGTACTTTTCCTATCTGGGGGCAATCGCAAAGGCGAAACCGTAGAAGCCCTTCTCCACCGCGATCGGTCAACCCTTAACGCACACGACAGGAACGAGGCGAGCGACGCGGCGCGCGAGCTGCGCGTGCTCGGCTGCTTCCGCGACGGCGTTGACATCCTTGTACGCTCCCGGCGCCTCTTCGGCGACGCCGCGGAACGACCGGCTGCGGATCAGCACTCCGCGTTCGCGCAGTTCGTCGATCACCTGGCGCCCGCGCCAGTGCTTCATCGCCTGCGTGCGGCTCATCGCCCGGCCTGCACCGTGGCAGGCCGACGAAAACGCGAGCTTCTCGCCCTCCGCCGTGCCGACCAGAATGTAAGACTCCGTTCCCATCGTTCCGCCAATCAGGACGGGCTGGCCGACTTCGCGCAGCGAAGACGCAAGATCGGGATGGCCGGGCCCGAACGCGCGCGTCGCGCCTTTTCGATGCACGAAGAGTTCGCGCCGGGAGCCGTCAACGTCGTGCTGCTCGATCTTGCAAGTGTTGTGCGACACGTCGTAAAGCAGCGCCAGGTTTGACTTCGGCACGACGCGCTGGAAAGCGCCGCGCGCCAGATGCGTGATGATCTGCCGGTTGGCGAGGGCGCAGTTCGTGGCGGCGCGCATGGCGCCCAGATAATGCTGTCCCAACTCCGAGCGGATTGGGGCGCAGGCGAGTTCGCGATCCGGAATCTGCCGGTATCCGTCGATCACCATGGTCTTCAGATAGTCGGTCCCAACCTGATGGCCCAGGCCGCGCGAGCCGCAATGGATGCTGACAACAACATCGTCCAGCTTGAGATCAAAGGCCGCAGCGGTTTTCGAATCGAAGATTTCCGCGACGCGCTGAATCTCAAGATAGTGATTGCCGGAGCCGAGCGTGCCCATCTCTTCGGCCTGGCGCTTTTTCGCCGCGTGCGAAACGCATTCCGGCTTCGCGCCGGAAGCGCAGCCGGATTCTTCGATGCGCTCGAGATCTTCGCGCCGGCCGTAGCCGTGAAGCACCGCCCATTGCGCGCCGCCGCGCAGCATTTCGTCCATTTCCATTTCGGAAAGACGAATGGCGCCCGTGCTGCCCACGCCGGCCGGAACGCTGTGGAACAGCGCATCGGCGATCTCTTCCTGCAGCGGCTTCAGATCGTCCGCCGTCAGCCCCGTGTGCAGCGTGCGAACGCCGCACGAGATGTCGAATCCGACTCCTCCGGCCGAGATTACTCCGCCTTGACCGGGATCGAAGGCGGCGACGCCTCCGATGGGAAAACCATAGCCCCAGTGCGCGTCCGGCATCGCGTACGATGCGCGCTGGATTCCCGGCAGGGTTGCAACGTTCGTGACCTGCTCGCGGACCTTCTCGTCCATTTCCTCGATCAACTGCTCGCCCGCGTAGATGATTCCGGGCACGCGCATGTTGCCGGCAGGCTTGATCCACCACTCAAATTCGGAATGACGCTCGAGCGAGTGCTTGTCCATGTTTCTCGTCCCTGCGCCGGGGCAACTCGCGGGGACGGGTCAAACGTCCACGACGCATTGCGCCAGCCAGCCGCCATCTTGGGTGCGCTCCACTTTCAGCGCCGTGACGGTCGCGCCTTTGACTTCCACGACGACGTCGTGCCGCTTCGAATCGACCTCTTCGCCGGAGAAGCGGCCGTTCAGCGAATTTCCAGTGATCGCGACGTGAAATTCGCCGAACACCATTTTTCGGACGGCCATCTCGTAGACGATCGCGTTCAGCCAGCTCACCAGCAAGAGCTCCCGATCGGGCGCGTCGCAGAGCACTTCGACGGCTTCCTTGAGCGCAATTTTCGAAATATCGGCGACTACCGCGGAAAGCGCCAGCGCAGCCTGCTCGAACGCCTGCTCGACTGTGTCGCCGAAGCCACGGACGCCCACGTCGGCGCCGTGCGCAAAATGCTCCCATCTCGTCATTTGAATTCCCGCGCCGAGAGGCGCCTGCGCATCGTAGCACGGCCACCGACGCCGGATTCGCTGGTGTTCGCCGTGCCCGCAGCTCGCGTTCCGCTGGTTCCGTTAGAACGTCCAATCGAAGCGGCCGTTCATGGTAGAACATAGGGCGCCGCCGCGAGAATCAACCAGCCCCGACAGTCGGAATAGAGCGGCGGGCCGGGCTCGAAAGGAACTTCTCCGTGGAAAGAAGGGAGCCACTAGCGCCTCTGCCGGCCGAGGCGCTCTATCGCCGTTGCGATTCCACCGCATTCAAGTTCAAAGACACCAGTGAGCTCGAGGATCTGCCCGAATCCATCGGACAGGGGCGGGCGCTGGAGGCGATCCGGTTCGGCATCGGCATCCGCCGGCGGGGATTCAACCTCTATCTGATGGGTCCAGCCGGAACGGGCAAGTTCACCACAATCCGCGACATCCTCACCAAGAGAGCTGCGGCGGACCCGACGCCCGACGAATGGTGTTACGTCAACAGCTTCAAACATCCGGATACGCCTCGGGTGCTCAGGCTCCGGCCCGGACTCGGAGTGCATCTGCGCGGCGACATGGATCGCCTGCTCGAGTCCCTGCGCGCCGCGATTCCCGCTGCGTTCGAGACCGAGAATTACAGGGCTCGAAAGCAGGCGATCGAGCAAGAGGTGAAGGCGAAGCAAGAAAAGGAGCTTGAGTCGCTTCAGCAGGACGCGGGAAAGAACGGGGTGGCGCTGCTGCGTCTGCCGGCGGGTCTCGCGTTCGCTCCCTCCCGAGGAGGCGAGGTGTTGAGTCCCGACGAATTCGAGCAACTGCCCGAATCCGAGCGGAAGAAGTTTCAAGCCACGGTGGCCACGTTCGAGGAGCGTCTGCAGAACGTGATGCGGAAGCTTCAGAAGTGCGAGCAGGAGGGCCGCGAAAAGCTCCACGAGCTGAACCATTCGGTCGCGTCGTTCGCCGTGTCCCATCTGATCGACGAAGTCCGCAAGAGGTACTCGGACGTCACCGAAATCGTCAGCTATCTCGACGACGTGGAAAAAGACGTCATCCAGCACGTCGACGAATTCCTGGGCCCGCAAGAACATCCGCTCGCCGCGATGATGGGCATTTCGCTGCCGGGCGAAGCCAAAGGCTCTTCGTTCTTTCGGCGCTATCGCGTGAACGTGATCGTCGAGCACGACGGGCCACAAGGCGCGCCCGTCGTATTCGAGGACAACCCGACCTATCAGAACCTGATGGGCTCGGTGGAGTACATGGCGCAATTGGGCGCGCTGACAACCGACTTCAACCTGATCCGCGCGGGCGCGCTGCACCGGGCGAACGGTGGCTACCTGGTGCTCGATGCGCACAAGCTGCTGCTGCAGCCGTATGCGTGGGAAGCGCTCAAGCGCTGCCTGGAATCGTCGCAGATCCGCATCGAATCGCTGGGGCAGATGCTGAGCTTGGTCGCCACCGTGTCCCTGAATCCCGAGCCGATTCCCCTCGACGTGAAAGTGATTCTGCTTGGCGAACGCCTGCTCTTCTACCTGCTGAACGCATACGATCCCGAGATGGGAGACTTGTTCAAGGTCGCGGCGGATTTCGAAGAGGATATGGACCTCGGCGCGGACACAAACCTTCAGTACGCGCGGTTGCTCGCGGGCATCGCCCGCGAAGAGTCGCTGTTGCCCTTCGACGCAGGCGCGGTCGGCCGCGTCATTGAACAGAGCGCCCGCTTGGCGGGCGATTCCCGAAAAGTTCTGCTGCGGAGGCGCGTGCTCGGCGACCTGCTGCATGAAGCCGATTATCGCGCGCGCGAACGGAAACGCCCGGCGGTGAGCGCGGAGCACGTGCAGCAAGCGATCGACGCCCAGGTTCGGCGCAGCGACCGGATTCGAGAGCGGTCGCAGGAGCTGGTCGTGCAGGGCACAGTGTTGATCGACACCGAGGGAGCGAAAGTCGGGCAAGTCAACGGGCTTTCGGTGGTCGATCTGGGAGGCTTCGCGTTCGGCCATCCCTCGCGCATCACGGCGCGGGTCCGGATGGGCAAGGGCGAAGTGATCGACATCGAGCGCGAAGTGGAGCTGAGCGGCCCCATCCATTCCAAGGGAGTTCTGATTCTGTCCGGCTTTCTGGCGGGCCGCTATGCCGTGGATCAGCCGCTGTCACTGTCGGCAACGCTGGTCTTCGAGCAATCGTACGCGGCGGTCGAGGGAGACAGCGCGTCGTCGGCCGAATTGTACGCGCTTCTTTCCGCTCTCTCCGGCGTGCCGATCAAACAGTCGCTGGCGGTCACCGGATCGGTGAATCAGCGGGGGGAGATTCAGGCGATCGGCGGCGTAAACGAAAAGATCGAGGGATTCTTCGACCTGTGCAAAGCGCGCGGCCTTTCGGGCGCGCAGGGCGTGATCATCCCGGCAACCAATGTGCGCCACCTCATGCTGCGGCAGGACGTGGTGGATGCCGTGCGAGCGAGCCAGTTTCGGATCTACGC
>DATJXJ010000037.1:0-9217 GCA_035500255.1 Verrucomicrobiia bacterium | reverse complement strand
AAACCATTGGAACGGGATAAGCATGTAGTCTTCGGGTGGCAAGGCTTCTCGGACGGGGGTTCGACTCCCCCCGCCTCCACCATTTTGGTGTTCGAGGGTCGTTGTGTAGGGTTAGGCACTTCAAAGGGTTTTACTACGACGGCAGCGGCTTTGTCTTCATGTCGTTGATGGACTTCATGAGGCGAATGGTCTCATTCGCATCCAGCATGTCGCCCTGATACCTGACCTCGAACAGACCCTGGAGATTCGACGGCAGCTTCACGCCTTGCTTCACGAGCAGGATGTAACGCTCACCGTACAGAGCCATCGCGGCACCGATTTCAATCAGCACGTTTTCGTTCAGCATGACGACTTCTTTCGTGTCTGCCGGGTCCATCAACTTACGTTCGCTTTCCACGTGGATAATTGCTGCACCACAGGACCGCATGTCGTTCATCACCTTTTGCGTCACAGGCTGTGAGACTGTTGATTGCTCGACCGACACCACAGCTTCAAGTTGCCCGAACCCGAGCAGATTTTTGATTGGCTCGACGAACTCGCGGTTCTTGCCGTGTGAAATGTACACGCGACCAAGCCGCGTATCTGTGCCCGGCTTTGCGATTATCGCTGGCGCTGGTGCCAGTTTCGCCGCTGTTCCGTTTGACATGTCGGCGACCTTCGGCACTTCTTCTTCGTCTTTTGTGTCTGCCGCTGGTGGCGTCGCACCCTTGAGATTGACGTATTTTTTGCCTCTGATTTCGGTCAAGAAGCCGACCGTCTCCGCACCTTCAAGAATCATGTTGACCACGTCCTTGGTGCGGTCCTTCGGCACGCCGAAGCTTTCGAGTATGTTGTAGGCGATGTCCTCGCGTGGGATAGGATTGTCGTTATACTTGCTGAGAAATTCCTTGATGACCCGAGGCTTGAGCAGTGCTTCCCGCTTGCCATCGAGCGTATCGGTCTCTGTCTTCGGCTTGAGAATTTTCAGGGAAAGCGGTGTCAGGGAAATCTGATTGGCGTTCCAGCCTCCTTCGGTCAGACCGTATGCGATGGACGCGCCGGTGAGCATCTTGAATCCGCTGCTCTGCGGCGTGACTTCGAGGACCTTTGCAACTTCGAGCGGTTTCGCTGGTCCGTTGCCGTAGTTGTCAACAATCGCTTGCGCGATTGTGAGAGCTTTGTCGACCGAGCACCACGGCACGTCGGCCTGACTGAGGTAGGTTCGTTCTCTCTTGGGCGGACCAGCGGCTTTTGCTGGCTTACGGTTGGGTTTAGCCATGACGACAGGTTAGCTCTCTGCAGACAGGTAGGCAAGACCACGACTGGTAAATGGCTGTGGAATTAGGCAGCGGCTTTGTTAGCGACCTTGTAGGCCAATCGGACTTCAACCTCTCTGCCTAACCCTTTTCGGACCCCGGGAGCGCTTCTCGGACGGGGTTTCGACTCCCCCCGCCTCCACCAATCCGATCAGGATTGGTGTCCCGAGCGAGGCCGAAGTTGGGCCGAGTCGAGGGGCGATTCCGCTCACAAAATCTCGCCCTGAAAAAGGCCGTCACGGCGAACGAGTCAAAGCGCGCTGCGCGTAGGTGCGCAAAACGGCGGCCTGGCGAGTCCGAAGACTCAATTTAGGCGTAGAATCGCCGTGAGGGGGATGCACGAATGACGCGATCGATCAAGTTTCCGCTGGTGATTCTCGTCGCCGGTGTGGCGATTTTCGCCGCCGTCGCGTGGAGCGGCGCGGGCGGAGCCGCCAAACTTCCCGATCCCAAAGTCGACGAAAACGCCGCGAAAGGCAAAGAGACGGTCGTGCTGGCGGGCGGATGCTTCTGGGGAATTCAAGCCGTCTTCGAGCACGTGAAGGGAGTGACCAGCGCCACCGCCGGCTATTCCGGCGGCACGGTGAAGACTCCCGGCTACGAGGAAGTGAGCAGCGGCACGACGGGGCACGCCGAATCCGTCGAAGTCGTCTACGATCCCTCGCAGGTCACCTTCGGTCAGCTCCTGAAAGTGTTCTTCTCCGTGGCGCACGATCCCACGGAGCTGAATCGCCAGGGACCGGACTTCGGCACGCAGTATCGCTCCGCGATTTTCTTCACCACCCAGGATCAGGAGCGCATCGCGCGCGCTTACGTGGATCAGTTGACCGCCGCGAAAACCTTCCCGAACCCCATCGTCACGCAAATCATGCCGATGAAGGGCTTCTATCGCGCGGAGGACTATCACCAGGATTACGCCGTCCACCACCCGGACAATCCCTACATCATGATCAACGACCTGCCGAAAGTGGCGAACCTGAAGAAGGAATTCCCGCAGATTTACGTCAATCGCTGAAGAAACGCCGCGAGGCGAACGGCGGCTAGCGCGTGAGCATCGCGATCAGCGGGGCGTACATCGGGTACGCTGCGCTCAGATCATCGCGCTTGCCCAGCTCGAAATCCGCGGGGTCGAAGCCCGGCGCCATCGTGGTCCCCATCAGCGCAAATTTGCCTCCTGCTGCCAGGCGCGAGCCCTGCCACGTGCCGCCGCAAACTTTGTGCTGGAGCTTCATGCCCGCCACGATGTCTTGCCCAAGCAGCACGCACTCGGCGGAGCCATCCTGCTTCAGCATCAGCATCTCCACGGGGTCGCCCAGATAGAAGTGGTAGACCTCATCACCCCGCAGCCGGTGCATCGCGGAGAACGTGTCCGGCGTCAGCATGTAGTAGATGGCCGTCGAAAGCGAGCGATCGCCGGAATAGCATCGGGAGAGCGCTTCCTTGGGCAACCGGTGAGCGGAGCGGTACACCTCGGCGTACAGACCGCCCTCGTTGGCAAGCGGCTCCAGCTTCAGCAGCTTACGGACCTGATCGGCCGTCAGCATCGACGCAAAGATACGGACGCCCGCCCCGGAAGGCAAGCAAAACATCTCGCCGGACCGGCCCCGAAACCGAGCCTTCCAGGCCATGCTGCATGCCCAGGAACGTGCTCCGGGAATGTCAGTTGACACCCCCGAGACCCGTTTCCATAATCGCCAAATACGGGGATTTCCTTGACCGAGCGCCAAAAATCACTCGAACGCGCCCTGGAAGACGCCGTTTCCCGGGCCCTGCGCGATAATCTGATTCCGCTGCAGAGGACCGCGGACGAGCTCCAGCAGGCCTACGCCGACCTGATCGCCGCGTGTTCCTCGACGCGTCCCACCAACGCGCTGCCGGCCATGCTCCGAGCACAGACGGCCGCCTCCGCGCTGGCCGCCGGACTCTCCGTTCTATCGAATTTCGTCGCCGTCGCGCTCAAGCCGCGAGAGGGCCGCGGTTCCGCCGAAGCAGCGGCCGGCCCGGCGACCGCCGTCGCCGAGGTTGAAGAGGAAGAATCCGAAGCGCCAGCCCGGCACTCCGCCGAACCGGAAGAGGCCGAAGAGGCGGTCCCTACCGCGACGGTCGAGATTCCGATACAGGCCGAGCCGCCACCAGTGGCCGAACCCGAGCCGGAGACGGTGGCCGAAGCGGCTGCCTTCGACGTTTCCACTCTCCCGGCCGATCAGCAGGAATTGCATCGCCGCGCCAACCGGGTGGCCAAAGTGGCCATGCAAGACATCAAACTATTGAGGCCCAAGGATGTTCGTCTGGGCCGCGAGCATAAAGACATCTGTGTCAGGCTGCGAAACGATCTCGACAAGGCCCGGAAAGAATTCGACCGGCGATTCCGCGCGATTCAGGACCATCCCGTCGATTACTTCCACCGCTGGATGGTGGAGATTCTTGGCGAAGGCGATCCGGAAACCCTTGGCGAGTACCCCTATCCATCCGCGGTTCTCAAGCAGTAGAATTCCATCGATGAGATTTCCCATACGGCCCTTAGCCCTCCTGGGCGCGCTGCTGATCGTGTGCGCGGCCGCTTCGGCGCGCACGGCGAACAAAGCGCCTGCCGCCGGCAAGCCCGCGTTCACCGAAAATCAGCTCGAAAAACTCGCGCGTTCGCTCAAAGGCCCGCGCGCCGCGCAGTCGTACGCGCAACTGGGCGTTTTCGCGTCGCAGAAATCGACGGGCGTTCTCGGAATGCGCGCGGCGCTCGCGCTCGGCTACTTCGATTACGGCAAGGGAAATTACGCGCAGGCGGTCAAATGGTTCGACCGCGCGAAAAACGATCCGCTGCTCGCCGACTATGCTCTCTATTGGGCCGCCGCTTCGAATCTGGCGCTGGGCCGCAGCGCCGACGCGCTGGCGCAATTGAAGCAGTTCTGCGCGAAGTATCCCGACTCCGTGATTCTCGACCAGGCGCTCCAATCGCTCGGCGAAGCCGCAATCGCTTCGAATCAGCCGGCCGAAGCGATGGCGGCGCTGGATGCGTCTTCGCTGACCGTGCAAAGGCCCGCACTGCTCCTGCTCCGCGGTGAAGCCCGCGAACGCGCGGGCCGGGCAGCCGACGCGGCCGCGGACTATCAATCGGTTTACACGCGCTTCGCCACCAGCGAGCAGGCGCGCGACGCCGGCGTGAAGCTCGGCTATCTGCGAACTTCTCTCGGCGACAAGTTCCCGGCGCTCTCGCTCGACGATCGCCTGGCGCATGCGGCCACGCTTTTTGGCGCGAGGAATTGGCGTGACGCGCGCAACGATTACGCAGCGCTCTTGCCGGAACTGGCGGGCGCCGATCGCGAGCGCGCGCAGCTTCGCATCCTCGAATGCGGCATGGCGCTCGGCGCCGGTCCGTCCGAGATGACGGCGATGACGGTCACTGATCCGGACGTGGACGCGGAACGCCTCGCGACGCTCGCGGATTATTACCGCTCGAAGAATCAGGACGACCAACTGACGGCCGCGGTCCAGGCCGCTGCTCAGCGCGCGCCGGAAAGTCGCTGGACTGAGTCGGCTCTGTTCCTGGCGGGGAACTACTACTGGGTGCAGCTCGATCGCGACCGCGCTTCGAGCTATTACAAGCAAATCGAAGAAAACTACTCCTCGGCGCCGGATGCGACCGCCGCGCAATGGCGCGTCGCCTGGACCGCCGTCCTGAAGCGCCAGCCGAATGCCGCCGATCTGCTGCAGCAACACCTGGCGCGCTTCCCGGGTTCTCCCTACACCTCGGACACTCTCTACTGGCTCGGACGGCTGGCGGAAGAGGCACAGGCGGAAGATGTGGCGCGCAGCTACTACGCGAAATTAACGGAGCGTTATCCGCAGAACTATTTTGCGGCACAGGCCGCCGCGCGGCTGCGCTCTCTCGGCGCCGGCCCGGTCCGCGTCGTCGACGTCATCAACCGGATTCCGCCTGTCTCGGCGGTGCCGAAGCTCGATGGCGTGATTCCCGTCGCAGCGGTCGGCCATCAGGCGCGCGCCGATGCGCTTCGCTCGATCGGCTTCGACGCGTCGGCCGAGCTCGAGCTGCGCGCGGGGTACGCTTCCACCGGAGAGCCTCGCCTGCTGCTGGAAGCGGCACAGGCCGCCGCCACCGCGGGCCACTACGGCGCGGCGATCGTCACCGTGCGCCAGATCTTCCCGCAACTCGAATCGCAGCCATTCACCGAAGTGCCGCGCGACGTCTGGCTGCTGGCCTATGCGTTGCCGTACGAGCAGCCGATCCGCCGTTGGTCCACCCGGGTCGGACTCGACCCGATGCTCGTCGCCGGCCTCGTCCATCAGGAATCCGCTTTTGACGCCGACGCACGCTCCGGAAAGAACGCGATCGGCCTGATGCAGTTGCTGCCGCAGACGGCTCGCCTGCTCGCGCGCCAGGAAAAGATTCGCTATTCCCGCGCGCGCCTCACCGATCCCGATTACAATGTCCGCCTCGGAACGGCTTACTTCGCGCAGTTGCAGAAGCAGTTCGGCAGCGCGGAGGCCGCGCTCGCCGCGTACAATGCGGGCGAGGATCGCGTCACGCTGTGGACCACGGGCCAGACGTATCGCGATATGCCCGAATTCGTCGATTCGATTCCGTTCACCGAGACGCGCCAGTACGTCCAGATCATCTCGCGCAACACGGAGATTTATCGCCGGCTCTATGGAACTCAAAATGACTCCCGCGGCGCCCGGGTCAGCGGCGGCCACTAGCCCCACTCTTTCCGCGAAAGCGGAGCAGTTCACCGAATCCGTGATCCGCGAGATGACGCGGCTGGCGATCAAGCACAGCGCCGTCAATCTCTCGCAGGGCTTTCCCGATTTTCCCGCTCCCGCCGAGATCAAGAACGCCGCCAAAGCGGCCATCGACGCCGATATCAATCAGTACGCGATCACCTGGGGCGCGAAGAAGTTTCGCGACGCCATCGCCGCGAACTTCCAGCGCACGCAGGGCGTTTCCGTCGATCCCGAACGCGAAATCACCGTCTGCTGCGGCTCCACCGAAGCGATGCTTTCCGCGATGATGGCGATCATCAATCCCGGCGACGAAGTCGTCGTCTTCGAACCGTTCTACGAAAACTACGGCCCGGACGCGATTCTTTCGGGCGCCACTCCCCGGTTCGTCAAACTGCATCCGCCCGGCTGGACGTTCGATCCCGCCGACCTTGCCGCGGCGTTCGGACCCAGGACGAAAGCGATCATTCTCAACACGCCGAACAATCCGACGGGCAAAGTGTTCGAGCGCGCGGAGCTCGAAATGATCCGAGACCTCTGCGTGAAATGGAACGCGTTCGGCATCACCGACGAAATCTACGAGCACATGCTCTACGACGGCGCGCGCCACATCTCGCTCGCCACGATCGACGGCATGCGCGACCGCGCGATTACGATCAATGCGCTCTCGAAGACGTACAGCGTGACGGGCTGGCGAGTGGGATGGGCGATTGCGGCGCCGCACGTGACGGCAGCGATCCGCAAGGTGCACGATTTTGTCACGGTCGGCGCGGCCGCGCCGTTGCAGGAGGCGGGCGCCGTGGCGCTGCAGGTGCCCGCGAGCTACTACGAAACGCTCGCGCGCGAATATCTGGTGCGGCGCGACCGGCTGCTGGGGATTCTCACCGGCGCGGGCTTCAAGTGCTTCAAGCCTCGCGGCGCCTACTACATCATGACGGACATTTCCGCGTTTGGTTTTCCGGACGACGTGGCCTTCGCGAAATATCTGGTGACGGAAATCGGCGTCGCCGCCGTGCCGGGCTCCAGCTTCTATCGCGATCCCGCCGACGGCCGCAACCACGTGCGTTTCACGTTCTGCAAGAAGGAATCCACGTTTCAGGCTGCCGCCGAACGCCTCGCAAAGCTCCGCGCGAAGTAAACAGGGAATCGGATGAGCGATCAGTTTCCCACGATGCATTACCGGGATACGAATTGCTTCCGGACGCGCCCTCATTCGCCCGCAATTCGCAGGAGCCGACCATTCTCCGACTTCCCAGAAGCGGACTTCTCGGGAGTGAGCGAGATTCCACTTGTCCGATTGGCGCGCTTACCAGGACTTGATTCCGATGGAACTTTTTCACGTTCTTAGGCGTATCCCAGTCGAAAGCCTAACTGCGCTTGGATCAACGTAATCGGCCCGATTCGGAAATCGAAGGGAGGTTTCCCTCTGTGAACACTACACGTAGATCCCGGATATCCCCATCTCGCTTCGCCCTATTCGCAGCGGGGGTAATCTGTATCCTCGCCGTGCAGTTGGCTGCTGCTCAGGGCCAAACGGAATCCTCGGCTGTCGAGCAACGTATTCAGCGCATTCAGGCCGCGCTTATGCCCGCCGTTCTTGTCGAAGGCCAGAACCTGTCTAGTCAAACGTCTTCATTGTCAGACCGCATGGCAGCGCTGCATGTTACTGGAGTCACTGTCGCGGTAATCCATGGTGGAAAAATCGAATGGGCTCGCGGCTTCGGCGTGACCAAGATCGGCGGACCGCCGGTGACACCCGCTACTTTGTTCCAAGCGGGATCCATCAGTAAGCCTGTCACTGCCGTCGCCGTACTGCGACTGGTGGAATCGGGAAAGCTCGACCTCGACGTGGACGTGAACCAATACCTAAAAACGTGGAAGGTGCCCGACAACGAGTTTACCGCGAAGAAGAAAGTCACTCTCCGAGAGCTGTTAACCCACACGGCTGGCGTAACCGTGCAGGGCTTTCCCGGATATGCGGCGGGTGAAAAAGTGCCGACTCTCGTGCAGGTGCTGAACGGCGAGAAACCAGCCAACACGCCGGCGATTCGTGTGGATGTTGAGCCTGGGACGATCTGGAGGTACTCGGGAGGAGGGTTCGTTGTCATGCAGCAACTGCTGGAGGATGTGACGGGCGAGCCCTTCCCCCAACTCATGCAGCAGATGGTGCTCGGGCCGATGGGAATGGTTCATAGCACATTTCAACAACCGCTGCCGTCCAACCGTGTAGCCGAAACGGCTATGCCGTATGGTCTGATGGGCGATCCCATACCGGGCGGGCCGCACACGTATCCGGAAATGGCCCCCGCCGGCCTCTGGACGACGCCCTCGGACCTCGCGCAATTTGCGCTTGAGTTGCAGAAAGCCCTCGCCGGTGAATCGAATCGTATCCTTTCAAGCTCCATGGCGCGACAGATGCTAACGCCTGGCATGGGCGAGTGGGGACTGGGAATACAAATCGGCGGCAACAAAGAACACCCGTATTTTACACATGGCGGGGTTGACTGGGGCTTTGTGAGCAATCTAACTGCCTACAACAGAGGTGACGGCGTCGTCGTGATGACAAATGCCTTCCACGGCGACCTGCTCGCGATGCAAATCGTCTCTACAGTCGCATACGAGTACAATTGGCCCGATTTCCAACCCGCCCGCCGCACCCTGGTCAAGATCGATCCGAAGGTTTTAGATCGCTACGTGGGCACCTATCGGTCGGCACCGGATTTCTCTGCTACGATCTCCAAAGAGGGCGATCAGCTATACGTACAAGCCAACAACCAGCCGAAGTTCGAGATGCTCCCGGAGAGTGAGAACGAGTTCTTTTTGAAGGCGGTGGACGCGCAAGTAACCTTCGTCACAGACGGCAGCGGCGGCCGCGCCAGCAGCTTGGTTCTCCATCAGGGAGCGCAAGAGATGACGGCCCACCGGGTTGAATGAATCGATTGAGTGGTCGGTATCGAGTCATCCTGCTTCAAGATCGCAGCTGCCTGGCAAGTCGTTGTCACTGGCCCGAAACGGGGTTGTAGGAAGCGGCGATTCGGTTCATGCGTTTAGTTCGATCGTTTGCAGATAATCCGGAATCGTGACGGGCCAGTGGTATTGCGCTTCGATCGTCGTGCGAAACGAGTCGAGCGCCGCCGGCTCGCCGTGAACCAGGAACGTCTGCTTCGGCGGAGCCTGGAATTTCGAAA
>DATJXJ010000036.1:0-10344 GCA_035500255.1 Verrucomicrobiia bacterium | reverse complement strand
GCCTTTTCCCTGCTCTCCGCTCCTGCTATCCCTCTCCATGGCGTCATCCTCCGGCACCCGCCTGCAAGCGGGTGTGAGTTGTGGCTCAACTCGCCGGATCTTGACGCTTTTTCACTTTTCCACCAACTTCCCGACACCACCCTTGGGGTCAGGTTTAAGTCTCTTTGCTAGGAAGCGAAGGATCGAAGTCTTACCAGATCCCCAAGGTCCGTTGAGGCTGATTACAAACGACTCCTTGAAGGGAAGGGTCAGAATTAGCCTATGTAGCTCATCAGTGAATTCAGCCCGATGAAGGCAGTCCTCGAATTCGTCTGAAATGGGATCGTCGGGGAAGAGAGAAAAATCAGCTTGCTTTTGATTAATTTTGCCTCCCATCTCCTCCTTTCGGGATGCAATCCACAGAGCAACCACCCAGACGGCGAGGACAAAGACGCTAGCGCCAATTAGGACCATCACTTCTGTCGAAAGCTTCGGCAAGGGCGAAAACATCGCGCCGAGAGCTGCAAACAGCAACCACGTCAGTGCTACGTGGAGATACTGTAGAGGCGGATCTTGGAACATCCAAGTTCTGCGCGCACGTAACAAGAAGTTTCTGGTTGGACCCGTTGCCGCAATAAGCAGAGCAACGAGCAGCAGCCCCGCTCCCAAGACAGCGCTCAGACTGTGCGTAACGGCGGCATCGCGAACAGTGCGATTCCCGAAGATGGCGCGAGCGAAGAGAAGAGAGAGCGCGAAGGCCGCTAGCGCGGAAACGCCGAATGCGCGCCAGTTTCGGCACGCGTACTTTCTGGCCTTCCCGAGGTCGTCGCTTGGCTTGGGGAGAACCGCAAGAATCAAGGCCCCTTGCGTTGACGCTAGTCTGACTAGAAGGTGCGTGAACCAACTATTACCGACATCCACCATAAAAGAGCGAAGTCCCTATACTGCTTCAAGTCAGTCGGCAGTTGTCGGGTAACGCGGACCGCCGCGCATAGAACCCAGCTTCTATCTGGCTGGCCTTTCGGTGCATCGGCACAACTTTGTCGGGCGAGTCCGCACTTAGTCCGCAGTCACATTTCCAACTGTCCTCGTTCCATTCTAGGACGTGTCGCCTGTCCGCATTCTCGGCCAGCCATTCCCTTTTCAAGGCTGCGTACCGGCTCCGCGCCTCACGCGCCTTCCCCAGGTTGGCAAAGCCCTGCTCTTTCCAGTAGCGCGCCGACGCCAACCCGGCCTTTCGCTGCCTCGCCCGAAAACCTGTCTGTGAAGTGAACAATGGCATCACTTGCAGTTTAGCAGCTTGACAGAGAATATTCTCCGCGAGGGTTAAGTCCTTTGGCCAGGTCTCCTAGGGGAAATGTAGAAGCACAAAAGGCCGGGTTCACCTTTGGCCGATGGCTCGTTACATGAACACAGAATCACGGGATGAGCGAGCGGCGGAAGCCGCAGAAGAACGGTCCGCCAAAGTCGAAAGGAACGCGCGCCCTTGGATGATCGCCGCATATGCGCTCACCACGATGGGCCTTGCTGTTGTGTTTTTTGGTCCGCACGTCGCTTTCGACGAGTACTCCTCCTTTCGACTAGGCGCTGTCATAGTTTCCCTTGCAGGCACCGCGTGCCTCCTGACACTCGTCTCGTTTCGTTACCCGGAGTCGACCCAGGGGAACGATTTTCGGGTAGGGATTGCGATGATCGGCGGTATCGCGGCGACAGGAGTATTCCTGCACTATGCGGGGCTGTTCGACGCAGATCTGTACGTGCTCGGAGCGCAGACGCTCGCCAAGTGGTTAACTCGGTGGGAAGGTGGATGGGGACAGTCGTTTGTTGCAGGGGCTCTGTCGATATTGCCCGCGGTACCGGTGATGGGTTTTCTGGGTTACCTCTTCAATGCCGATGCATCACTTCACCACTGGCTCCACAGTAGGCCGACGCAGAAGCGTCGGCGACCCGATGATCTAGTTGCCCCTGGGACACCGCGGTCACCCGGAAAGAGTGGAATGGGGCTGTTCGCCAAGGCCGTCATCATCTTCGGAATTCTTTCGGCGCTGTTCGTGGGCCTCCTCAGCCTCGCTGGCCTACTCGACAACTGGAATCGTAATTTTGGACCGGGCGTTATCGCAATGGCCGTAAGCGCTGCCGTAATCGTGTTAGCTGGGGGTCTTCTGCTCCGCGCCTCGAAATGAACGGCGCGAACTCATAATTGTCGCCATTCCAGCAAACACGACTGAATCCTTCTTTGCGGTACCGCTTCATTTGCTGTAGCCCGGCACAAGCGCTGACTCGCCGTTTTCTCAAGTTTTTTTCTTCTGCTAGTTGGTCGGGAGGCTTTAACTCCTGTTGTGGGAAGGCGATGGGGGGGGCCGGAGGCGTCGAATCGCGTCTATTCGATTACAGAACCCATCCACCCATCCCCCAAATCCGGTGCCATGCTAGTGCCATATCCGATGCCGTAACAGCGTCTTTTCGGCGTACCGCTAGGTGACACTCCGGGCTATCCTCTGTGCGCGTTCCCCGTTGTCCCCGTTGTGTTTGCTGCTACCCGGTGATGCGACTTGATATCCGGTGAGTAGCCTGACCTTTCGTTCTTTCACGTCGGTAACACGGGTTCAAATCCCGTTGGGGACGCCAAAAGCGTGTTCGTGGGGCGCCGAAGTCGATTCGCTCCTCCCGCCTCTTATCTTCGTGAAATGAACGCGCCAGCGTCTTTCGAGATCCGAATACCCCCCTCATCTCGAAGCTGCTCCTCTATAAAGGCGCGCATCCCTTCGAGCGCTTCTTTGGTCACACTGCGCATCGATGAAGCTGCATAGTCCAGCAGCGGCTGCGCTTCGGTGACCAGCAAGGAATCTTTATATCGGCGAAGCTCGACCTTGCCGAAGTGCCGTCTTAGCTGGGCTTCGCCTGTCTCGAGACCGAAACGCTGCGCGTTTTGGTCAAGTACGCTTGGTACTCCCATGAAGCGCCCAACAATCTGATCGAGTTCCCGTAAATGTGCGGCGCCATTCGTTGCCGCGTAAAAGATCCCTGCAGGTCTGAGGACGCGTCGAATTTCGGAAATAGCGCAATCGCGATCCTCAACATGATAGAGCATGTGATTTGCGATGACGGCGTCAAAGGCGCTGTCCACGAACGGAAGCGCCTGGGCGTCAGCCTGGGCCAACGAAGCCCGCGACGTGAGGTTGCCGAGGTTGCCACGGGCCTCGCGCAACATTCCGAAAGACCGATCTGCAAGCATCAAATGCCACGATGCACCGACGCGCCCGGCGTTGGCTTTCCACAAGAGTCCAGTGCCGCAGCCTAACTCCAGCACACGAGCTTCCGGAGCGAGCGAAATCTGATCGAAGACCCAGCGAGTCCATCCGTAAGGATTGGTGCTGAAGCGGCGATGCAATTCGAGGCGCGCGTTGAGGTTGTCAGCGTCGCTATATTGCCGCCGCAGTCTGGCTGCGTACGGTTCTGGTCCTTGCGCAGTCACATCGTCGTCCGCGTGGTGAACTTCATCGAAGGGGAGATTACCAACCACAGCAAAGAAAACGTTCCCAAAATTGTTAACTCTATCCGCCCAAGCCGCAAGCAAAGACGATTGAGCCCCGTGCTCTGAAACCCCCGGATTTTCTTGATTTCTGCTGTTCTAAAATTCCATTGGGAAGGCGATTTCTGCCGGATCCAAGGGACATCTGCCAAAATGACTAGATCTGGCCATCCGATTGGTCATGAAACAGGTTGGTATCGCGGATGCGCTGGAACTTGTCGAAATCGACTCGATGGTTCTGGATCGTGCCGCTCAGCCCGTGCCAACCGAAATGGGTACGCTCGACGCAATCCACCTGGCGACCGCGCTGTTATGGCGCGAGAGCACCAGCGAAGACTTGGCGATGGCGACCTACGACCGAGCGCTCGCCTTGGGAGCGCAAGCCCGTGGACTGCGCGTCCTCGGCGCGACAACCTGAGTAAACCGTCAGTACTCTTATTCCCCTTTTGCCGTCACGAGCGCGCTGAGCGCAGCGCGCAGAGACGTCACGATCTCCGCGTCCGCTACGAGCCGATCGACGTCAAGAAGGCGGGCGCGATGCGGCAATGCGATGCACGCCGGTTCGACAAGTTGCGCGGACATTGTACTCAGCGTCTCGCGGAGCGCTGCCTGGGCGTACTCGGCGCGTCCTTCCAGGCCGATCAATGCGATGCGTTTTCCGGCAAATCGCGTGTCGCCCACCAGCCAATCCAGTGCATTCTTCAGCGAACCCGGCACCCCATGGGCATACTCGGGGCTGGAAATAATCAGCGCATCGGCAGCTGCAACAGCATCGCGAAACTCCGAGACAGGGAGCGGCACGTCTATCTCATCGAAGTCGGGGTTAAAATGCGGCAAATCGCCCATCCCATCGAAAACGGCCACTTCGATACCCGGTGCCGCAAGGAGTTTGGTGGCGCGCAGGATCGCGGTGTTGGACGACTGCGAGCGGAGACTCCCGGATATGGCAAGAATCTTCATTCGGCTTCGCCGAACTACTTGAAAGGTTCGTCTCGCGCAACTGCGGCGAAGCGCAGCTCCCGCGCTCAGCCGAATTGCGAGAATCCCGATTTCCGCCGCCTTGCTTACGAAGGCCAGGGAAAGTTAGGCTGCACCGCGAATGCGGCGACTTTTGCTCCTTTTTGTTGCTTTGCTCTGCCTCTGGGAATTCGCTTCGGCGAGGGCGATTGCCGAGGAACCCGTGGGATCAATCACCGCACTGAAAGGCCATGCCATCGCGCGGCGTGCCGGGCAGGAGCTCGAAGTCGTGTTGGCGATGTCTGTCCTGCGCGATGACGAGATAGTGACCGATGCGGGCAGCGGCGTGACTATTACCCTCACAGGCGGCACACGCCTGACCCTGAGCGAATCGACGTCGCTCATTGTCGATGAGAGCATCGTTGCCGCGGACAAACGCGGCAAATCGATCATGCACCTGCTCGGCGGGCAGTTGCGCTCGATCGTCGCTTCCATCGGTACCGTGTCCGGCAACTTCGAGGTGCACACCCCCAATGCAATCGCGGCGACGCGCGGCACCGATTTCGAGGTCGCCTTCATCGAGGGCAAACCCTGTCCCGAAGAACCAACCTGCCGCCGCTACACGACCGTCGGCGTGTACCAGGGCATCGTCGACGTCAGCAATCCGACCAGCAGCGACTCCTCGCATTCGGTGGCGGTGACCGCCGGCTACCAGGCCAACGTCCCGTGCGAGTTGGTGCCCAAACCGCCGTCGCCGTGGGGAATCGAGGAGCTCACCACGCCCGGATACAACTAGCATCTACATATGACAGCGAGTGAAACATCGGGATGGCGAGGGATGCTGCGAACGATCGCGGTCATCGCCGCGCTGCTCGTAACCATCGCCGTCGACGCACGCGCTGACGACGATTTTTTCACCATCCGGCAGCCCGGGCATTTGAGCCTCACAGTGTTCGGAAGCGGTTTCGGCTCGGATACTTATGGAACCACGCATGCGGGTCTCCAGCTCGAGCAGACCATCACCAACTACGTGTCCGCCGTTGGGCGCGTGACCGCTTACCAGGTCTACAAGGGCGAAGGATACGACAGCCCGTTCGTCACGGAATCGACGGGATTTCGCACCTTTGAGCGCTTCCAGGGCGGAATCGACATCGCGCCAATTCAGGGTATCTCGCTCACGGTGCTGGGAGGGCACGATGTCGGCAACGCCAACAAGGCGGTCATCGAGGGCGATTTCACGAGCTGGCTCTTCATGCATAGCCATCACCCGGTCAACTTCTCGTTCAGTTCCACGCACTACTATGAAAACGGCGTGACCAGCACCCGCATCGATTTGCGGCAGATTCTTTACTCAAGCGGCAAGTGGATATTCCTGGCGGGCGGCGGGGGCGCATTCTGGGGCGGCGGACAGGAAGGCAAGCCCAATGGCCAGGGCGGACCGGACCTCGGAGTCTTCCTGCGCGATTGGCACACCAGTATCGATCTCCAGAGCGGCTACGGCAGCTCGCACCTCTACGGTCTCGTCAGCGTGACCAAGTCCTTCGGCTGGGACGAGTAATCTCCCGCGGGAAACTCCGTGGCGCGGGCGTCTCTGCCTCAAACTCGCTCGCCTTCTTTTCGTCGCGCCTCCGATGAAGACAGCGACCGTCGGCGCCCCGGAACTTGAAAGATCATGCGCGCTCCTTGACACGTCCAACCCATAGGCACATTCAAACACTGCAATGAAGATCCTCGTGATGGGCGCCGGCGGCATCGGTGCATACTACGGTGCGAAGCTAAAGCTCGCCGGCCAAGATGTGTACTTCTGCGCGCGCGGTGCGCACCTGGTTGCCATCAACTCGCGCGGCCTCATCATGCGCGGCGACAAGGACGAAGTCGCAGTCCCGATTGCCGCCAGTGCCGACCCCACCGAGTTCGCGCCGTACGATCTGATCCTGTTCTGCGTCAAATCCTACGACACCATTTCCGCCGCCCGACAATTGAAAGATACCCTCGCGCCCGACGGAGTCATCATGACGCTGCAAAATGGCGTCGAGAATGAAGCCGCTCTGTGCACGATATTTCCTCGCGAATCCGTGATGGGCGGGAACGCGCGGGTCGGCGCGGAAATCGCGGCACCCGGCGTGCTGGTTCACAGCGCCTACGGCTACATCGAATTCGGTGAGCTCGACGGAACCGAAACGCCGCGCGCGCTGCGCCTCGCGGAGGTTTTTCGCCATGCCGGCATCTTGGGCCAGTTCACGCATGACTTGAAGACCATCAGATGGATCAAACTGATGGGCAACAACGGCACCAACTGCGTGTGCGCGCTGGGGCGCAGTTCGCTCGGCGAGGCGCTGAGCGATCCCGACGGCTACTGGCTGATGAAACAGTTGATGCTCGAGACGGTCATTGTCGGCCAGGCCGAAGGAGCAAAGATGTCGCCAGCCGATGCCGAGAACGCGCTCGTGCGTCTCAGCAAAATCTCGACGGTCGACAAGATTCGCCCATCGACGTTGCAGGACGTCGAACGCGGCAAGCGGCTTGAATACGACGCGATCACCGGCGCGATGATTCGCGCGGCTGAGCGCCACGGAATCGAGGTTCCGATTACGCGCGCGATGCACGTGCTGCTGAAGCTGATCGATCGGCAAATCGCAGCGTCGCGGAGCTGAAGATGGACTACGATCGCAGCGAAATGCCGGAAGGCTACGATGCCGGCCGCGGCTACTCTCCGGACGTGCTCGCGATGTGGCTCAACGTCATCGCGCGATGCGCTCCGCCAGGATTGACCAACATCCTCGATCTCGGTTGCGGCACCGGCCGATACTGCGGTCCGCTCGCGGAACACTTCGGAGCACGCGTGGCCGCCTTCGATCCATCGGAGAAGATGCTCAGGCAGGCACGCGCAAAACGAGCAGGCGCAGTCTCATACGCGCGCGCCCGCGGAGAATACCTGCCACTGCGCAACGCATCCGTGGACATGGTCTTCATGTCAATGATCTTCCATCACCTGAAGGAGCCTCACCGAGCACTCGCCGAATGCCATCGCGTACTGCGCGCTGGCGGCGTGGCTTGTCTCCGCGCCGGAACGACCGATCGGATGGAGACCTACGCGTTTGTTCCCTTTTTCGAAGCCAGCCGCCCCATTCTGAAGCGAACACTGCCGTCGGAAAGCCGGGTCATTTCCGCATTTCAAGACGCAGGCTTCAAATTGAAGCACCGTCAACTGGTCAACAGTGCGATGGCTTCGAACTGGCGCGAGTATGCTGAAAAGATCGCGCAGCGTGCCGACTCGATCCTGGCGCAGCTTTCCGAGTCGGACTTCGTCGAAGGACTGCGCAAGCTTCGCCGGCACTCTGAGACCGCGCCCGACGAACGGGTATCCGAGCCCGTGGATTTCTTCTGCTTCCGACGTACCTGATCGGATTCTCGATGCGACACTCCAGGATCCAGGCCGTTTCCTTCGACCTCGACGGAACGCTACTCGATGGCAGCGTGCTGGAGGGGGTGTTCAGTAGTACCTGCGAATTTCTCGCCGAGGGGCGACCGCAGCTCAGAGCTCAGGTACTGGCGGAAGCCAACCGCAGGATATGGCCGGAGTATTGGCAGGAGATCGAGGACAAGTGGATGCTCGGCATTCTCGACGGTACGTCGGTAATCCTCGAACTGTGGCGCCGCACGCTCCTCGCGTGCAACTGCAAAGACGAATCGACCGTGCAACTTGCCGCCAGCATATTCTCGAAACTCGACGGCGAAGCCTGCCGCCTTTTCGACGATGTGCGCGACGTCGTTGCCGCCCTCAGGCGCGACGGAATTCCGTTGGCGCTGATCACCAACGGAGCCTCAGATACGCAACGCGGGAAGCTGCTGGCTCTCGGCATCGAAGGCTGGTTCGACACGATCGTCATCTCCGGGGAGCTCGGTATCGCAAAGCCCGATCGACGCATCTTTCAGTTGGCAGCAGCGGGGTTGCGAACCGCGGAAGCGAATATCTGCCACGTGGGCGATGAACTCCCGGCTGACATCGGTGGAGCAAGAGCTGCCGGCTGGACCGCCATTTGGCTAAATCGATCGGGCAAGCTCCGCTCGCATGAGGATCCGGAACCTCATCTGGAGATTCCCTCGCTCTCGATGCTGAAAAGAATTCATCATGATTCTTGATGGCGCAGACTAAAGTCCGCGCCCGATTCCCGAGCGGATCCCGAGTGAGCGCGGGCTATGGCCTGAGCCCTGGAGAAGTCCTTTTGCGAGAATCGTACGCGACCGTCTCGCGAGCGAGCCTCCTGCTCACACTTGCAAATGCCGTTGCGGTACAGTGACCGGCGGCCGGGAATGGATGCCATCACCCTCTCACGCATAGCCGCCCGGCGATTCATCCTGGGCCGGCAGGGCCTCTGGCCCGGCCGCCGGTGGAAAGGAAAGCGCGGCGTAGAGCGCGCGATGCGCGCGATGGAGTATCTCCAGCTCGATCCCCTTCAAGTGCTCGTGCGCAGCCAGGATCTCGCGCTGCACAGCCGGGTGGTGGGTTATCGACCGGGACTCTGGGAAGAGGTTTGTTACCAGCAACGGAAGTTCTTCGATTGGGGCGGATGGCTTGCGGTGCGGCCGATGGAGGAGCTGCCACACTGGCGGGTTGTGATGCGGCGCGAGCGCGAGAATCCGCACCGCAGGTACGGCCTTGGCCGCAGCCGCGGCAAAGCGATCGAAGAGATGCTCGCGACGGTGCGGACCAGGATGACGGTCAGCAATCGCAAATTCGCAGCCCATACCCGTCGCCGCGTCGACAGTTATCGGGGACGCAAAGACAGTTCCGTTGCGCTCTACTATCTATGGCTGGTCGGCGATCTGATGACGCACCATCGCGAGCGCTTCGAGCGCGTGTATGCGCTTACGGAACAAATCGCACCCGCGCACTTGATCGGCGAAGCCGACGAATCTGTAGCTGACCTGTTCCTGATCAAGAAGACCATCGCGTTCCACGGCCTCTATCCGCTGGGCGGCCCGATTCGAGGCGATATCGGCAACCCCAACCTGGGCCGGGTGCTGCGGCGCCCCGTTCTTCAAGACGAGCTCAGAACCATACGAGAGAAAATGCTGTCGGATAGCGAGATCGTCGCGGTTCGAATTGAAGGATTGACGACTGTCTACTACGCACTGGCTTCTGACTTGCCGCATCTCAAGGAAGTGTCCGCTGGACGGACTCCTGCCGCCTGGAAACCGTGCGACTCCACCACGCTCGAGGAAGTCACGTTTCTCACTCCGCTCGACGTCGTTACCGCGCGCGATCGAGCGCGGGTCCTGTTCGACTTCGACTATAAGTGGGAAGTCTATACCCCGGCGGCAGAGCGAAAGTTCGGCTACTATGCGCTCCCGATCCTGTGGGCCGACACGATGGTCGCGCGGATCGATCTCAAGCTGGATCGCCTCACCAGCACCGTGGTCGTCAACGGTCTATGGTTCGAAGAGCGCAAGACCGCCGGCAATCCCCTGTTCCGGGAGGCGCTGGCGCGCGGCATGGCGCGCCTGGCGCGTTTTGTAGGGGCCAATTCGGTAAATGCAGATGCGGTTGAGCAGCGATCGATCCGAAAAATTCTGCAGTCTTGCCGCGTTTCACCGGCTTGAATTTCGTTGCTGGCAAGGATCGCAGGCTGAAGCCTGGTGCGCTTCACGAGCTTTGTCAGGCGACGCAGGCTTCAGCCTGCGCTTTCAAAAGACGAATCAATTTCCCTTTTTCCTACGATGTCGTGTCGTCATATTTGGATGAAACCTCCGTTTCCCAGGGAAACACGATCCATTTGGTCCGCGTGCGAACGAAGAGATCGGGACGGAGCACCGAACCGTCGCGATAGTAAAGCGTCGCCATTGTCGGTCGAAATCCGAGCTGCTCGCACAGC
>DATJXJ010000035.1:0-2958 GCA_035500255.1 Verrucomicrobiia bacterium | reverse complement strand
GCGCGAATCTCGCGCGTGCGCGGCAAGGAATCGCCCTGGTACGAAGTGACCCTAACGGACGCGCGACGCGACGCGCTGCGCAATCGCCTTTTCCAGACCGGCCACCCTGTGGAGAAAATCAAGCGCATTCGCCTCGGGAGTCTCGAGCTTGGCGGGCTTCAACCTGGTGAGCACCGCACCCTTTCTCCGGAAGAGGTCTCGTCGTTGTCGCGCGCGATTGACGGCGAGCTTCTTCCCGCTTCGAGCCCCGCCGCCAGGCCGCGCGAGTTGAAGCGCCCGTTCAGCAAACGAAAAGCATTTGCTCGCCCCGGTGCGGGAGCTCGCCACGAGTCGCGTGACAACCGGCAGCACGTTTCGGCCGGCAGGCCCGTACGGCCGGGCCAGCCTGGCCAGCGGAAAAAGGCAAGGCACTCGCGGCCCAGCGCGGACAAATCGATGAGGAAATCACGTTGAAATCGAAAGCGCCGCGCGCATGAATCGATCGATTCGCGAACTCGTCCCGGACTACATCCGCGAGCTCGCGCCCTACGTTCCCGGAAAGCCAATCGAGGAGGTTGAACGGGAATTGAAAACCACCGCCATCAAACTCGCTTCCAACGAAAACCCGCTGGGACCTTCGCCGCTCGCCATCGAAGCAGCCAGGAAAGCCCTCGCCGGCTCGAACCGGTATCCGGACGGCAGTGGTTTCTATTTGCGCGAAGCGCTGGCGAAAAAACACGCGATTCCGGCCGGGAATATCATTCTCGGCGGCGGGTCCACGGAACTGATCGACCTTTCGGCACGCATGGTGTTGCGCCCTGCAGATTGCGGCGTCACGTCCTACGGTTCGTTTCCGCTCTACTACATTGCAATTCGCGCCACCGGCGCTAGGTTTGTCGAAGTGCCGCATCGCGAGTATCACTTTGATCTCGACGCGATGGCACAGTTCCTGCCCCCCGAAACGAAGATTGTCTTTCTCGCGAATCCGAATAACCCCACCGGGACGATGTTTGACGCTGACGCGCTCGATCAGTTTCTCGCGCGCGTTCCGGAGCACGTGCTGACCGTTCTCGACGAAGCCTATTGCGACTTCGTGCAGAACCCTAAGTATTCACGCTCGATTGAACTGGTCCGCCGGGGCCGCAACCTAATCGTGCTGCGTACCTTCTCCAAGGTGTATGGACTGGCCGGGCTGCGCATCGGCTACGGGATCGGCCCGGCCGAACTGCTGGACGAAATGAACAAGATCCGCGGGCCGTTCAACACCTCCAACATCGCGCAAGCGGCGGCCCTCGCGGCTCTGGACGATGTCGAGCATGTCCGGCGCTCTGTCGAATCGAACCGCACCGGGCTCGCGCAGCTTTCCAAAGGCCTCGATGAGCTGGGCGTCAAGTTCGTGCCCTCCTATGCGAATTTTATGCTTCTGGACTTTGGATTTGAGACCGAGGCACTTTCCGACGAGATGCTGAAGCGCGGCGTGATCGTGCGGCCGATGCGCTGGATGGGTTTCCCGGATTGCATTCGCGTTTCGGTCGGCACGCACGCGGAGAACGACAAGTTCCTGCAAGTGCTTGCCGAATTGCATTCTCCCGCGCATCAGGTGAGTCACAAACAGCAGAAGCGGGTCTGATGACAAACGCCGCACCCCTTTCCGGCGATCCAGTCCTCGAAATCCTCAAGAGCAGCAGAACAATCGCGGTGGTCGGCCTCTCCAGCCGCCGCATGCGCCCGAGCTACGGCGTTGCGGAATACATGCAATCCGCCGGATACAGGATCATTCCCGTAAACCCCAACGAGACCGAAGTGCTGGGCGAAAAGAGTTACCTGCGCCTCGAAGAGGTTCCGGAGCGCGTCGATATCGTCGACGTATTTCGCCGCTCAGAATATGTGCCGGGGATCGTGGAGTCCGCGATTCGCATCGGGGCGCGTGCTGTGTGGATGCAGGAAGGCGTGTTCCACGCGGAGGCGGTTCAGCGTGCCCGAAGCGCGGGGCTGTTTGTCGTCGAGGATTGCTGCATTCTCAAAGAGCACATGAGGCGGCGGGCCGCGCTCGCTTCACGATAAGGGGTAAACCTTCAAGATGTGCTTGCCCGGCTCGGCGATCACGATGGTCTGCCCGTCGGGCGCAATCTGAAAGGCACTTACCAGCAGATCGTGCAGGATCGGGCGGAAAGTCCCGTCCGTGAGCCCCACCCACACCAGGCTGCCTGAACGGTCGTCGGGCCCATGCTTCAATAAGACGCGGTTCTCGTCCAGACCGAATTCGAAGCGCCCGAATCCCGCCCTGGTCTTGAGCGGCTGGGTGGGATGAGCAAGTTCGCGGACCTCGATGGTATCGGCGTCCACGAAGTATCCGATTCGATTGCCGGAGGGTGCGATCGTCAACTTTCCCTGAAACGCAGGGATACGCGTCAGTTCTCGAACGCCTTCGCTGAGCAGGTCGAGCTGCACCAACACGTCGCGCCCGGAAATACTCAGATTGCCCCCGATCGCGAAGGCCTGGTTGTGCTTCGCATCCCAGGTGATTCCGTCAAATGTATGTCCCGCGAAAAGCGTCACGGCCTTGCCTTCGGAAGGCTTCATTCGAACGATCTGATAGGGGCCGCCGCCTGTCACGTAGACGATCGTCTGTCCGTCGGCCAGCCAGGTTGCGTTGCCGGCGTCCTCGATGAATCGTGTTTTCGAGCCCGCCACCTTGATCTCGCTGCCATTTTCGTCGAACAGCACGATTCCTTTCGCGGTGGTCGGGGAGGACTCGTCATCGGCCGCCGGTTTCTGAAAGGTGATATCCGCAGCCAGAAGCCGGCTGTCGGGCGACCAGGAGATTGCGTCCACCTGGTAGCTCAGCGCAGGGGGCGCGGGCATGAACTTTTCGCCTTCCACGATTCTGCGCCGGCTGCCGTTGGCCGACGCCACCCAGATATCGTCGCGCTGGACCACCGTTTTTTTGATCCGCTTCTGGTGCTGCACCACGAAGAC
>DATJXJ010000034.1:0-7435 GCA_035500255.1 Verrucomicrobiia bacterium | reverse complement strand
CGCGCAGATAGTGGAGCTTGCGGCCCGACCACCACGCGCCCAGATAGATGCCGTCGCGAGACTCGCGGGGCTTGAGAACCCTCAACCGCACCAGATGACGCCTGAGCCAACGCGGAAGAAAATCAGTGGGCGCAAGGAATCTGCTGTTGCGCACGTCGCGCCGAGTTGCCCAGCGTGCGGAACCGTGGAGGTCGGGCGTGGTGTCGCGAAGCCACCATCGTGCGAGGCTGATTGCCCCGACGGTTGTTGCGAACGCTGCGAGCACGGGCAGCGCGACTTGGATCACGCACTGCTCCCACACCGGTTGCAGCTGCTCTGCGTCGAACCAGCGGCTCCACCACACGATCCATTCCCACGGTGCGTACATGCCGAACAGTGTCGGGCCCAGCTGCGGCGCGTCACCGAATGTACGCGCTGCGATTTGCGTGGCATGCCAGTTGATGACCAGCGCCGCTATCCAGAAGAACGTGAGGCTTGCGAGCTTGACCTGAAGCAACTGCGCCTTGGCACTTCTGCTGCTGACTCGATAGGGACGATGCTCCGCCATGATTGTTACCTCTCGAGCTCCGAGCCCTTTTCTCGTTTCCGCTCTTGAGCGCGGCTCTTGATCACGTCTTTCGACTGTTGTCGGCGACGCAGTTCAGATTCGTGATCGCGAGATAACTCCCAACTGAGTTCGCTGACCCTCCTAGACAGTCCGAGGCGTTCCAGGTAACTCAGACGGTCGATTTCCTGTTGGGCGCGGACTCGCCCGCCCTCGGTGCGCGGCATGAATCGCTCGTAGCCCACGATGCGATTGGCATCGGCCTTTTGCTCCAGCGCCCGGTCGATCTCCGTCCAGCGCTCGCGGCGGATTGCCCGCTCGCGAGCGCGAAGGATTTCCGGCTCGAGGCGCGGACCAAGTTCGCGCGTGGCGATCTCCTGGCTGCGCGCGCGTATCCCCGAACGCACATATTCGCGATTGATTTCGAGAATCTTGCCCTTGTCGCGCACTCCGCGGACCAGCAGATGGACGTGAGCCTCGTCGGTGTTGTGATGATCGATTGCGACCCATTCGAGCTTGGTTTCGAGATCACGCTCCATCTGACCTACGAGTTCACGTATGTGCGCGCGGAGGTTCATTCGGTCTGCGTCTTCCGGCGATACGATGAAGCGCCACATCAGTTCGTCGCTCTTCTCCCAGGTCCTCACCGTCGCCACCATGTCGACGTTCTCCCGCTCGGCGTCGAACCCGAGTCCCTTTCCGATTTCCCGCTGTGCTCCGGGGCGCGACAGATATCGTGCATGAGCGGCCCACGCTCCCTTCTTCCGATTGCGCGAGAACGAGGCCTTAACCACGCTCCGCCGCGAGGAACTGTGCAGTCCCGTGAATCGCCTGCGCGAGGATCTGCCGGAAAGACTGCCACGGCGCTGTCGGCGCATTCCCCACCGAATGCTCACCCGACGCAGAGCGCGCGCCCACCACGGCACCAAGCGCCGCGGCGAACTGCCGCGCTCGGTGCGAAGCCGGATATCGAGCTCCTCCTGGCCGAAGAACCTATGCCGCCCCATCGCTCACCTCCGTCAGGATGCGGCTTAGAGCGAGCGGCAGCTGGGTCGGGTCTTCGGGCGGTTCGCCGCCCAACGCTTCGATGATGTCTCGCAATTGGGTGTTGCTTAGGGTTACGGCCTGAAGCTCGCGAGCGCGATTCCATGATTTCCACGCGCGCTTCCCCGTCGCTCGCTCGTCCAACCTGCCGCGGCCGACTGCGGCAACTTGCTCACGTTGCTCCTGGCTGAGTGTCGAGGCCTCATGCGCGAGACTCAGAAGCGCACCCAACAGAAAGTCAGGTGGCTCCAGATCGAGGCCGGCGATCGCGATCAGCCCGCCTAGGTTCGCGAGATGATGAACTCTTAAGCCCTGCTCGTAGCTATGTTCGTTTGCGTTGCTAACCATTTCTCATCACCAGGTGAAAATCGGTTCGAGTCGCCCGCGCACGTTCCTTAGCGGGGCCGGCCCGAAGTAGCGCGAGTCCCAACTCCGCCGATCGTTGAATCCGAAAAGCCAGATTTGGTCGGCCGCCACCCGATGCTTTCCCCAGGACGCGTGCGGCAGGGGACGCCCGGAACTGTCGCGCGTCGCTATCGCGCTGTGCGCGATCCGGAGGCCGTTTACGGCAATGAAATCTCGCTCGATGTCGACGATGTCACCGGGAAGAGCGCCAGCGATCTTGCCTACCGGCTCGGCGTTTCCGGCGCACGGACCGGTCCGCAGATACCCTCTGCTCAGGCCCTGCTGTGCGATATCGAAAGGCAGGCACGCAGCAACCAGTTCGCCGCGCCTCACCTCGCTCGAGACAACCCGATAGACGCCGGCAGGCGCGGCACTATCCGTGTTGGAAATCAGCAGCCCGAGCGCATTGCCGACTGCGATGAGAACCACGAGGACAACAGAGAGTCCGGCGAGAAATCCGAGCGGCTGGCGAGCTCCCTGTAGACGTTGCAGCGCAAGCCTCGAGCCAAGCGAGCCGAAACCGGCTGACACCATATGGTATGGTGAGGCCCGCTCAGCACGCTCTGACTCGGAAAAGGCCGCGAGTTCGCTAAGGAATGTGCAGGATCCATGGTATGGTACCGCACTACCTTTATCTTGCACTACGAACCCGCGGCCCATCCGACCCCTCTCAACCACCACTCCACCCACATTTTCCGCGCGCGGCGAAGCGGCAGAAAAATCAGCAACAACCTTCACTGCGGTTTCTCTGCCGACGGCTCACTCGCCCGGCCGTTGAGCTTGCCGTTCGAGGGAGGCACCGGTTCGAGTTCGGCTTTGATCTGCTTGCAGAGCCGCCACATCGCCGCGGTGATCGTCTCGGCGAGATCGAATCCCGCCGCCTCCGCACGCCCGCGCAGATACTCGATCTCGCGTTTGAGACCTACCGGCACTTTGAACGTGATCGGTTCGTTTTCCTGTCTGCGTTTTAGAACTCCCATCGCTCTCTCCTTCGTTGAAATGTCGACGCCTATCTGCCGTACGGACCTGCGAATACCAGGTCCTGCGTCACCATGACGTTGAACTCGTAGCCGGGCCGTATCTCGATCGTGGGTGGGCGGTTGAGGCCATTACCGATCATCTGCTGTCCTAGTCCGCCGAATTGGCCGGAGGCCGCGGAGCCTGCCGTTTCCCCCGCCATCGCCCACTGGTTGGGCTGGTAGTAGCCGTAGGTGCCGTAGGTACCTCCCCCGCCGAAAGCCGACATCTGTCCGACCATCTGACCAGCGCTGATAAGACTCATCAGCGCCGCAGTTCCGAAGGTCACGAGGTAATGGTTGTTGACCTGATCCGAGAAGCCCGCGTAGCCGCTCTGATCGGTCCCCGGCATCTGCGGGAGATTCATACTTGAGGTGTTCGGGAAGATGAGGCGTTGCCAGGCGATCTGTAGACGCTGCTGCCGATACGTGGACGCGTTCTCGTAGACGCCGATGAGGCGGCTGCCCTGCGGGATAAGGACGTACTTACCAGTCGCGCTGTCGAATACGTTCTCCCTCACCTGGGCGATGATCGGTCCCGGCAAATCCGAATTGATACCGCTGATCAAAACGGCGGGAATGACGCTGCCGGCCATCACGGTGTAAGCCGAGACAGGAGAGTGGACGGTCACTGAGGGATCGGACTGGGCAAGAGCGTCGCCCTGCTGTGTCTTCGCGCTCGCGATTTCGAGTGCCGCGCCTACATGAAACGCCTGCACCATCTCCGGCGATTCGAGCGCTTTCATGTACTTCTCTTCGGCCCATTGCTGGTATCGGCTTGGTGTACTCGGCGTTTGATGCTGAACAGGCGGCTGCGCAACTAATCTCGGGGGCTCCCAAACGTTCACGGTTGGCACTGGACGGGCATGCATTCCGTGTGCGGCGAGGTCCTCGATCTCGCTTTTGCTGCGCGTGGAGGAGCCCGGATCATCGACACCCTTCTGTGAGCCCAGGCTCTGGCTCGACCCTGAAGAGTGAATCCCGATCACGACCGCCGTCGCGCCAAGGACCAAGATGGCGATTCCGATCCACAGGCCCACCTTGTTGAAACGGCCGCCTCCGGAATGTTCCTGCAACTGCTCTTCACGGTCCGCGATCGCTTCCACGCTTGCCATGGCCGTTACCTCGGCGCACCCGCGTAGGAGATGGTTACCCGGTCCTGGTCTCGGCCCACGCCGGAGACCAGGACCGCTTCGTTCACGAGGCGGTCGACAACGTAGTAGTTGCCGTCGACCCGGTAGTTCACCATCTGAGTTCCCCCGCCGGCGTCGATAAGCAGGGCGGGAGCCTCACTGGACTTCATTCCGTCCGGCATCTCGACGTAGAGGCGCGAGCCGTCATCGAAGGCGCGCGTCGGCTTCCACGCGACGTTGGGACCGGAGATGGAATAGTCGAAGTTGAGCTGCGATGGATCGATGGCAAATTTGACTGCGTCGATTGAATCTTTCGCAGGATCGGCTGCTGCCTGCTTCACCTTCGATGCCGCTGCGTCAGCATCTTTCATCGCGGCCAGAAGCTCATCCGGGTAGTAGAACTCGACCTCCTGCAGGGCGCGTCCGCGCGACCGCAGTATCAGGTGGTAGATGTGTTTGGTGGTATAGATCGTGAGGTTAGTTTCGATGCCGGGCGATTGCGGCTTGACGGCCAAGTGAGGGACAGGATTGCGTGGATCGCCTGAAGAAGCCGGAGTTGCCATCCAGCGCTCGGTGTCGCCCATCGCGACGTCGGTGATGGTTTCGCCGGGCTGAAGCTGAATGTCCGTGGTCCGGAGCGGAGCGCAGTCCACGATGGGCTGCGGTGCCTGACCATAGGGGTAGAGCGTCCGCTCGCCAGTTTTGGAAACGGGCCACGAACCGTCCTCTTCATGCGTTTTGAAAGCCTGCTGAATCTCCGCAGGCTGGTGTGCGAGCAGTTGCTCGCCCGTCGCAACCGGAGCGCTCCGCTGCGGCTTCGCCGGGGCTTCGGAAACGATCTTCGGTGGCGGTAGATTGGGTGTGGGGCGTTGAGTGGCGCAACCACTCAGGACCGCGAGTATCGCTGTGGCAGTGACGATCGACTTCATCGCGCTTCCTCCTGGTTACTCCTGCTGCTGGGTCCAGCTGATCTGGGTCACGTAGAAACCGAGCGGATTGCTGACAATCGAATCGTCAGACTTCGGCGGCACGATCTCGGTTTGAAGCATGGCCTCCCAATGGGAGGCCGCGCCCAGCGGCGCCCCGTTTAGATCGTGGTGCTGTTCGGTCCAGCGGATCTGGTAACTGGCCGGCGAGACCTGAAGAATCGAATCGATCTGGACCGTTACGGTCTGCGACTCTGCGAGTTTGAACGGATTATGGGTGAAGTTCTCCGAGTGGTAGTACGCGTCGAGGAATTTGTCGGCCGCGCCGCGGACGTGCGCGAGCAGTGAATTGAGCATCTGATGCTCGAGCAGCGGATCGCTTGAGACCGAACGCGCGTCCTGAATGAACGCGGCGACCTCGTAGCGCTGGATGCGCGTAGCGATGTCGGGGACCGAGACGGGAGTCAACGGCTGCGGCACCGTCAGCGCGTAGCCGAGCTTGTCGACCTGAACCACGTACGGAATGTAGCGGCTCCGCGTGCTGAGCCAGACGATGCCGCCGGCTAGAATCAGCGTAGCAGCCAGCAGACCGCCGGCAGCTATCTGCCAATTGCGTTTGCCGAGAACGAGATCGGCATATCGTTCGTCCCATTCGCGACGTGCTTCGACATAGGGGTTGCTGCTCATCTCGGACCTCCGAAGGAAGGAGACCACAAGCCGAACGGCATCTGTTCGAAACGGCTTTCGGAGAAACAGCTGGACTTCAGGTGCGCGAAACTGTCACCAAAAATCCATCGCGACCTTGGACGAGGAGAGTCCAAGCCGATCGGGTGCGCGTGTCGGGGATCATACGAAGATTCGTGAACGTTGACGCGTGATGCGAGGACCCTCGACTGTGGCTGAACTTGGGCTGAATGACGGACCGCAACCGCGCAAAATGAAACATTCAGCGAAGCCGGAAGGACAAAATAAGCGTTGATTCTGTTTGATTTTGACTGATAGTGACGCACTATACACTATCTGTCGGAAAACTCAAAATCCACCGTGGGCAACCACATGCGGGTTCAAGTCCCGCCCTCGGCACCACAATTCTCCAGACAGATGTGGCGACATTTAGCTCTGGACGCGTTGGAGGTCAGGTCATCCGACGGTTACTTGAATCTGATGCTTCTTGCCATCATCCGCCAGAGGAACCGCGGGTTGGTCGAGCGGCAGCGTGATACCGTCGAGTACTAGCCGCGACACTCCACGTCCGGCAGCTCGCGGATTCTCTACCGTGATTTCATAGGAGGACGACCGGTACCGGAAGACGATATCGAAGCGCGGCCAACTCGTGGGTATGCACGGATCGACGTGCAGTATCGCGCCGCGTAGCCGAATTCCCAGTATCCATTCGAGGCCTGCCCGATACATCCATCCGGCCGAACCGGTGTACCAGGTCCAGCCTCCGCGGCCGACATGCTGCGGGTTGGAATATACATCAGCGCTCATCACGTACGGCTCCACTTTGTAACGATGGATGTCGGCCCGCTTGCTCGAGTGATTGACGGGATTCAGAAATGAAAAAAGATCGTGCGCCTGGTCACCGTCGCCGAGCATCGCGGAGGCAATCACCGACCACACGGCGCCGTGCGTGTACTGGCCGCCATTCTCGCGCACGCCTCGAGGATATCCCTTGATGTAGCCGGGGTCGGGCAACGCCTGATCGAAGGGAGGTGCGAACAGCAGCATCATTTGATGGTCGCGGCGCACAAGGTTGTCGCGCGCAGCGGCCATCGCAGTCGCCGCATGAGCCGGATCCGCCGCTCCCGAAATCACCGCCCATGACTGCGCGATCGAATCGATGCGGCATTCGGCGTTTTCCTTCGAGCCGAGCGGAGTTCCGTCATCGAAGTAGCCGCGCCGGTACCATCCGCCGTCCCATCCCTCGCCCTCGAGCGATTCGCGCACGGAGGCTGCGTGCTTCAGCCACGCACATGCCCGAAACTGATCTCCCCGTGCGATTGCTAGTTCCGAAAACTCCGAGATGGTCGTGATGAGGAACCATCCCAGCCAGATGCTTTCGCCCTTGCCGAGTGCTCCCACGCGATTCATGCCGTCGTTCCAGTCGCCCGTGCCGATCAACGGCAGGCCGTGCTCGCCCAGGGAGAGGCTCGCGTCGATGGCTCGGGCGCAGTGTTCAAACAAGGTATCGCGATTCTCCGAGACCATCGGTTGAAAGAAGGATTCATTTTCGTCCGCGTGGAGCCGCGGACCATCGAGGTAGGGGACCTTCTCGTCGAGGATTCCCTGATCACCAGTGACCATCACGTAATGTGCCGCAACATAGGGCAGCCAGATGCGGTCATCGGAAATGTGCGTGCGGAT
>DATJXJ010000033.1:0-50992 GCA_035500255.1 Verrucomicrobiia bacterium | reverse complement strand
ATGTCGTACTGCTCCCAGTGAAGCGTGGGGTCGGCCTGGATGATGACGGACTTTTTCGTCCAGCGCTCGAGCTCTTCGACGAGCCCCGACTCGCGCGTCTTGAGAGCCTTGGCGATTTCCGGGTGCACGCGCAGCGTGAGGCTGCCGGAATCCATCTCCGGAGCCATCTTGCGCGCCTCGCCCTGGATTTCGTAGCAGAGCGTGGGAATCGACTTCACCATGCCGGAGCCGGTGCAATACGGGCACGGCTGGCAGAGCGTGCGTTCGAGCGCCTGCTTGGTGCGCTTGCGGGTGATGGCGATCAGGCCAAACTCGTTGAAGCGCAGCATCTTTGAAGGGGCGCGATCGGCCTTCAGAGCTTCCTCGAGCGCGGCCATGACTTTCTCGCGGTTGCGCCGCTCTTCCATGTCGATGAAGTCGATGATGATGATGCCGCCCAGGTCGCGCAGGCGCATCTGGCGGACGATTTCCTTCACCGCTTCGAGGTTGGTGCGGACGATGGTGTCTTCCAGGCGCGTCGAGCCCTTGCCGACGAACTTGCCCGTATTGACGTCGATGGCGACGAGCGCTTCGGTGTGGTTGATGACGATGTAGCCGCCGGACTTCAGCCAGACTTTCGGGCGCAGGCCCTTGTCGATTTCCTGCTGGATGCCGAACTCTTCGAAGATCGGCGCTTCCTTCGAGTAGAGCTTGACGCGATTCACGAGCGTGGGCTGGAACCGGTTCATGAAGTCGACGACCTTGGTGTACTCCTCCTCGGTGTCGACCCAGATGGCGGAGTAGTCGCCGCTGATGTGGTCGCGCAGCATGCGCTCGACGAGATTGAGGTCGCGGTGGAGCAGGGAAGGGGCCTTGCGCTGCTCGGCGCGCGTCTTGATTTCGGACCAAGTGCGGGTGAGGAATTCGACGTCGGCGCGGACTTCCTCCGGCGCAGCCGCAGCCGCGGCCGTGCGAACGATGAAGCCTCCGCCCGCGCTGCCCTTGGCGTCGTTGACGAGATGGCGGAGGCGCGAGCGTTCTTCGGCGGAAGCGATCTTGCGCGACACGCCCGTGTGATCGAGCGTGGGCATGTAGACGAGGTAGCGGCCCGGCAGGGCGACGTGACTGGTGATGCGCGCGCCTTTCTTGCCGAGCGGTTCCTTGGCGATCTGGACGATGATTTCCTGCCCCTGCTTCAGAAGGTCGGAAATCAGCTGCGGACGGCGCTGCTGCGGGCGGTGATGCCCGTGGCCGTGACCGCGGTGGTGCGGGCGGCGGCCCCGGTCGTCGCGGCGGCCGCGATCGCGTCCGCCTCGCCGCGCGGGATTCTGCATTCGCGAGCGGAAATCGCCGGTGACGCGAGCCTGCCACGGCTGCTGTTCCTGGGCCGCAGGACTTGCGTCTGGAACGGGCAGACCGTCATCAATCGGTGCTACTCCGGCTTCCGCCTCCAGCGCGTGCTCGGTCTCTTCGAGCGATTCGATCGCTTCGTGCGCTTCGGCTTCCGCGTCGGCTTCATCCTCGGCGGCCGCGGCGAGCGCATCGGCATCGGACACTTCTTCGAGAGCGCGCTCGTGGGCCTCGTCGGCTTCGGAGGCGGACTCGATCATGCCTTCGGTCTCGGCGGCGTCCTCTTCCTCTTCGAGTTCGTGGTCTTCGCCTGTCTCGCTTTCGCCTGCCGCCGCTACGTCGGCTGCGGCGAAGGCGCGCTCCTCCGCCTCGCGCGCCGCGTGTTCGCTCTGCGCCTCGGCGACCTGCTCGGCGAGCGTGCTGGCTTCTTCCTCGGTCAGTTCCGCCGCCAGATGGTCCTCGTGCAATTCCTCCGCGCCCGGTTCCTCATGGGCGACCAGGCGCTCGGCGGCTTCGACCTCTTCCTCTTCCGCGGCGGGCTCGGCATGAGACAGCATGTGTTCCAGAACGGGTTCGGCGTGGGCAGCGAGGTGCGCTTCGTGCACCGGCCATTTCGAGAGCGTCTCGCCGGGCAGAGGCGCGAGTCCGGAAGCGAAGCCGCCGCGGTGCGAGTCGCGCTCGCGGGGAGGCGCGGCCTCTGGCACAGGTTCGTGCGTCTCTGCGGCGTGCTCGTGAACCGGCTCATGCGTTTCGACCGGCGGCGCCGCTTGCGCGACGGGTTCGGAGGGCGCCGCTGACGGCGCGCCTTCGACGGGAGCGCGGAATCGCGCGAGAGATTCTCCCGGCAGAACGGAAATCTGAGATTCGCCGCCCGGCTCGGCGGGCGCTTCCTCGTAAGGGCGAGGCGAGGCGTATTTCGAAGGCGGGAGATCGCGGCCAGAGCGATGGTCGCCACCGCGGTCTCCGCGGTCGCGGCGGCCGAAGCGGCCACGCCCTCTTCCGCCGTGGCGGCCAAAATCGCGACCGCGCCCGCCGTGACGACCGCCGCGATCAAAGCGCGGGCGATCGTGGTGGGACGGCGTGTGCGAGGGCGGGGAACCGGAACCTGCCGCAGGAGCAGAACCGCCCGGATGGATCGTTTCGCCGGGCAATGCACCGATCGATGCGGCGGCTTCGGGCGGACCCGCGGTCGACGGCGCAGGCTCAACGTCCGGCGGCTCGACGGCCGCCGCCGCGGTGCTCGCAGGGGGAAACACCGCTCCGCCCTCGTCCTGCATCTTCTGCACTTTCTCTTCGGCAGGAGTGACGGTGGACTCGAACTCCTCGATTCCTTCGAGGAAGTCGCTGACGTACAGGAAAGCGTCGCTATCGAGGCCAATTTCGACGAAGGCCGACTGCATGCCCGGCAGCACGCGCGTTACACGGCCTTTGTAGATGCTTCCGACTAGCGCAAACTCTTTTTCCCTCTCGACGTAGTACTCACAAAGCTGACCTTCTTCGAGAATGGCGACCCGCGTCTCGTGCGGGTTCGCCGAAATCACCATTTCCTTGGACATTTAGACTCCTAGTGGCGCATACGAGGGCGGCGCAGATCCGCGCGTACGCCCGGCCGGCGTGGCGGAAGGCGATGCCTTGCGCGCGCCACGGGGAGCCGTCCAGGAAAGAGCTCACATTTCTTGGATTGGCTTTCCTCACTCGATGCGTCCTTCACTCAATGTTGAATTCATCGCTCCGGCCCAGCCGGAAAGCGGAAATAGTTGTGGGGATCAGTTGACGAAGCGCCGCATGCGGACGCTCATCACCAAGCCCAAAGCCAAAAACACGAAGGCCGTTGCCGACCCACCATAGCTCATCAGCGGCAGTGGAATGCCGGTGACAGGCATGTAGCCTATCACCATGGAAGCGTTGACCAAAACGTGGAAACCCAGGATGGCGGTGACGCCCATTACGACATACATCCCAGCACGGTCTTTCGCTTTCTGCGCGTTGTCCACGAGCCGCAGAATCAGGCCCAAATACAACAGCAAGACCACGCAAACTCCGATGAAACCCTGTTCCTCAGCCAGAGCGGCAAGAATGAAATCGGAATACCGCACGGGCACGAAGCCCAACTGATTCTGGCTGCCCTTGCTAAATCCCTTACCCCAGAACCCCCCGGAACCAACGGCGATCTCGGATTGCAAGATCTGGTAACCCGCGCCGCGCTGGTCCTGCTCCGGGTGAAGGAAAGTCTCAATTCGCTGCTGCTGGTACGGCTTCAAATGACGGCGCATGTTCCACGCGAGCGGGATAAGAAGCGCAATCAGTACGGCGCCGACCAGCAAATGCTTCCACTCGATGCCAGCGAAAAACGCTCCAACGACCGCGACGGGAACGAGCACCATGGCGGTTCCCAGGTCCGGCTGCTTCAAGATCAAGGCGACTGGAATCAGAATCAAGACGCCAATCTTGAAAAGATCCTTCAGCGACAAGCGATCCGTGCGCACTTCCGCGAAGTAACGCGCCAGCACAATGATTATAATCAACTTCATGATCTCTGACACCTGCAAATTGGCGATGCCGCCGATGGAGATCCAGCGCTTGGCGCCGAGGCGCGAGTAGCCGATGACGAGAACAACGAGCAGACCGAGCACGCCGAAGAGGTAAAGAGCGGGCGCCTGGTCGAGAAGAGTGTGATAGTCGATGCGGGAGACGACGGCCATACCCACGAGGCCGATGCCGATCCACATGAGCTGCTTCCACTGCATGCCCGCCATGGCGCTGGCGTGGGTGGAGGAGTAGATCTCGAGGATGCCGATCGCGCTGATGGCGCCGACGATGCCGAGAAGAGTCCAGTCGATATCCTGAATGCCCGCACGTTCTTTCATGGCTGCTGGGTTCCGGAGGGCGCAGCGGAGGGCTGAGCGCCGACGGACGGAGGCAAGTTTTCAGCGGTCGATGGCTGGACGAAGTGGCCGTTTTTCTTGTCGTAGTAGGCCTTGACGACATCGCGCACGATGGGCGCGACCGAGCTGCCCCAGCCGGCGCCCTGCACGAGCGCCGCGACGACGATTTCCGGATTGCGCCGCGGAGCGAAGCCAATGAACCAACCGTTTTCCTTCAGGTGTTTGCCGAGCTTGTTTTGAAGGTCGAAACTCTCGATTTGCGCCGTGCCGGTCTTTCCGGCGAAGTCGACGTTTTGCAGCTTGACGGTTTGGGACGTGGTGCCATCGGGTTCGTTCACGACGCCCCACATGCCGTCGGTGAGTTGCTGGACCGTGTCATCGGAAAGAGGAAACGATCCGGGCTTCAGACCGGTGGCGTCCTTCAAGAGGTGCGGCGGAATCAGCGTGCCGCCGTTGGCGACGGCGGTGATCATCCGCGCGAGCTGGATCGGAGTGGCGGTCACGGCGCCCTGCCCGATGGCGACGGAGATCGTCGAACCGGGGTACCACTTGTGATGGTTGACGCGCTCGGACCACTCTTCGGAGGGAACCAAGCCGGATTGTTCGCCGGGCAGGTCGATTCCCGTTTTCTGGCCGAGACCCAATCCCGAGGCGTAGTAGGAAATCCGGTCGATTCCAAGCCGCTGGCCGACGTTGTAGAAGTATACGTCGCAAGAAGCCACGATGCCCTTGTGGAGATCCACCTGGCCGTGAGCGTGATCGCAGTGGAAGACGCGGCCGTAGAACACCGCCGAGCCGGGACAATAGGCGGTGAAGGTGGCCGGAATGGCCTTCGATTCCAGCATGGCCGTCGCCATCACGACCTTGAAGACGGAGCCGGGAGCGAGCTGCGCCTGAATCGCGCGATTCAGCAGGGGAGTATTCGGGTCGCTATTGAGAGCGGCCCATTCCTGCGGCGGAATGCGGACGGCGAAATCGTTGGGGTCGAAGGTGGGGCGGCTGACCATCGCGAGGACTTCGCCGGTGCGCGCGTTCATGGCGACGAGGCCGCCGGCTTTGTTGGCGAAGTCGGCTTCGGCGACACGCTGGAGGTCTTCGTCGATGGTGAGCTGAATCGGCTTGCCGGGGATGGCCTCGACATTGTCGAGCGTGCGAATCACCTTGCCGACGCTATTGACGACGACGCGGCGCATGCCGTCGGTTCCAACGATCTGATCGTTGTATTCCTTTTCGAGGCCCGCTTTGCCGACGATGTCGCCGGGGCGGTAACGGTCCGGATTCTTTTCGAGCTCTGACGGCGAGATTTCACCCACATAGCCGATCGTGTTGGCGAGCATTTCGCCGAGCGGGTAGCGGCGTCGCTGGACCATGATCAGCTCGAGAACGGGAAGATCGGCGCGATGCGATTCGACGAACGCGATATCGGCTTCGCTGGCCGCGGGCTTGACGACGACGGGCAGGAATTTCGGCTCGAATTTCGCGGCTTCGAGCTGCTGCTCCAAGTCCTCTTTCGCGATGCCGAGACCCTCTTCGATTTGCGGGAGGCTTTTTTCGAGCAGCTTGGGATTATCGCGCAGCAACATGATGCTGAAGGAAGGATAGCTATCGACCAGGACGCGGCCTTCGCGATCGAGCATGGGTCCGCGCGGCGCGATGATGGCAATGGGGCGAATGCCGTTCTTATCGGCGAGGTCGGAGTAATGCTCGGACTGGACGACTTGAAGCTTCCAGAAACCGACGAGCAAGAGCACGACGAGGGCAGCAGAGACGTACGAAAACAGCACGAGCCTGCCCTGCGGGATTCTCTGGTCGTTAACGTTCCACGGTGCCAACTGAACTCCTGCCTGCCGGCAAGCCTGCTCGGATCGCGCCACGCGCCGATTCGCCGAACCCTTTGGCGCAGCCCAGAACGAGGCCGGGGGTCTGAAACATTGAAGCTATCACCCGGAGAAAGAGGCCGCAAGAAGGGGATGCCTATTCGGTCAACGCGGTTTGCGGCGCGGCGGAGCGAACGTCAGGAGAAAAGGCGCTGGAGGAGGCTCTTGCAGCGTGAGAAGAACGAATCCGGGGCAGGGAAAGGACCGGCGGATGCAGCGTGCGCCGCGTTGCGCGACGGGTTTGTGGGCGATGAGAGATTGCGGAGCGCGGGCTCGGGATCGGCGGCCGGTCCGCGAGGCTTCGAATTGCCGTTCGGAGCGGGCTCCGGACGGACGTAGCTGCGGCCGAGAAGGCCGTCGAGGCCGGCCTCCGCTATCGGCAGGACGCGCGCGTATTCCTGTTCGAGCGCTTCGCGCACGCGAGGCCAGTCGTTTTCGCCGAAGAGTCCCTGGCCGAGCTGGATGAACAGCTCAGGGTCTTGCTGGAGCGACATGTCGGCGGGGGAGTGCGCGCCACTTTTCGTTCCAATAAACTGATCGGCGGTGGCCACGATGCGGACGAGGACAGAATCGCGCTGCGCGAGTTCCGGGGTGTGATGGTTTTCAAGCACGTCGAGGAACGAAGGCATCAAGTTCCAGGAGCGAGCCATCATGCCGCCGAGTTTGCAGTGGTCGGTGCCGAAGTACTCGCCTTCCATCGCGGTGTTGTCGATCCAATCCGAAGGGAGTTCGTCGGATTCAGCGGCGGCTTCACCGATCAGCATCCACTCGGGGACCTGGCCAATGTCGTGCAACAAGCCGGCGATGTAGGCTTGATACTCTTCGAAGTATTTCCAACGCCTGGCGAGGAATTGCGAGAGCATCGCGGCGAGAAAGCTGTGCTGCCAGAAGGCGCTCATTTGCGATTCGGGCAGCGCGTTGCCGGCGAAATCCGCCACGGAAGTGGTGACGGCGAGGCCGCGGAGGCGCTCCGGGCCGAGCAGCGTGGCGGCGTGGTCGATGCTGATCACGCGGCTGTGCAGGCCGAGCAGGGGCGAGTTGCACATGCGCAGAACCTGCGAGCTGAGGCTCGGATCCGCGGCGATCAGCTTGGCGGCTTTTTTCAGGTCGGGAGAGTCGCCGCCGAGCGCCTTCGTCAGTTCGAGCGCGGTCTGCCGAAAAGGCGGGAGGCCTTTGCGCACGATGATTTGGAGACGCTGCTCGCGCGCGATCTGCGAAAGCGCCGAAGGCGACTGCAGCGGATGAGCTTCGGTCGGCATGGATGACTCTGGGATCGATTGTAGGGTCGAAATACGGGGAGTTCGCCGGTTCTTCACCTTGCGACGCTGGAAGAGGCAACAGCGGAGAGCCGGGCCCGTTAACCAGCCAGCGGCCTGGCGGCAATTCGATGCCCGAGCGGTCGAGGGGGCTTTGATAATCTTTCGGTAGGCAACTTCACCCAGGCGGACGCCGAAGCGGATTCAATCGAACTGCGACAAGTGTCCTCGAACAAGGCGAAATGACCGTGAACCAGTGCGACGAACTGGCGCTGCTGATCAACTCGCGAAGTCCCATCGTCACCGCTGAGACTCAGGAAGAGGACCGCCTCGAGGAACTGGCGCGAGCGGTGGCGGAGAAGCTGGGAGTCCCTCTTTACACGTGGACAGTGACGGCCGGACTTGCAAAGGCGGGCGGGTCGGGACTCTACGGAAGCGAACAGCCCGAACAGGCGCTGGCGAACATCGCCCAAGTCAGCGGCGACGCGATTTTTCTGCTCAAGGATTTCGCGCGATACTGCGAGAACGATCACGTCAGCCGGCGTTTGCGGGACCTGGCGGACCGATTCCGAACGGCGCGGCGATCCATCATTCTCTCGGCTGCTTCGATTCAACTTCCCGCGGAGCTTGCGCCGGAAGCGACGGCGTTCCACCTGGGATTTCCGAGCGTGGATGATCTGCTGCCGCGCGTGCTGGAGGTGCTGGCGGAGGCGAATCTGCATCAGCGCATACCGGTGACGCTCGACACGGCGGGGCGAACGCAATTGGCTCGCAATCTCGCCGGACTGCCGGAACAAGAGGCGATGCGAACGCTGCGCAAGTGCCTGCTGGAGCGCGGGAGGGCCGACGCCGGACTGTTGGGCGCGGTGCTCGACGCGAAGCGGGAGGCGCTGGGCACCGAGGGGCTGTTGGAACCCGTGCGGGACACGTGCTCGTTCGCGGATGTGGCGGGACTGACGAGATTGCGCGAATGGGTGGACAAGCGCCGAAGCGCATTGACGCCGGAAGGGCGACGGTTCGGACTCGTTGCACCGAAGGGCGTGTTGATCACCGGCGTGCAGGGGTGCGGGAAGAGCCTGGCCGCGCGCGCGATCGCCGGTGAGTGGAGCATGGAACTGGCGCGGCTGGACGCGGGAACGCTGTACGACAAGTACGTAGGGGAGAGCGAGAAAAGGCTGCACGGCGTCCTGGAGTTGGCGCAGAAGCTCGCCCCGGTGGTGCTGTGGATCGACGAAATCGAGAAGGCGTTTGCCTCGGCGGGGACGAGCGGGGAGGCGGACGCGGGTCTTTCGCAGCGGTTGCTGGCCACGCTGCTGACCTGGATGCAGGACCGCGAAAGCGGCGCGTTTCTAGTGGCGACCTCGAACAACATTACGGCACTGCCGCCGGAGATGATGCGCAAGGGGCGATTCGACGAGATCTTCTTCGTCGACCTGCCGGACGCCGCGGGGCGCAGCGCACTATTCGTGCTTCATCTGAAGAAGAGGCAGCGGGACCCGGCCAGCTTCGACATTCGCGCGCTGGCGGCGGCATCCGAAGGGTTTTCAGGAGCGGAGATCGAATCGGTGATTCTGGCCGCGCTCTATACGGCCTTCGATCGGAAACAGCAACTGACGGACGCAGTTGTGCTGGAAGAGATTCGGGCGACGAAGCCTCTGAGCGTCACACGGGCCGAAGAGATACGCGAAATCCGCGAGTGGGCGCGTTCACGAACAGTGCCCGCCGACTAGCACACACCGTATTACGAGCGGCGCCGGCCGTGCCTGAGACACAGCCGGCGTCGCATTGCCGAAATCAGCGGTTGAAGTTGAACAAGTCGAACAGATCGCCGATCGCAGGGCTATTCACCGGAACATAGGGATCGAACGGAGTTGTGATCGGATTCGGGAAGTTATCCCGGCTCCGATAAGTCAGCGGCTTCAGCCTCCAGTTCCGCTCGATGAACTTGAGGATGGAGACGTGATCCGTGTACGTGTGGCTGACGTGCCCGCCGGTGGAGTATGGCGAAACCACATTATTGATTGTGGGTGAAGCTCGGCAATCGCCGGCCGCGGATCAGGATGCGCGGCGAAGGCGGTCGAGCAGAGCGAAGAAGACGACGCCGAACAGCGCGGTGGCGATCGAGTTCCAGAGAAGAGAGAAGGTGAAGAAGGGCGTCGCGTGGTTGAGCAGGACGCGCTCGGTGAAGGCCAGGACGATTTGGTGGAAATGGAAGAAGGCGAAGATCAGACCGAGGCGGATCGCCGGGTTCTCCGTGTCGATGCGGGCGCCGATGGACGACGCCAGATAGCCGACGAGGGTCTTGGCAATGCCGAAGAGGCCGATGGGATTGTCGTGGCTGAGGCCGTCTTGCAGGATGCCGACGGCGGCGCCGAGGAGCAGGCCGGTCGCGGGATTGCGGCGGCTGACGCCGAAATAGATCGTAACGAGCAGCGGGAGATCGACAAGCTCCGCCCAGTGACCGAACTTGTGCAGGAACGCCTGCAGAACGAGCGCCATGAAGCAGACGAGAACGACCGTGCCGCTGTAGTACTTGTGGACTTCGATGTTCGGCTCGGATTGCGCGCCCGGATTGAGCATGTAGGCCATGTCAGTTTTGCGGGGCACCTGGCGCAGGGGACGACTTGGCCGCGGATGCGTTGTTCGGGGTCGCGGAAAGCGTGCCAGCCTGGACGATTCCGGAAGCCGGCGCCGACGAATCCGCCGATTCATCGGACTTTTTCATGGTCAGATCCTGCTGCGTGAGCAGGACGAGGACGTCCTCGAGGCGGTCGAGATGCGCGGACGGTTGAATGCGGATGATCTGGAACGGATTGCCGTCAGTCGCGCCGGACACGGTGCCGACCAGCAAACCTTTGGGAAAGATGCGATCTTCTCCGGAGGTGAGGATCGGTTCGCCGAGGTGGACCTTTTCATCGTTGACGACGTAATCGAGGCGCGGGACCGGATCGCCATTGCCTTTGACGACGCCGTGGGTGCGCGTATCAGCGAGCAGAGCGCCGACGCCACTATCCTTGTCGCTGATCAGGAGCACCTGCGACGTGGTGGGGAAAACCTCGACGATTTTTCCGACAATGCCTTCGGGAGTGATCACAGCCATGTTGCGGCGGATGCGGTCGCGCTCGCCACGATTGAGAAAGAGCGTGTGCGAGGCCGGATCGGCGCTGGCGCCGATCACCTGGGCGGCGAGCATGGGCGCTTCCGAATGAGCGTCGCGGAAGTTCAATAGGGCGGCAAGGCGCTGGCCTTCCGCGGCCTGGCTTTCCAGTTCGCGATTGCGCAACTGGAGATCGGCGATCTGCGCGCGGAGGCGCGCATTTTCGGCTTTGGCGCCACGGAGGCCGATGTAACCGCTCCAGACGCCGCCGACCTTGGAGAGCGACCAGGTGCCGAAGCGCTCGAAGGGCGTGACGACGGCCGCGGCCCAGTAGCGGATCAGGCGAACATCATGTTCGCGCTTGATCTGAAAGGCGAGCAGCAATACCTGCACGGCAAGCGCGGCGGCCAGCAGAGCCAGCGGGCGATGACGAGATAGAGAAAGATCGGCCATGACTTACGACCTTCGTGTTCTTCAGGGGCTGAAGCCCCGTTTTTTCGCGCGCTGTGACGCCGGAGCTAAAGCTCCGACCCCCCAAGAAACCTCGGCGAGATACGCCTTAGTCGATCGAGACGGTTCGCAGCAGCTTGAAATCGCTCAGCATTTTTCCGGTGCCGAGCACGACCGATGCGAGCGGATCGTCCGCGATCGAAACGGGCAAGCCGGTTTCTTCCCGGATGCGCTTATCGAGATTCTTGATCAGCGCGCCGCCGCCGGTGAGCACGATGCCGCGGTCGCTGATGTCGGCGGACAGTTCGGGCGGAGTGCGCTCCAGCGCGACGCGAATGGCGTTGACGATCGTCGAGATGTTTTCGGAGAGCGCTTCGCGGATTTCGCTGTCGTCGATGGTGACGGTGCGCGGAACGCCTTCGATCAGGTTGCGGCCTTTGACTTCGAGCGTCATCGGCTTTTCGAGCGGGTAGGCCGAGCCGATTTCGATCTTGATCTGCTCGGCGGTGCGCTCGCCGACGAGCAAATTGTATTTGCGCTTGAGGTAGTGCATGACGGACTCGTCCATTTCATTTCCGGCGACGCGAACGGAGCGCGAATAGACGATGCCGCTCATGGAAATGACAGCGATGTCCGTGGTGCCGCCGCCGATATCGACGACCATGTTGCCCGAAGGCTCCTCGATGGGCAGGCCCGCGCCGATGGCGGCGGCCATGGCCTGCTCGACGAGATAGACTTCGCTGGCGCGCGCGCGATAGGCGGAATCCTGCACGGCGCGCTTTTCCACGGGCGTGATTTCGCTGGGGACGCCGATGACGATGCGCGGATGGACCAGGACGCGGCGGTTGTGCGCCTTCTGGATGAAGTAGGTGAGCATCTTCTCGGTGACTTTGAAGTCGGCGATGACGCCGTCCTTCATCGGCTTGATGGCCACCACGTTTCCGGGCGTGCGACCGAGCATGTCCTTGGCCTCGCGGCCGACCGCGACGACTTCTCCGTTGTTTTTGTTAATTGCGACGATGGAAGGTTCGTTGACGACGATGCCCTTGCCGCGCGCAAAGACGAGTGTATTCGCGGTGCCCAGGTCGATAGCCAGATCCGAAGAGAGGAGGCTAAAGACAGACCGCATGTTATAGCCGTTTTTGTTCACAACCCGCTTCCCCCTGAGTTCTTGCGGCAGCGCTGCCCGAGCGCCGGACCGCCGATGCCCGCGCGATCGCTACGGAATGACGACTTCGACGCGCTTGATGGCCGTGCCCCCGCGGCGGTTTTGCCCGGTAATAACAATCTCGTGGCTGCCCCTTGTCATTGCCTGCGTGAAGTAGCGGAACGTGCCGTCGGGCTTGATGTCGGCCACTTCCTCGCCATTGATAATCAGAGCCGCGCCCGGCTCCGTGCGTCCCATCACTTCCACAACATCACCGTGCAGCTGCGTGCCGGCCACTTCGAGCAGCATTTCCTGCTCTTTGCCCTGCGCGACGAGCGTGAACTTGTAAGGATCGCTCGACTCGCTGGAGGCCTCCTTTTCGTCGATCGCGCGCACGCGCCAGAAGTAGTCGCCGGGATCGAGGCCGGTGATATCGACGCTCGTGGCGGCGGTCTTCCGCTCCATCACGATGTGATTGAAGCTGGTGGTCGTGCTCGTCTGAAAGTCATACATCTTGGCGGTGGCGGAGGGCTTCCACGAGAAGTGTACCGGATCGTGCTTCGGATCGGCGACGATAATCGGCTGCAGATTCAACGGCTCGGTGAGCTCGGGCGGGGCAAGCACCTGCGTTTTCACGATGGACCCGCCGCCGGCCGGAATCGTGGCGCGCTCGAAGGCGCCGATATCGACGTGCTCGTTGCCGCGGGAAAGTTCCGCGCTACCGGAATCGACGGTGATTTGCTGTTCGTTCGTCTGCGGATTGCTGGTGACGGCCATGCTGCTGTTGGCGCGCGCGGAAGCTACCGCGTTCTCGAAGGAGACCTGGGCGGTGGAACCGGGCACGGGCCACGCGCCGGTGCGGAGATCGACCTGGCCGGAAGTCATGTGCACGGCGACTTGCGTGGGACGATCCTGGCCGACGAAGTTTTCCTCGACGGTGACATAGGTGTCGCCCTTGACGGTGTACGTGGTGCCGTCGGCAAAGGCGATGCGGGCCACTCCCTCGGGACCCGTTTGAATCAGGTCGCCTTTATCGAGCGTGATTTGATAGTCCGCGTTGACCCACTGAACGGAATTGGCTTTCTTGACCTGCACCTTGCCGTCGAGGTTGACGAAGCGGGCCTGGCGCGCGGAAATATTGGCGGCAACGCCGGGATCGGGATGCACGATCGCATCGGAGACGCTCTTGAGCACGCGGCCGGAAACTTCCGGGAACACGAGGTAGGTGGACGCGAGAACGATGGCCGTGATGACGATGACGTAGAGGATCACGGTGCGATACTTCACCGTGTGCCAATACACCTCGACCCTTGAGATTTTTTCCTTCGGCAGAGCGGCAGATTTCTCGTTCATCGTGCTCACAAGGGGTCAATTCCGCAATCTAGCATAGGGGTATGGGCCTTTCAATGAACCGCAAGGACAGGTGCGCAAGCTCTAACCCCCTAGTTTCAGGCGGGTTTCGGGGGCGCAGACAAAAGTTGCTCATAGCGCTGGAACGGCAGCAATCGCGCATCACCGGGCTCTTGTGAGGGATCGAGCGACCGGAGAAATCTTGCGGGCGAGTCGATGGCTTTGGGCCGGATGCGCGCAGCGCCGCGCGCAGGCGTCCATTTTGGTGGTTGACCGAAACGGCTGGATTTACGAGACTAGACACCTCTGAGGGATGTTTGCTTCGCGCAGAAGCGTCTGCTGCAAGGGCGCGAGCGGCGCGAGGCCGGCATCATAAGGCACACAGGCTGCGAGGAAGAGGAACATGAGTACGGAAAACATCGGCGAGTTGCTGCCTCCGGATCGGTTGATGCTGACGCCGGGCCCATCTTGCGTGGATCCGCGGGTGTATCGAGCGATGGCGGCGCCGATCGTGGGCCACATGGATCCGTGGTTCACGAAAATGATGGATGACGTGCAGGTGCTGCTGCGCCGGGTATTTCAGACCAAGAATCATCTTACGTTTCCCATCTCCGCATCCGGCTCAGGCGGCATTGAAGCGGCTGTGATGAACCCGCTCGACGCGGGCGACGAGTGCATCGTCTGCGTGAACGGCGCGTTTTCCGAGCGCATGGCGATCATCGCCGAGCGCATACCGGCGAAAGTGATCCGGGTGGAGGCGCCCTACGGGCGCACTGTCGATCCCGCGGACGTGCTGCGAGCAGGCAAGGGCAGAAAGATCAAGTTCGTGGGGCTGACGCACGGAGAGACATCGTCCGGGATCGTGCAGAACGTCGACGACTATCGCAAGGTGGCGGACGAACTGGGTGCGCTGCTGGTGGTGGACACCGTGGCCAGCCTCGCGGGCGTTCCGCTCGACGCGGACCGACAGCGGATCGACATCTGCTTCAGCGGATCGCAGAAGGCGATCAGCGCGCCTCCGGGAATGGCGCCGATCACCGTGAGCGCGCGAACCGAGGAAGTGATGCGGTCCCGCAAGGAACCGGTGCGCAGCTGGTATTTCGATCTGACGACGGCGATGAACTACTGGGGCAAGGACCGGCTCTATCACCACACGCCGCCGATCACGCTGATTTACGCGATGCGCGAGGCGCTGCGGGCGGTGCTGGAAGAGGGACTCGAGGCGCGCTGGGAACGCCACCGGCAGTGCCAGCAGGCTTTGATCGCGGGACTCGAAGCGATGGGATTGAGCATGTTCGTCACGAATCCGGCCGACCGTCTGGCGACCGTGACGGCCGTGAACATTCCGGCAGGGATCGACGACGGCATCGTGCGGAAGCAACTGCTGGACGAATTCAACATCGAAATCGCGGGCGGACTGGGGCCGGTGAAGGGAAAGATCTGGCGGATCGGGCTGATGGGCTATTCGTGCCAGAAGCCGAACGTGCTGACGTTCCTTGCGGCGCTGGAAAAGACGCTACTCGATCAGAACTTCCGGCTGCCAGCGGGCGCGGGCGTGGGCGCGGCCGTGCGGAGTTTCGAGCACGCGGCTCAGCCGGTGACGGCGGACGCGAGAAAGTAGGCGGCGATGGCGCAGGCAGCGGCGTTTCCGACGATTCCTAACGCGGGCGCAATGAGCGAGTTCATCGGCGCGTTCGACGTACCGTCGAAGGTGACGGATTTCGTCTACCACTGCCGCTTTTCGCACTGCTGGAACGCGATCGCGACGCGCCACAGCGACACGATGGACTGCAAATTTTTCGTCGACGGCAAGGGTGTAGTGCTCGGGCTGGCGCACACCGGCTTCGTGAAATTCCGCGAGAAGTCCGGACGGAATCCGAGCGACCGAGAGGCGAGTTACATCGCGGCGGAATACCTTCGCGAACGGTTGGAGCAGGAAGACGAGCACGCGCTGTACGACGTATCCGCAGAGCACGTTCTTCGCATCATCGACAACCTCGGCATTCACTAGGAGATGCTGGCGCAAGCCTGCGACCCCGGCGCCCGGGAATCATCGCCCCAGTAACAAGCGCCGCAGGCGCGGCACTTCTTGTAGATCGAACTCGATCAATCAACAAAGGGCAGCACCGCCGCCAGAAACTCCTTCGGCTTCTCAATCGACGCCGCATGCCCGCATTCGGGCACAATCACCAGCTTCGCCCCCTGAATTCCCGCCGCATACCCGCGTCCCTGTACCAGCGGGACGATCTCGTCGTCGCCGCCCCAGACCACCAGCGTCGGAATCGCAATCGCGGACAGCCGCCCGCCGACCACTTCGGTGTCCAGCTTCGGATTCCCCACCAACAATCTCTCGGTGGACCCGTCATTCGCTTTGAGCTTCATTGCGAAATTCTCGCGGACAAAGTCATCCGTCACGCGCGATTTGTCATGGAACACGATCGCTACGCCCTTCGCCTCCTCCAGCGTGCCGGAGACGATCACCTTTTTCATCGCTGCGGTCAGGGGAACCATACCCGCGGCGTCCTCCAGCACCAGCTTCTGCGGCGCCGGCAGCGCATACGCCCCCTGATTGGCAGGGCCCAGCGCCTCGATCGTGTACAGCGCGGAAATCCATCCTCCCAGCGATTCTCCGACGAGACTGAATCCCTTCACCTGCAAGGTCCGCAAGAATTCGCCCAGGAAATCGACGTACGTCTGAATGGAATAATCAATGGAAGGTTTGTCCGACGCGCCAAACCCGATCTGGTCCAGCGCAATCACGCGGTGATGCGCGGCCAGCGGAACAATCACATGGCCCCAGTCAAATCGCGCCTCGCTCGCAAAGCCGTGCACCAAGACCAGCACTGGCCCCGAACCGGCGTCGTAATAAGCGATCTTCTGCCCGAAGACCAGCGCGATTTTCTTCGGCGGCAACCGAGATTCCGGCACCAACAGCGATTCCGAATTCTCCGCCGCCGCGCCTTGCGCTACCGCCAAAGTTGCCAGAACCGCAGCAAACACACGCAGCCAGCGCATCGATTCGTCACCCCCTGATGTGTTTCAAGATGCGCTGGAAATCCTAGCACGTGGCGCAGAACGTCCGAGAACGCTTTGCAGCGGAGGCTCTTTGCGGGCTCGAGCGGGCAAGCGACCTGCGCGCGAGTTGAGAGAACTACTGTGGCTAGGTTGCAGTTGCGTCGGAGCGGTTTGCAGCGCGGCGGAAGCGTGCGAGCCAGCCCTCTTCGCGGACACCTTCCTCTTCGAGCTGGCGGGTCCACGCGCTGAGAATTCCCGAACGAGTCAAATAGCCGGCCATGCGCGATGGGTCCTGGCGCGTGACGACCGGGAGGCGGCCCACATCGTTGTGCAGCATCCGGTGAAGGGCATCGGCGACGAGTTCGTCCGGATACGCGACGATGAGCGAGGCGGAACCCGCGTCGGCGACCGTCAGTTCTCCCTCCGGATCCCTTTCGAACGCGCGGAGCAGATCGCTTTGCGTGACGATTCCTTTCAAACGCCCATCCTTGGCGATGATCGGCAGGCCTTCCCCGAGGTCGACGAGTGGCTTCGCGCCGTTCGAGCTTTCGACGAGTTCGGCGACGGTCATGCTTTCGAGGACGGGCTGAACGTCCTCCTGCATGACGTCGCCGACGCGGACGACCTGGATGACGCCGACCTCGTATTCGGCCGAGACATTCAAACCGCGACGCGCCAGCCTTTCCGTCATGATCGAGGTCGGGAGGCAGCGCAGGGCAATCAAATCGGCGATGACACAGCCGAGCATAAGAGGAAGAATCGCGTTGTAGTCGCCGGTAATTTCGAAGGCGAACACAATGAGAGCGAACGTGGCGCGGGACGCAGCGCCGAAGACGGCGGCCATGGCCACAAGCGCATAGGCTCCGGGCGAAAGGTGCGCGCTGGGGATAACGCGGTTGACGAGCATCGCAAAGGCGCCGCCGAGGGCCGAACTCCACATGAACGTGGGCGCAAGCAATCCGCCGGAAGTTCCCGAACCGAGAGAGAACAGAACCGCGACGAGCTTGAAAAGGGCGATCAGAATCAGGAGCTTCATCGTCAGGTTGCCGTTGAGAATGTCGGAAATCGTGTCGTATCCGACGCCGAGGATGCGAGGCATGAAGAATCCGATGACGCCAACGGCCGACATACCGATTGCGGGATGCCACATCTCGTCGATGGGCAGGCGCTCGAAGCGGTCCTCGACCCAGTAGAGCGTTTTCGTCAGCGCGATGGCGGCGCCGCCGCACACGACGCCGAGCAAGACGTAGTACGGCAATCCGTGCAGCACGTCGAAGTTCGTATTCCTCATGGCGAACATCGAGCGCTGGCCAAACAGCACCACGCGGACGCTGGTGGCGAGCGTGCTGGCGATCACGAGAGGGATGAACGAGCGGGCGCGGAATTCGAAGAGCAGCAGCTCGATCGCGAGAATGACGCCGGCGATCGGCGTATTGAACGTGGCGGCCATTCCGGCGCACGCGCCGCAGGCGAGCAGAGTTTTTCGTTCTGAGGCGGTTGTGGAGATGAGCTGGCCAACAAGAGAGCCGAAGGCGCCGCCGGTCTGAATGATGGGGCCTTCCGCGCCGAACGGCCCGCCGGTTCCGATGCCGATGGCGGCCGAGAGCGGCTTCAGGATGGCGACCTTCGGATCGATGCGGCTGCGCGAGGATAGGACGGCCTCGATCGCTTCCGGTATTCCGTGGCCCCTGATCTTCCGCGAGCCGTATTTGGCCATCAAGCCGCTGACCAGGCCTCCGATGACCGGCATGGCGACGATCCACGGACCGATAGCCGTGTGTTCGGGGCTGCGGAATTGAAGCGACCACTGGTGGTAGAAGACGAGGTTGGTGAACAGCGCGATGAGGTCGTACAGAAGGAAGGCAATCAATCCGGCAAGAGCGCCGACGAGCGCCGCGAGAAGAGAAATCCAACCGAGCCTGAACGCAGCGGGAGGCGCGGCGTTTCCGCCACGCGCCGCCGATGTCGCAGAAGATGCCAAAGAATTCCTCCGTGGTTCGTATTTGAGACGCAGCGACTGCGCTAACGCCCGCGCCGTCCAGCCGGGCCCGACGCACCTGCGTTCGCGATGATGGATTGAAGCGCGCGGATCAGCCGCACTCCGGCCGTGCGCAATTCGTCGCGATTGACAAGAGAAATCTTCCTGAGCACCGCGTCACCCCGGCGAGTGAGAGAAAGCTCCACCTTACGGCCGTCTTTCCAACTGCGAGAGCGCCGAATCAAACGGCGCGCCTCCAGGCGGCGGCTGAGTTCGACGGCCGTGTGGTGGCGGACATGGAGGCGCACCGCGAGATAGCCGACAGTGACCTCGAATCCCGCCGGAGCGCCCTTGATGGCGAGCAGAGCCTGATGCTGCTGCGGTTCGATGCCGGTAGCACGAGCCGCGTTCTCACTGAAGTTCAGGAACGACCGAATTTCGTGGCGGAAGCTGGCGAGGGCGCGGTAGTCGATTTTGTCGGGCGATCCAGTCATGCTGCCATTTATATCGTATTACGATATATAATACCGGGCAAAAGGCGACACTGCAAGTACACGCTGAAAAGAAAACCGGGGCGGGCTAGGAGCCCGCCCCGGCCATCAGGCGCGAAGTTATCGTGAGTCGTAGTTCAGGGCAGACCGAAGACGAACACCGAGTCCGCGGCGACGATGGCGACATACTGCTTGCCATCCTTGCCTTGATAGGTCATCGGATCGGCGTTGGCGTTCTTGCCGAGCTTGGTGACCCAGAGCTCTTCGCCCGTCTTCGAGCTGAACGCGCGGAAGCGGTTGTCCGAAGTGGCGCCGACGAAGATCAGGCCTCCGGCGGTCGCGATCGGGCCCGCGCTGCCCGCGCCGCCCGTCTTCTGCTTGCCCTCGGGAAGGCCCTCGTTGAGGCCAAGGACGGATTTCCAGGCGATCTCACCAGTGTTTGCGTTGACGGCGATCAACTGCGCCCACGGCGGTTTCTGGCAGGGCCAGTTGCCGAGGACTTTGCCGTTTGCGTCCTTGACGGTGGCGCTGAAGCTGAAGTACGGGCCGGGACCATCGACGCCGCCGCGATCGTAGATCTGGGTGGAGCCTTCGTTGCCGCGGCCGTACACGAGGCCGGGCTTTCTTTTTTCGAGCCAGCCGATCAAGGACATGTCGTGACTCTGAACGAAGACGTAGCCGTCGGTGGGGTCCGTGGCGCTGCCGCCCCAGTTGACGCCGCCGGTGCCGCCGGGGAACTGGATGGTGACTTTCGGCGGCGCGCCGTCCTCGTGGTAGAGCCAGCCGGTGAACGGGCCCGCGTTGTAGAACGAACCGCCGTTTTTCTTGAGCACTTCCTGGCAGGCTTGCGCGTGTTCGGGAGAAGTGTCGTCCGCGGTGACGACGTCCTCGGGCTTAAAGCTATTGCGGGCCAGGGGCGGAGGCTTCAGCGGGAACGGCTGCGTCGGCGAATACCATTCGCCGGGCACGTCGCCTTTCGGCACGGGACGCTCTTCGACGCCGAAGACCGGCTTTCCGGTGTTGCGATCGAGGATGTACATCATCGCTTGTTTGCTGATGGCCACGAGCGCGGGAATCGTCTTGCCGTTCCGCTTGATATCGACGAAGCCGGGACCGGGCGGAAGATCTTCGTCCCACAGCGCGTGGTGCACGGTCTGAAAATACCACTTGAGCTTGCCCGTATCCGCGTCGACGGCGACGACGGAGTTGCCGAACAGTCCATTGCCGGGACGATCGCCGCCGTAGTAGTTGGGCGACGGCCCGCCGATCGGCATGAAGAGGGTATTGGTCTTCGCGTCGACGGTCATGTACCAGCCCCAGATGTTCGTGCCGGAGCGGCCCTTCCAGCCGTCGTCGAGCCAGGTTTCGTGGCCGACTTCGCCGGGCTGCGGAACCGTGTGGAATGTCCACAGCAGCTTGCCGGTGATCGCGTCGAGCGCGCGCGTATCGCCCGGAGGTCCGACGGGCAATTCGCCGACGCTCGCGCCGAGGAAGACAAGATTCTTGTAGACGGTGGGAACGCCGTTATAACCGACTTCGAGATCGACGGCGCCCTCCTTGCCGAAGGTCGGGACGGGCTTGCCCGTGGCGGCGTCGAGCGCGATCACCTTGCGGCTCATCGTGGTGAAGATGATGCGCGGGGGATTCTGCTTGTCGCCGGGCCAGTAGGCGACGCCGCGCGTGTTCGATTGCGGCGTGTCGTAATGCCAGATTTCCTTGCCGGTGGCGCCATCGAGCGCGAACACCTTGCCGGTGCCGGGCATATACATCACGCCGCCGACCACGATCGGCGTCACCTCGAGTCCGCCGCGTTCGGAGAGCGTGAACGTCCAGGATTGCGCGAGTTTCGAGACGTTCCTGGTGTCAATTTGCTTAAGCGACGAATACCCCTGGCCTGCGAGGTCGTGACGGTAGTACGGCCAGTCGCCAGCAGCGAATTGCGCCTGGCTTCCCGTGGCCGCGAGCGCCAGCAGAATTGCGGCGCCGAGAGATTTCATCATCCATTTGCAGTGCATGAATCGAACCCCCTCCCAAAGTCGGGCAGAATACTATCAACAAACGAAGTCAGACGCGCCAGATTTCGCGGCGGTTACATTCGAAGTCAGAGAAGCCAGGGGAGGAAAGCGGGGACGCGGCGGGCGTAGTCGTCGAATTGCGCGCCGAAAACCTGGCGGAGAATGCTTTCCTCCGAGCGGATGCGGACCCAGGTGCCGATCAGAAAGACGAGCAACGCTGCGGGGAACGCGGGCCATCGCGCGGCGGTGATCCCCGCGGCGATCAGGCCGACGAACATCGCGAAGTAGATCGGGTTGCGGACGACGGCGTAGGGGCCGCGCTCGATCAGTTCGTGCCCTTCGATCACGCGAGCGACGAGCGCCCACTGCTTGCCCAGCGCACGAGCCGCCGCGTAACAAAAGAGCGTGGAGGCGAACGCTATCAGCATCGCGACGCCGGATACGATTCCTTCCTGCCATTTGGTCATTGGGAAAATCGGCGAGAAGTACGGGCGCGGGAAGAGGTAGCAGATCGCGTACGCCGCCATCTGAAAGAGCAGGCCGAAGCGAGAGACCGGATCGCGGCGGATGGTGTTTGTGGATGCGCCCTTATTGCCGGCGGCGGCGACTCCGCCGAGAGAGATGCAGCAGACGGCGACGAAAATGAAGGCGACCGCTGCGATCGGGTCGAATGGATGGGCGAAGCGCAATTTGCTAGGCCAGGGCTTTCTTGAGGACGGCGATCTGACCGGCGTGATAGAGGTTGTGTTGAATCGTGCCGTGGAGCACGACGTAGCGCGAGGCGTCCGGGCCACTGGTTTTCTGATCCACGAGGTTGAGCTGATCGTCCGTCATCAGCGAGACCGTCTTGCGCAGGCGCGCGTGGCTTTCGGCCAGACTTTCGAGGGCGCGCTGCCATGCGGTCTCGCTGACCTCCCAGACGGGCGGCCAGTCGCGCTCGGTGGTGACGTCGACGGATTGCCCCTGCAGGCGGCTCGCGACGATCGAGTTCCACGCGCCCAGGTGGTGAACAAGCTCCCAGATGGAATGCGCGCCGTTGACGGGGTGCTTCGAGGCGTCTTCGGCCGAGATGCCTCCGAGCAGGCTCATTAGGGAAGGCCCGTGCCAGGCGTCGCCGGAAAAGGCGCGGTCCATCTGGTCGAGGATCCGATCGATTTCACGCATTGGAAGTCTCCCGGTCAAAGCGTAGGACAGCGTTCGGGAGATGGCAAGGGAGCGGAGAGAAAGCCGATCTGCAGAGAACTTGCTGCGGGTGCACCTGCGCATAGGATCGGCGCAAAGCGCCGGTGTTTTGTCGGGCCTGAAGGCCCGACCCCCTAAACACCAGCGCCCTCGGCGGAGACCGGTGATTGTCCTGGAGGAACGGGAAAGAGAAAGAGAAAGAGAGATTCTTCGACTTCGTCCCGGTCCCGCGCTTCGCGCACCGGGACTACGCCCAGAATGACGAGCGTGTTTAGAGACGGCTAGAAGAGTTTGTCGGAGTCGAGAAGGATTGTGACAGGGCCGTCGTTGGCTAGTTCGACAGACATGTGCGCCTGGAAGACTCCGGTCTCGACGCGAACGCCGAGAGCTCTTAGCGCTCGAACGAATTCCTCGTAGAGCGATTTTCCGATCTCGGGCGGAGCAGCTTGCATGAAACTCGGGCGGCGCTGGCCGCGCGCGTCACCGTAGAGCGTGAATTGCGAGACGGCGAGAACGGCGCCGCCGGTATCGAGCAGGGAGCGATTCATCTTGCCCTGATCGTCATTGAAGATGCGGAGATTCACGATTTTGTCCGCGATCGAAGCGGCGGTCTCGGAGGTGTCGCCTTTGCCGACGGCGACGAGCACGAGAAGGCCCGCGCCGATTTCGCCGGCGACGCTGGCGTCGACCACCACTCGCGCGCGGGTGACGCGCTGGAGAACGGCTCGCATCGGGTCGATTCTACATGGTCCCGCCAATGTTGCGCCGGGCAAAGGCGGCGCATAGGATGAGCGCTGCCTGGAGCTGCGAATGAGCGAAGAAACGATTTCATCCGCGCAGCCGAAACGCTGGCTGACGCGCGGAGTGCTGGGGATCGGCCTGGCGAGCCTGTTTTCGGACTGGGGTCACGAGGCGGCGACGGCGATCTTGCCCGCGTTTCTGGCCGGCCTGGGCGCGCCGGCGGTTGTGCTCGGCGTAGTCGAGGGGATTTCCGACGGGCTTTCGAGCTTCGCAAAACTCGCGGGCGGATTCATCGCCGATCATCCGCGATGGCGCAGGCCGACCGCAATCACAGGCTACGTCGCGACGGCGCTAACGACGTTCGGCTACGCGTTCGCGCAAAGCTGGCCAGCGGTGCTGCTGATGCGCTCGCTGGGCTGGATGGGAAGGGGAAGCCGCGGGCCCTCGCGCGACGTGCTGCTAGCGGATAGCGTGGCACCGGAGCAGGAAGGACGCGCGTTCGGGTTCGAGCGCGCGATGGACACCTTGGGAGCGGTGCTGGGGCCGCTATGCGCGACGGCGCTTCTGGGCACGCTGGGAGTGCGCGGGGTGCTGCGCTGGACGCTGCTGCCGGGAGCCACGGCCGCGGTGGCGTTCGCGTTGCTCGCGCCGACGGGGAAGTCAGACGGGCATCACGGCGAGTCGGATCGGCAGAGCTTCGCGGTGCGGCTCGCCCAACTGCCGAGGCCTTATTGGCACTACCTGGCCGGCGTGTTTGCGCATGGCGTCGGTGACTTCGCGCCGACGCTTTTCATTTTGCGAGCGAGCCAGATTCTGGCGCCGCGCCTGGGCGTGGGGCGCGCGGCAACGATTTCGGTCGCTCTCTACACCTTTTACAATGTCGTGAACGCAGCGGCGTCGTATCCCGCGGGAGCGCTGGCGGACCGCGTGAGCAAGCGCGGATTGCTGGCGGCGGGATATCTGGTGAGCGCGCTGACGTGCGCGGGATTCATTCTGGAACGGCCGACGATTCCTGTGCTGGCCGCGCTTTTCGGGCTGGCGGGAGTTCACGGCGGGATTCAACAGTCGATCGAGAAGTCGCTGGCGGCGGAGCTGCTGCCGCGGGCGATGCGCGGATCGGGCTTCGGCGTGCTGGCGACGGCGAATGGGATCGGCGACCTGGTTTCGAGCGCGGTGGTGGGCGCGCTGTGGTCGATTGTGAGTCCGGCGGCGGGATTCGTGTACGCGGGGGGATTCGCCGTGATCGGGGCTGTGCTGGTCTTGCGGCGGCGCTAGAGGCGAAGCAGCGTGCCGCGCTCTTCGTTGACGCGGAGAGTGGATTCGGAGTCGAGATCGGCGAAGGCGAGCGTGCGGCGGAGGCCTTCGGCAGTGATGTAGATGATGCGGTCGTTCGCGCGCGTGCATGCGACGGCCTGGATTTGCGTTCCGTTGCGCAGGACGAGAACGAATTGACCGACGTCCTGCAGCGGCGCCGATGACTCGGGTCCGGCCGCGACTACCGGCGCTTCCTGCGAGGCGGCGGGCGGCGCTTGCACGAGGATCACTTGTGGCTGGGGCGCGGGCTGCGGAGGCTCGTTCGACTCGACCGATGTATCGACCGGGACGGCGTAGGCTCCGCCGCCGTCGAGGATGTAGAAGCCGGAGCCGGCGAAGCGCGAGTCGCGAAGGAGTCTTTCGGCGACCGCCAGGCGCCATTGCGTCGCGGGATCGATGACGGCTTTGATTCCAATGTCACGATCGAACGCTGCGAGGTCTTCGTAAGTGAAACCCGGCGGCGGAACGGGATCAAGAAGCTGCTGCACCGACAGGCCGGACTCGCCGCCGAAAAGGAAATCGCCGGGCGCGACGCGGGAACGAACGCGCGCCGCGGATTTCGGGGCCGGGCGAGCTTGTGAGACGACGACCCGCGACACGGGCCGGACGTGGGCGGGTGCGACACGCGGGACAGCAGCAACGGCCGTCCTTTGGGCATGAGCCATTTCCGGAGCCAGCGCACATCCGAGAGAAACACCGGAAATAACGGCAAGCATGCGAAAACGGCGGGTGGTCATCTTTGCACCTCGCGTCCAACTGATGAGACGCCGGCCGGCAGGCGAGGGTTGCAGGCCGAACCAGCGGCGGAAGGACCGTTTGCTTTGTGCAAGGGGCGGGATGTGCTATAAACGTCGCTCCGAGGGCGGGCCAGGAGTCGGAATGGAAGAGCCGGACGGGCGCGGCAGGCCGGTAACGCCAGCGACAGCGGTGACGAACTCGGGAGCGGCGGCTCGCCCGAGCGGCGAAGAGGCGGGCCTGGCGATGAGTTACTGTCCGCGATGTTCGACGCGGCTGGCGTCGCGAAGCTGCAAGCTGATTTGCCCGGACTGCGGTTACTACATGTCCTGCTCGGACTTTTACTGAGGAGATCGACCAGCGGTTCGCAGCCCACGCGGCTGCTTTCTCACCCGATAGCCGGAAACAAATCTCGATTTTTCCAGGAGGCACGAACGTGGCACTGCGAATGACCGAACGAGATGTGAGTGGAGTGAGCGTGCTCGATATCGAGGGGCGCATCGTGCTGGGCGAGGAGAGCAACTCGTTCCGCGAAAAAGTGAAGAGCTTGCTGGCCGCCGGAAAGAAGAAGGTGATTCTGAATCTGGCGAATGTCAGCTACATCGACAGCGCCGGGCTGGGCACGCTGGTGGCGACGTTCCACAGCGCGCGGTCGCAGGGAGCGACGCTGAAACTGACGAATCTGGGCGCGAAGTTCAAGGAAGTGCTGCAGGTGACGAAGCTGATGACGGTGTTCGACACCTACGACAACGAAGCGGCGGCGATTCAGAGCTTCGGGAAGTAAGCCAGCCTGTCCGGACCAAGAATTCTCGACGACGCGTCCCGACCCGGGGATCGGTAACGCCGATCTCCGGCGAAGCGAAGAACGTCGGGGCGCTCCGCACGAAATGACGTTCTCCCCCGCACGAAACTCTAGCTGTTGATTGTTCCTTCCACTCGATAGATCGCGAGACCGCTGAGAAGCTTGGGGTAGAAGTCGGTGGATTTCTGCGGCAGGACGTCGCCGCCGAGCGCGATTTTGGTGACCTGATCGATGCGAACGGGATTGAGCAGGAACGCGATCTGCGCGGCGCCTGTGTCGACGGCGGCGATTGCGGCGTCCACTTCACGTTCGTAGCCGACATTTGATTCGGCAGCGACAGCTTCCGCGGTGATCCCCAATCCCTTTTCCAGAATCAGGCGGTGCAACAGGACGACGTCGAGCCCGCGCTGCGCTTCGGAAAGATCGGGCAGCAGGTCTTTCAGATCCGCGGAAGGTTTCAGCACGAAAAGATAGAACGCGCCGCAGCCGGGCTGCACGGCGCCGGCGTAGAGGCCGACGGCGCGGCGGCTCTCGTTCACCTTCTCGAAGTCCCTGCGGAACTCGTCATGCGCGCTGGCGCGCTGATCGGGATTCGCGAACGGCCAGGAATACCAGTCGAACAGCGACGCCAGATTTTTCCGGAAGCGGTCGAAATTGAAATCGGCGAGCCGGGAGACGAGCCGGTGCGTCGCGAGGATGGTAAGGCCTTTCGAGTGGGTGTTGACGAACGTGGCCATGGCGAATTCGGGCGCGGCCATGGCGTCGGCTTTTCCGCCGTGCTCGCGGCACTCGTTGCGATAGGCGAGCGCCGTCTCGTAGCGGTGATGGCCATCGGCGATGACGAGTTTCTGGGCGGCCATCGCGTTCTGAATTCGCCGGATGAACGCCACATCGGCGACAGGCCACAGACGATGTGCGACGCCGAACTCATCGGTGAGCTCGATTTGCGGAGGTTTCGCCGCGGCCTCTTCCAGCAGCGAGTCGATCCGGCGGGCCGGGTCGTCGTACAGCATGAAGAGCTGGCCGGTCTGCACGCGGGTTCGGCGCAGAAGCTCGATGCGGTCGGCCTTGGGAGCGGAGAGAGTCCGTTCGTGGCGGAAAACGACGTGCTTGTCATAGTCCTCGACACGCAAGAGCGCGATGAAGCCGATGCGCGTGCGACGCGTATTCGTCCCGGGAACGAGAAACTCCTGCGAGTAGACGTAGAAGTTCGGCGCGGCGTCCTGCACGAGAATTTTCTCGGCGATCCAATCGTCGACTTTGCGCGCGGCGCGCGTGTAGACGCTGTTCTCGGACGTGTCATCCGGGGAGGTACGGCCCTTTTCGACGGCGATCAGGTTGTAGGGGCTCGCGGCGTAATAGCGGTCCTGCATGGCCGAGTTGATCTTGTCGTAGGGCTGCGTGAGCACATCCTGCGGAGCGACGCGTTTCGTGTCATAGCGGTATGCACGAAAGGGTCGGATTTCAGCCATGAGGGCCTCGGTATGAAATTGTGGGCACCGCGGAGACGGAACATTGTAACAGCGGGCGGCGCGAGCGACAAAAGACGGAGGGGATACTACTGGGGGCGCCAGAAGTGAGGAGCGGGAGAGGCGAACGCCACGCCGACGCGGGTGCGATCCTTGATTCGCTGGCCGACGTGGACGACGCGGCATTCAAGCTCGGCCTGCGTGCGCATGTTGGTGAGGAAAAGGCGCTGGCCGCAGACGACGACGGTTTCGAGAGCGAGGAGGCAGCCTTCGTCGTTGGCGTCGAGCGTTTCGGTTTCTTCGTGGAACGGCTGCTTTTCGACGTCGAGGCCGTAAACGAGGAGCGTTGCGCTATGGGGATGGCGAAGATCCGCGCGGCGGTCGGATTCATCGGAGCCGCGCGAGGTGGCGCGAGACCTCTGACGTTCGGCCTGTTTCAAAGCGTCCCAGATGCGGCTCACGCCAAGCTCCCAAGCGGCGGTTTCCGCCGCTGGTCCACAATAAAGGGGCGCGGCGCGGGAGCGGAGAAAAGCGGCGCGCGCGTTTTCGTTTCAGTAACCGGGACAAGAGAACCATTCTTTCTGCCCGCGCGAGTGACAGGCGGCGAGGCGCCGACTAGAATTGAAGGCGGATGCGTGAACGAGTGAAATGAGCAGAACGACCGAACCGGGTAACGGCGAATTCGCGAGTGTGCGGGCTCTGGTGTTCGATCTGGACGGCACGCTAATCGATTCGAAGCTGGATCTAGCGCTGTCCGTGAATGCAGCGTTGGAGCACATGGGCCGCGCCGCGCTGCCGCACGAACAGATCTATGGTTACGTAGGGAACGGAGCGCCGTCCCTGGTGCAGCGGGCGCTGGGCGAGGGCGCGACCGACAAGGAGGCGAAGGAGGGGCTGAGTTTCTTTCTCTCGTACTATCGCGCGCACATGCTGGACAACACGGTGACGTACCCCGGCGTTCGCGAAGGCCTGGAACTGCTGGGTGCACATCCGATGGCCGTTCTGACGAACAAGCCGGTGCGATTCAGCCAGGGAATTCTGGACGGGCTCGGGATTTCGCGCTATTTCCGATTCGTGTACGGCGGGAACAGTTTCGCGACGAAAAAGCCGGACCCGGAAGGAATGAACGTGCTGTTACGCGATATGTCGGTGAGCCCGCGCGAAGCGATGATCGTGGGCGATTCGGAAGTGGATGTGCGGACGGCGCGCAACGCGGGCACATGGGCGTGCGGCGTGAGCTACGGACTGGGCACCGAGGGGATGCGGGCGCATCCGCCGGACTTGATGCTGGACAGCCTCGTCGAGCTACCTGCCCACCTGAATGGCGCCCGCGGGTGAAGATTCTCAACAAATGCTGAACAGTGGGGCTTCACTCGGCATATTGCATCAGAGGGAGTGTAGAATCGTCGGCGGTCGTGCTGATCGCGATAGCGGGGAGAAATCGATGAGGATCTTCCGGATGCTGGCGGTGTGCGCGGTGTTGGCGGGCGCGGCAGCGGCCGCGGGCGCCGAGCGGAATCAGGTGTGGACCGGGAAGCTGGTGGACGCCTCCTGCTATGCGACAGACAACACGCAATCCGGAAACGACCACCTGGACATGAGGAAGTGCGGGACGGCGTGCCTGAAGATGGGGAAGCCGGCCGGGATTGTGACGGCGGAGAAAAAACTTCTCATTCTGCTCGCGCCCTCGCCGGATATCGCGGAATACGTGGGGCAAACGATTCGCGTGACGGGAAAGCTGCGAAACGGATCGATTTTGGTCGACAAACTCGAGGTGAAACAAGCAAATGGCTGGGTGACGGCGAAGCTCAGCACGATGATGTGAAGCGAATCACCGAGGCGGGCGGCAAGAGCAAATCCCTCACGCCAAGCGGAACTGAGCGGTCGGGTTCGGGATGCCAACGACCTGTCATCGGGCCGCGCGGTTGACGGCAATCATAGAAGAACCTTCCCGCTGACCCGCGCGTCGAACGTTGTGTGGAGCAAACCGTGAAAGGCAGAAGAGGTTAGCCCGCTCCGGAGGGGCCCTGGGGATGAACGCGCGCAAATGGATCGTTTGGCTGCTTCTGGTCGTTGTCGTGGTCGCTTTCGGCGCATTGCTCTATCTGCGGCTGACGAAGATTCCGACAAACGTGGCGTACGTGAGCGAGGAAGACGGAGGGATTTCGATCATCGACCTGAATACCTTACAGGTGGTGAAGCGGGTGCATCCGAAGGATGTGGCGCCGCGCGGGATCGGGCTGACGTTCGACGGGCGCTTCCTGGTGACGGCGAATAAGGATACGGCCGACGCAACCGTGTTCGACACGGCGGGAATGAGACTGAAGCTGGTGCGGCGGCTTCACGTTGGCGACAACCCGGAGTTCATCAAGATGTTTCCGAACGGCAGTTGGGTCTTCACGTCGTTCGAGCCGGGATCGACGGGCGGACCGCCCAAAGAGGCGGCGGTGGGCGACGTCGAAGAGGATGACGACAGCGAGCAGCCTTCGCAGATCGTGGCGTTCAAAGTGCAGGATTGGTCCACCGGAGAAGTCTTCACGGCGGGGAAGGAAACCGAAGGGCTGGAATTTTCGCCCGCGGGAAATCTGCTGCTCGTGGCGAACGAGGCGCAGGACAACGTCGCGATCTACAACACATCGAACGGACAGTTGGTGAAGGTTGTGAACCTCTCGACGTATGGGAAGAGGCCACGCGGCGTGAAGCTCTCGCCGCAGGGAAATTCCTACGCCGTGACGATGGAAGGATCGGGAACGCTGCTGTTGCTGGATAAGGATTTCAATGTGACGAAATCGACAGCGACGGCGGCGAAGCCGTATGGCGTCGCATTCGACCGGTCGGGGAAGAGAGTCTTCGTGGCCGCTGCGATGGCGCGCAAGCTGCAGGTATTTTCGGCGGACACGCTGCAACTATTGGGCGAGGCCCCGGTGGGCCAGCGATGCTGGCATTTCACGTTCACTCCGGATGATTCTAAGGTGCTCCTGGCATGCGGGCGGTCGAATGATGTGCGCGTGATCGACGCGAACACCTACCAACCGATCGCGACGATCGGCGGATTTCAAACTCCGTGGGGAATCGTTACGAATCCGAGGTCTTTCGGAAGCCTCGGGTTGCCGTGAGTAATCTTCAGAGAGCCTACTAGACACAGAGTCCATAGAGAAGGCATCGAGCGCACGGAGGGACAATCCCAGGAACGGCCTCCGCGAGCATGGTAGTTCCCGGTGTCCTCTGCGCTGTGCACTTCCAGAATTGGGTGATCACCACTTCGGGTTGCCGCACTTGAAGCTCGAGGCGTCGTTCGGGTCGCCCTTGCCGTCGTAAATCGCGGCTTGCGGATAGGGGCACGCGGGATGCGTGCGGTCGACCGTGTCGCCCACTTTGTGCGAGTTCAGGATGCTATCGGGTGCGACGCCGGTCTCGCGCCACTTCGTGACGACGGCGAGCGCGTCGAATGTGCCGTCATCGCCGAATCCAAAGCCAGGGCAGTTGCCCATCCCCGGTACCATGAACAAGCGGACGAAATTGCGCGTCTCCGCCGTGTCGCCCATCTTCGCGAGGACGCTCTGGTAATAGTCGACCATGCTGCGCGGGGGAACCGCCGTTTCCTCCCACGCCTGATAGATCAACAGCTTTCCGCCGTGGGCTTTGAAGGCGCTCAGATCCGGATTGTGCGAGTCGACCAAAGCGCCGTCCTTTGATTCAGCGGTTTTCGTATCGCGATCCACATCAAACGTGTGGTAGTCCCACTTGGGGTCTTCGAACACGACGCTCTTGAAGAAGCCGTTGTTGATGCTCAGCGGATCGGGGCCCGAGATCATGACGCCCCAGAAAGCTTCGCTGCCCGGCTCGAAGCCCGGATAGATTTGTCTTCCGTCGTTGAACTTCGCGCCCTCGTAAATCTTCCTGGCGGTTTCGACCTGAGGACCCGTGAGGCAGAAGGAGTAATCCGCTTTTCCCGGGCACTGGATGGTCTTGGGGTCGAAGTGGCAGCGCGTCGGGCTTTCGATGATGCCATCCTTCACGCCGTCCAGTGCGTCGCACGCATCGAGCGCGGCGCGGTGAATCACCGGAAATTTGGCGGGAGGAATGTAACCCGGCGCTTTCACTCCGTCCTTTACGTTGACCCACGCCAGATACTCCGAACCGGCCTGGAGATGCGTGATGTAGTAGGCGGGATCACCCGCGGCGATTCCGTCGAAGTCGTTCGGATACTTCTGCGCTTCGGTGAGCGCCTGGTTGCCGCCTTCGTGACAGCTGCTCCAGAAGGACAGCTTTTCGGGTTTGCCGTAATACGCGCGAATCACGGCCTTCGCAGCGACGGTGGTCTCGTGGACGGCGCGATGTCCCCAATCGGTCACCTTTTCCGGATGACCGATGGCCCACGCATCGGGGGCCTCGCTTGTCACGTTGACGTCCGCGTGCCCCGTATCGGTCGAGGCGGCGGCTGAACCGCGGGAGACTTCGCGCGCGAGTCCCGCGTAGCGGACGTCGCCAACGAATCCTGGATTGCCGATGCCAATGTATTTGCCGTTCCAGGTTTCTGGGATGGGGAGCCAGACTTCGAATCCGATGTGGGAATCGCTGGTCGGGGTCGAGAATCCGATCACGCGGCAAAAAGGCACCGAGACTCTCAATCCGGCGCGAGAGCCGAAACGACCACCGGTGCTAGGGACGTCGAAATCGGGCGGTGTGTGAATGGAGGTCGCCGAGGTGATCGTAACGTGGTCAATATGGAGCGACGCAAGACTTTCGCACGACTGCTGCGCGCCCGCGCCCGCCGCCGCAAGCAACAGCGCAGCAAAAAGCACCAGCGACATCCATGCCAACGAACGATTCTTCATGGTCCCCCCTTTGGCCCGCAACCCGATTTCGGTCGCGGATTATACACCCGCTGCGCGAGCAGCGGCCTGGCGGCACGGCTTCGAAGCCCACTTCTGAGGGTGGACCCGCGCTCGGGAGAGCTAATTGGTCGCAAGTGATCGCAGCGGCGACCGTGATTTTGGCCGTCCTGTCTGCGCGGCGCGGGCGCGCCCAAAGCGCGCGACAGCTGGGCGCTTGGTCAGACGGACACTTCAAGTTTGAGTGCTTTCGCGATCTCACCGCCGGGAAGCAGTTTTCAGATGCGACGGCGCGTGTTTGCGGACAAAGGCGGCGATCAGGTCCGGCAGCTGCGGATGCCCGATCTCTTCGATCTCGTAGGTGACACGCAGATTCGGCTTCTGTAGCCGGATGATCCGGGCCAGATCGACCGGCGTGGCGACGAGCACCAGATCGCAGGGAATGGCGTTGATCGTCTCTTCCAACTCCCGCACCTGGGCGGGGCTGTATCCCATCGCCGGCACGAGATTGGTCAAGTGCGGGAATCTTTCGAAGGTTTCGCGGATCGAACCCACCGAGTAAGGCCTCGGGTCAACGATCTCGGCGGCGCCGAATTCGTGCGCCGCGATGACACCTGCTCCGTAGGCCATTTCGCCGTGCGTCACCGTGGGTCCGTCTTCAACGACGACGACGCGCCGGCCCTTGACCTTTTCGGGCGCGGCAACGGCAACGCGAGACGCGGCTTCGATGACGCTCGCTTTCGGATTGACGGCGCGGATGTTCTTTTGGACCAAATCGACCGCCTCGCGAGATGCGCTGTCGACTTTGTTGATGACGACGACATTGGCGCGCCGCAGGTTGACCTCTCCGGGGAAATAGCCGAGCTCGTGCCCGGCGCGGAGAGGATCGGCGATCACAATCTCTAGGTTGCTCGCATAGAACGGCGTGTCGTTATTGCCGCCGTCCCACAGAATCACGTCAGCTTCTTTTTCCGCGGCTCGCAGAATTCTTTCGTAGTCCACGCCGGCGTAGACGACCGTGTCCTGGGCGATGTGAGGCTCATATTCCTCGCGCTCCTCGATAGTGCAGCGGTGAAGGTCGAGGTCCGCGACGGTTGCGAACCGCTGCACGGCCTGAGCCGCGAGGTCTCCGTAGGGCATGGGATGGCGCACGACGACAGGCCTGATTTCGTGGCGCCGGAGCTGAGCGGTCACGAGGCGCGCGAACGGGCTCTTGCCGCAGCCCGTGCGAACCGCGCAGACCGAGATGACGGGGACGCGCGACTTCAGCTGCGTATGTTCGGTCCCGAGCAGCCAGAAATCGGCGCCTGCGGCAACCGTGCGAGAGGCCAGATGCATGACGCTTTCGTGCGAAAGGTCGCTGTACGAAAGAACGACGCCATTCACACCGAGTTTGCGGACGAGGTTCTCCAGCTCGGATTCGTCGAAGATCGGAATGCCCTCGGGATAGAGGCGGCCGGCGAGTTCGGGCGGATAGCGCCGATTCGCGATGCCGGGGATCTGAGCGGCGGTAAAGCCGACAACGCGGAAATCCGGCTGATCGCGGAATACGACGTTGAAATTGTGGAAGTCCCGCCCCGCGGCACCGAGGATCAGAATATTCTTCATGGCTCAACCTCGCGCGTCGGCTCAGACGAAAACGAGCATACAGGTGCGGTCGTTCGGGCGCCGTGACGAAGGTCACAGCTGCAGATCATCCGGGAAACCCGAGTTCGGCGCGTAATTCGGCCCACCTTGTGGGAGCGGGAACGTCGTCCGTGGCCGTGAACGCTTGACAGCGGCGGATTCGGTGCAATAATCCGCTCCGCACTGACCGCATTTCTGTTGGGGTGGACCCGCATGAAGGCATTTCGCGATCGCCGCAGCGATCTGGCACTGGGTGTCGCCGCGGCCGCGCTTCTTTTTGCGCTGGCGCCGGGCGCGCAGGCGCAAATCCCGCGCGACACGACTCCGGTTGTTGCCAAGACTTCTCCCGCAGACATTGCCGCAGGCAAGGTTCGCTACGAAGCGATTTGCGCGAGGTGCCATGGGCTTGACGGCGGCGGCAGCGACGGGCCGAGCCTGCAAGGAGCGCCCGACCGGCTAGGCGATCAGGAAGTGGGCAATATCCTGCGCAGCGGAATTCCCGGCACGGGGATGAACGGCTTCGCGATGTCCGCGGATGAAGCGGGGCAAGTGGTGGGCTACATCCGAACGCTGGGGCGCACGGCGGATGCGGAAGTGGCGAAGGGCGATCCGGCCAAGGGCAAGGCGGTGTACGAATCGAGCGCATGCTCGAACTGCCACATCATCAGCGGGCAGGGCGGCGGCGTGGGGCCGGAGCTGACGCGCGTGGGCGCGATGCGCGGGCCGAGTTACCTCCGCGCGACGCTGCTGACACCCGGCGCGATCCTGCCGAAAGAAGCAGGCGCCATGGAGCGCGGCCGATTCACGCAGTTTCTCTTCGTGCATGTGGTGACGAAAGACGGGCGCTCGTTTGACGGCACGCGCGCGTATGAAGATTCCTTCACGATTTCGATCAAGGACGCGACCGGGCGTTTCCACACTTTCCGCAAACTCGACGTGCAAGAGTACGAGAAGCTTCCCGGGCGGAGCGTGATGCCGAGTTTCAAGGGCACGCTCTCGGACGCACAGATCGACGACCTGGTCGCATATCTTTCCAGCCTGAAAGGCCCGGCGGCCCAATGAGAACGATCCGATACGCCGCCATTGCGCTCGCGCTGCTCGTTCCGGCGGCGTCACTAGCGCAGTCGCCGGTGCCATATGAACGGATCGTCAAGTCCGACAGCGAGCCGGCAAACTGGCTGACGTACGGCGGCAACTACTTTGATCAGCGCTTCTCGGGGCTGAAGCAATTGACGCCGGAGAACGTGGGGGGGCTGAAGCTGGCGTGGGCGTATCAGCCGAGCCGTCCGGCGGGAAACGTGGAGACCTCACCGATCGTGGTGGACGGGATCATGTACGTGACGGAGCCGCCGAGCACGGTGACGGCGCTGGATGCGCGGAGCGGCGCGCGGCTTTGGACGTGGTCGCCGGTGCTGAAGAACGTGGTTGCGATCGGTCTCTTTCAGACGAATCGGGGCGTCGCCGTGATGGACGACACCGTATACGTGGCGACGATCGACGCGCATCTGGTGGCGCTGGATGCGAAGAGCGGCGCCGTGCGCTGGAACACGGTGGTGGCGGACAACAAGCTCGGCTACGCAATCACCGGACCTCCGCTGGCGTTCCATGGCAGAGTGATGATCGGAACCGGCGGCAGCGAAGCCGCGGTGCGCGGGTTGCTGGATTGCTACGACGCGAAAACGGGGAAGCGATTGTGGCGCATCTGGACGGTGCCGCTGCAAGGCGAGCCGGGTTCGGAGACGTGGGGCACATCGGTGCCGGCTGGCGGCACGACGTGGAACGCGGGCGCGTACGATCCGAAACTGAATCTGGTCTACTGGGGCACGGGGAATCCTGCGCCGGACTGGAACGGAGACGACCGGCCCGGCAGCAACCTCTATACGTGCGCGCTGCTGGCGATCGATCCCGATAGCGGAACGATCAAATGGTATTTCCAGTTCTCGCCGCACGAGACGCACGACTGGGATGCTTCGGAGCCGCCGATCCTTTTCGATCAGGCCGTCGGGGGAAAGCCGCGAAAACTGCTGGGCTTCGCCAATCGGAACGGCTTCTACTACGTTCTCGACCGCGCGACCGGCGAGTTCGTTGCGGGCATGCCCTACGTGAAGCAGACGTGGGCGAAGGGGCTTGACGCGAAGGGGCAGCCGATCGTGATTCCCGACACGGGCCCGAGCCCGGAGGGGAATCTGGTGTTCCCGAGCATCACGGGCGCGATCAACTGGACGAGCAACTCGTACAGCCCAGTCACGAGGCTTTTCTATGTGGACGCGCGCGAGATGGGTTCGTATTTCGTGAAGGGTCCGAACACGCACTGGGAGATGGGCAAGTTTCCGATGGGTGCGGGAGGCGAGCGCGCGTTGAGCGGCGACGACGCGTATGGCGCGATCCGCGCGCTCGACGCGACCACCGGGAAAATGAAGTGGGAGTTCCGGCTGCACTCGCCTTCGTGGGTTGGGACGCTGGCGACGGCGGGCGGACTTGTTTTTTCGGGGACGGATGAAGGGAATTTCTTCGCGCTCGACGCGGTGACAGGCAAGCCGCTGTGGGACATCTATCTTGGATCGTCGCTGCGGTCGAATCCGGTAACGTATTCGGCGGGCGGCAAGCAGTACGTGTTCGTGACGGCGGGGACGACGTATTTCACGTTCAGCTTGCCGTGACGATCTTTGTGATTGGTTGAAACGAGGTGCGCCCCGGAGCCGTTTCATGGTTGCGGCGCGCGGGGCCGGAAAAGATCCACAGGAAGCCGCGCCGTTTTCGAAGGCGTTCCTCACAGACCTCATGACGGGAGCAAGAGAATGACGAAACTGTTGCGACGGCTAGCGCTGTGTGTTCTTGGGTTGTTGGCGATGAGCGCGACCGCTCCGCGCGGGACGAGTGCCGCGGAAACGAAATGTGATCGCGCGTGCCTGGAGGGATTCGTGAACCAGTACCTGGCGGCGCTGGCGGCGCGCGACACGTCGAAAGTTTCGTTTGCGGGCGGCGTGAAATTCACGGAGAACACCGCGAAGCTGAAGGTGGGTGAGGGATTCTGGGGGACGGCGAGCGGCGTGGGCACCTTCAAGCTCTACTTCGCGGAGCCGGAGGCGGGGCAGGTGGGCTTCATCGGCACGATGAGGGAGTGGGACAACCCGGTGATCTTTTGCCTGCGGCTGAAGGTGGCGGACGGGAAGGTGGCGGAAGTGGAGGATTTCGTGGTGCGCGACGCGAACGCGGCGAAAAACCTGGAAGCGATCGGCCAGCCGAATCCGCTGTTCACGCAGGCGATCCCCGCCGCGGAGCGGGCGACGCGCGAGGAATTGGTGAAGACCGCGAACATGTATTTTTCCGGATTGCAGAACAACGACGGCAAAGGCGTGTATCCCTTTGCGCCGGATTGCAACCGCATCGAGAACGGAACGCAGACGACGAACAATCCCGGCCCATACTCGCGCGAGCCGAACACGGGCAACTGGGTGATGAGCCTCGGGTGCGAGGCGCAATTCAAGACGGGCTTCTTCAAGATCGTGACGCGCATCCGCGAGCGGCGGTGGGTAGTTGTGGACCGCGAGCGCGGGCTCGCTTTTGCGTTCGGGTTTTTCGATCATGCGGGCACCGTGAAGTCGATGACGCTGACCGACGGCAGGATCGTGCCCGCGACGCTCCGCCACCCGTTCACATGGGAGATCGGCGAAGTCTTCAAAATTGAGAAGGGAAAAATCCGGGCGGTGCAAGCGGCGCTGACCCAGGAGCCGTACGGAATCAAGTCCGGATGGGGGCCGGAAGGCGAGAAGACGACGCCGGCAGCAGTGAAGTCATCCGAAACTGCAGCGGCCGATTGCGACCGCAAATGCCTGAACGTTCTGGTCGACAAATACCGCGCGGCGCTGATCGAGCATGATCCGTCGCTATTGCCGCTGGGGCCGGGCGCACGATATACGGAGAACGCGCAGGAGCTGAAATTCGGCGACGGCTTGTGGGGCACGCTGACGGGCTGGGGCAGCTACAACCTCTACATTGACGATCCGGAGGAAGGGCAGGTCGGATTCGTCGGGGTGACGGACGAAGCGGGAATGGCCGGATTGATCTGCACGCGGCTGAAGGTGGTGAACCGCAAAGTGACGGAAGTCGAGACGATCATCACGCGGAAGGAGACGGCGGCAGGGTTCACGCGGCCCGACGGGTTCACCGATCCGAAAGTCGCGCCGAAGCTGGCCGGATTCTTCGAGGACGTGCCGGAAGCAGAGCGCGAGTCGCGCAAGGACCTGATCGCGCAGACGGACCTCTATTTCGACGGAATCGAGAAGAGCAGCGGAAGTATCGTGCCGTTCGCGCCGGACGCAATTCGCGTGGAGAACGGGACGCAGACGTGCCCATCGACGTTCGGCTCGATGTCGAAGGATGGCAAGCCGGTGGGTTGCGCGGCGGGGCTCGACTCGCACATCTTCGAGTACATTTATCCGATCAGCCCGCGGCGCTACACGGTGGTGGACCGGCAGCGCGGAATCGTTTACGGCGTCTTCATGTTCAATACTTCCGGCAAGGTGGAATACGTCGACGTGCCCGGTGTGGGAAGGGTGCGGGAATCGGCTGCGGCTCTCAGGCCGTTCAGCGAGGTAGTCTGCGAGATCTTCAAGCTGAAAGACGGCAAGATTGACTCGATCATCGCGGTGATGACCGGGCTTCCATACGGCGATACCTCCGGCTGGCAATAGCGCGGAATCAAGTGTGCTTTTCTGGCATAGGCGCTTGTGCCCGTGCTCTCGCTTTGCAGTGCGATTGACATTCCCGCGCGTGCTAACTATCTTGAGGGCGCTTGCACCTTCTGAACTTATTCGGCGAGCGCAAGAGCGGGGGGATGCGAATCATGAGACGAAATTCGAACTGGTTTTTGACGGCCGCGCTGGTTGTCGGCGGATTGTTCTTCGCGGCCACGGCGTCGGCGCAAGTAACTCTCGAAGTGATGAATCCGCGAGGCGAGATTCCTCCGCCGAAGACGCTGGGAATTAGCGCGCGCGGCGGCAGCCTCGACGGCAAGAAGATCGTTCTGATCGACAACGGCAAGTACGGCGCGAGCAATTTTCTCGACGCGCTCGCGGACATGATCAAGGCGAAGTATTCGACAGCGACGGTGGTGATGTATCCGAAGCCGGCGGCGCAGACGATTACGGATCTCCCCAAGTGGTATCCCACGGTGAAACAGCAGGGCGACCTTTTCGTTTTCGGTGTCGGTGATTGAGGGAGTTGCACGTGGTGGGGTTCCCACGACACGATCGAAATCGAAAAGACAGGGATGCCAGGCGTTTATTTCACAACAACCGAATTTCTAGACGACGCGAAGTCGGCGGCGAAGGACCGCGGCATGCCGGGGATTCGCACGCTGGCCCTGCCGGCGGATAAGTACTACGTCGCGCGCGGGAACAAGCAAGAGGTGCAGCCGATCGTTGAACTGTTCTTCGACAAGATGGTGGCGGCGCTGACGCGGCCGCTGACGGCGGAAGAGGCGCATCCGTCCCAGGTGCAGAAGCTACTGGAAAACGCCAACATCAAGGTGACCGGGAAGGACTTCCTGGACGCGTCGCAGAAAGTGAACGAGATGTTTCTCGACAGCCACTGGGCCGACGGATTGCCCGTCGTTCCGCCGACGCCGGAATTGGTGAAAGCGATGGAGGCGGGGACGACGCGCTCGCCGAAAGAAGTGCTCGGGCAAGTGGCGCCGAAGAGCGGCACGGCAACAGTCGAGAAGATTGCGATCAATTCGGTGATGGCGGGCGCGAGACCGGAATATTTCCCTGTGATTCTGGCCGCGATGGATGGCTTCCTGGACAAGCACTACGACCTGACACACGTAGTGGCGTCAACGGGGTCGTTCACGCCCGTCGTGATCGTGGATGGCCCCATCGGGAAGGAACTCAACTTCAATTCAGGAATCGGGATGCTGGGAATCGGCTGGCAAGCGAACAGCACGGTCGGCCGGGCAATCGAGCTTTCCCTGTTGAATTTGGGGCAGACGTGGCCGCAAGTGAACTTCATGGGTCTCACCGGGCGGCTGGAAGGCTACACGTTCTATACGTTTGCGGAGGACACGGCGAAGAGTCCGTGGGAGCCGTACAACGTGAGTCAGGGCTTCGCGGCCGGTGACAGCACGGTGACGGTGTCCTCGGCCGGAAATCCATCGGTTTTCGGGGGCGGCGCGGTGGCCCCGTGGACGGCACAGGGTGTGATTGATCAAATCGTCTCGCAGATTCGAACGCGAGGAGTGGGCTGGCCTCACGCTCAGAAGCACATCGTGGTGCTGCATCCTGATTGCGCGGTCGAACTCGCGAACCACGGCTACACGCGGAAGAGCTTGCAGGAATATCTCTATGAGCACACGCGCGTACCGTACGAGAATCTGCCCAAGGAAGTGTCTTTCGGCACAGGTTCGGAAGAGGCTTTTATCCGCGCATCGATCGCCGATGGCCGGATTCGGCCGGACCGTGCGCAGATTTTCCTGGACAACCTGAAGCCCGGAGGACGCGTGCCAGTCGTTCAGAGCCCGGATGATTTTCACATCGTCGTGGCTGGAGGCTCGCCGGGATACGATTTGGTCTTCACGTATCCGGGAACGAACTGGGCTCACCAGACAAAGAAAATCTCGGGCGCGACGCTGACAACGGCGGGTAAGTAGGAGTTCAGTTCACCGGATGCTTTTTGCGAAGCGCCTTCGCGACGGAATCCGGCGCGGCGAAATCACGTGCTCGGTCAGAATCTGGACGCGGCCGCACGTGAAAGTCGGCGGCCGCTACCGGATGGAGGAAGGCGAGATTGAAGTGGACTCGATCGAACCCATTGGTCTTCCCGACATCACGCCAGAATTGGCGCGCGCGTCAGGATTTCTGGGTGTTCTCGATCTGCTCAAAGTGGCCCAACACGGCCGCGGCGACAGGATCTTTCTGATTCGGTTCCACTACTTGCCACCGCGCCGGCACCGCCGTGCTGCGCGGACACGGTGAGCTGGATTTCTAAGCCGTTCGCGTAACCTGATGCTTCTTGGCAGCGTCTGTCCGCTTGGGGGAAGACTTGAAAAAATTCGCGCTCGTCGCGGGGCTCGTTCTCGGCGCTGTTTTTCTGCTCAGCGCGCAGGAGGGCGCGGCGCCAACTCCACGCGGCCAGGCGGCGCCGAATCCGGCGGCGGTCGAACGCGGGCGTGTTCTTTTCAAGACGAATTGCGCAGCGTGCCATGCCGAAGACGCGACGGGGGGCCGAGGAGCGGACCTGATTCGCTCGGCTCTTGTCCGGCACGACAAGAACGGCGATCAGATTGGGCCGGTGGTGACGAACGGGCGCGTCGACAAGGGGATGCCGCCGTTCCCATTGAGCGAGACGCAAATCCAGGACATCGCGGTTTTTTTGCAGGCGCAGATTACCCTGTTCGATCTGCACACGCGTTTCGGCCCGTACCCGAATGATATTCCGGCCGAGCGACTTGCAACCGGCACGGCCGAGGCGGGCAAAGCGTACTTCGAAAGTCGCTGCTCCGGCTGCCATTCGCCGACGGGCGATCTGGCGGGCATCGCGAAGAAATACAATCCGCCTGATCTTGAGGTGCACTTCCTGTATCCGTCGGGCGTGCCGACGACGGCGGTCGTGACGCTGCCCTCGGGCGAAAAACTCGAAGGGACGCTGCTTCTCAACGACGGATTCTACGTCGCGATTCAGGGCAAGGACGGTTGGTATCACTCGTGGCCCGCGAGGTCGGTGAAGACAGAGGTGCACGACCCGCTGGCGGCGCATGCCGAGCTGCTGGAGAAATACACCGACGCCGACATGCACAATATCTTCACGTACCTGGAGACCTTGAAGTGAAGAGAGTTTTCTTCCTGGTAGCCTTCACGTGTCTTTTCGCAACCTGGGTGCCGGCGCAGGGACTCGATCCGGCGAAGCTGCTGAAGCCTTCCACGGACATCTGGCCGACGTTCAACGGCGACTATTCGGGCCGCCGCTACAGCACGCTGGCCCAGATCAGCCGGCAGAACGTCGGCTCACTCACACTCGCGTGGGCGTTTCAGACGCACGGTCGCGGCCTCGAATCGATGCCGATCGAAGTGAACGGCATCCTGTACATTTCGGCCGGCAATGAGATCTGGGCCGTTGATGCCCGGACCGGCCGGCAGATTTGGCATTTCGCTCGTCCCGGCGCTCCGACAGGCGGCAGCAACAAGGGTGTCGCGATGTGGAAAGACCGTCTCTTCATGACGACTCCCGATGCGCAGCTGCTGTGCGTCGACGCGCGAGCCGGAAAACTGATCTGGCAGATTCAGGTCGATGACCCGACGCTGAAAGCGTTTGGCGGCGTGGCACCACTGGTGATTCGCGATCACATCATCATCGGAACGTCCGGCGACACGGCTGATCTTCCCGGCTTCCTGGAGTCCGTCGATCCGATGACCGGCAAGGTCGAGTGGCGGTGGGATGCGATGCCGAAGAAAGACGACACCATCGCCTGGAACAGCTGGCCGCACGACACCAACGTGGGCTCGCGCGGCGGCGGCATGACCTGGCTCACGGGCACGTACGATCCGGCGCTGAATCTCCTTTACTGGGGCACAGGCAACCCGCATCCCGTCGAGAACGGAGACGCACGCCCGGGAGCCAACCTCTACACGTGCGCGATCGTGGCGCTGAATCCGGACACGGGGAAACTCGTGTGGTATTTCCAATCGTCGCCCCACGACACGCACGATTGGGACACGGTAATGACGCCTGTCCTTTTCGACGGCACGTTCAAAGGCAAGCCTCGCAAAATGCTGGCGCAGGCCAACAAGAACGGATTGTTTTTCGTGCTCGATCGCACGAACGGCAAGGCGCTGATTTCCGAGGCGTTCGTGCCGGCGAACTGGGTGAAGGGTTACGACGACCGCGGCCAGCCGATTCCGGATTCCGACAGGGAGCCGAAGCCCGATGGAGTGCTTGTCACCGGCGGAGTAGGGACAAACTGGCAGGCGCCGAGCTACGACCCGGACACCGGTCTTTTCTACGTGAACTCGCGCGAGACGATGGGAGTCTTCTACTTAACGATGCCGGGGAAGTCTGCCGAGGGCTGGGCGGGCCGCGATTTCTTCCTCGGATCGAAGTCGATGCTGAAGGCAATCGACGTCCAGACCGGCAAGGTTCGCTGGACGGCGGATACGGAGGGCCGGGGCGGGCAGTCTGGAATCCTGTCGACGGCAGGGCATCTGGTCTTCACGGCGGACATGTCCCAGAATCTGGTGGCACTCGATGCAGTTACCGGGGAGGTGCTGTGGCACATGTATGCGGGCGGCTCGCTGGGCACGGGTCCGATGACATATGAATTGGACGGCCGACAGTACGTGGTCTATGACGCGGATGGTGTAGCCTTCGCGTTTGCGTTGCCCTCTCGTTAGTCCGACTCCAACACCGGCAAGACGGTGAAACCGGGCGAAGAGCCAAGCGTCTAATCAGGTGTAGGGCGGAACGGGCACGAGCGGCGTGGTCGCCGCCAAGTTGCCGATGTGGTTGTAGTACACAGTCTTGACAGGGTTTGGGGCCCTACGTAACATCCACGATCAGAGGCGCATCGAACCAATTGGATAGCGTTCGGGCCGGTCAGAATTGAGGGAGGTCCGCATGAAAAGCATGGTGAAATGGCTCGCGCTCGGTTACCTGGCGGTCGCGCTGTTCCTGGCCTTGCCGGGACCTGCGGCGGCACAAGAGGAAGGGGGTGCGTTCGATGACCCCACGGCGCAGGCTCCTCCGCCTCAATTCATTACGCCGGCTGAGATCAAGAAGATGATGGACGCGAAGGACACGACTTTCGTCCTCGTAGACACGCAGCCCGAGGAAGCATACGCCGAAGGGCATGTGCCGGGCGCGATCAACTTTCCGTGGGTACCGCAGGTGAAGCCGCCGGTGCCGCTCCCGCGGAACAAGATGCTTGTCCTCTATTGCCCCTGCCAGCACGACGAAGATTCGATCGACATGTACAAGAAGCTGGCGGAGTTCGGCTATCTGAACACGAAGATTCTCGAGGGCGGCTGGTACAAGTGGGTGGCATTGAAGTATCCCGTCGATGGAACCGACGCCGCGAATGCAGTGAAGATGGCTGAAGCGGCCGCCGCGAACGGCAGTACACAGCCGGCCAGCGCGAGTGCGGGCGCCGCACCGGCTCCTGCTGCGGCACAGCCTGCCGCGGCCACTGCGACCGGTCCGCAGGTCTCGGGCCGCGCCGTCGGAGCGGTTACGCCGTCGCTGCGCGTGATCGATGTGACGGGCAAGTACAAGGGCCAGGACACCTGCTACGTGTGCGAGTACGGTCCCGCGCCGACGGTGATCGGCTTCTTCAACAAGCCGAGCGATCAGGCGGCGGATTTGATCGTCAAGCTGGACGCTCTTGTGAAGTCGCAGAAGAACCTGAAGGGGTTTGTGGTGATGACGCAGGGCGCCGAGACGAAGGAATGGCTTGAGAAGCTGGCAGCGGAGAAGGGAATTCAAATCCCGCTCGTTTACTTCGCCAAGGGCTTGCAGGATTCGGGCATGCGCATCTACAAGCTGAATCCGGCGGTCGACAACACGGTGCTCGTCAACATCAATCGGCAGGTCGTGGCGAACTTCGTGAACGTGGATGTGAGCTCGTTCGGCCAGGTTACGGACGCGTCGGTGAAGATGCTGGCGTCGGCCATGCCGGGGAGCGGACAGTGAGGAAGCGTCCGGCATCTCAGCTCGCCTGCATTGCGCTCGGGGTGATCTGCGTGCTGGGTGTGGCCGGACGCGGCGTGCGCGCGCAATCGGCTCAGCAGGATTTGAAGGTAGTGGAGCCGAAGGACATCAAGGATTTGATCGCGGCGAACAAAGGCAAGGTCGTATTCCTGAATTTTTTCGCCACGTATTGCGTCCCGTGCCACGCCGAATTTCCGGACATCATCAAGTTGCAGACGAAGTACAAGGATTCGCTGCAGGTGGTCGAGATCTCGATGAACGACCGGACGGACGCGGCGGAGAAAACCGAGCTCGCGAAGTATCTGGGCGAAGTGAAGCCGCCCTTCCAGGTCTACATCGCGTCGTCGACCGAGGATCAGTATTACAAGGACGTTGACACGCGCTGGGCCGCCAGCGAAGCTTTGCCGATGACCATGATTTTCGACAAGGACGGCAAGGAAGCGCATTTCTACGAGAAGGCGCTCTCGCTAGCGGATATGGAACACGATGTCGTTCCGCTGATTGGGTCGCACTAGCGGCCCGAACTGGGTTTCGCAAGGGTCACTGGCTTTCCTGAAGGCGCGTCTTCCGGGCGCGCCTTTCTTTTTCAGTCCGGTATTCAATTTGCCGTGAAAACTTCCTTGAGCGGGTCAGCGTTCGAGGATGTCCTTGTAGTAGTTCAGGGCAACTTTTCGCGGCTGGCGATCCATGACGAAGTCGATGGTGCGCGTGGAATTCCCCACCATCTCCACCTGTCCGAGTCTCACCATGCCGTTTCCGAAATCGGCGAAGACGGGAACCAGCATCGCGAAGTGATCGTCCACTTCGCTTTGCGTGATTTCGGCGCGCACATGAAAGTGACCTTCGATGGACTGGACTTCGTACTTGAACGCATAGCGAGGCACGGCCGTGCCGTAAACCCATTCGGCGAAGAACCAGTCGAGGCGCCCATTCTGCTGAAGGTCCATCTGCTTGGTCATGTGCTTTTCGACGACGGCCTTGAACGATTCGGTAGAGGCAGGCGCATCGTGATGGGTGTCCATGAAGTCGTGCATCATGTCGATGAAGACATGATCCTTGTTCTTGTCCGACCCTTGGTCGTCATACATGAGCGAACGCAACATGAGCAGCACGTACGCGCCCTTTGAATAGGTGTCTCCCTGATACGCGTCGGGCGTCCGCGGAGAAATGAGCCGAAGCCCGAGCCAAAGAGGTCCCGCATCGTTGGGCGAAACACCGAAACTGTCTTTCTGGATGACAGCCTTTCTCTCGCGTTCCCAGAAATCTAGGTAATTATTCTGCCATTTCGGGCCCATGGCTTGTTCGAGGAACAGCCCAGCGGAGAACTCCGCAAATCCTTCGGACAACCACTGATCGTGGTAGGAGGCCCAGCCAACACCGTGGCCGAACCACTGATGCGCCACTTCGTGGGGCGTGACCTCGCGGACGAAATCGGTCAAGCCCCGATTCTCACCGAAAAGCATCCAGCGCTGCGTCGAGTCGATGTAAGCCATGATCGGCAAATACACCAAGCCGGGCCACGATTGACCGAAGAACATGTTCGGCTGCTCGGTGATGTTTACGTCGTTGTAAGGCGCCTTGCCGAAATAGAGAGTACAGAGCTGCATCTGCGCGCGGGTTTGATCGAGGGCATAGGTGGTCATTTTGGATGGAGACATACCCGCCAGAGGGACAGCCCCGGGCATGGTGTTCATGTTGCCCGCGAGGCCTTGGCTCATCGCATAGGGCTTCAACACGTCGGGCAGATCGGAGAGATAGTAGCCGGAGATGTCATAGTGCGTGATGTCGTCCGGATAATTCATCTTCGTGTAACGACCGTAGTTGAAACCGGCAATGGCTACTGGGGCAGACGTAACCCAGTGGGTAACTGCGAATCCGGCTTCGGTGGATTGACCAACCAGCTTGCCGACGCTGATGAGCACGTTCGACGGCGGAACGTTGAACGTGAGATCGTAGAGGGCTTTTTCGCCGAAGCCGTTCAGATTTGGATACCATGATTCCCGGGCGCCAATGTAGTAGCTGCCGCCGCCGGCATCGTGCACAACCTTGTCGCCCGCGTATTCGACGGTGATCGAATGTTCCTGGCCCATTTCCGGGGCCGCATCGAGGATCGCGTAGAACGAGCCGTCCTGCTTCTTGTCCTCCTGAATGTAGCGCAGATCGTGGCCGTCCTGATCCGTTACGCGCGTGACGCGCAAATTCGGCAGGAGGGCGAATCTTATGACACGCTCGCCGGCGACGAGCGGCTGAAACGTGATCGTGGCTCGGCTGTAGAGATGATCGTTCTTCGCGATGTCGGTTTCGATCACGTATTTGTGGGTGGCGAATAGGCGGCGATCCTCCCGTGAGTTGGCCGTGTGAGCCTTCAGCTCTGATAGGAAATGCTGGGAATACCAGATTCCGTCGTCCAGGCTCTCGGGAGCGAAATTAATGAGAGCCACTTCTTCGGGAGAGTCGAGCTGCGGCATCGCGCCCACACGCATGCGGATATAGAAGCGGAGATCCTTATGGCGGGTTCCGTGCAGGTACACGTTGAAGAACGGAGGATGCTTCGGATTGTAGATCGCCGAGAGCACATCGGCATCCACGTTGTCGATGGTCTCGCTCTCGAACGTGCCTTCCGTAAAGCTCTGCGGGATCTCCGGGCGATGGCGAAGCTTTTTCTCCCAGTCTTCGAAGGCGGATGCGGCGTCATGCGGTGTCTCCGCCTTGGTCTTGAGTACGTCTGCGAACTCGTGGTACTCGCCGGGAGTGAAACGAAAGACAGCGTTGGTGAAGTCTTCCTCGACGGTGGGGCTGCCGGTGCGGCGCAGGATCTCGTGCGCGTCGATGCTGTCGACGGGCGTGAGCGTGAAATGCCCGTCCCCGACGAAGACGGCGCCCGTTTCGAAATTGTTCACCGGCTGAAGGAAGGTGATCGTGCCGGATTTCAGCACGATGGTTCCCACGTCAAGGTGCAGCTGAAAGTTCTCGCAGCGATACGTGTCGGCCAGACCGATGCCGCGGAGTTCGCGATACACCGAGTCCGAATTTGCGAATGCCTTGTTGGTTTCCGTCACGACGACGCGAGCCGTCTGTGCGGCGAGCGTCAGGCTGAGAGCGAGGTCTGCGGTGCCGTGGAGGTCTACGGGAGTGACGAGGTCGTCGAAGCCCTCCTTGATGACGCGAACCGAATACTGGCCGGCGGACAAATTGGGCGCGGTGAATTTCCCGGTGGCATCAGAGGTGAGAACGACCGGCTGCGGGAGGCCGCTACCCGTGATTTCGATGCGGGCTCCGGCAACGAGCGCGCCGGAAGGATCCTTGATGGTGCCGGAAATCGTGTCCGCGCGGGAGGGGATGGCAAGAGCCAAAAACAGGAGCGCGAAGGCACAAGCGCATACCGCGCGAGACTGGATGAGGTTGCGAGTCGCCGACGCGCCTGGGACAGAAGGAGCCGTACGAGAGTGCCCGGGAATTCGACGCATCGACTGGCCTCCGTTGCAAGGATCGTCGTCGGCGAGATGGCTCGCCTCGCATTCTTGTAATGGAGCGCAGCTCGAAAAGCAAGCGGCAGCCGACAAATATTATGTGAGAGGTTATCTCTTGTGTGGTTACGAGAGGTCCTAGGGCGCGTGTGAGGGGCCGCGTAAGCCCGCGCCGATGTGGATCGCGCCGATTAAGGCGCGCCCGACGGACGCCTGAGCGTGCGGCTCCGGAGTGGCTTCGCCCAGCATCGCGGGCGTCACGTCAAGCGTGAGCCGCACGATGCGATCCTGCTGCGAGAGCTTGGCTTCTCCGAGCAGTGCCGAGAGGAAGGCGAGCTGTTGCTTCGTCATCTGCTTGCGGGTCTTCGGATCGGAGAGGGCCATCGAGCCGAGCACGCGAAAGCCGTTCGCAACCGTCGCGAGCTCAACGGCGTTTGCCATCGAGTCGCATTCGGCGTCGAGCGTGACGTGAACGATCTCCGCATCGGGCTGAGCGGCGACCATGAGACCGGAGACGCTGTGCGCCAGATGCTCGAACTGAGGTGACGAACGGAGTGGGTCGTAGAAGGTCGGGGGCAGATGGTCGGTGCGCGCCACGGCGAAAATCGGCGCGCCTGCGACGCGACCGATCCGCTCTCGCATGGCGGCCTTGTCTGATTCGGATGGCAACGGGGTAAGGACGCCGAATCCTCCCCCGTTTGAGATGACGATGCGCGACGCGGAAAGGAATCCGAGCGATACTGCCGGATCGCCGGGAACTTCGTAGTAGGTTTGTGGCCCTTGGCTGATCTCCCGCCCGGTGCGCAGCGCATAGGCCTTTATCTTGTCGCGATCGAAACGACCTTCAGCGACGGCCAGAGTGCGACCCTCGCCGCCTCGCATCGCAGAAGGCCAGAACGCTGCGGCGACTTGGTCGAGGTCGCGCGTGTAGTCGAAACCGGTCTCGCGAACGAACGCCTGGTATTCGCGGTCCTGTGCGGGAGTCTCTCCGGCGAGGCCCAGAATCGTGGCCAGCGACGAATCGTGCAACTTCCGGAGCGCCGCGACATCTATATACGCGACGGCGGGCGCGCCGGGAGGCAGCTGGCTCAGGAGGCTCGGCTCAGTACCTGCGTTTGGACCCGCCAGCGGCCGACGCCAGTGGTAGATAAGCAGCGCCGCCCCAACGGCCGCGACGCAAGCGACTAGGGTGATGGCAACGAGAGCTCGCTTTGCGGAAGACATCGGCACCGGATAGAGCGTAACCTGTTTTTCGGCAATTCGTCCAATCCAGCCGTGAAGGCTCCGAATCGCGCTGAAGGCTTGAGGATGAGTACACGGATGAGGCGAACGCGAACGATTCTTGCGGCCGTGTGTGTGCTGCTGGCGTCTTCGATTTCTGCCGGGGCACAGACGACGCCCCAGCCTGCATCGAACTCTCGACCGACAAGCCCCGGCGCGACGCCTACGGTGGATCAGATCTTGAATCGCTATCTTGCAGCCGTCGGCGGGCGAGCGGCGATTGAGAAACTGACGTCGCGCGTGATGACGGGGACTTTGAGCGTTCCCTCGATGCAGCTTTCAGGCACCGTTGAAATTCACGAGAAGGCGCCGAACCGCTCGCTTGGAACAATTACGATCAACGGAGCGACGTACCGGCAAGGCTTCGATGGAACGTCCGGGTGGACGGACGATCCGGCTAACGGTCTGCGCGATCAGACGGGATCGGAGCTCGCGGAAACGCGTCGCGACACTGACTTTTATCATGTGCTCGATCTGCGGAAGTTGTATTCGAAATTCACGGTCGTGGGAAAAGACAAAGTAGGAGAGCGCGAAGCGTACGTGGTGGAAGCGAGCGTGCCCGAAGGCGGCGATCCCGAGAAGCTATACTTCGATGTAGAAAGCGGACTCGTGATTCGCGACAAGAGTCAGCGTCACGGACCGGACGGCGTAAGCGAGTTTCAGCAAGACTACGAGGATTACCGCGAAGTTGACGGCGTGAAACTCCCCTTCACGATCCGGCAGACGAACGAAGGCACGCTGGTAATAATTACCGTGGAGGCGTATCATCACAACGAAGCGCTGGAAGACGGAGAATTCGCCAAACCGGCTACACAATAAGACATCGGTGGCAGAAGAGGTTTCGGCTAAGTAGTGCTCTGGCAGTGGTTTTGCGGGAGCCCCAGAGAACCGCTTGCAATTTGATTGCCTGTATGATAATTTTTCGAGGTTTGCGCAGGGCTGGCGTAGCTCAGCTGGTAGAGCATCTGATTTGTAATCAGAGGGTCGGGGGTTCGATTCCCTCCGCCAGCTGAGATTTGAGGGAACCGGTATTTCTTTGCTGTTGATGCGGACGGATTCCTCGCGAGAGAAGCGAACCGGGTTCGTGTCTTCGGACGCGAACCTTTTCTGCATTGCGAAACACCCCGTAGAGCGGTCCGGTTCGAATCCGGATGGACTTGCAGCAAGCGATTTTTGTGCCCGGAGTGTTTCATGGCCGGACGCTGTGTTTGCGTCCCGGATGCTTTCGCGGGACGGGTGGGTGAGTGGCTAAAACCAGCAGACTGTAAATCTGCCGCTCCTTGCGGGCTACGGAGGTTCGAATCCTCCCCCGTCCACCAGCGTCTTGCGGGAAACGCTTCATAGCAGGGAAAACGTGAAGGATCCCGCTGTCGAGAGTCCGAGTCGAGCTGCGGATCGTGATGAGGCGGCGGGCGAACCGGTTCGGGCCTGGGTAGCTCAGTTGGTAGAGCGCGTCCTTGGTAAGGACGAGGTCACCGGTTCAATCCCGGTCCCAGGCTCCATGCTGTAGCGGAGTGAGGATGAGCGGGGGTAACTCAGGGGTAGAGTCTCTGCCTTCCAAGCAGATGGTCGCGGGTTCGAATCCCGTCCCCCGCTCCATCGAACGCTTGGCGGTGACGGCAAAGGGTTCCATTCCATGCGCGGCGGTGGCCGCGCAGTCTTGATGCGAGGGTGAGTCGAAAATGGCGAAGGAGAAATTCGAGCGGAGCAAGCCGCACGTAAACGTGGGGACGATCGGGCACATCGACCACGGGAAGACGACGCTGACGGCGGCGATCACGAAGGTGCTCAGCAAGAACAACCCGAAGGTGTCGTTCCGGGCGTTCGACACGATCGACAACGCGCCGGAAGAGCGGGAGCGGGGGATCACGATCGCGGTGTCGCACGTGGAGTACGAGACGGCGAACCGGCACTACGCGCACATCGACTGCCCGGGACACGCGGACTACGTG
>DATJXJ010000032.1:0-3884 GCA_035500255.1 Verrucomicrobiia bacterium | reverse complement strand
ATCTGCAGAATCTCGATTCGCGCCTGAAGGCTCTGCGCAAGCCCGCCGAGTATCCCGTCCGCCCAACCGCCGCCCTGAACGCAATGCTAATCAGCGAAAAGCTGAAAGCCGAACACCGCCAGGATTGACGCACTCTTTCGCGTCATCACGATCGAAGTCCCCTCTCCGTCATCCCGAGAGTTTGTGAAAAATTGTCGTCCAACCGCCGTCCTCAATCATTCCCGCCCAACGCCCGAACGTCATCCCGAGCGAAGCCGAGGGACCTCATGCCACTGCCCGTTGCATCCCTCGAGCGGACGATCTCTTCAGCGTCTTCCTCGACTAGCCGCGACTTAATGACTCCTCGATGCCGGTGGAACACCGGCCTCCGCACAAGACCGTTGAAGTTCGACCGCACGCTGACGAGGACAAGCCGCTATTGACGTGCGAAGGTGAGTGGCATGGGATCCCTCGGCATCGCTTGAGCCAAAGGCGAAGGATCTCGCGCGGTTCTCCGCGCGTTACTTCCACCGGACGACCAATTACCAGACCCTGGTTCACCCCCCATCCGGGAAGGAATAGCTGACACGCGGATCCTGCTCAGACTTTGAACCGGATATGGATGATGTCGCCGTCGCGCATCACGTAATCCTTGCCCTCCAGCCGCAGCTTCCCCGCTTCCTTCACCTTCGCGTCGGACTTGAGCGCGGCGAAGTCCTCGTAGCTCACGACCTCGGCCCGGATAAATCCGCGCGCGATATCGCTATGGATCTCCGCCGCCGCTTCCAGCGCGGTCTCCCCTCGCCGCAACGACCATCCATGCGCCTCGGGCTCGCCCGCGGTATAGAAGGTGATCAACCCCAGATGCTTGTACAGCGCCGTGATCAGCCGATCGCGCGCAGGCGCTTCCAGGCCGGCTTCCCGCAGCATCTCGCTTTGTCCTGCCGCATCGAGCTCCCACAATTCCGACTCGAATGACGCCGCGAGCCGGAACACATCGAGGCCGCGCGCCTGGATCGCGCTGCGTTCGGCCTCGGTGATATCCGCCGCGGCCGCATCCATCTCGCAATTCACGACTGCAAGCGCGGGCTTGCGCGAGAGAAAGCCGAAGCTCGAGAAAGCCTGGAGTTCCTGCGCCGTCAGCTCCATCAGGCGCAGCGGCTTTCCCTCTTCAAGCCACTTGATGACTTTCTCCAGCGCGGCTTTTTCGAAATCGGTCGCGCTGCGATCTTTCTTGACCCGCTCGAGCCGGCGTTCGGCCTGGTCGAAGTCCGCGAAAACCAGCTCGCCCTCGATGCTCTCGATGGTCGATGCGAGGTCGCGATTCATCCCGGCGAACTGCGGCACGACGATCAACAGCGCATCAAGGTCGCGAATCAGCGGTATCAGGCTGACATCGAGCGCCGCGCCTTCCTTCTGCTCCTTGGGATTCGGCGCGAAATCGAGCACCGTCAGCTCGACCGGGACTTTCTTCTTCGAACCGTACGTCGCCTCCAGGAAATCGAGCCGCGGGTCCGCGACCTTGATCTGCCCGGGCCTTCCCCGATTCTTGCCCTCGCCCGTCCCCGGAATCGGCGTAAGCCCCGTAAGAGCATGAAACACGGTGGATTTCCCGGCGTCCCGCGCCCCGATGATGCCTGTCTTCACGTGCGATTACCTCGAACCACCTTCTTCAATGGTGTCGGGCAGCTCGCCCGATTACGACGAAGCGTCCCTCTGCTCTCAACGATGCGCTCCGCGAGTCGCGCGCGCCGCGCAACACCACAAAAAGAAAAGTGAAGTCTACACGTTTGCGGAATCACAGGCTAAAGCCTGTGCTCCTTCGGACGAGAATCGCTCAGGATCCGGGGAGCAGAGGCTTTAGCCTGTGTCTCCGAAAAGCCTTCTCCCGTCATTTGGGGAGAAGGTGGCGGGTTGCGCGCCGGATGAGGGGGATGGCAGCTCGCAGATTCTCAATTTCCGCGCATAGGAAAACCCGAGTCAGAAGGGTTAAGAATCGAGCGCTGTAACCATTGCGGGGTTTCTTCGATATACTCGCAGCAATGACAATCTGTCGAGCGCAAATCGTTTTGACGATGTTGCCGGTTCTTCTCCTGGTAGCGACACGTTCAGCGCGCGGGCAAAGCATTGACCCGGACACTTGTCATCTGACGGCGCTCGCTACGAACGATAACGACATTCGCATTCGTGGCGACCTGCGCCCGCCCGGACATCCCGTATCGGTCCCTTCACCAGTGGCGAGCAAGCTCCATGCGCTGGCGAAAAAACTTCTTGAGGAACGGAATCCAGCCTTCCGGGTTGAATTGACCTGTCCGGAGTTGTTTCCCGAAATCTACAGGATTTCCCAACCCCGGCAGCGTGAATTGTATGTCGCGGAAATTGGGCTCGGTTTCGAACAGGGCTTTTTCTCCCTGGTCCTTTACGATCCGGCGACAGGCTCAGTGACTCAGAATCCGCCGCTCATCTGGTCGAAATGGACCCAAAGTTTCGGTGCCGGTGATCCGCTCCTGAAAGCCCCGTTCGTGTCATCGGCCAATCTCTTTCAAGACGGCCATCCGCAGGTTGTGGTTGAGGAGTACGTGCACAACGGCAACATGTACAATGGTGTCATCTATCACTATTTCGAAGTGGGCACGGACTTGGCGTTTACACGGGTCCTTGCGCGCGAGACCCGCGTGCTTGCAACCAGTGATGACGGGATGTTTGTGCGCGATCTGACCCAACTTTCGCCGACCCGCATACGATTGACTACCTGCGAAGTGCCCGCCAAAGACTCAAAGCAGTGCAAGCCCATTGGATACGTCATTCTCGAGAGCACGGCACCCGGCAAACCGTTTCATGCCGTTGAGCGTCATCCTCTCGACACCCGGGACTCATGGGGGCTCGTGACCTTTATGGACCAGTCTCCCGGCGATGATGCCTTTCTTCGAGGGGGAAACCCCTTCTACTATTGACCTTGGTTCATCCCTTCTGGCTCTTTCCACCCGTGCCCAGCGCATAAGTGACTTGCGACGCCCCTGCAGTCATCCACGTCATCACCGGCGCCGCCGGTCATATCGACCATCGGCAAGACTGCGCTCATCCGCGTTCTTACCGGGCAGGAAACCCGATCGCCTCAAGGAAGAGCAGGAACGCGGCATCTCGATCCGGGGAGCACAGGCTTTAGCCTGTGTCTCCGAAAAGCCTTCTCCCATCATTTGGGGAGAAGGTGGCGGGTTGCGCGCCGGATTACGGGGACCGCCAATCTCGCGCACGCCGCCCCGGACTGAACAGATGCTCGCCAAGGGAGCGTCGCCAACTTCGGATCTCAAGACGCGTAGCCGCTATGCCACCCGGACCGTCGGAATCTTGGCTAGTTCGTTCTTCAGGCGATGGGTGGCTTCCCAAGCGTCGTAATTCGCTTGCAGGCGTAACCACACACCAGCTCCGTTGCCGCACAGCTTGCCAAGCCGGGCCGCCACGTCAGGCGTGATCGATACCTCTCCAGCCATCACTCGGTACAGGTTCTGCCGGCTGACGCCCAGCAGCGTTGCTATTTCGGCCACCGTACGAGTCTTTCGCAATTCCGGCATCGCAATGTCCGCAAAGATCACGCCCGGGTGAATGGGGGCACGCTTGATGTCTTCACGCTTTACTAAATACTCCATCATCTCACCTCGAATTCTAGTGGTACTGCTGCAGTTCCACCTGGAAGACATCGCCCGCTCTGAACTCAAACGTGATCCGCCAGGGCCCGTTCACATCCACCGCATGGCGAACCGGTTTGGTTCCGCGAAGCGGGTGAGTTCGCAATCCGGGAATGGTGAGGTCGTTCAGCGTTTCGATCGCGTCCAGCAGATGCAGAATCTCATCGCACCGAAACCGCAGATTCGCGGGCACCTTCGCGCTTCGCCCGATCAAAAACA
>DATJXJ010000031.1:0-56075 GCA_035500255.1 Verrucomicrobiia bacterium | reverse complement strand
TATTGGCCCCTGCAGTTTGGAACGCTGGTTACAGGATATGGAATACTCTTGGAAATTCTGAACCATGTTCTGGCGCCATACCCGGGTGCCGAAAAATTCGCCAGATTCAGCGGCCTCATGGCATTTGCGGCGATCCTCTGCTTCGCTCTGATAGCACCCCGCATCTTCCCCCAACAGTCGCCTGGTACTGTGATTGAATTCGAGCGTGATCTTCGATCAATTCAGGCCATTTTCGTGTTCGTTCTTCTGGCCGTGATCTTCTACTACGGGATACCGATCGGAAGGAACATGAAGGGAATGATTATGGGGTACGGGCTCTACGTCCTGACCAGCCTGATGAGCTTGGCCGTGCGGGCATACGCAGGCGCCTCGTTCGACCGGGTCTGGGATGTGGTGCAGCCGCTGTCCTATGACGGTTCCCTGGCGATCTGGCTGGTAGCACTATGGTCCTATTGCCCCAATCCGAGCCCGGATCCTAATATTAGCCTGGAAGAAGACTACGAGGCCCTGGCAAGCAAGACGAAGAGCGTGATAGGCGCGATTCGCAATTATCTACGAAAGGCTGCGCGAGCGTGATTCAACTGATCTTCTTTCTGTCAATCGGGGCCCTGCTGTTCGCGTCTCTGTTCCTTCTGGCACGGCGCAGCGCCCGGCCTGAGGGCGGCTCTGGCGCCCTCGTCGAGGCGCGCCAAGCCCTCAGCACACTGCAGGCGGGCTTGCTGCCGGCGGACATGGTGAAGCGGATCTTCACCCAGGAAGACTGGGAATATGTCCGGTCCGTCGCGCCGCAGAAGGTCCGCGAGCTCTTCATGGAAGAGCGGAAGCGAGTAGCGCTTTTGTGGGTCGATCAGGTGCGCGCGCAGATACGCAGCCTGCGCCGTTTCCACCGGGGATCGGCCCGATTCTACGCGCGTTTGAACCCGCGGCTGGAAATGGAGCTGGCGATGTCGTTCGCGGCCCTGATGGGCGCGTGCAGCCTGCTGCGTGCTCTGGTTTACGTCGGAGGACCGTATGCGGCGCCGCGGATGGTTGGAGCGATGGCGAACGCCGCCGCGCGCGCATGCAAGGTTTCCGAGGAGTCTCTCTCGTTTCTCAATGCGGCGCAGTTGGGCATGTTGAACAGCCGTCCGGCGGGCCGGGCGGCTCTGTAAGGTGCAGGGCTCCTAAATGTTGACGTCATCGGCCAGACGCATGGACGTGGAACAGGCTGCGGAAGACTTGCGCAGCCGCACGCTTTCCGAGATCCCCCGATCTCTTGATCGCTTGATCTATTTGGCCTCCATGCGGGACTACAACACCGGCCTCTACTACCACGATGGGCTGGCATCCCGCTTTACGCAGGATGTCGCCTGCGAAGCGCTCGCCGATTGCCACCGGGAAGCGTTCAGCGAGCTCGTCGGTTGCTCGCTGCGGGAACTCGTCGGTCAAATGGAAGGTTATATCAACGCGACGCACACCTGCCCGCGCGATTTCGTGACCGCGTGGAAGAAGCTGGAGCCCTACCGCGTGGCGGTGCCCGTCGAAACGGACCCCGTGATGGCGCACTTTCTGTTTTCGAGCTTCAAGATCGCCTTGGCAGTCTTGGAGGCTCGTCTCCATTCTGTTCCTGCGGAACCAGCCGCATAGCAACGCCCGTTACCTGCCCGACGATTTCAGCTTCCGAAGGATACGTGAACTGCCGGATCGCGCAGCCTGAGAGCGGATGCGGCACGAGCGTCAGCTGCGATCCGCGCAATTCGCACCACGAACACGCGTAGCCGTCCCTCAACTCCACGAAGTAGATCGGCCGGTCGTACTCGGTCCGCCAGTCCGTCGGCTGCATTCGGATCGAATGACTCTCGACCTGCACGAACGACCCGGGCCGCAGCAGGGGATACATCGTGTAGTCCTGCGTGCCGATATATCCGTATTGGCAGTGGCGCACGTCCAGCCGTTGAATCAGCGCGATCGGAACTTCTCCCCAGACCTCCACCATGCGCGAAATCAGACTCGTTGTCTCCAGGTTGAAACTCTTGTCGAAGCGCACCGGGAACGTGACGGGCTTTTCCGGATCGGGCTGTTCGAAAGTCGTGAGATGCGTGTGCTGGAGCGGAAGCGAGAGCTGGTAGCGGGAAGTCGCGTTCAGATCGATGCCGAAGACGGCGAGCAGGTCGTTGAACTTCGTCCGGTAGATGACGCTGAGACTGTAGAGCTTATAGATGCTGGGGATGGAATTCTTGTTCTCGAGCTGGGTGAGCCAGGCATTGGAGATGTAGAACTCCTCGTTCTGGCGGTCTTCCGCAATGGTGCGACTGAATTCTTCGACCTCTCGCGTCGTCACCCCCAGACGATTGCGAAGCTCCCTGAGCTGCTCCCCTGGACGCATTGCTGGCCCCATTTGACTGCTTCAATTCGGTACACCCGAGCGGGACTGTCCAACTAAACTCACAATAGAACTTTCCCGGGGTGGAATCAACTGATTTCAGGCAGGTTGTACTTCAATCGACTGCATCGAGCGATTTGATATGAGCCGCTTATCAGACGGATTCGTGGACGGACTGTTTCAACCTGGATTGGTTTTAGTACCTGACTGCTTATAAAGCGAAGCAATTGCCAATGAGAAGTCGAAACACGTACCACAGTCTGATGGTTGCTTGCGCCTCGACAATTAGGCGCTGACCGGGTCGGGCGGTGCCGCCCATTTCCCGTTTCGCACCATCCGCCGCCGTCAAGCTGGCGCGCGGCGGGCGGCTGTGCCACGCTGGGCTCAACAGTTCGGGAGCGTCACGATGATGAGTTTTTCGGGCGACTCTCCAGCCAATGCAAGCGGGCCCTATGCTGAGCGTCGTGCTGTGCCCCGCTACGGCCTGATCGCCACGGCCGAGCTTCTGGAGCCGGCCAGCGGCGTCCGCATCTCGGGCCGCATTTCCGAAATCAGCCGCAAGGGTTGCTACGTCGACCTGCTCAACACGCTGCCTATCGGCACCATCATTCAGGTGCGCGTCTCGCGCGACCAGGGAGTCTTCGCGTGCCCGGGAAGAATCATCTACATCCAGGAAGGCATGGGCATGGGCGTCGCATTTTTCGATGTTTCCGACGAGCAGTTGAAAGTTCTCGATTCGTGGCTGGCGGAGCTGGCGGCGTAGGAGCTTCCGCGACGTGCCGGCTCGCATGTGGAGATCAGCCTCGTCTCGCACCTAGGAAACCTTCCAATCGGACGGCGGCGAGCTTACCGGCCAGAATTCCGGCGCAGGCCGGGAGAATTCGACAGCCACTTGTGAAAGCCCCGCGTGGGGCGGCCCGAGGTAGGCGACGCGCGCTTCGCGCTCGTCGTGGCTGACCAGGTTGGCCACGATCAGCTTTTGTCCGAGCTTCACTTTGGTCGACATCATCATGAGCGCGCCATGCGCGCTCACGGTTACCGTGAAGGTCTCTTCCTGAAACGCGTGATGATCGGGGAACTCGCCGCTAACGATCACCGGCACGTCCATCAGGAGGCGTTCGCTTCGTCGCTGCGCCGTTTGGGCCACTTCGGTTGACCTCTGCGAACTTCGCCTTCCAATATGGCCCAACTTGCACCGCGCCGAAGGCCAATGTCCGGCCCCCGCACCCGCGAAGTTACCTGTCCTGCGCCCGCCTCCGGCGGCTGGCCTTTTGCCGGGCATAACAGTAGACTAGATATCTGACAAGACAGCCCTCTTATGCGAGCCAACAAAGAATACTCGAGGAAGGCCGCGACCCATGACTCGGGCGAGGAGCGCCGGCAGCGGCTCGTCGCATGGATGCGCAGCCACGGGGGCCCGATCGCCGGCAGCGAACTGGCGAAGCATTTCCAGGTGAGCCGGCAATGCCTCGTCCAGGACGTGGCGATCCTGCGCGCCGCGGGTGAGGAGATCCTGGCGACTCCGCGGGGTTACCAGTTGCCGAAGCCGAACGACCGAATTCACCGTGCCGTGCTGGCCTGCAAACACCCGCCCGAGCGGACGGAAGAGGAGCTGCAAACCCTGGTGGACCATGGTGTGAGGATACTGGACGTCATCGTCGAGCACCCGATCTACGGCGAGCTTCGCGGGTCTCTCATGCTCGAGTCGCGCGCCGACATCCGGGATTTTCTCTCTCATGTGCAGGCTTCCAAGGCTTCGCTGCTCTCTTCTCTTACGGGCGGCGTCCACCTCCACACCGTGGAGGCGTCGCGGCCGGAGGCGATTGCGCGCGCCAAGGCCGAGCTTCGAGAGCGCGGGATTCTGCTGAGATAGCCGGTGCGAACCCAGCCGATGATTTCGACGCGAGAACGACGAACCGAGCAGGCTTTCTTTCGGGGCGGCCTTCTTACTCTGGCGGACGAACATTATCTCCGTGCCGTTCGCACGTTCGCGGAAGCTCTGCTGCGAGACGACGTCGGATCGGGCGACCTGACGGCGAAGGCGTTGGGCCTGGCGGAGCGAATCGTGCGCGGCGCCGTGATCAGCCGAGAGGGCGGAGTGGCGGCTGGTCTCGACGAGTGCGCCTTTCTGTTTCGCGGCAGAGGCATCGAAGTCGCGTTCGAAAAGCGCGACGGCGATGCGATCGCGCCGGGCGAAACCCTAATGCGACTGGAAGGTCCTGAAATCAGCCAGCTCGCCTGCGAACGCGTCGGCTTGAATCTGGTGCAGCGGATGTGCGGCATTGCGACGGCGGCACGATGCTTGCAGGAGCGCGTGCGGAGGCGCGGTTTGCACGCTCGCGTCGTCGGCACGCGCAAGACTCCCTGGGGCCTTCTCGATAAGCGCGCCCTGCACTTGGGCGGCGCGGGGACCCACCGATTGAATCTGAGCGACGCGATTCTGATCAAGAACAATCACCTCGCGCTACTGGCGCCGAGTGAGGCGGAGGCGGCGCCGCTGGCCATCGAGCGCGCATGGAAATGTCGCGGCAACGCCGCATTCATCGAAGTCGAAGTTCGCGACGAAGCCGCGGCCCTGGGCGCGGCCCAGGCGTTTCGCCGTCTGCGGCGGGACGCGCAAGACGACTATCCCTGTCTGCTGATGCTGGACAACATGACGCCCGGCCGGATCGGCGCGGTCGCGGCGATGCTGGAACGCGAGAATTTGAGAGACGACATCCTGATCGAAGCAAGCGGCGGGATTTCGGAAGCCAACATCGAGGCCTACGCGGAGAGCGGCGTGGACGCGATTTCGGTCGGCGCGCTCACGCATTCGGCCCGCGCGCTGGATATCTGTCTGAGGATTTCATAAGACCAAAGGGAAAAGAGGACTCATCATGTCGAGCGCAGCCGTTCAAATTGCCTTCGAGGATCGCTACAGCCTTCCGGTGATCGAGCATGTGCCGGATTCGCCGGAAGATACCCGGCGGAAGCAGCAGCGCGTCCGGCAGCTTTGTGCCGAGCGCAACGCGATCCTGCTGGCGCACCACTATCAGCGGCCGGAAGTGCAGGAAGTGGCCGACGCCGTTGCCGATTCTCTGAAGCTCTCGCAGGCAGCGTCGAAGACGAACGCCGACATGATCGTATTCTGCGGCGTGCACTTCATGGCGGAAACGGCCGCGGTCCTGCTGCCCGACAAAAAGGTCCTGCTGCCGGATCTGCGCGCCGGTTGTTCGCTGGCGGCCTCCGTAACGCCGGAAGAGCTGCTCAAGTGGAAGGCGAAGCTGCCGGACGCGGTCGTCGTGTCGTACATCAACACCTCAGCCGCCGTGAAGGCCGAGAGCGACTACTGCTGCACCTCCGCGAATGCCGCGAAGGTCGTTCGAGCCATTCCCGCGGACCGCACCATTTTGTTCTTGCCGGACAAGTTCCTCGCCGAAGTCGTCGCGCGGCAGACGGGCCGGAGCAACATCGTCGCGTATCCCGGCTATTGCCACGTGCACAAGACGATCAAGCCCGAACACGTCATCGGTCTTCTCGAAGACCATCCGGACGCGGAGCTGCTGCTCCATCCCGAGTGCGGCTGCGTCAGTTCCTGCATGGCCAAGGCGGCGGACGGCACGCTGCCTCAGGACCGCACTTTCTTCCTTTCCACCGAAGGCATGCTGCGTCACATCGGAGAATCGCCCGCCAAAGAGTTCGCCGTTGGCACGGAAATGGGAATATTCCACCAGCTCAACCGGAAATTCCCGGAGAAGGAATTCCATCCCGTGAATCCCAGTGCGGTATGCGCCTTCATGAAGACCATCACGCTCGACCGCGTGATCCGTTCTCTCGAGACGATGGATCCGCAGATCCGCGTGCCCGAGCCGATCGCCGGCCGCGCGAAGCGCGCGATCGACCGCATGTTGGAACTCGCGTAGGTTGCCATGCTGAAAATCGGACTCCTCGGCGTCGGTGCGATTGGCCGCACGATCGCCACGGCGCTCGACCAGAAGCAGCTCAACGCAGCGCTTGTCGCGCTCTCAGACCAGGATTGCGAGCGCGCCCAAACGCTTTCCGCCGAGCTCGCGAGCCGTCCGCCGGTCGTGTCGCTCGAGGAAATGATCGAACGGTGCGATTTGGCGGTGGAAGCGGCGAGCCAGGCGGCGCTCGCGGAATTCATGCCGAAAGCGCTCGCTCGCGGCCGCGACACTTTGATCATGAGCGTCGGCGGCCTGCTCGGACATCGGGATTGGTTTCGCCAGGCCGAAGAAAAGGACTGCCGAATCTACGTGCCGTCCGGCGCGATTGCCGGGCTTGACGGAATCAAATCCGCGTCGATCGGACGCATCGAGGCGGCGGAGCTGACGAGCCGCAAGCCGGTGGCCGCGCTGCGCGGATCGAAATACGTGGTCGAGCGCGGCATTGCGCTCGACGACCTGCGGGAAGACACGGTGATTTTCGAAGGCCCGGCGGAAGAAGCGGCGCGCGCGTTTCCGGCCACCTCGAATGTCGCGGCGTCCTTGCGACTGGCCGTCGAGCCCTCCGCGCCCGTATGCGTGCGGATCGTCGCCGTGCCCGGCGGCAACGAAAACGTCCACGAAATTCGCGTGCGCGGTGAATTCGGCAAGCTCACCGTGCGCGTCGAAAATGTGCCGTCGAAATCCAACCCGCGCACGTCTCAGCTCGCGGCCTACGCCGCCATCGCCACGCTGAAGAATCTCACGTCGTCTCTTCGCGTCGGCACATAGGCAGTCCCGCGGCGCCCGGCTTGCCGCACTGTTCCACCCTGCGTATACTCTCGCGGTCACGCGCAACACGGGCCGACCGGAGACACACATGCTACGAACCTCTCTTGCTGCTGCTTTCGTTGTGATCCTGGCATTCCCCCTCGTCGCTCGCGCGCAAAGCTCGGACGACGCGCGAACGCCGGAGCAGGTCGTCAATCACCATTGGGAGGCGTTCACCCATCGCGACCTCGAGGCCGTGCTGAGCGACTACGCGGACGACGCCATCTTCATAGCTCCCAATCAGACCGTGCAAGGGAAGGCTGCCCTGCGCCAGATGTTCAGCAAGTTCCTCACAGGCACGGCGAGCGCGCAAGCGCCTCCGTCATTCGAGGTCAAGGTGACCTCCGACGGCGACGTGGGATACGAGCACTGGGTGTCCAACGCGGGCAAGCCGAACGCGATGGAGGGGACGGATGCGTTCGTGGTTCGCCACGGCAAGATTTTGTTCCACACCGTGGTGGGCGTGCATCCGGTGGCGCAGAAGTAGCTGCTGCGCTGTTACAGCGGCTGGCCCGCGAGCCACTTCTCCATGCGCGCATACAGCGCCTCGACCTCCGGCCCGGCCAGTCCCGGCATGTCCATCTTGATCTTGTAGCCGATCTGCGTCTGCAGATACGCAAGATGCCGATAGCCCTCCGGAAACGTCGCCAGCAGATTCTGATCGAGGCTCAGTTTCGCTGCGGGGTCGACGGGATCCATGCGGTCTTTTTCGTAGATGGGCTGGCGCAGAACCAGGCCCCAGCGTCCCGCGCGCTTCTCGAAGAAATCGCAGAAGCGCCCCGTGCAAACCACGTCGCACATCACGTCGTGAACTTTCGCGCGCTGCGAGATCGTCATCTTGGTGATGGCGATGGCGCGAGGGCCGCGCACATCGATCGTGCTGCCGCCCAGGAAATGCAGGATGCGCACGCCTTTGGCGAATCCCGCCTTGCTCATGGCGATGAACTCGTCCGCGGTGCCCTGCGTCCAGGTGGCCATCATGCGGCCCTCGTCATGCCAGAGCGACCGGAACTTGTCCCATTGATTTGCGTCGCGCCACAGAACCCAGTTCTCCACCATTTCGCGGATCGTCAGCCGTTCTGCCATTTCGTCGGAAATCTGCGACATCGCGATGCTCCTAAGAGGGGATCGAAAGACGCCCGAGTCTACATCAAATCCGAGCGGGGGAGGCGGCCCGGCGTGGTAGCGAATCACTGGTGCCGGAGGAGGGAGTCGAACCCACACGGCCTTGCGGCCAGCGGATTTTGAGTCCGCCGCGTCTGCCATTCCGCCACTCCGGCGCGCAATTATCTTAGGCTACCTTCGGCGACGCGGCAACCCGCCCCGCAGCACCGCTTGAATACAGCTCAGGCGCAGGTTAGCATCGGCGCGATGACGGTTCGCCCGCGCCGCCTCTTCCGCAACGCAGCGTTTCTGGTCGGCCTCACGGCGTTCCTCGCTGCCGTCGTCGTGCAATCGGGCGAACTGGGCACCAGCGACACCACGCATCGCCTCCAGACGACTCATTCCTTTTGGACCTCCACGCCGCCGGTTTATCCGGACGACTACCCCGAATTCGGCATCCACGGCCGCAACGGAAAGCTCTACGCCTGGTACGGCATCGGGCAATCGGTACTGATGCTGCCTGCGGACATCGTCGGCACCTACGTAGGTAGCCTCCACGCCTTTGACGGCTACGACGACGATCCGCAGCCGCGGAGCATCGTCGTCAGCTACGTCACGAACATCCTCGTCGGCGTGCTCGGCACGCTCGTCTGCTTCCGGCTGCTCGGCCTGCTCGGATTCACGACGAATCAGCGCGTCGCCGGCGCATTCTCGCTACTCTTCGCCACGACGTTTCTCCACTACACGCAGAACATGATGGAGAACAATTACATTCTGCTGCTCACGCTCACAGGCCTCGCGTTTCAGTACGGATGGCTGCGCACCGGCAGCCGCCGCGCGCTGCTCGTCGGCTCCGGCGCGCTGGGCCTGAATCTCTTGACGCGCCTTACCACGGGAATGGACCTGCTCGCCGTTGCGTTGTTTCTGCTGCTCGTCTCGTGGTCCGCAGGTGTTCGCGGGCGCGAGATGCGCGCTCGCATTTTCGAATACGTGAAAGTTGCGGCGCCGATCTATGCAGTCTTCTTCTTGCTTGATCGCTGGTATCAGTTCTACCGCTTCGGTTCGTTCCTCGACACCTACATCGGAATTTACGGCCGGGAACAAAGGATGCTTGACCCGACGCTGCCCGCGAGCTTTCCGTTCAATGGGCCTTTTGGCGACGGTTTTTTCGGCGCGCTCTTTCGGCCGGAGAAATCGATCTTCCTTTTCGATCCGCTGCTGATCCTCACCCTGCTTCTCGCCGCCCTCGCATGGAAACGCTTCCAGCCGGAGATTCGCGCATATCTCATCGCTTTCACCGCGCTCATCTTCGGGTGCATCTGCTTCTACGCCAAATTCTTCGATTGGAGCGGCGACTTTGCCTGGGGCGATCGCTACGTTTCGACTTCGGCTCAAATCGTCGCGTTCATTTCCGTACCGCTCCTGATGCGCCATCGCGCGGACGTGGGCAAGTTCATTTGGCGGACTGGAATGCTGCTGTTGGCCGCAAGCGTCGTCATCCAGATCGCCTCGGTGATGTTCTGGTGTCCGATCGAGATCTATCAGATGGAGACGTTCGGCCATCCCACGTTCGTGGTTTGGCTGCGCCTGAAGAATATCGTCGCCTTCGCGCTCGGCAAACTCGGGCCGTGGGGCCTCGACACCGAGGCGATGAAGCAGGACCCCTGGGATTACGTTCACATCACCACCTACAACTTCCTGCCGTTCCTGCTCGCGAGAGTCGGCCGGGCCGCCGCATGGGTCGTCCGCCTGACCACCGTGATCTGGTATGCCGTGCTCGCTGCCTTGCTGGCTTTGCTTGGCCTCATTCGCGCTCGCGCTGCGTCTGGCGAGCTCGAATCCGAGGCGGCGCAATGAACCGAAACCAGCCGCCGCGCGTCTAACGAGCCGAAGTCCACATCCGGGAGGAATCATGCGCGGCCACATTCTCGCAGCTTGTAGTCTCGCGTCTCTCACGCTCGTCCTGTTCGCGTCGCCCGTTCGCGCGCAATTCGGGGGCGGAGCCGCCAGTCCTCCCGCGAAGGCCGATTGCAAGTTTGCCGACGGCAAAACGATTCACACCGACTATTCGAGCCCGCGCATGCGTGGCCGCAAGATTTTCGGCGATCTGGTGCCCTACGGCGAGCCGTGGCGCGCGGGCGCAAACGAAGCGACGACGTTCGTGATCGATACGGACGTCACCGTGGCCGGAAAGACGGTTCCCCGCGGCAGCTACACGCTTTTCGCATTGCCCAAGCCGGACTCGTGGCAACTGATTATCAGCAAGCAGACCGGCGAGTGGGGCATTCCGTATCCCGGCGAGGAATTCGACTTGGCGCGCGTGCCGATGAAGCTGTCGAAGCTGGCCGCGCCGCTCGAGAATTTCACGATCTCGTACGATCAGGCGGGCGCCGTCTGCACGATGCGTCTGGAGTGGGAGACTACCCGCGCGGCCGTGGAGATTTCGGAGAAGAAGTAGTTCGCGGCTACCGCCGTACTCGCGCTTGCGCCTTGTCGCCGTGCCGCGCGGGATCGACGATCGCGCGGAACACGCGTCCCCGGCCGATCAAGTGTTCGCCCGAACGCGCTTCCACGTCGAACACCAGAAAACGCCCTTCGTATTTCACGAACCGCGCCCACGCGTGCACCGTCGCGCCCGGCCCCACGGCCTTCAGATGATCCACTTCGATGCGCGTGCCCACCGTGATCGCTCCCGGCGGCAACTCCGGCAGCACGGCGATCACCGTTGCATGCTCCATCAGCCCGATCATCGACGGCGTCGAGAAAACCGCGGGCAAATTGGGATTCACCGCCTGAATCGTGTGCTGCGGCTCCACGACGCGCTCGACCGTTGCCTCCAGCCCAATTCGCGGCCGTTGCTCGGGCACCTCGGCACTCTTCTCTCGATTCACGGGCCTCGGAGCGCGTTTCACCGCTCGCTGGCCGTGCTTCGGTTTGCGCTTCTTCATGAGAGGTGTTCGCGGCGCTCGGCCACCGTCGGACGTCCGGCGCCCAAAAAACTGCGCAGGAGCTCAATCATCGTCACGCCTACGTGATCGAAGAGCCGCCGCTTGAGCGTGCGGTAGTCCTGCGCCCCGCTGAAGACGTCGCGAATCAGGTCGCGGAACGTGGGCGAGCAGTTCAACAGCTGCACCATCCGCGTAGTGATCGCGCCGCCCAGGAAATTTCCGCGGAAGATCTTCTTCGCGATGCTCGCCGCGAATTCCAGGTCGGCGGAAAAAGCCGCGCGCAAATGCTCGGGATATGACTGCAGTTGCCCCGCGATCAGCGCCTGCGCCAGCAGGTCCCCGGACCGCAGCGCGTAGTAAAGCCCCTCGCCCGTGATCGGATCGACGCACGCCGCCGCGTCGCCCGCCATCGCCCAGTTTTTCCCCACGATGCGGCGGCCGCGGATCGTCTGCGCTTGCGGCGACGGCAGCACGTGGCTGTAGAATTGCGCGCCCGTCATCGGAATCTTTTCTTCGCTGACGAATTCGTCCAGATGCTTTCGCAGTTGCTGCGCCGGACTTTGGCCCATCTTCGCGCAAATACCCACCGAGAGATGATCGGCGCGCGGAAACGACCACAAGTAGCCTTCGAATTCCTTCAGGAATTTGACCTTGATGATGTCCTCTTCGGTCGGCACGAAGTATCCGAGCGTCATTTCCAGATCCATCGCGCTCAGCGCCGTCGTTTCCGGCAGCAGTTGGTTGCGTGCGCCGGAAGCAACCACCACGAAGTCGGAAGCATGCTCGTGGCCCCCCGCCGTCAGCCGCACGCCCAGGCCGTCCGTATCGACGCTGGTCACGCGCGAACAAATCGTCGCGCATCCCGCCGCCGTGGCCCGATCGAGCAGCAATCCGTTCAGCACCTTCCGCGCGTAGATCACGATCGGATGGCTCATGTCGAATCGCGCGCGATGCCCGCTGCCCGAAATCAGCTCCGCCGTCCGCACAATCTTCTTCGGTTGCGCACCGTCGAGCAGGAAGGGATACGCCTCGATTGCCTTGTGAGTCAGTCCGCCTCCGCACGGCTTTTCCCAAGCCAGCCGCTCGTCGAAGATCGTGACGTTGTAGCCGTGGCTCGCCAGGCGTTCGCCGCAAAGCGAACCGGCGGGTCCCCCTCCGACAATCGCGATGTCTCTCATGGCCCTGGGTTGTGGCCCTTTTCTGGTCCTGTGGTCACGCGGATCAGATCAGCGGGAAACAGCTGCAATCAACCAGGCGGCGAGTATAGCACCAAAGAGCTGCGCCGCCTTCGCGCGCTCCTGGTGCGGCGGTGATGCCTTCGCGTCAGATTTGCACCGAGGGCAACAGTGGCTCGGAAGCCATCACCCGCGCGCATGGTAGAATGGTTTTCTCGGTCGCGCCCCCGGGGCGTGACCGAGGGACATAGGTTTGGGACAGGTCGTATCGCATCGTGGGCTGATTTTCTGCGGGGGTGGGTCTCAGCGCGCCGCCCAGGGAGCAGTCTGCCCATGCGATCCGTTCAGCATCCCTCCTTCGTGCGTTCTCGCACTTCCGGCTTCATTTAGTTTCATCCAATTGTGCTCGGCGGTGCCGGCATGATTCTGCCCCTTCTATCGGAGCTTCTCGTGCAGGTCGCCCGCCGTCCCGCCGTCGAAGAAGCTTGCGACCGGCTCCGCCGCAATTCCGGGGACGTCCGCCTCGCTGGTCTCACTGATTCCGGGAAGGCGCTGCTCGCTCCGCTCGTCTGCAAGGAACTTGGCCGCCCGGCGATTTTGATAGTCGAATCCAACGAGCGTGCGGAATCGCTGCTGGAGCCCGCGCGCTGGTTCTATCGCGCCGTCACAGGCAAGCCCGGCCGCCGCGTTGCCTATCTGCCCGCGCACGACGTGTTGCCCTACGACGAGCGATCTCCCCACGCCGAAATCTCCGAGGCTCGCGCCGTCGCTCTCTGGCGCCTGGCGACCGGCGAAGTCGATCTCTTGATCGCGCCGGTGCAGGCCGTGCTCTGGCGCATGCGCGAGGCGTCTTTCTATCGTGACCTCGCCCGCGTGATCGCCCGCGACGAATCAATCGCCCACGAAGACCTGATCGGCTTCCTCGATCGCGCCGGCTACGAAAAGCACACCACGTGCGAAATGCCGGGGCAGTACGCCGTGCGCGGCGGCATCATCGACGTCTTCTCGCCCGAAACGCCGCAGCCCGTCCGCGTCGAACTGCTCGGCGACACGATCGAATCGATCCGCGCGTTCGATCCCGGCACGCAGCGCTCCACCAATCCCGTCGAGCGCGCCGCGCTGCTGCCTCTTACCGAAGTGCCCCGCGCCGCGGAAATGCTGGCGCGACAGCGCACCGCATCCGCCTCCAGCCGCGCGGACAACGACTCACCAGCCGGCTTCTTTCCCGGCTGGGAGTTCCGCGCAATCGCCGCCGAAGAGCGCCCCGGCGTCGTGTTCGACCTTGCCGCCGAGCCGGTGCTGGTGATGGACGAGCCGTCGCAGCTCGAAGCGGCTGTGGAGGCGTATCGCCGGGAACTCGACGAAGCTTTTGAGACGGTGCAGGACCCGCTCGCAGAGCCGCCCAGCCGCTACATCCTTTCGGCAGACGAATGGTCGCTCGCCCTGCAGCTCTTCCCGCGCCTGGCCGTCGAACAACTCGGCATCTCCGTCGAAAGCGCCTCCAATCTTGCGGTGCAGACGCAGCCCACCACGCGCTATCACGGCAATGTCGCCGCCTTCATGGCCGAAGTCCGCAGCCGCCTGAGTGCCGGAGAGCAGGTCATCGTTTCCGCGTCGAGCACCGGCGAGCTCGAGCGCCTCGCCGACATCTGCCACGAATACGAATTGCCGTATCGACTCGGCGAGCTCGAGGAGGATGTCACCGTCACGCGACTTGCCGAAGAATCCAGCGGCGGGACGATTCCGGCGATGGTGCTTTGCAAGGTGCCGCTTACCGAAGGCGTGGTTTTCCCGGAAGCGCGGATCGCTCTCTATGGCAACGCCGATCTCTTCGAGTCGCTGCCGCCGCAGCGTCCCCGCTCCCGCGCCAAGACCGCCAGTTTCTTCAGCGACCTTTCGGATCTCAAGCCCGGCGACTACGTCGTCCACGTGGATCACGGCATCGGCCAATTCGATGGCCTGCGGCAGGTGGTCGTCGAAGGCGCGGCGGGCGAATTCATGCTGTTGCACTACGCCGGCGACGCGAAGCTTTACGTTCCACTCGCCCGCCTGGACCTGATCCAGAAATACCAGTCGCTAGGCGGCGTCGAGCCCGCGCTCGACCGCCTCGGCGCCACGGTTTGGGAAGCGCGCAAGGCGCGTGTGCGCAAATCGGTCAGCGACATGGCCGACCAGCTTCTCGCGCTCTACGCCGAGCGGAAGACCACTGCCGGCCACTCGTTTCCGAAAGACACCAACTGGCAGCGCGAGTTTGAGGACGCCTTCGAATTTCAGGAGACGCCGGATCAGTTGCGCGCCATCGACGAAGTCAAGCGCGACATGGAATCTCCGCTGCCGATGGACCGCTTGCTGTGCGGCGACGTCGGTTACGGCAAGACGGAAGTCGCCATGCGCGCCGCCTTCAAAGCGATTGCCGACGGGAAGCAGGTCGCGGTCCTCGCGCCGACCACGGTCCTCGCCTTCCAGCATCTCGAAACCTTCCGCCGCCGTTTCGCTGCGTTTCCGATGCGGATGGAGATGCTCAGCCGCTTCCGTACGGACAAGGAGCAGAAGAAAGCGCTCGAGGAATTGGAGGCGGGCAAGCTCGACATCGTGATCGGCACCCACCGGCTGCTTTCCAAGGACGTGAAGTTCCACGATCTCGGCCTTCTGATCGTGGACGAGGAGCAACGCTTCGGCGTGGCGCACAAGGAGCGCCTGAAGGAGATGCGCAAGAACGTCGACGTGCTCACGATGTCGGCCACTCCGATTCCGCGCACGCTGCACATGTCGCTCGTCGGCCTGCGCGACATGAGCGTGATTGAGACGCCGCCTCGTGACCGCCTCGCGATTCAGACCACGGTTGCGCCGTTCAGCGAATCGCTGGTCCAGCGCGCGATCGAGGAAGAATTGGCGCGCCACGGACAGGTGTTCTTCGTGCACAACCGCGTCGAGTCCATCGCGTCCCTCGCCACGATGGTGAAGCGCCTCGTGCCGCGGGCCCGCGTCGTGGTCGGCCACGGCCAGATGCGCGAAAGTGAGCTCGAAAAAGTAATGCTCAAGTTTGTGCGCGGTGAGGCGGACATTCTCGTCTCGACCACGATCATCGAAAACGGCCTCGACATCCCGCGCGCCAATACGATCCTGATCAACCGCGCCGATCGCATGGGCCTCTCGGAGCTGTACCAGCTCCGCGGCCGCGTCGGCCGTTCCAATCAGCGCGCCTACGCCTATCTGCTCGTCCCGGCCGAAAACACGCTCACTCCCATCGCGCGCCAGCGGCTGGCAGCGCTCAAGGAATTCAGCGACCTCGGGGCCGGCTTCCGGATCGCCGCGCTCGATCTCGAGCTTCGCGGCGCGGGCAATCTCCTCGGCAGCGAGCAACATGGCCATATTGAAGCGGTCGGCTTTGACATGTATTGCCAGATGATGGAGCGCGCCGTCGCCGAGCGAAAAGGCGAAGCCGTGGCCCCCGAGCGCCGCGCCACTTTGAATCTGGGGCAGGACATCCGTATCCCGCCCGAATACATCGAAAATGAGAACCTGCGCCTGCGCATTTACAAGCGCATCGCCAGTGTGACGTCCGATGCCGAGCGCGACGAAGTGCGCCGCGAACTCGAGGACCGGTTCGGCTCGCCGCCGCCGGCCGTCATCAATCTGCTCGACTACGCCGTCCTGAAGGGACTGGCGGAGCGGTTGCTCGTCGCGAGCATCGACCGCCGGGGAGACGAGATCGCCGTGAAGTTTTACGAGGATACGCCGCTGGGCCCGGAGCGCCTCGTGAAGCTGATCGGCAAGCGCCGCGACATGCGCCTCGACCCCGCCGGCGTGCTCTGGCTCTCGTGGAAGCGGGCCAAGGACGCCAAAGATGGCAGGGAAGCCAAAGACGGCGCCGCCGGCCCGATGGGAGCCGTCAGAAACGTATTGCTGCAACTACAATCGTAGCGATAAACTTCTCGTCGAGACACCACCATGAAAAACCGAAGCCTTTTCCGCATCTCGCCGTTTGCCGTCGCCGCAGTCCTGCTGGCTCCCGCCGCTGCCCGGGCGCAAGCCAAGCCTGCCGTCGTGGAAGAAATTATTGCCCGCGTGAACAATCAGATCATCACGCTGTCCGACTACCAAAAGGCGGCCTCCGGACTGCGCCAGGAAGTGGAGCAGGACTGCCAGAATTGCACGCAGCAGCAGATCACCACCGAAGTGGGCGAGCGCCGCAAGAATCTCCTGCGCGACATGATCGACCAGCAGCTCCTGATCGAACGCGCCAAGGACATGGACGTCAGCGTGGAGACGGATCTGATCAAGCGTCTCGACGACGTCCGCAAGCAGAACAACCTCGCCACCATGGAAGATCTCGAAAAGGCCGTCGAAGGACAGGGCATCGTCTGGGAAGACTATAAGAACCAGATGCGCAACGGCATGTTGACCCAGGAAGTGATTCGCCGCGAAGTCGGCGGCCGCCTCGATATCGGCAGCGACGAAGTGAAGAAATTCTACGAGGCCCACAAACAGGATTTCGTGCGATCGGAGCAGGTTGTGCTGGCCGAGATTTTCCTCAGCACGCAGGACAAGTCTCCCGAAGAGGTCGCGGCCGTGCGCACGCGCGCGGACGACCTCCACAACCGTCTCGTCAAGGGCGAGGACTTCGTCACTCTCGCGAAGCGCTACTCGCAGGGTTCCACCGCGCAGGACGGCGGAGATCTGGGCGCGTTCGAGCGCGGTCAGCTGGCCAAGCAGCTGGAGGACGCCACGTTCCCGCTTGAGAAGGGCGCTTTCACCGATGTGATTCAGACCAAGACCGGCTTCGAAATCCTGAAAGTGCTGGACCACTTCCAGGCCGGCCAGCAGCCGCTCGACAAAGTCGAGGGCGAAATCATGAACATTCTCTACCGCCAGAAGATGGATCCCGCGATGCGCACCTATCTCGCGCAGTTGCGCGAGGAAAGCTACGTGCAGGTGAAGCCGGGCTACACGGACACGGCCGCGGTTGCGGGCGCGACCGTGATTCAGGAAGTGGCTCCGACGCCCGACGCGCCGGACAAGAAGAAGACCAAGAGGAAGGCGCCGCTTCCGAAGGTGAATGGCTGATGAAGCCGCAGTTCATCGCCGATCTCGCGGATGGGCAGGCTGTCGCTTCCCTTTTCCTGGTGCGTGAAAAGGAAGTGCGCACCTCCGCCCGGACCGGCAAGTCTTGGCTCGAACTCGATCTCGCCGACCGCTCCGGCACGATTGCCGGAAAAATGTGGGAGGGCTTCGAGGCCGTCGCGAAAACGTTCGAAGCGGACGACGTGGTCCGCATCCGCGGTCGAGTCAAGCTGTACAACGGCCAGAAGGAACTGACGCTCGAGCAGATTATCCCCGCCACCGAGCGCGAATACGACCTCGCCGACTTCCTGCCGCACACGAAATACGACGTTGAGAAGCTCTATGCGGCTCTGAAAGCCGCCGTCGAAGCCATGCGGAATCCTTGGCTCCGGCAGTTGCTGCGCAGCGTCGTCGAGGATCCGGCGATCGCGCCGCGCATCAAGCGGGCTCCGGCGGCGATGACCATGCACCACGCGTACATCGGCGGGTTGCTCGAGCACGTCGTCAGCCTGATTGGCCTCGCCTCCGCCGTCACCGCGCACTATCCCGAGCTCGATCCCGATCTGCTGCTTGCCGGCGTGGTTCTGCACGATATCGGCAAGATCGACGAGCTGCGCTATACGCGCGCCATCGATTACTCGGATGAAGGCCGCCTGCTGGGTCACATCATGATCGGCGTCACGATGGTCCGCGACAAATGCCGCGCGATCTCCGGTTTCCCCGCGCCGCTGGCCGTGCTGGTCGAGCACCTGATCCTGAGCCACCATGGCACGCACGAGTTTGGCTCGCCGTCTCTGCCGCAGACCCCCGAAGCCCTGATGCTGCATTTCATCGACGACATGGATTCGAAGATGGCCGCCATGCGCCAGACGCTGGCTGCCTCCGCCGAACCCGGGGCGGGCAATTGGACCGATCGAAATCCGGCGCTCCGGCGCGCTCTGCTGCGCTCCGACCAATTTCTGGCCGGTGATTCCGCCGCGCAGACGAAAGCCGCTGCCGCCGCTCCCGCGGTCCGCCCGGCTGCGCGAAAGGAGTAGCCGCTTCGCATGAATGACCGCACACCATCGCCGCGCCACTCGCTGCTCGACCTCGCGCCGCTGGAGCTCGAATGCATGAATACGCTCTGGCCGTTGGGCGAAGCGACCGTGCGCGAAATCCGCGATGGCCTTGCTCCCCGTCGCGCGCGTGCCTATACCACGATCATGACGATCATGGACCGGCTCGCGCGCAAAGGTGTCGTGGAGCGGCGCAAGGCCGGCCGCGCCTACATCTATCGCGCGAAGCTTGCCGCGGAAGACGCCCGCGCCCAGGCACTGGCGCAAATCGTCGAGAATTTCTTCGGGGGCTCCAAAGATGCTCTCCTCGCGCATCTCGGGGGCGCCAACCCTCGACCCGGCGATCGAGCGCGCGAAAACGCGCTCGCCCGCCCGGCCGCCGGATAAGACGGAATGTTTCCTCCCGAGCTCAAAATCCGCGACCTCTCAATCCGCCCGGCCACGATCCTCGCCCCGATGGCCGGTCTCACGGACACGGTCTTCCGCCGCGTGATCCGCTCGCTTGGCCACTGCGGCCTGATCATGACGGAATTCACAAGCGCCGAAGGACTCACGCGCAAGGCCGCCCGCACGCTTCAATATCTCTACTTCGACTCCGACGAGCATCCGATCGCGGGCCAGATCTTCGGATCCGATCCGGCGGTCATGGCCTCCGCCGCGGCGCTGATCGAAGATCTCGGCTTTGATCACGCCGATATCAACCTCGGCTGTCCCGTGAAAAAAGTGGTGAAATGCGGCGGCTCGGGACTGCTGCGCGATTTGCCCCATCTCGAAAAGCTGCTGCGGGCCGTTCGCGCCGCCGTTCGCATTCCGCTCACAATCAAGATTCGCTCCGGCTGGGACGAGAACAACATCGTCGCCGTCGACGTGGCGCGCATGGCGGAGCAGATCGGTATCGAGGCCGTTGCTGTCCACCCGCGCACGCGGATGCAGGGTTATGCGGGCCTCGCGGACTGGGCCGTCATCCGCGACGTCAAGCAGGCAGTTCGCATTCCCGTGATCGGCAACGGCGATATTCGCAAGCCGGAGGACGCCGTGCGCATGATCGCGGAGACCGGCTGCGATGCCATCATGATCGGCCGCGCCGCGTCGTCGAATCCGTGGATTTTCCGCCAGATCGCGGACTTTCTCGCCACGGGCCGCTATGACGAACCGACGGAGCTCGACCGCTACCATTTGCTCTCTGGCTATTTTCGCAGCTTGATGGACGCCGAAATGCCCGACGCGATCGGCAAGATGAAACAGTTTGCTTCGTTGTTCACGCATGGCGTGCGCAATGGCGGCGAGCTGCGCTACGACGTCCACCATGCGCACACGGCCGCCGAGATTCTCGATCGCGTCGACGCATTTTTCGCGCGCGCCGCGGCCTCTTCCGCCGATTAGGGACTATTCGTCTCGCGTGATCAGCAGTTGCTTGTAGGCTTCCCGCCGCGTAATGCCACGCTCGCGCGCCACCTGCTTCAGCGCCGCTTTGCGGTCCACGCTGCGCTCCTGCATGATTTCTTCGACGCGCCGCGCCAGCGGTGCTTCTTTCGCGGATGCATCGTTCGCGGCGTGCGCTTCGTGCCCGTCCGGAGGGCCGATCAGCAGCGTGATCTCTCCGCGCGGCGCCCTTTTCCGCACGGCTCCCACCAGGTCTTCGAGGTGCCCGCGAAGGAATTCCTCGTGCAGTTTCGTCACTTCGCGGGCGATCACGGCGGGCCGGTTGCCGAGGAGTTCGAGCGCATCCTCCAGCGTATCCAGCAGCCGGTGCGGCGCTTCATAGAGCGCGAGCGTTCGCGGCTCGTTCGCCAGCGTGCGCAGCTCCTTGCGCCGTTCGGTCGGACGCGAGGGCAGGAATCCCACGAACGCGAACTGGTCGATCGGCATGCCCGAAGCCGCCAGCGCCGCCACGAACGCCGACGCGCCGGGCACGGGCACCACGTCGATTCCGTGCCGCAAGCACAAGTGCACCAGCCGGTACCCCGGATCGGAAATCGACGGTGTGCCCGCGTCGCTCACCAGCGCGACCTTCGCGCCTTGTTCCAGCTCGATGATGATTTCCGGCGCGCGCGTAACCTCGTTGTGCTCGTGGTAGCTCACCAGCCGCTTGGAAATGTCGAAATGCGAGAGCAGCTTCAGCGTCTGCCGCGTGTCCTCGCACGCGATCACGTCCGCCTCCTTCAAAATGCGCAGCGCGCGCATCGAGATGTCTTCCAGGTTTCCGATCGGCGTCGCCACCACGTACAGGCAGCCCTTGCCCGCGTCGCTGTTCGCCGGCGCTTTCGCGTTCTTCTGAGTCACTTTGCCCCGTCCCAGGATTCAGAATCCACGAGCGTAAGCTGCCGCCGCGCTCTTGGCAAGCCGCTCGCGCAGTATCTTTCGAGCGTCGGACCTTCGGGTCGGAGCGAAACGATCGGCACAATGTGCCGGACCATGGCGCCGGTTCGCTTGCAGCGCGTGGTCGATATGCGCCTTCCATGAAGTCCAAACCGGGCCGCTCTCAATACAAAGCCCAAATTGACAGCGCCCCGCGGCTCAGATACGCTGGTTAATCCGAAATCAATCCAGAAGGAGCAGGAATGGCTCAGGGTACGCCTGTAAAGCATAAGAAGAAGACGAAGTCGGTACTGAAGAACATCCGCCATGCGGAGCGCCGCGCGGCCATCAACCGCATGAACCGCACGCGCGTCCGCACGGCCATCCGCCGCATGCGTGCGGCTCTCGGCGCATCGGACGCGGGCGGAGCTGAAAAGCTCGCCTCCGCCACGTACTCCGAAATCGATAAGGCCGTTCGCAAGCGCACGCTTTCCGAGAACACGGCGAATCGCTACAAGTCCCGCCTCGCGATCGCGTTGAACACCCTCAAGGCGAAGAAGTAGGTTTGCGCCACAGTCGGTTTTCCGAAGAGGCGCCCTGCAGGCCGGGGCGCTTTTCTTTTGCGTGTGATTCCTACGCGGACCGCGCCGCCCGCGCGGCGGGCGCGGTAAGCTGCGCAATCAGAAATTCCATCATCGCGCGCGGATTCGGATTCGAGGATTTTAATTCGCTGTCGGCCTCCGCCAGCGCCGCCAGCCCCGCCATCAGGTCGGCTCTCGAGAGCCGATGCGCTTGCCGTACCGCCGTTTCCGCCGCTTCGGGACGCATTCCCAGCGCCCGCGCAGCCTGAAATCCGCTCGTGTGCGCCGGCAGGTCGCGCGCCTCGATCAATTTTCGATACATCCACGCAAGCGCTCCCACAATTCCGATGGGCTGCTCGCCCTCGCGCAGCAGATTGTCGAGAAACGCGAAGGCCGCGTCCCGCTTCCGGTTCGCAAGCATGTCCGCCAGTTGCCACACCGTGTTCTTCCGCGCCGCCACCACCAGCGCGTCGATGTCCTCCGTCGTGATGCGCCGCCCTCGCGCGTACGTCGCCAGCTTTTCCAGCTCGATCCGCATCCGCGCGGGCGACCCGTTCAAAGCCTCCGCCAGCGCCACGGCGTCCTCCCGCTCGATTTCCGCGCCCAGGTCCTTCGCCATCTGCGCCGCCAGCAATGCGGCCGACTCCGCTCCGATCGTCAGCTCGACGACCAGCGCCTTTTCGTGCAGCAGCTTCGAAAATCTCTGCCGCCCATCGAGCGCTTCCGCTTCGATCACCAGCACAGTGAAGGGCGCAGGCGACTCCAGGTATTTCTCCAGCCCCTCCAGGATCTCCTCGCGCGATTTCTCTCCCAGTTTCTCCACGGCCTCCGCGCCTTCCACAATCACGACTTGCCGCGGAGCCAGCATCGGCAGCGTCTGCGCCCGCCCGAAAATCTCATCCCAGCCCGCATCGCGAGCGGAAAGCCGTGCCACCGCCCAATCACGCACGCCCTCCGGCACGAAGGCCTCGATGATCCGGTTGCGGCACATCTCCCGGAGATACAGATCGCTGCCCTGGAGCACGACCGCCCCGATGGGCTTTCCGTGCGCGAGCCGTTCGATCAGTTTGTCTGGAGATCCCGCCGCCATCAGAAGTTCTCCATCACGTCGGATACGAGATGCGTCGCCAGATCGCGCGACATCCTGTCGAGCGCGGGGTCCTGCTCTTCGAAGAACGTGTTCACGTCCGACGAAATCTGGTACTCGTCGCGGAAAACCATGTCGTCGTTCTTGTACACTGGCTTCTGCGTGTGATTGTCCACCAGCTGCACTTTGGTGTGGACGGTGACGAGCATCGTCGTCACTTGCCCCGTAGTCGCCTCGAACAACACCGGGTTCGTCTCGATCGAAAGGACTTCTCCGGTCAGGATTCCGTCCGCCGAGCTCTGGTCCTGCACCACGCGGTATTTCGTCCGCGTGACGAACTCGCGGATCACCGCCTGCGTGAATCGCTGTTCGACGCGATAGCGCGTCGTGTCGTTCTTGAACGCTGGCACCGCGATTGTCTTCCAGTCGGCAGGAAGATGCGCTGCGCGTCCTGCCACGTGGTACCCGCAGCCGGCCACCGCCAGCGCCCCCATCAGCGCCGCCCCACACAGAGCGCCGCGAATCCATCCGCACCGCATGCTATTGGACCGGACCTGCAATCACTTCCTCCGCGACGCGCACGGCGTTCGTGGCCGCCAGCCGCAAATGATCCGCCACACCCCAGATCCACGCGCCGTTCGCGATGTTCGGGTCGGGCTCGATTCGCGCGAGCTGGATTTCACTCTGGCCCGCCACGCTGACGTTGCTCGGCTGCGGCTCTCCCGCGGCGATGATCTTCACGCCCAGATTGGCAAAGGCGCCCTCGATCTGCTCGGCCGGCGCCGGCGAACCTGCCTCCACGTACGCCGCGAAAGCATACCCGTAAAATACCGGCGCCTGCACCAACTGAATTGCGGGCACGGGCGCTCGCCCTGCGAGGTACTTTGCTGCCTCCCGCGCCACTCCGGCGCGCATTTCTCCCAGGCTCGGCTTGCTCGACACGCCATAGGCCGAAAGCAAATTGAACGCGACCTGCGCGTCGAACACCGGTTGTGCCGCCTCGCGGAATGACAGCAAACTCGTCGCCTGGCTCTCCAGCTCTTCAATTCCAGCCTGGTCGCGCTCGGAAACGGGAGGGAAGAGCAGCAGCGAAATCCGCCGCGTCTCGAATGCCTTCAGCCCTGCGGCGAGCGTGCACGCGATGATCACTGGCGCAGCAGGCGATGAATACACCCCGCGCCCGTCTCCGCTATTCCCTGTGGCGAATGGAGGCAGCACCGCTGCCAGCGATGGAATCCACGCCGTTCCAGCATTCTTGGCCGCCAGAGCGCCGGTCATGTCGATGACGGTCGCCCCCGAACGCTGCGCCGCGGTCCAGTTCCGTTCGGCGTCCGCCGCGCTCCCCGCGAAGAATGCGTAGTCCGCGCCCTCAAAGCTCTCTTCTTCCAGCGCGCGAAGGAATGTCGGCTCTCCGGCGGCCTCCGTCAGAGTGCCGGCCATCGCGCTCTCGTCGAGCAACACGACGTCCGTTGCGGGAAAACTGCGGTCTTCGAGGACTTGCTTGAGTTCCTTGCCGAGCAGGGAAGACGCGCCGACGATCGCGACGCGATAGAACTTGCGCGGCCCCGAGGCCATGGCTCAGGCGTGGCGCGAAGCGACCCGGTGCCGGGCCGAGCGAACCACCTGTATGACGACACCGTGCAACAGGTACGCCGTCGCCATGATCATCAGCGTGTAGCGCGAGAAGAACCAGATCGCGCCGACCAACAGGGCCATCGCCACCACGAACAGCGACGGCGCGCGGCGCGTCCACTGAATGTCCTTGAAGCTGTAGTGCCGCACCGTGCTCGACATCAGCACGCCCAGCACCACCAGCAGCGCCAGCCACAGCACCGAAAGCCGCGGATCGGAAAGAGGACTCTGGAAAAAATGTACCGACGCGGCGATCATGCCCGCGGCCGCTGGAGTGGGCATGCCCGCGAAATACCGGCTTCCGCCCGGAGCCATGCCCTGAATGTTGAAACGTGCCAGCCGCCACGCGCAGCAGCCGAGGTAGAAGAAGCCGACCAGCCAGCCCAGCTGGATCAGGTGCATTCCCTCGGGCAGGCTGAAAGTCGCCGCCGAATGGACGCCCCAGGCGTACGCCAGAAACGCCGGCGCCATCCCGAAGCTGACCACATCAGCCAGCGAGTCGAACTGTTTGCCGAACTCGCTGTTCGTGCCCATCGCGCGCGCCACCCGCCCGTCGAGCGAGTCGAAAATGATTGCGAATCCGATGGCGCGGGCCGCATTGTCCATATCGGCCACCGTGCCTTCGAATGTCGCCAGAATTGCGTAATAGCCGCACAGGAGATTTGCGACGGTGAAAACGCTCGGCAGGATGTACACCCCGCGGCGCAAGCGGTGCGTTCGGAACGGCGGACGCCCGCCTTCGTCGTGGCCGATCGGATCTATTTGGTTGAATTCCATTTTGCGAGAACCGTCTCTCCGCCTTTGACGAACTGCCTGCGCCGCACGGCGATTTCAGTTTCCATCGGCAGCCAGATGTCCACGCGGGAACCGAACCGGATCATTCCCACTCGCTCGCCGATCGCCGCCGTATCGCCCTGCTGTTTCCAGCATATCACGCGGCGCGCGATCGCTCCGGCGATTTGTTTGAAGACCAAACGGCCTCTTGCCGTATCGATATAGATCACATTCTGTTCGTTTTCGGTGGAAGCCGAGGACCGATAGGCGCCGTAAAATTTTCCCCGGCGGTACACCACGCCGGCGATCTTGCCGGCCGCGGGCGCGCGCTGCACGTGAACGTCCCAGATCGATAGAAAAATGCTCACGCGGTGGCCCATCGTCCCTTCGAAATCTTCATCCACGATTTCCACTACGTGGCCGTCCGCGGGCGAAACAATGACGTTCGCATCGGCGGGGATCGTTCGCTCTGGATCGCGGAAGAAGTACAGGACGAAAAGCCCGAGGAAAATCAGGATGCCCGCCGGCCACCTCCAGCCGAAAACGAGGCACGCCACGCCGAGGACGAGCGGCGGAACTGCAAACTTGTACCCGTCTTTTACCATTCTGCGCGGAAAGTCCTGTCTGATTTCCGGTGTGCGCGGCTTTCTGTGAAGATTCCCGCGTCTGCGGCCGCGGCTATCGGTTCGTGTGAATGCGGAGGTATTGTACGACAGAAGTGAAACGGCCGTCCGGTCCTAGTGGCGCGTCGCCTGTTGATGCTGCGCCAGGATCATTTCCATGCGGTCCTTCAGGCGCAGCTTCAGTTTCTTCAGCGTCGCTTCCTGGAGCAGGTCGTCCGAATTCAGGTAGGAGGACGTTACGATTTGGTCTAGCTGGGTTTCGCAGCGGGAATGTTCTTCAGCGAGCTTTCGAAACTCGGGGTCGTTCGCCAACAGGGACTGCCGGATTTCCTGGCTTGTCATCGCCATGCCTTCCCTCCCGGTTGTGTGAGGACTTCACATGGCTGTAACAATTACCACAAACGCGTTCGCCAGCCAATAGCCCATCTGTGAGTTTCCCGGCAACGCGGGGAGTGCGGAATCAAAATGTGTTCACGAGTTCCTGCGACAACAGCCGGGCCTTTTGCGCCAGATTTTGCGCCCGAGCCCAATCTCCGTCCTTGCTTGCATCCCGCGCCTGAGCCACGAAACTGCGGATCTTTTCCGTCAGGTCCGTTTGCGCGGCGTTCAGCTGTTTTCCGGTCGCCTGCTGAAGATTCGCTTCGGCCACGGAAATGTCTTCGTTGGTCCTGCGCTGATAGGTCGCCTGATCGCCCGGAGAAATCTGCGGAGAGATTTGGGGCGCTGGCGGGTGCGCCGGCTGCGTCTCTGCGTCGGCCGATGCCTGCTCCGCCGGCTGCCTCCGTGGAGCCGCTGGCCTGGTCGGCTGGATCACCACGGGCGGTGGCGCGGGCGCCGGGGCGGCGGGCATGGTGGGAGGCGGAGCGGCCGCCTCTTGCGCCGGCGGAGTCGCGTCCGTGTCCGGCGCGATCGTCATCGGCCTCATCTCTTCAGCCGCTACAGGCGCCACCGGAGCGGCTGCCTTCACCGTCTTCGGAGCGCACCCGCCGAGCGAAGGCAGAACTCCGCACATCAGCGCGAGCGCGCCCCACAGAACCAGGTTGCGTGATGGGCTGGGCATCTACCTCTTCTCAGCCGCTACCTGCCGGCCGAACCCGCGGAGCTTGGGCTCCGCCATCTCGGTTGCGCGGGCCAGCGGCAGCTCCATGCGGAACGTCGTGCCCTTTCCGGCCTCCGACTCGAATTCTATCCGGCCATCGTGCAACTGCACAAATCGAAACGTATTCGCCAGCCCGATGCCTGTGCCGCCGGACCGCGTCGTGAAAAACAGCTGAAAAATTTTCTTCTGGTCTTCCGGCGGAATTCCGCAGCCGGTGTCCTGCACACGGATCACCGCCGATTCTCCCTCTCGCTTCAGGCTGACCGTTACCGCCCCGCCGGGCTGCGTAAAATCGCATGCGTTCAGCACGAGGTTTAGCACCGCTTGGTGGATCAGCTGCCGGTCGACGAACGCGGGCGGCAAGCCCGAAGAGAGCTCGGCGCGCATCGACAGGCCCGCCTTATCCAGCGACGGGCGCGCCGCTTCGATCACTTCTTCCAGGAGCGTCCGCAAGTCGGTCTCTTCCAGCTTCAGTTCCACGGGCCTCGTGAAATTCAGGAACGTCTTCACCGTGCGGTCCAGCCGGTCGATTTCGCTGTCCAGCATCTTCACCGCCTGCTGCGGCTCCGGTTCTACCGGCATGTTCACCTTGAGGACTTCCAGCCACAGGCGCATCGAATTGAGCGGATTCTTCACTTCGTGCGCCACGCCCGCCGTCTGCCGTCCCAGCACCGCCATTCGCTCCGATAGCTCCAGCTGGTTTCCGATCCGCTCGATCGACTCGACGTCCCGCAGAGTCACCAGCGTTCCCATCCGCGCCCCTTGCTCGCGAATCACCTGCGCGCCCACCCCGATCCGCTGCGGCCCCGCGCTTCCTTCAAGCGTTACCTGCTTTCCCTCCACCGGCTCGATCTGGTCGCCGTCGATCCGCAGGACACTCCGGATCGGATGGCGCACCGGGAAAATCTCCGCCACGCGGCGGCCGCGCAGGTCCGATGCGCGCACACCCAGGAATCTCTCGATCGACGGGCTTACCAGCACGGCCCGGCCCTGCGCGTTGAACAGCAGCAGCCCGAACTCCAGCCCGCTCATCACCTGATCGAGATTCTCGCGCAGCGCGCTGAACACTTCCCGCACGTCGCGCAACTGCTTCCCGAGGCCGGCAATCTTCGTGCTGACGGCGCCGAGTTCGTCGCCTTGCGCCACCACCGGCTCCCCTTCGAATTGACCCGCTGAAATCCGGTCCAGTTGCGCCGAGATGCGCGCCAGGGGAGCGAGCGCGATCGAACTCACGATGAACGCGAGCAGCGTCGAGACCAGCACCGAGCCGAGCGCCCAGTATCCCGCCGACACCAGCCCGGGCATGATCTGCCCCCGGATCAGCGCGGATTGCAGCCCCACGCGGATGTCCCCGAAATGCTCGCCCTGCAGCTGGAACGGCAGCGAGAACTCGTACGTCTGCGTCGGGCCCCAAAGCTCGCGGATCTGCTGGAAGAATCCGCCGCGGGCCAGCGAACTGATCGCCGGGCGGGGCGCGATCTTCTGGTCGCGCAGCGTCGCATCGCTCGAGACGAGCACCAGGCCGTTCGCGTCGCTGATGGTGATTTCGTAGATCGTGGGCGAGATTCCCAGGTCCGACTCGATCAGTGAATTGAGGGTGCTGCTGTTGTCGAATATACGCCGCACGTACTGCCGCACGTCCGCGGGATCGGGCGATGCAGGAGCGTCTCCGCGCTCGGCGGCTTCCTTTAGGCCGTTGCTGCACGCGTCGTAGACCTGCGTCGCCACGAAGACCGCCGTTTCGTTGGCCTGACGCAGCGTCTGCCGCATCAGCCGCGCCAGATAGAGGCTCGACACGACGGTCACTACGAGCAGCACCAGTAGTGACGTGGACAGCGTGAACTTAGTTTTCAGGCTGAGACGCATGAGCTCGCCCCGCCTCGTATTCTTTCAGCTTGTTGTGGAGTGTCTTCAGGCTGATCCCGAGGAGTTCTGCGGCGCGCGTCTTGTTCTGGCTCGTGGCGGCCAGCGTTTGCAGGATCAGCTCGCGCTCGGCCTCGTCCACCGTGGTTCCGATCGGGAATCGGATGCCGCTCAGCCCGGACGTCGTGACCGCCGCCGCGTGTCCGAAATCCGGCGGCAGGTGCTGGCGTCCGATCGTTCCCCGGTCCGACGCGATCACCGCGCGCTCGATCACGTTGCGCAGCTCGCGCACGTTTCCCGGCCACGGATACGACCGCAGCAGCTCCATCGCGTCCGCGCCCACTCCGGTCACCCGCTTTCCGTGCTTTTCCGAAAGCTCCGCCAGCAGATGCTCGATCAGCAGCGGCAAGTCTTCCTTGTGTTCCCTCAGTGGTGGCAGGTGGATGTGAAACACCTTCAGCCGAAAATACAAGTCCTGCCGCAGTTGCCCGCTCGAAACCGCCTGCTCCGGATTCTTGTTCGTCGCCGCCAGCACGCGCACGTCCACCGGCGTCTCGACCTTGCTGCCCAGGCGCCGCACCTTGTGGTCCTCCAGCACGCGCAGCAGCTTCGCCTGCGTCGGCGCCGGCATCTCGCCGATTTCATCCAGCAGCAGCGTGCCGCCGTGCGCCAGCTCGAAGCAGCCGACGCGCCGTTCTGCCGCTCCCGTGAACGCGCCTCTCTCGTGCCCGAAAATCTCGCTTTCCATCAGCGACTCCGGGATGGCCGAACAGTTGATTGCCACGAAGGGATGATCCGCGCGCGGCGACAGCATGTGAATCGTGCGCGCCACCATCTCTTTGCCGGAGCCCGTTTCGCCCGTGATCAGCACCGACGCCGTCGACGGCGCCACCATCTCCACTTGCCGCATCACTTCCTGCATTCCAGGAGACGCGCCCACGAGCGCCCCCAGTTTCCCTGCATCCCGCAGTTGCCGCGTCAGTACGGCCACCGCCTGCCGGTCCCGCACGCGGCCCAAAGCCCGATCCAGCAGCGCCCGCAGCACCGGCGGCTTCAGCGGCTTCTCGATGTACCAGAACGCGCCCGCCTCGATCGCCTGCACCACGCGCTCGTCGCTGCCGCGCCCGGTGATGATGATTACGGGAATGTGGTGGATTTCCTCGCCCAGATGCCGCAGCAGCTCCAGCCCGTTCATTCCCGGCAGCTCGACGTCCGCCAGGATCACCTGCGGCCGAAACTCCGGAAATCGCGCCAGCGCGTCCTCGCCGCTGCCCACTCCCAGAACGTCGCAGTTCCACTTCCGCAGCAGGGCTTCGTAGCCCTTGCGCGCGTTCTCTTCATCCTCGACGATCAGGATGCGCTGCAGCGATGAATTCTCGTTGGCCATGAATCATTCGAATCTACCAGCGATTCTGCGGAATTCCAAGGCGAGTGCCTTCACCGCGGCGCGTCTTGCCGACGCACTCCTCCCGTCGCTCCGCGTGCCTGAAAGGAAGAGCCGTGTAGCGCGCTATGTCCGGCCAAAGAACAGCGACCGCTCGAGCATCAGCTCCAGCTTCGTGTTCTTGTCGATCGTCAATTCCTGGCCCAGACTCGACGCGACCATGTACGCGGTGACCGCGCCGACCGCGGCGCCCATCGCCGCGTCCTTCTTGTCCTTCGACGCGACGCCCGGAGCCGCTCCCACCAGCGCCCCGGCCAGCGCCACCTCAAACGCCTCCTGCCGCTTGTCCGACGCGGCCTCGATCTCTCCTTCGCGGTTGAAATCCACCCGGATCGAGTGCACTCCCGGCACGTCATCCACCATCGCGACCAGAGGCATCCACCCGTCGGGAGTCCGTATGTCGTCGAACGTTAGCCATATTCGCGCCCGCCCCGACTTGTGAGCCGAAACGACCTTGTCGACGTGACCGCGGATCTCCGCGCCTGCCGGCAACGTGGTTCCATCGGCGCTTGCAAGCGGCTCAATCGTCCGGACGGTGAACTCCTCTCCGGGCTTCGCCTCTCCCGTGCCCAGCGCATTCTGCAGCCGGACTAGAAAGCGCGTTCCCGACACAACTTCATTCGGAGCGGCGGAAGCCGCCAATTGTCCCTGCGCGAATACCGGCAATTCGGCGGCGATCGTGAGGACCAGCAAAGCCGCCATAGCCGGAAGCATAGAAATCCGTTTCATACGCTTCCTCCTTCATGTATTTGGCTTGGCGCTTTCTGCTGGATAGAAAGCGGTGCTGCGAACCTGCTACTCAGATGTTGTCGGGCCTATCCGGGTGGCTCGACCGACTCTCCAAAAGCCTCTCCCGTGCCCAATCCAATTGTACATGCGAAACGGCCAGTTTCAATTAGGGAGCCGAGCCGGTTTCATTCAGGCATCGCTCTGATTATGTGTCACTTGCGGGCGTACGTATTCTTACGATCTTGTCATTCGTTCCGTTTCGGCACTACATTCGCCCCCCTCGGGTCCTTGCTTTCGAGCCTAAGAGCTTTCATTTCAGCACTCGCATGAGCCCGAATTGGTTCGCGCCTTGCATCCACTCGGGAAATGCAGACTGAAAGGGGAATCGCAATGGCAGCTACCGGAACCGAAGCCGTCATCCCTGTTGGACGGACTGGCGGCCTCACCGTCCTGATTGTGGACGATGAGGACACGACGCGAAACCTCTGCCGCGATGTCGTGACTGACGCTGGATTTCGCACCCGCACCGCATCGACCACGGAGCAGGCTCTCGATTCGCTCGAGCAGTATCCGGTCGACATCGTGCTCACCGACCTCCGCGTTCCCCAGTTGGGCGGCCTTGAACTCCTTCGGCGCATCAGGGAAATCCATCCGCAAACGGCCGTCATCGTCCTCACGCAGTATGGAACCATCGAAAGCGCCGTCGAAGCGACGCGCATGGGGGCGGCCGACTACGTCACCAAACCGTTCCACGTCCCCGATCTGCGCGCCAAGATCGAGCGCGTTTCGCACGCGCTCGAAATCGATCAGGAAAACCGCGTCCTGCGCGAACAGCTTCGCACGCGCCCCGGCTTCGGCGGCTTGATCGGCGTCTCTCCGAAAATGCAGCGGGTCTACGCGCTCGTCGAAAAGGTCAGCCAGCACAAATATCCCGTCCTGATTCTCGGCGAGAGCGGCACCGGCAAAGAGTTGGTCGCCCGCTCGATCCACTTCGCGGGGCCGCGCCGCAACGAGCCGTTCGTGCCCGTCGATTGCTCCTCCCTTGTCCCCACGCTCATCGAATCCGAGCTTTTCGGCTACGTGAAGGGAGCGTTCACCGGGGCGATGCATGCCAAGACCGGACTGATGGAATCCGCGGGCAACGGCACCCTCTTCCTCGACGAAATCGGCGACCTGCCCATCGATCTCCAGGCGAAACTCTTGCGCGCTTTGCAGGAAAAGGAAGTGAAGCCCGTCGGCTCCACCGATCGCGTTTCCATCGCCACTCGCGTGATCGCCGCGACCAATCGCGACTTGGAGGCTGCCGTCCGCCAGGGCCAGTTCCGGCAGGATCTCTTCTTCCGCTTGAACGTCGTCCAGATCAAGCTCCCGCCTCTCCGCGAACGCAAGAGCGACATTCCCATCCTCGTGAACTCATTCCTCGAGAAATTCAGCGAGTCGAGCGGCCATGTTCGAACGATTTCCGAGGACGCCATGGCTCGCCTGCTCGCGTACGATTGGCCGGGCAACGTCCGCGAACTCGAAAATGCCATTGAGCGCGCCGTGGCGCTCGGCTCGGGCCCCATCCTGCACGTCGGCGACCTCCCGTCCAATCTCCAGTACGGCGTCGGCGAGCGTATGCCCCAAAGTGACGAGCTTCTCCCGCTCGAAGAGCTTGAACGCCGCGCCATCCTGCGGGCTCTGCACGAGGCCGGTGGCGACAAACTCGCGGCGGCGCGTCTCCTCGGCATCGGTAAGACGACGCTCTATCGCAAGCTCAAGCAGTACGACGCCGAAGCCCACGCCCAAGCCAACTAATCGGCCTCGGCGTTCCGGCCAGGCGGCTCCGCCTCCATCTCGCTCGCGCAAAATTCCTAGACAGGGAAGCCTGCTCGCCGCCCGTTTCGAAAAGGGAACTCGACCACATGTGGATATCGCGCAGCCTCCGCCAATGCATTGAAAAACAGGAACTTGAATCCGCCTGCCGCTTGGTCCGCGTTATGCACTGCACGCCGCGTGCGTGACATCGCAAGCCTCTTCACCGCGACCACCTGCACGGGGACTGTGCGCCGCTGCCTGGAATACGCCATTGCGCTCGGCTTGGCGCTGCTCTCGAGCTACTGGATCGTTCAGGGAGGCTGACCGGAAGCTCGCCCGCACGCCGTTGCGCCCAGCTCAAACATGGCGGACACAGCCCACTCGAACCGCAGGCTTCTTCCTCACTCGGCGGCGTTTTCCGCCCTGCACATCCCGGGCGCTGCGGCCTTCCACGCCATCTTTGACTCGAGCGCCGAGGCCCTGCTCGTCATCGACGCGGCCGGCGTGATCCACAAAGCCAATCGCCGCGCTGCCGAGCTTCTTCGTCTCAAGGATTCCGCTCACGGCAAGGCTGGCCTTTCCGATTTCGTGTCCGATCCGACCGTCGACCGGATGAAATCGCTGTGGAAGCACTCGAACAGATCCGGCCACCACCACGCGCTCGAAGCCTCGCTTTCCACTGGATTCCCGGTCCGCATCACACTGCGCGCCATCCTGCCCGGTTCTCACCACCTGCTTCTTTGCCTCGAAGAGGGATCGATCGTCCAGCGCGCCGAGGCGGAATCGCGCCATCTCGACGCCGAACTCCGCAGCGTCCTCGATTCGCTCCAGGTCGGCGTCGTCCTGCTCGATCCGTCCGGACGCGTGCGCGTGTCCAACGCACGCTTCGGGCAGCTTTTCGGCCTCAGCGCCCGCGCCGTCCATGAGGCCGCCACCTTCGAAGCGCTCCAGGAGCTGATTGGCGCTCGCTTCCGCGACCCCGCCGCCTTCTCTGTGCCCTGGAAGTCGTATCTCGCGGGTGCCGGAGAGCCGGGCCACGATGAATTGCAGCTGGTGCGCCCCGCCCAGCGCGTGATCGAGCGCTTCTTCCGGCCGGTGCTCGACGCGGAGGGCCGCCCCGTCGGCTGGTTCGAGCTCTATTCCGACGTTACGGGAGAGCGCCAGATTCAGGCGAAAATGCTGCAGACCGAAAAAATGGCGGCGATGGGCCAGCTCGTCTCCGGCATCGCCCACGAGTTGAACAATCCTCTCACCGCGATCATGGGCTACGCTCAGCTTCTGCTCGGCCACGGCCTTCAGCCCGCGCAGCTGGCCGAAGCGAAAAACGTCTATCACGAGGCGGAGCGGGCGCGCCGCATCGTCAAAAACCTCCTCTACTTCGCGCGCGAAAACAAACCGGAGCGCAGCCGCGTGGACGTCAACGAAATCGTCGAGCGTACCGTCGCCCTTCGCAGCTACGAGCTGAAAGTCGAAGACATCATCGTCGAATGTGATCTCGCGCCGGGTTTGCCTCACACGATGGCCGATCCCTATCAGTTGCAGCAGATCATCCTCAACCTGGTGGTCAACGCGGAGCAGGCGCTCCTCGAAGATCGCGGGCACGGTCACATCCGCATACGCACGCGCCACTCCTTCCACGGCGCCGGCCAGAAGAGCGCAGAGTCGATTGTCCTGGAAGTGTCTGACGACGGCCCCGGCATTCCTCCGGCTATCGCCTCGCGGATCTTCGATCCCTTTTTCACCACGAAGGTCGCCGGTCTGGGCACCGGCTTGGGGTTGTCGATCGTCTACGGCATCGTCCACCAGCACGGCGGCGAAATCACGGTCGAGAACCAATCGGGCGGCGGCGCGAAGTTCACAGTCGAGCTCCCGCTCGTTCCCGTCACGGCCAAGGAAGCGCCCCCCGTCTCGCTCCGCGCCCAGCGAGGCCCCGGCGCCTCTGCTTCTCACCGCATCCTCGTTGTCGAAGACGAACCCACCGTAGCGCAATTGATCGTCGACGTGCTCCGCGAGGAGGGCCATCGCGTCGAGGCCGTGCTCGATAGCCAGGAAGGACTAACCCGTCTCTCCCGCGGCGCGTACGACCTCGTAATCTGCGACCTGCGCATGCCGCGCCTCGACGGCCCCGCTTTCTACGAAGCGCTCGTTCGGGCCGGCAGTCCGATGCGCGACCGGATCATATTCATCACCGGCGACACGCTCGCTCCTCGCACGCTGAAATTTCTCCAATCGAAGGACCTGCCGTATCTCGCCAAGCCCTTTCTCGTGGAGGAGCTTAAGTTGGCCGTGCACGGTCTTCTCAGCAGCGATTCGAAGCAGCCCGAAGAGATCCAGGCCGGCGTGCCCGGCAGAACCTCCAGTCTCAGGACGTAATCCGAATGTCCGGCGTCGTCCGAAAAACCATGACTCTTCCCGATCACAGCCCGCTGCTCGGCACCGCCGACGAAGTGCTCGCCGAGCATTTGTCCCGCGAAATACAGCGAGTCGCGCGCGCCGGCCGCGTCGTCCTCGTCTCGGAGCTCGCGCACCTCTGCGATCTCGCAGGTCGCATCGCCCCGCACGCGATTGTGCTCGATTCCGCGCTCGCCGGTCACGAGCCGATTGACGGACTCCTGCGCCAATTGACCTCAAGCGCTCCCGTCGTCTTGATCGCCCCGCCCGAGCGCCAGTTCGAGGTCGCGCGCTGGGTCGCCTCCGGTCATGTCGAATTCGTCGCCCGCGCGGGAGATTTCGTGCCATTGGTTGCCAGCCTCGTGGATCGCCGCTCGCGCTGGGCCGAAATGTCGCAATCGGTGCTCGTGCCGCCGTGGGCGGAACTGCCCGGCGACATCGGCTCGATCTTTCGTCACGAAATCAATAACCCTCTCACGGGAATCCTCGGCAATGCCGAGCTCGTCCTCGCCCATCGCGACCATCTTTCCGCCGTGGATACGCAGAGACTTCAAACCGTCGTGGAACTGGCCGTTCGCCTCCGCGAGACGATTCGCCGCCTCAGCAACGCCTGGGAAAGCCAGCGCCCCTCCGCCAAGTCCGCCTGATCCCGCCCCCGCTCGCCCGGCTCCGTCCCTTGAACTTGTTGAGGATTGCCCCGAAAAAACAGATAATCTCTGCGCTGATTCGACCGTCTTTCTGAACGATCCGAAATCAAACCGGGAGCTTTGAATGGCCAATGAGAAAGTGATGGATGTGGACCGCCTGACCGCGATCGACGTGCACACGCACGTCGAGCACGAGGGCGAGGAAACCGCGACGGACGAAGCAGCCAAGAAATACTTCGGCGAAGGCGCGCCGCGCGGCCGCCAGGGAATGGCGGAATACTATCGCTCGCGCAATATCGCCTGCGTGATCTTCACCGTGGACGAGCGGCTCTCCGGCCGCCCCCAGGTCTCAAACGACTCGGTCCTCGAGTTCGCCGCGCAAAACGCGGACATCATGATTCCCTTTGTCAGCATCGACCCGACCCGCGGCCCCGGTGCCATCGCCGAAGCCCGGCGCCTCGTCGCCACCGGCAAGGTCCGCGGCTTCAAACTGCACCCGCCCATCCAGCAGTTTTTCCCCAACGATCCCACGGTCTATCCGTTCTACCGCGTCATCGAGGAAGCGGGCGTTCCCGTCGTGTTTCACACCGGGCACAGCGGCATCGGCACGGGCACACCGGGCGGCGGCGGCATCCGCCTGAAATTCGGAAACCCCATGTACATCGATGACGTCGCCGTCGATTTCCCCGACCTGAAGATCATCCTGGCGCACCCGGCGTTCCCGTGGCAGGACGAGCAGATCTCCATCTGTCTTCACAAGCGCAACGTCTACATCGATCTCTCCGGCTGGTCGCCCAAATACTTCGCGCCAAGCCTCATCCAATACGGAAATTCGCTGCTGAAGAACAAGCTGCTCTTCGGCTCCGACTATCCCCTGATCACGCCCGACCGCTGGCTCGCCGACTTCGCGAAAGCTGCGTTCAAGGACGAGGTCCGTCCCCTGATCCTGAAGGACAACGCCGTGAAGCTCTTCGGCCTCAAGCCCAAGGCCGCGTAAACCTCGCAGACCTCGCAGACCCGGCTCAAAACAATTGCGGCCGTTCAGCCCCGAATCGTCGGGATCGAACGGCCGCTCGGTTCTTCAGCCCTGCTCTTTTTCTATGGCAGCGCGAATGTGTAGATCGCGTTGTGTCCCGTCACCAGAGGAGTATCGGTCTGCCGTGACAGCGTTCCCTCGGCCAGGTTGTCCCCGGTGATCACGGAAACGTACTGCTTGCCGTTCACCGCATACGTGATCGTGCTCACCGACACCGGTCCGCCCAGGATCGACTCCCACAGCTTCTGGCCGGTCGCCGCATCGAATGCGCGGAACCGCCGGTTGATGTCTCCGTGGAAAATCAGTCCGCCCGCCGTCGCCAGCAACGCTCCCGTGCCGGGCGCGCGCTGCACGTCGAATTTCGTCATTTCACCCGTCGAGAGATTGATCTTGGCGAGCCCCGCGATCGCGTTGATGTCCGATCCCTCCCGCAGGATCCCGCGCCGCCTGCCGCTCGTGCTGGTCCCCGTCATGTCGAGGCAGTTGTCCACGTAGCTGGTGTACAGCGAATTCGTTTCTGGAGAGTACGCCGTCGGCCAGTAGCTGCGGCCGTTCCAGTAGCAGATCACGTGATGATCGCCCGGCTTCTTCATCACCACGTCCCAGTTGATCGTGGTCTTGCCGGTCTTTCCGTCGACGTTGGAAATCGCCAGGTTCGGCGCGTCCACCGGCACGGGCTCGGCCCAAAGGAACGTGCCGTCGTTGCGGTCCAGCACAAACATGATGCCGCTCTCGCCCACCATCGCGGCCACGTCGTGCTTCGATCCGCGCGGCACTTCCGTGTTGTACCACTTCACCGCCTTCGGGTCGGGATTGTACGTTGTCGTCGCCAGCGTCCGCTCGTGCGTGTGATCGGTGTCCCAGTCGTCTGCCGGCAGGTGCTGGTAATACCACTTCAGCTTGCCGGTCTCAGGATCGAGCGCAATCGTGCAATTGCTGTAGAGATCGGCCGGAGCCGTGCGCGAGACTCCATCCGGATCGCCGCCGTGCCGCGCCAGCCGTTCGTAGGGCGATGGATTCGCGATGCCCCAGTAGATCACCTTGCGGACCGGATCGTAGTTTCCCGGCATTCCCCACGTCGACGCCGTGAAATCCTTGTTGTCCGCGCCGTTCCACGAAGCGTAGCCGGGATCGTCCGGCCCGGCGATATTGAAGAATCGCCAGAGCATCTTTCCGGTCTCGGCGTCGTCGGCCTCGATGAAGCAGCTCTCGCGCCCGCGTCCGCACGTGCCGCCCGAAATCACTTTTCCGTCCACCACGATCGCGCCGGACGTGTTCTGCGAATCGGTCTTGAACGTGGTCCAGCGCTCCTTGCCGTTCTTGGCATCCAGCGCCACCACGTAACCGTCCGGCGCCGTGTAGTACAGCATGTCGTCATAAATCGCCAGGGCTTTCGTGCGCTCCTGCCCGCCCAGCCGCGGATCCTTGAACGCGCGCTTGTACTCCCAGATGATGTCGCCGTTCGTCGCGTCGATCGCATCCACGCCGCCGCCGGGGGCGATCGTGTACATTACGCCGTCGTGCACGATTGGAATCGTCTCCGTGGTGCCCGCGGGCAATCCGCGCACCCACGCCTGCCGCAGCCGGCCCACGTTCTTCTTCGTGATCTGCTTCAGCGGACTATACCGCCACGCATCGTACGTGCGGCTGTACTGAAGCCAGTCATCGGGGCTCGGATTCAGCAGCATCTCGTTCGTCACGGGCTTGTAATTCTTCACCTCGCCATGCGCGAGCGGCGACGCGAACTGGCCGGGCTGGGGCGGCTGCTGCTCCTGCTGCCCCTGTGCGGCCGGGCGGTTTGCCGGCGCCGCTGGCGGAGGCGTTTCGTTGTCCACCTGCGCGCTCGCCCCGGGCGCGATCGCCATCCAAACTGCGAGTAAACACGAACAACCCAAACCGTGAACCTTATTCATCCATTTCCCCCAAACCGGATTCCACATGCTTCGACGTGCCTATTGTGACGCACGCAGCGCTGCTCGCGTTTCCCGCGCAGCCGCGCGGTTATATCCCATCGCCGCGTGCCCGCGCAAGCCGCGTCCGGCCGCCTAGATCACCCGCAGCACGATCTTGCCGCGCGTGTGTTTGGTCGCATTCAACTCCTGCGCGGCGCGGGCCTCAGCGAGCGGAAAGACTTTCTCGAGAGTGATCTTGAGCTTGCCTGAATCGACCAGCTTCGCGATCTCGTTCAGTTGCTCGACATTCGGCTGGACGAACGTGTGCGCCACGCGCACGCCGTGCGCGGCGGCCTTTTCCTGCGACGGCGGCATCAGAATCGAAACGTAAATTCCGCCTTTCTTGATCACGCCGTACGACCGGTCCGCCGTTTCGCCCGTGATCGTGTCCAGGACGGCGTCCACATCGTGCACGACGGTTTCGAATTTCGTCGTGTTGTAATCGATCACCTGATCCGCGCCGAGCGAACGCAAAAACTCATGATTCCGCGACGATGCCGTCGCGATGACGCGCGCGCCCTTCAGCTTGGCAAACTGGACCGCATAGTTGCCAACGCCGCCCGCCGCTCCGTGAATCAGCACGGTTTGGCCTGCCGAGAGCTTCGCAGCATCGAACAGCGCCTGCCACGCGGTCAGTGCCGCCAGCGGAATCGCCGCCGCGTGCACGTGGTCGATCGATTTCGGTTTCAGTGCGACCTCCGATTCCTTCACCGCGATGTATTCGGCGTACGATCCGTTGCGCGCGATATCCGGGCGGCTGTACACCTCATCGCCCGCTTTCAAGCGCGACGCGCCCGGCCCCACGGCTTCGACGACGCCGGAGACGTCCCATCCGGGAATCATCGGCAGCGTGTAGCGGAGCCGTTCTTTGAGGAACCCCGAGCGCACTCCGACGTCGACGGGATTGACTCCTGCCGCGTGTACACGGATCAGGACTTCGCCCGCCCCCGGCTCCGGCCGCGGCGCGTCTTCATAGCGCAGCACCTCCGGCCCGCCATACTCGTGAATCCGCACCGCCTTCATCATCGCCATCGCTTTCTCCTTGGTTTGCGGGACTCCTCTTGGGGATCGGGCGCCGGTCCGGGAACCTTGGATGATACTCAGCACTGCTGCTTTCCCAAAACGATTCCTTCTGAGTGCAGCAGGCCGGTTTGTGCGGCTTCGTTGGTTTCTTCGTACAACCACCCTCGTCCGTGCGCCCCCGGCCGAAACCGCCGCAAGAAACAGAATCTATTGAACGGGCACGGCCCATCGTGCTAATTTCCGCGCAACGAGAGGGAATTCCGTGTACGGTTCGGCGATCTTGCCATCGAACGCAATTCCGTGGGCCAAGGGGAACCAGGCCGGTAAGTCCGGCCGATAGGGAGGCACAGCCATGTTCGAGGCACAACAGCAGAAGGAAAGGTCCGGCAACGCAGGGATGCTGATCGGCGTTGTCGTGGTTTTGCTCATTGCCGGTGGGCTGGGGTACTACGTGATGGGCCCGAGGAGCGGCTCGAAGACGAATTCAGCCGCGTCTTCGGCGGCCGCCAGCGCGCCTGCCGCGGATGCTGATGCGGCGAAAGACCTGCGCGTCATCAGCGTCAAAATGGACAAGGATCCCACGGGCACTATCGCCGTCTGGTCCGTGGACCTTCGGAACATGTCCCACACGTATTCGTACAAGGACATCGCGTACAAGACGACTTACCTGGGAGCCGACAACAGCGTTATCACGCAGAATACCGGGAAGATCAGCCTGAGCATCGATCCCGGTGAAGAGCAGACCACGCAATTTCGCGATCTACTCTATCCGTCCGGTACGGCGATCTTCAAGTTCGTGGTGACCGGCGCTTCGGCGAGCAAGTAGGTCAGCTAGTCGCTGCCTGCCGCCGCGGATTTGAGAACCAGCACGAGGATGCGCCCGTCGGAATGAAACTCGCCGCCTGTGGCGGTCTTCGCGGTGGTCAGTGCATCCGATGGCGTCACGTGGTCGCGCGCTTCCACGAGGCCCGTGCCGGTCAGCGTGTTGTTCACGTATTCGCGCTCGCCGTCGATCGCCGGATCGATCTTGTGGGTCACGCTGTTGTTGCGCTGATCGCGCTCGAATCCGATGTCGTGCGTCGCGGCGATGCACCACACCGTCTTTCCGTTCGCCGTGTACGGTGATTTCCAGACGCGCAGGTGATTTCGCGACATCACCACGCGCACCGGCTCCGCGTGCGCGAAGCCGTAATCCTGCGGCCGCTTGAACAGATACAGCGTGCTCATCGGCATCGTCAGATAGTCTTTCTTCTCCAGCGAATCGACCAGACCCGCGAGCACCGTATCTCCCACCGAGCTGTCCACGTGCACCCAGCCCGCGGCTTTGAACGTCGCGACCACCTGATCCTCCGTGCCGAGCAGAAGCACGTTCACCATGTCCCCCGCATTACCCTGCTGGTCGGACACGCGCCGCGGAATCTCGCTTAGCAGGTCAGGCGTGATCCCCGCGATTCGAGTCTCCGCAGGACCTCCCACCGCCGCGTCGGCGCCTGCCGTCGTTCCTTGGCTGACAACCTCGATCGTCACCTGAAAGTTTCCGCTCGCGGACTGCCCGTCCTTCTGGCTCTGATTGATGCCCAGGAACAGACGGTTCGCCACCGGCGCCTCGAAATCCGAAGACGCGCCCACCAGAAACGGCTGCCCGCCCGCATCCGCTGCCCCCAGCCTTCCGATCAGCGCGCCGTGCCCCGCGTCCGTCACCGCATACTGGTGCACCAGATCGGCAAAGCTGCGGGTCAGTCCGCCCGGGCCGAATGAGCGCGCCTTCTGCTTGGACGATTGCGCCGCGTACGTCACGGTTCCCGTCGCCGTCACATGAATCTTCTCGCCCGCGTGCAGATCGATGTTCGTGTCGACCCACTGCTTCGTGCCGTCGATCTCGATGTTGTAGGAATTTGTCGTGGACTGCGTCGTCGATGCGCCTGGCGATGTCTGCGCGCTCGGCGTGCTCGCGGCCGGCGACGCGTCGCTCGGTGCGCCTTGTGTAGTCGATTGTGTTTGTGCCCGCGCGACGCCCACAGTGGACACCAAGGCGCATACCAGCGCTGCCAGTCGAGGGAGGTTCATAGCGGCTGAATGATAATCCCCTGTCCCGCGCCCGCGCAACCTCACGCAGCCATGTTTCTCTCCCTGGTGGCGGCTTGCTTGGAAATCGGCGCCCATCCACCGTCGGCCGTCATCCTGAGCGGAGCGCTGGCCCCGGCCATCCAGTCCGCCGTAGATTAGGCCTCGCCAAGAATTGGTAGTAGAATCCGCCCAACGAGGGCGCTGTCCCGCCGCTCTCGGGCGGATCCGGAGTTAATACGCATGGATGCCGGCTGGTTGGCCCTTCTGATTGCTGTCGTGATTCTGTTTGTATTCTTCGTGCTCTTGCAGCACTGGCAACGGATTCTGCGACATCAGGCTTGGTCTGTCCGTCGGCTCGCCGAGCGCGTCCAGAACATCGAGACGGTTGCCGATCCGCAGTTTCTCGAGCGCCTCAGCGAAGCGGCGCCCATGCCCCTCGAGCAAGTCTTCACGCTTTCCTTCCGTCTCGACGACCGCTTTTGGAACGACGCGCTGCACGCCACCGAGGACGAAAAATCGTTCGTGCGGGAGCACGGCACATTCGTCGGTTCGGTGAAGCTCGAGCGCTGGCGCAGCCACACCGTCGCGACAATCGCCGAGATTCTGCCCGATCGCAAAGCCGTCGGCTGGCAGACCCGTTCGATCGACCTCTACTCCGACGCCTCGAACGGCAACGACTCCTTCACTCTCTGGGAGTTGCCGCTCGCGCGTCCAGGGCCGTCGGCGGAGCGCCCGCCGTCGCTGGCCTTGCTGCTCCGCGCGAATTCGCTCGAATTCTCCGCGCACCTTGCCGCGCGCTCGCAAAACGGCTCGGGCAACGGTCACAATGGCGCTGCAGCGCAGGGCGACATTCTCTTTTTTCGCGTTCCTCTCGACGCCGCGCAGCTCGCTGCCTTTCGCAGCCATGATCCTGCGGCCAACGGCAATGGCGATTCGGGTTCGCCGGATCTGCCGGGCCGCGCCTGGCACGCCTTCTATTCCGACCGCGACGAATCCCTCGGAATCGAATGGCAGCTCCGCCTGCACGACCTGATCAAGAAATCCGAGTGGGACCGCTGGAAGATTCTGGAATCCGGTCCGGCGTCTCTCATGCCGGACCGCGACTAGTCCGCGTCGCCGGCCTCGGTGCGCGGGTATCAGCGTGAATGTGGCTGCACGGGAAAGCCGAGCCACGCGTTCGTCAATCCCATCAGCTCGCGCGCGACGGAAAACGTGTCCTGCGTGTTGTGCCACCAATGATCCGCGTCGAACGGATCCTCATACGCCGCTCGCACGATCGCGCGCGGCTGTGCGCCGATCAGCCTTCGCCATAGCGTCCGCACCCGCCGCGTGTGCTGCGGGGAAGTCACGATGATCACGCTCGTCTTTCCCTCGCGTTTCAGCTGATCCGCGATTTCCTCGACTTCCTCCTGCGTGTCGACGATCGGCTGCGGCAGCGTGCGCACCGCGGCTTCCGGCACCCCACTGTGAACCAGCGCCTCGCGGTTGAAATGGTCCTCGCCTAGATACTGCACGCCCATCGCCGCGAGTTCCCCCGACGGCGCCGTCGGCTGGCTCACCCACACCTCTTTCGCCTCGCCCATCCGGTAAAGTCGCGCGGCCTCTTCCGCGCGCCACGGCATGCTCCCGCTCAGCACCACGATCGCATCCGCCGGAGCCAGCTCGTCCTGGCGAATCAGCCAGCGCCCCACGCCCCGAAACGCAACCACACCCGCCGCGCACACCACAGCGAGCGCGATCAAAGCAGCAATTCGAAAGGAGAAACGGCGGGCCATCTCAGTCCTGCTAGGCACCCGGCTTGTCGATCGACTTGCTTCTCATCAGCAGTCCGCGCAGACCCAGCAGCACCAGCCGCGGCTGCCGCAGGCACACGCGCCACAGTAGCTTCCACGCGTCGTCGCGCGAACACTCCCCAAGAGATTGCTTCGCGGGATCGTTCAGCAGATCCACCAGGTGGCTGTAGTCCGCCTGTTCGAAGTGGTGCAGCGACCGCCGCAGCAGCAGATGAAAATCCAGCTCGCGCCGCAGCGCTCTCAACTCGCGGCTCTGCCCGCCGTTCAAGATCGCCTCCGCGACGCCCATCGCCCCGCGAAATCCGGTCACGATTCCACCCACTGTCGACACCTTCACTTGCGCAGCCGCGTCGCCCACTAAATAGACCGATCCGTTCCCAAACGGCCGTCGCGCCGGAACCCAGCGTCTGTAAGCGGGAATGCGCGCGCCTTGAAACTCGATCGGATCAAGTTTTCGTTTTTCCAGAAACTGTTCGAACCGCTTCCGCGTCTCCGGCCCGGACTCGCCGATCACGCCCAGCGCGCCGCGCGTCGCCGATTCCGGAATCAGCCAGTAGAAATACGGCGTGTCCTGCGGCACGAACCAGACGCGCACCGTATCCGCCGGCATGTCCTTCGGCAGCGGCACGATCGCCTGCACCAGCGGCACCGTTTCCAGCGGCGCCCAGCCCGCCGCGCGCGCCACGCGGCTCGCCGCGCCGTCGCCGCCCACCACCGTCTCCGCGCGCACCTCCTCGCGGCTTCCGTCCGCGCACCGCTCCACTTCCACCGTCATTCCGCTGCCGTTCGCATGCAGCGCGTGAAACCGCCGCCCCAGTTCGATCTGCGCGCCCGCTTTCTGCGCTTCCTCGGCCAGCCCCTGAATCAGCTTCCGCCGCTCGATGATCAGGTCGGGATCCTTCAGCGCGATCGTCGCCGCGCGACCGTCGGTGAAAAGCTCGAAGCGCCGAATCTCGTTCAGCACGCTCGATTCCGCCGCCCGCCCCAGAATCGACCGCATCCGGTGCGTCACGATCAGCGTCCGCTCCGCCGGTTTCAGCGTCTCCCCGCGCTCGAACACGCGCACCGGCACGCCCCGCCGCGCCAGCAGCGCCGACGCAAAGAGTCCCGCGGCCGATCCGCCTACGACCGCGACGCTCCGGCTTGTTGTGCCAGGAATGGGAATGGAACCGCTCTCGTGTGAGTGTTGGATTGTTTGCCTGAGTTTCGGAGCGTCAGTATAGCGTACCGGTTTGCCGCAGCCAACGCCACGCTGTGGAAATGCTCGTCGCGGTGCGCGCGATGTCGTGGCGTCGCGCGAAGTTGCTCCACGCCGGAAATGCAAAGTGCTACGATAGCGCAACGGAAACCGCGGAATTTCGGGGGAAGACATGGCGAAATTCGTGATCGCGCCGCACATGCGGCTGCATGAATGGGTGGCGGACGAGAAGGGCTACTTCGCCGCCGAGGGCCTCGACTACGAATTCCACGAAGCGCTCCGCTCCGCCGAAGGCCGCGATCACCAGCTCGGCAACAAAGTCGGCGCCTATCAAACTTTCGAAAAAGGCCGCGGCTCCGACATCGGCTGCGCCTGCCACTGGACCGTCAACGTCTCCGCCTCGGCCGGCCACGGCAAGCTCTACGCCGACGCTTACTCCGTCTCGCCCGCCGGGATTTTCGTCCCGCCCGATTCGCCGATTCACCAGCCTTCGCAGCTCGCCGGCGTTCCCATCTCGGTCGGCTACCAGTCCGGCAGCCACTATTCCGCGATCCAGGCGCTTGAGCAGTACATGAACCCCGCGGACATCAAGCTCTCCTTCGCCGACGGCCTGCTCTTCAGCCGCATGGAGATGCTGATCGACCGCAAGGTTCCCGCCGCCTCGCTCTTCAGCGGCCCGTACTATTTCCTCGAGCAGCTCGGCTTCCGCAAAGTGATCGACACCACCTTCATGATGGCCACTCTGATCCAGCGCGATCCCGACATGGAGGACGTGAAGAAATACTTCCGCGCGCTTCGAAAAGCCCAGCGCGATATCGATCTGCGCCCCGATCTCTGCACGCACCATTACAAGAAAGAATTTCCCGTCCGCTTCCACAACATGATGGATACCCGCCGCTGGGGCCCCGGCGAGCGCATCGTCTTCGAGCCTTACACGAAGGAAGCCTTCGAGGAATCGTTCCAGTGGATCGCCGAGCACCACATCTTTCCCGACGGCGCCATGGGCTCCGGCAAGTACGAGAACTCCTGCGTCTCCCTCGCCTCGAAGTAACTTGCCCGCTGATAGTTTGAGCGTCGAGCGGTTCTACTTGACGCCTATCCCTGCCTCCTCCCGATCGCTCGACTAACCGTCCGCAGCGCCTACGTCGCGAGTGTTCCGACTTGGAACATCGGGGTCCTCCCATACGGATCGCGTTGCAGCGCTTGAAACGCTCGCCCGGCATTTCCCTAATTTCGCGAAATCCTCCGGCCGATCTCAGTGATCAGTAAGTGAGGAACAGCTCTGTGCCGAGTCCGCGGGCGACTATCCAATCCGATTGTGTGCGCGTTCGTTCATGGACTCCGACGCTCATTCATGCGGCTCACGCCCTCTCTGCGCTTATTCTGTGCTGCGCGCCGGTCCTTGGGCAGAACTCACCGCCCGATCTCACCAGTCAAAGCCTCGAGGACCTGATGAAAATCGAGGTAACCTCGGCCTCCAAAAAATCGGAGACGCTTTCGAAGGCACCGGCTGCAATCTTCGTGATTACGGGAGAAGACATCCGCCGCGGCGGATATTCCTCGGTACCGGACGCATTGCGCATGGTGCCCGGCATGTACGTTGTGCAGCAGAGCGCTCACGTATGGCTGGTCAGCGCGCGCGGCTTCAGCAACACCTTCAACGACAAGATGCTCGTTCTCATTGATGGCCGGATCGTGTATTCACCCACATTCGGCGGCGTTTACTGGGACGTGCAGGACCCGCCGCTCGAGGACATTGATCGCATCGAAGTGATTCGCGGTCCGGGCGGCACGTTGTGGGGAGCGAACGCCGTGAACGGCGTGATCAACATCATCACCAAGCAAGCAGCGAACACCCAAGGGCCGCAGGTTTCCACCTCCGCGGGCGTCAATGAGGGCTACGCGGCCCGCGTGCGCTACGGCGGAACTGTGGGACAGAATTTCGACTACCGCGTCTACGGTACCAGCAATTATTGGCTGCCCACGGTCAACGCCGCGGGCATCGAAAACTACGATACCTGGAACATCTCCCAGGGCGGCGCGCGCTTCGACTGGAAAGTTTCGCCCAAGGATTCCATCACGTTTGACGGGGAGGGCTACTCGGGGCGAGTTAAGGATGTGGTCGCCATCTCCAGCCCGGTTTCACCTCCCGCGCCGACGGACGTCAATACCGTCGTGAAAGGCGGCCACATCCTCGGCCACTGGAAGCATACTTCCGGAGATCAGTCCTCGATCGACGTGCTCGGATTCTGCGATTGGACAGATCGGGTTGCCATCATCTACACGGACTACCGCAATATCTGCAATGTCGAAGCCCAGTACAACCGCAGCTTCTCGGCCCGGCAGCTCTTGACGTTGGGTGGGGGATTTATGACAACCGGCGACAGCTTTCCCTCCACGTTCACCGCCAGCCTCGTGCCGTCCTCGAATCGCGACACCACCTACAGCGCCTTCATTCAGTATGACGTCGTCCTCGTGCCGGACGCACTCCGCGTCATCGCCGGCTCGAAATTCGAGCACAATGACTACACAGGTTTCGAGTACCAGCCGCAGATCCGCGCCGTCTGGACGCCCAATCCGTCGAACGCAATTTGGGCCTCCGTTTCGCGTGCCGTGCGGACGCCTGCGCGGATCGAAGAAGGAGTTCGAGAACGCGTCGCGCAAATCAATCCGGAGCCTCCCCCGTTGACTTTTGAGCTGGTCACCGGTGAACCGAGCGCAGAATCCGAAATTCTCCACGCGTACGAGTTGGGATACAGGTACGAGTGGGGGCAGAAATTCTCTGCCGATGCGGCGATTTTCTACAACGCGTACAGTCGGCTGGCCGGCTTGAGTGCACCCGGCCAGATGATCGTCAACACTTCGCCGTTCTATGTCGATATTCCTTTGTTTGTCGACAATTTGGATCGCGGCCAAACTCACGGATTGGAACTTTCTCTGAAATACGCGCCGATTCGCCGCTGGACCCTCTCGACGGCAGTTACCGAACTTCGCGGCACTTCGACGCCAACCGTGGGCTATCCGGCAGCAGCGCACAATCCTAGGCAACAGGTGAACGCGCAGTCGCGCTTCGACCTGACGCCACACCTGAATTTCGACGCGGATTGGTACCATTACAACGCGATCCCCGGCGAGTTACTCCTGGTGAATCGAGTCGACCTGGGCGCCTCCACAAATCCGATCCGCGGATTTACGTTCTCGGTCTGGGGACGAAACCTACAGCAGGACCGCCACATCGAAGCCATACCTGAAACCCTTCTCGGCGGCGACATTCGCCGCTCCGTGGTTTTCAAAGTTTTGTGGGAACCCGGCGATAGCACTCTGAAATCCGCAAAATAGCGGCTCGCGGCGAATCCCTCGGCTTCTGCTAATATTCTGCCGTGCCCATCGAGCGCGAAACACTTGAAGCCGACGTTCTCATTGTCGGCGCCGGCCCCGCCGGTCTTTCCTGCGCGCTGCACCTGGCCAATCTGATCGAGCAGCATACCGCTGCGAAAAAGTCTCCCGCGCTCTCCGCCGAAAATATCTACGTCCTCGAAAAGGCGCGCGAAATCGGCGCCCACCAGCTCTCCGGCGCCATCATGGACCCGCGCGGCCTGCGCGAGCTCGTCCCCGACTTCGAAAAATCCGCGCCGCTTGATACGCCCGTCACCGGCGACGCCGCCTACTACTTCACCGAAACCGGCTCCTTCAAGCTGCCCATCACTCCGCCGCCGCTCCGCAACCACGGCAATTACGTCGTCTCGCTCAATAAGCTCGTCAAATGGCTCGGCGGCCTGGTGGAAAAAAAAGGCATCAGCCTCTTCACGCAATTCGCGGGCAGGGAACTGCTCTACGAAAAAAACGGAGTCGCCGGCGTCCTCACCGAAGACAAAGGTGTCGACAAGAACGGCAAGCCCAAGGCCAACTTCACGCCCGGCTACGAGCTGCGCGCCAAAGTCACCGTCCTCGCCGAAGGCCCGCGCGGCTCGCTCACCAAAGATCTCGTCGCGCGCCTGAAACTCGACGGCCTGAATCCCCAGGTCTACGGCATCGGCATCAAGGAACTGTGGGACATCCAGCCCGGCCGCATCGACGCAGGCTTCGTCGCCCACACGCTCGGCTGGCCTTTCGGCTCCGAGCTCTACGGCGGCGGCTGGATCTACGGCCTGCGCGACCATCGCCTCTCCATCGGCACGGTCGTCAGCCTCGAATACGCCAACCCGCTCTTCGATCCGCACGAAGCATTTCAGAAATTCAAGACTCACCCGTTCGTTCGAAGGATACTGGCCGATGGAAAACTCGTCCGCTACGGCGCGAAGACCGTTCCCTACGGCGGCTGGTATTCGATGCCGCGCAACGATTTCGATGGCGGTATGATCATCGGCGATTCCGGCAGCCTGCTGAATTCGCAGCGCCTCAAGGGCATCCACACCGCGATCAAGAGCGGCATGCTCGCCGCCGAAACGATCTACGACGCGCTCTGCGCGGGAGATACCTCGGCCGCGAAACTCTCCGCCTATCGAACGAAGCTCGAGCGGAGCTGGCTGAAAAAAGAGCTGTGGGAAGTGCGGAATTTCCATCAGGCGTTTCACGGAGGTTTGTGGAAAGGCCTGTTCCACGCGGGCTTTCAGTTCATCAGCGGCGGCCGCGGCCTCGTCGATCCGATGCGCACCAGGCCGGGATACGAAGACTACGCTAGGCTCAATCGCGATGGCTCGCTCGTCGACCAATCCACGCGCTTCAAGGGCGACGGCAAGCTCACCTTCGATCGCCTCACTGACGTCTATCACTCCGGCACGCGCCACGACGAGGATCAGCCCTGTCACCTCGTCGTGCTTGAGCCGAATATTTGCGGCGATCGCTGCGTGCGCGAGTTCGGCAACCCCTGCCAGTATTTCTGCCCCGCGGCGGTCTATGAGATGGTCACGGAGAAGGGGGCGCCGAAGCTGAAGATCAACGCGGCCAACTGCGTCCACTGCAAGACCTGCGACATTGCCGATCCCTACCAGATCATCCAGTGGGTCCCGCCCGAAGGTGGCGGCGGCCCGAATTACGAAGGGATGTGACGACCCGGCGAGGGTCGTCATCCCGAGCGAGTCCGCCCTGGCGGATGAGCCGAGGGATCTCTAGTCAGCCGAAGGGTCGCGGAGCGAAGCCGAAGGGCCTCTCTTCCAGCGGCCTGCCTCTAATCCTCCGCGCCTCCGCCAAACGCTCTTTTCAGCGACGCCCAGATTCCGCGCTTCTTTTTCTTTCCGGCTGCCGGCGGTTGCGCCGGCGCGGCCCGATTTGCCGCGGGATTCATCGCGTGCTCGCCCAGCGCGTGCTGCATCGCCACAGCAAACGCAGGCGGCTCGACGCGCCCCGTGAATTGCCACTCCGGCGACACGCGCGCATCGCGAATCAGCAGGATCAGATCCTGTGATGGCCCCGGCGGCGGTAACGGCGCGCCTGCCGAGAACGCCAGTGCGGGCAGCACCGCGCCTTCCGCTCCGATCGCCGGAGGCGCCACCAGTGCGCTCCTCGCCGACGCGACTACCGGGTGCGCCCGATTCGCGCGCTGCAATACGCTGTATTCGATTCCCGGCTGCGATTCGCCGGGCGCGTCCGTGGCAAACTCCGGGGTCACCGGCGCGCTCGGCGTCACGTTCGGCTCATCCGCCAGGCACGCGCACGTCCCCGGTGTTCCCGCGACGGGCAGCAGCTTTCCGGCATTCAGAAAGAATTCGCCCGCCTGCGGCACGATAATCTTTTCGCCCGTGAACTGATGTTCCAGCCGGATCGCGCCGCTCGTAGCCAGCACGCACAGCGAATCGTCCAGGCTCAGGCCCACGGTCACATCGCGCGCGCCGCCGCTGATGTCGATCGGCGTCCCCACAATCGTCGGCGTAAAGATGCGCAGAGACGTTTTTTCCGGCAATTCCACGCGCATGCGTCCGAAATTCAGCGCCAGCGTGATCGCGTCGCCGGAAAGCAGCACCGTGAACTTTGCCGGGCCGCAGATCGTGATCTTGCCTCCGGCAAATAGCGCCATCCGCGCCTTTCCCGCGTGAACGGTCACCACGCTTCCGTTCGAAACGTAAATGCTCGGCGCGGCCGTGGACCGCCCGGCGCCCCCGACTCCGCCTTCCACGGAAATGTCGCGCCCTTCAACTCGACCGACTGCGCCGCTCGGCGCTTCCTGCCCGCGCGCCATAGCGGGCCAGAGCAGCAGGGTGGCCAGCAGCCACGCCGCCGGGCGCACAACCGCCGTGCGCATCGCGCCGCCGAATGCGAATTGGAATGGGGGCCGCATCGTGAGCGCCTATACTATACAGCAGTGCTGAACGCCTCCCAATCGACCGCGCCGGCTCCGGGCGCGAACCCCGGGACGCAATCCGCCATTCCCATGCCGCGCCTTTCACGCTGGCGGCGGATGCAGATTCCCGTGATCGCGTGGGCCGTCTACGGCGTCATCCGCCTGCTCGGACCCACGCTGCGCTCCGAAATCGTCGGCGTGCATAACGCGATCCAAGTCCGCAGCGCCGGCGAGCCGGCCATCGGCGCGTTCTGGCACCGCTGCATTTTTCCCGCGGCGTGGATCTGGCGCGGCCGCGGCATCGTGGTGCTCAACACCGTGAATTTCGACGGCCAGTGGACCCGCCGCGTGATCGAGCGCCTCGGATTCGGCACGGCGCAGGGCAGTTCCACGCGCGGCGCGATCGAAGGTCTCACCGCGATGGCCGCCCACCTCGAAGCAGGCCGCCACGTCGCGTTCACCATCGATGGCCCGCGCGGCCCGCGCTACGTCGCCAAGCCCGGAGCCGTAATCCTCGCGCGCCGCACCGGCCGCCCGATCTCCGTCTTTCATGTCGGCGTCGAGCGCGGCGTTACGTTCCAGAAGGCCTGGGACCTCTTCCGCCTTCCGCTCCCGTTTTCCCGGACCGTGATGTTCGTTGCGCCGCCGATCCGCGTCCCCACCGACGCCGATAGCGACACGATGAAGGCCAAACAGGCCGAAGTGCAGGCCGCCCTCGAACGGGTGCGCGATCTTGCCGAATCCTGGTTTGATCGGAGTGAAGAGGAGCGCGACCGCCTGCGCGGCGAATGGCGCGAACCCGATCCCGCCAAGCCGTCCCGCCCGCCCGTCTCGTCGAGCGCTAACGCCCCGAGTTCTTAGCCGCGCTCTTCGCCCGCTCCTCTTTGCCTTGCTCTGAAATACGCAGTCTCAAATCCCTGATTTGAAATGCATTGCCGCGCAAACGAACCGGCCTTAGAGCGCGCCACGGGGAAATTCTCGCAGGGACACCGGGGAAAGTCCTATCCTTCTCCCAGCTTCACCTTCACATCCATTTTCTTTCCGTCGCGCACGATCGTCAGCGTCACCGTATCGCCCGGCCACGCCCGATTGAGCAAGAGATTCACGTCCAGCTGGCTCGTAATATCCTTGCCGTCGATCGCCACCAGCACGTCCCCGCCGATCGTCAGTTGCTGCAGCCCCGCGAGCACCGTGCGCGTGCCGCCGCGAATGCCCGCCTGCGCCGCGGGTCCGCCGGCCGTCACCCGCTCGATCAGGATCCCGTGGTCCACGGAAATCTTCAGCGCGTCCGCCAGGCCGGGCCAGATCGCGCGCCCTTCGATTCCCAGCGTCGCGCGCCGCACGCGTCCCTTGGTCATCAAGTCGTTCGCCACCCGCCGCGCCGTGTTGATCGGGATCGCGAATCCGATGCCCGCCGTCGTGCCGTTCGGCGCGTAGATCGCGCTGTTGATCCCGATCACCTCGCCGCGCGAATTCAGCAGCGGCCCGCCTGAATTGCCGCGATTGATCGCCGCATCGGTCTGAATGGCTTCGTCGATGAACGTCGTGTCGCTCGTCTGCACCGTGCGCCCCAGCGAGCTCACCACCCCCGTCGTCAGCGTGCTCTGAAATCCGAATGGGTCTCCGATCGCCAGCACACGCTGCCCCACCAGCAGGTTGCGCGAATCGCCCAGCGCCAGCGGCGTCAGTTTCCGCCCGCCCGGATCGATCTGGATCAGCGCGATGTCGTTGCGTGTGTCCGCGCCGATGTATTTGGCCTTGAACCGCGATTGGTCGCCCAGCGTCACTTCGATCGTCTGCGCGCCCTCCACCACGTGGTAGTTCGTCAGGATGTGTCCCGCCGTATCGATCAGGAAGCCCGACCCCGCGCCTTCCATCGGCACCGCGTTCAGGAAAAAATCGTACTGCACCGTCCGCGTGACGATGTTCGCCACCGCCGGCGACGCTTCCTTGTAGATGCGGACGTTTTCCGCTTCCGTGGGATCGAGAGTGTTTTCCGCGTTCGCCGCAGCCGGCAGCGCGTTCACGGTGGTCGCCGCATGTTGCCCGTATCGCGAACCGGCCCAATACGCCGCCAGCCCCACGATCAAGCCCAGCGCGAGCAGCCGAACCGCGCGCCGCCCATGTTGTCCTTGTGTCATCGCAGCGTCGCCCTGATCTTGGCAACAGATTCTACAGCTTCGGAACGGGTTGCAAGCGCCATTTTGGCCCCGGCGGTGCGCTGCCGTGAGAGGACTCGCGCCGCTGTGCCCTCTGTGTTTAAAACGGTTCGAGGTCAGGAAATGTTTCGCGGCGCCCCGGCGATCTGCTTCAATTTCGCGAGCAGCGCATCAACCTGCCGCTCGGTCTCTTCGATCGTGCCGGAGCAATCGATCACGTCGTCCGCGATCTTCCGCTTTTCGTCGATCGGCATCTGCGACGCGATCCGCCGCTGCGCGTCCTCCGGCGAAAGGCCGCGCGCCACCATCCGCTCCAACTGCTGCTCCGGCCGGCACCAGCAAACAACCACTCGGTCAAAGGCCTTGTGCACTCCCGCTTCGATGATCAGCGCCGCGTCTTCGAACGCACATTCGGGTCCGCCGGGCCGGTCGAGCGCCGTGAACCACTGCGCCGTGATCTGCTGGATGCGCGGGTGCAGAATCTGGTTCAGCCGCGCGCGCTTCCGCGCATCGGCGAAGACGATCGCGCCCAGCTTGCGCCGGTCCACCGCTCCGCCCGGCGCCAGGATTCCGTCGCCGAATTCGGACACGACTTCCTGGTAGGCATCTTGCCCGGGTTCGAGGAGTTCGTGGCCCAGCACGTCCGCGTCCAGTACGGGACAATCGCGGTCGCGCAGCATCGACGCCACCGTGGATTTTCCCGAAGCAATTCCGCCGGTGAGGCCGATGCGCAGCATCAGGAGTGAGAGGAAGCGGACGCGGACGCGCGAGAGCCGCGCCGCAGCCGCGCGGCCTTCACGGTGTTGCTCATCAGCATGGCGATCGTCAGCGGGCCGACGCCGCCCGGCACGGGCGTGAACGCGCCGGCAATCTCCGCGACGTCCGGGTGAACGTCGCCGACCAGCGCCGTGCCCTTCGCGCGAAATTCCGCCAGCCGCTCCGGCAACCCCGCGAAGAAATCTTCGGCCTGCTTCGCGTCGTTGACGCGGTTGATGCCCACGTCGATTACCGTGGCGCCCGGCCGCACGTGCTCGCGCGTCACCATGCCCGCGCGCCCGATCGCCGCCACCACGATGTCCGCGCGCCGGATCGTGTCCTTCAGGTCGCGCGTCTTCGAATGGCAGATCGTCACCGTCGCGTTCGCGTGCAGCAGCAGCAGCGCCATCGGCTTGCCCACGATGTCGCTTCGCCCCACCACCACCGCGTTCGCGCCTTCCACGGGAATATTGCTGCGCTTGAAAATTTCCATCACGCCCGCCGGCGTGCACGCCACCAGCGCCGGCCGCCCCGCCACCAGATGTCCCACGTTCACCGGATGAAATCCGTCCACGTCCTTTGCCGGGTCGATCGCTTCCAGAACTTTTTTCGAATCGATCTGCGACGGCAGCGGAAGCTGCACCAGGATGCCGTCCACCTCGTCGCGCTCGTTCAGTTCCTTGATCAGCGCCAGCAATTCGGCGGTGGTCATCGTGGCGGGCGGCGTGATGTGAAAACTCGCCAATCCCAGCTTCTCGCACGCGGCGATCTTGCTCTTCACGTACACCTTCGAAGCCGGATTATCGCCCACCAGAACGGCGGCCAGACCCGGCTTGATTCCGGCGGCGGCCAGCGAGCTGATTTCGCCCGCCAGGTCGGCGTAGATTTGGTCGCGGATCGCGTTGCCACTCAGGATTCGTGCGGACAATGGCTGCTCCCTATGTATGGGGTTTGTGTCGCTTTTGAACGCGCCATGATAGCACACGCCGTTGCGGCGTCATTCCGCGCGCCCCTCTCGGCGCGCTGCCTGGGTGGCATCGCGATAGAGGTGGAGTAAACTGGTTCGGAAGGGCGGCGAATCAGGGCGATGATCTTCGGCGAACTCACCGATCGCAAAAAACTGGAGCGCGCGATGCGCGACGCGGGCCGCCTGCCGCCGGGCCAGTCCGCGACGCTGAAATGGCCCGTGCTGCACGAGGGCGACGTGCCGCGCTTCGATCCGCAGACTTGGGATTTTCGCATCGCGGGCCTGGTCGAAAAACCGGTGCGGCTCACGTGGGATGAATTCAGCCGTCTGCCGATGGTGGGCGTGACGGCGGACATGCACTGCGTGACGCGCTGGAGCCGCTTCGACGTGCGCTGGGAGGGCGTGGCGTTCACCGAAGTGATGAAGCTCGCGGGCGCGAAGCCCGAGGCGAAGTACGTGATGGTGCATGCCGAGGGCGGCTACACATCCAATGTCCCGCTCGACGATCTGATGCGCCCCACGAGTCTTTTCGCTCTGAAACACAACGGCGAGCCGCTGCCCGCCGAACACGGCTACCCGGTGCGGCTCGTGGTGCCGCATCTCTACGCGTGGAAGAGCGTGAAGTGGGTGCGCGGCCTTGCGTTCATGGCCCAGGACTCGCCCGGCTTCTGGGAAGAGAACGGCTACAACATGTACGGCGACCCCTTCCGCGAGCAGCGCTTCAGCGGCTAGGAGTCCCGATTCACATCTCCATTTTTCAAAGAGCATCCGGCTCTCGTCGAGAGAGCGGCGACGCCGAGCGTCGCTTACTCGCCTTCGTTTCGGCATTCACGACTGCGCGAGCAGCGTAGCAGCGGAGACTTTTTTCGCAAGCCGGCCGGAAGTGCAGGAAAGGTACAAGAACCAGTACCCCTGTACGAAATCAGCGGTGCAATTCGCGCCAAAATGCGCCCTTTAAGGGGCAGTTACGGTGCAAAACGCGGTCACATTCGAGCGATCGGCCAGACGTCAAATTCGGCACAAAATGCGCCCCCGGACGCCCGGCTCTCGGCTCAGAGCGTTGACATGTGGAGCACATGCAAGTATGCTGATCACATGTCCGTCATGGTTCAAATCCGAAATGTGCCGTCCGACCTGCATCGCGAGCTGAAGGCGCGCGCGGCGCTCGAAGGCATGTCGCTTTCGGAATATCTGCTCCGCGAACTGCGGCACGCGCTCGACCGGCCCACGGTCAGCGAGATGCGGAAGCGGCTGGCCAGCCGCCAGCCGGTGCGGCCGCGCCTTACGCCGGCGGCGGCGGTACGCGCGGAGAGGAACAGCCGCTGATCGTCGTCGACGCTTCCGCGCTTCTGGAGGTGCTCCTGCAGACGCCCGCAGCGCTGCGCGTAGGCCGGTCGCTCTTCGCCACCGGCGAAACGCTGCA
>DATJXJ010000030.1:0-95383 GCA_035500255.1 Verrucomicrobiia bacterium | reverse complement strand
TGCGGTCGTGGCGGAACTGGCAGACGCACCAGCTTGAGGGGCTGGCGGTAGCAATACCGTGGTGGTTCGAATCCACTCGACCGCACCATCCCTTCCGATGAGGAAGGGATGTCCCGAGCGAGCGAAGCGAGCCGAGGGACGTCCGTTTCCGCCGCTATCGCGCATCAAAGTTTGCCCTTCCCGCCGATTCTCCCGCTCGTGATATTCTTCCGGCCCCTTTTCCTCACTCGGAGGACTCAATGGCTGAGATCAAGACCAAGGCTACGAAGGCTTCCGTCACCGATTTCCTGAACGCGATCAAGGACCAACAGGTCCGCAAGGACTGCTGGACGATCGCCGGGATGATGCGGAAGGCCACAAAAGCGCAGCCGAAAATGTGGGGCCCCAGTATCGTTGGATACGGGAGCTGCACGTATCGCTACTCGAACGGGCGCGAAATGGAGTGGATGCTGATCGCGTTCTCTCCCCGCAAGCAGTACATCTCCGTCTATACCTATCCCGGTCTCAAGGACCGCAAGGAGCTGATGGCCAAGCTGGGAAAACATTCCGGAGGGGTGTCCTGCATCAACATCAAGAGGCTCTCCGATATTCACCTGCCGACGCTGAAGAAACTGATCGATGGCTCGGTCGCGGGGATGCGCAAGGCGCACCCACCGGCCTAACCGTGCGCTGGCGCTTGAATTCTCTCGCCGCTTTTGTTTGTATGATTGCGTGTCACGCACACGAAACGGCGCCCGCGGCTCCGCCGCGCCAGCGCTCCTTTTTGCACTCTTTCTGATTCTTTTCGTCGCGGTGACGGTCTATCTTTTCGCCGCCCGAGTTTATCCAGCCCCGCCTCCCATCTCGCGCGGCGCGGCGCTCGTCGATCGCCAGTACAACCTCACGCTATGCGCCGCAGGAGCCGCTTTCGTTCTTGCGCAACTCGGCCTCGCCTGCGCCGTGTGGCGCTTTCGGGACCGTGGCCAGAGCGCGCGTTTCATTTCGGGCCATGTGGCGCTCGAAGTTCTTTGGACGTGCGTCACTCTAGTCGTCTTCGTGGGGCTTGGGATGTTCGGCCGCAGAGCGTGGGCGGATGCCCGTTTCGTGTCGTCACCATCAAACGCGATTCAGATCGAAGTCACCACCAATCAGTTCGTCTATACATTTCGCTATCCCGGCCCGGACGGCAAGTTCGGCCGGCTCGATCCGAGCTTCATCAGCGCGCCCGCGGGGAATCCGCTCGGCCTCGACCCGAATGACGCCGCCGGTCGCGACGACGCCGTGCTCGCCACGCTGACCGTCCCCGTGGATCGCCCGGTCGAATTGTTGCTCCGTTCGCAGGACGTGATTCACAACTTTTTCGTGCGCGAGCTGCGCCTCCAGCAGGACGCCGTCCCGGGCATGGTAATCCCGGTGCGTTTCACGGCGGACCGGATCGGCACCTACGAGATTGTCTGCACGCAGTTGTGCGGCCTCGGCCACAACAAGATGCACAGTCTTCTAAAGGTCGTTTCGCCATCGGACTACGAGAGTTTCCTGCAACGCCAGGCGGCCGGCCCGTGAGTGCGCAATCCGTTCACTCGCCGGAGCCACGGACGGGAATTTTCCGCCGCTACATCTTCAGCGCGGATCACAAAGTGATCGGTCTGCAGTATTTCTTCCTCGCGCTGGTGGCTGTGACGATCGGAACAATCCTCTCGCTTTTGATGAGAATGCATCTGGTCTGGCCCGCGGCGCATCTGCCGTTCGTGGCGGGCGGAATCATGACGCCGGAGCAGTATCTTGCGCTGGTGACCATGCACGGCACGATCATGGTGTTTTTCGTGCTGTCCACCGTGCCGCAAGCTGGCTTCGGCAACTACTTCCTTCCGATCCAGATCGGCGCGCCGGACATGGCGTTTCCACGCCTGAACATGTTGTCGTTCTGGCTGACTCTGCTCGCGTTTCTCGTCCTGCTGGCCGCGTTCTTCGTTCCCGGTGGAGCGCCGATCAGCGGTTGGACGGCCTACCCGCCGCTCAGCGGCCTCGGAGAAGTCACGGGGCCGGGGGAGGGAACGGGTCAGTTGTTGTGGGTGGCCGGCGTTCTGATCTTTTGCATCGCGTCGTTGCTGGGCTCGATCAACTTCATCTCCACGACCATCGACATGCGCGCGTCTGGAATGACGTTGATGCGCATGCCGCTCACCGTTTGGGCGTGGTTCGTCACCGCGATTCTCAGCCTGCTCGCGTTTGCGGTTCTTTTCGCCGGCGGAATTCTGCTCGTGCTGGATCGCGTGGCGGAAACGAGTTTCTTCCTTCCCGCCGGTCTCGTTGTGAATGGCGAACTCCAGATGCGCGGCGGAGGGTCTCCGCTGCTGTGGCAGCATCTCTTCTGGTTTTTCGGCCATCCGGAGGTGTACATCGCCATTCTGCCGGGTATGGGAGCGGTCTCGCACATCCTGGCGAATTTCTCGCGCAAACCGGTGTTCGGCTATCGCGCGATGGCGTTCGCGCTTTGCGCCATCGGTTTTCTGGGATTCCTCGTCTGGGGTCACCACATGTTCGTGAGCGGAATGAACCCCTACTCTGGATTGACGTTTTCGCTCCTGACCGTATCGATCGGCGTGCCGTCCGCGGTGAAAACGTTCAACTGGCTCGGCACGCTGTGGGGCGGCAGAATTCGATTGCAGTCGCCGATGCTGTTCGCGATCGGCTTCGTCTCATTCTTCGTGACGGGCGGGCTCTCGGGAATCTTCCTGGCACAGCCGGCGGTCGACACCGAATTGCACGCGACCTACTATGTCGTAGCGCATTTCCACATCGTAATGGGCGTTGCCGCGATTTTCGGAATCTTTGCCGCCACGCACTATTGGTTCCCGAAGATGTTCGGCCGGCGGATGAACGAGACGCTGGCAAAGCTGCACTTCTGGATCACCTTCCCGGGCGTCTACTGCATTTTCATGCCGATGCACTTCATCGGAATTGAGGGGGGCGTCCGCCGCTACGCGGATTCGACCGGCGCAAACTTTCTTGCCGCGCTGCAGCCGCTGCATCTCTTCATCACCATCGCTGCCTTCATTACCGCAACAGCGCAGTTGGTCTTCTTCTACAATTTCTTCCGCAGCTTGAGGAAGGGCGAGCCTGCGACGGAAAACCCGTGGGACGCGACGACGCTCGAATGGGCCACGGCGTCTCCGCCGCCGCTCGACAATTTCGGCGGTCATTTCCCGAGCGTGTATCGAGGGCCCTACGAATACAGCGTCCCGGGTGCCGCGCAAGATTTCACGCCGCAGCATCTCGAGTCGGAGCAGACCCATGCGGACTAACCTCGAAACGATGGCTGCCCACGGTAGTAGCGCGGCAGTTCCGCAAAGGGCGTACGTCACGGGCATGGTGCTCGCGTTGGGCGGGATCGGCATGTTTTTCACCGCGCTCGTCAGCGCATGGATCGTCCGCAGGGGGTTGTCGAACGGCGATTGGCAGCCGATCGAATTCCCGCGCATTCTCTGGCTGAACACGGCGATTCTCTTGGCCAGCAGCGTTGCACTTGCGCGCTCGCGCCATTGGCTGATCGCCGGGCGCGAGGCGGACTACCGGCATTGGTGGGGCGTCGCAACGATCCTGGGAGCGCTGTTTCTGTCGGGGCAAATTCTTGCGTGGCGGCAACTTCGGGCAGCGCGAATTTTTCTCGCCGCTAATCCGGCGAGCAGCTTCTTCTATGTGTTCACGGTCGCGCACGCGCTCCACGTCGTCGGCGGAATCGCCGCGCTCGTCGTGATCGCGTTGCGTCGGCCGCGCCACCTGTCGCGCCAGACCTCCACTCAGGTCGCCGCGCTCTACTGGCACTTCATGGGCGCGCTGTGGCTGATGATTTTCGCGTTATTGTTGGTGAAATGATGAAAAAACGCGTTGGCGACACTGTTGAGGGGCTAATCGCTAAGTGGCCGGTTTTGGCACCTAAACAGGCCCTTAAGGTGACGTTTTTGGCGCTTTTTTGCACCTTAGCTGTGGCCGTTCTCGCCGGGCGCGCCGCCGGCCAGGGCTGCGCGATGTGCTACCAGAATGCGGCCGCATCGGGCGCGGCTGGCCGCGAAGCCCTCCGCCACGGAATCCTTGTCCTGCTTATTCCTGCCGTCAGTTTCTTTCTGGGAGTCTTCGCGCTCATCTATCGCCGCCGCAACGCCACGCGACTACGTTCATGACCCTCTGAGCCGACGCCGCTGCCCTCCGCCAGGATCAAAACCAAGTAGACGGCGGCTATGATGTTTAGCACTCGAATCAGGAAGGCCCTACCAAATCTTGTATAGCCTTGCTGCCGCGATATTCGCGACAACGATCTCGGTTTCCGTATCTCTCTGATCCTACATGCCATTGAATAACCTGACGCCACGCTCCGTTTTTGGTATAGCATTTGCAGCCGTCAGCGCATTTCGGCTGCGAGGCCGAGTGTGCTCCAGCGTTGTTCGGGCGACTTTGGGGGCTGTCTTAGATTCGGGCGGAACCGGCCGTTGGGCGGCAGTACCACTTCAAACCGGCAACTCGGCATTCGAATAGGGGGTAGGCGATGCGGAATCGAATTCGTGTACTTCTATTGGTGCTAGCGGCGCTGAGCATGATTCCTGCGTTGACGCAGGCGCAGGGTGTCGCGTCCATCACGGGAGTCGTCACCGACAGCTCGGGCGCCTTGGTTCCGGGGGCGAGCGTCAAGGTTGTGGACACGCGGACGGGGACCGCCTACTTCGGAAAGACGTCGGGCGACGGCAGCTACCGCATCGTCGATTTGCCTCCCGGCCAGGGCTATGCCATCACGGTGAAGAAGGACGGGTTTCAGACTCTCATCATCAACAATCTGTACCTCCCTGTGGCGACAACGACGACCCGCGACATCAAGCTTGAACTCGGATCGATCACGCAGACCGTTCAAGTGACGGCCGAAGCCTCGGTGACGCTAAACACCACGGACGCGAGCATCGGCAACGTGATTGACTCGAAGCAAGTAGCCGACCTGCCCAGCCTGTTCCGCGATGACGCTTCGGTACTGCTCCAATTGCAACCGGGCGTGCAGATTAGCGGCGGTGACTCGCAGAATGGATCCGTGACCGGTTCACGAGCGGACGCCGGCAACATCACGCTGGATGGCCTGGATGTGAACGACGAAACGATCGGGACGCCGTTCGCGGCCGTGGGGCGCGCGCCGATCGATTCCGTTTCCGAGGTCAGGACGATCGTCGGTAACCCCGACGCGACTTTCGGGCGAAGCAGCGGCGCGCAGGTTGCGCTGGTGACGAAGAGCGGAAGCAACGAATGGCACGGCGCCGTCAACGAATACAATCGAGTGTCGGCGATGGCCGCCAACGGCTTCTTCAGCAACCTCACGGGCACGCCGCGAGGGCAACTGACCCGGAACCAATTCGGCGGGTATCTGGGTGGTCCGATCGTAAAGAACAAACTGTTTTTCTTTTTCAACTACAGCGGGCGGCGAGATGCGCGGTCGGAGCTCGAAGACATCACGGTTCCGCTGGACTCGTTCCTGAACGGAGAGATCGTCTACACAAATAACCTCGGTGCCAAGGTCACCCTTCCTGCCACCGGCGGCGCGCCGGGGAGTTGCGCGAGCGTGCAGAGCTGCGATCCCTTGGGCGTGGGCGCCAACGCGAACCTGCTAGCGTTCCTGAGCAGCCGTTACCCGGCCTCCAAGACGTCCCTCGGCGGCGATGGGTTTAACACCGGCGGATTCATCTTCAATTCGCCGATCCACGTGCACGAAAACACATTCGTGGGCAGACTCGACTACCAATTGAGTTCGAAGCACACGCTCTTTGCGCGCGGGACGTGGGACAGGGACAACGACACTCAGACGCCGAGGCTGTTTCCCCAAGACCCGGGCGATCAGGGATCGTTCGTCGGTCATGAGCGATCGTGGGTGGTCGGCGACACGTGGGTGATCAGCCCGACGATGACGAACCAGGCCAACTTCGGGCTTACGCGCCAGGTCGACGACTTTCCGATTAATTTCGCCCCCACGGCTCCCACGAATTTCGGTCTGGACATCCTGTCGAATCCGTATGGAGACATTCGACAGCAGGGACGAAATGTTCCGGTCCCGGAATTGCGGGACACGTTCAGCTGGTCGGTGGGGAAGCACTCACTTCAGTTCGGAATGGACTACCGCTGGACTCGTGTCCACTCATCGAACACAAACGACATCAATTTCCAGGAAATCGGACTGCAATCGTTTATTACGAGTCTGGATGATTCGGAGCGCCCCGCGGACATCAGTCAGGATCCAAGCGCTCTGAATGCGTGGGACCAGGCGTTTACGACGATTCTGGGCCGTTACGCGTCGACGACATCCCAATACAACTACGATGTGGCCGGAAATCCATTCGCGCAGTTCAGCCCCTCGCTCCGCAACTTCCACTACAACGAGGCTGAGATCTTCTTCGAGGACACCTGGAAGATTCGCTCGGACTTGACGCTCACCTACGGACTGCGCTGGAACTATGACGGCGTGCCGTACGAGGTGAACGGGTTTCAGGCGGTTCCGACGGCGTTCGTCAACGACATCCTGCCGATACGCGTGTCGGAAGGGAACATGGGAATCAATGGAGATTCCGCGCTTCCTTTCATCAGTTACACGCTCGGCGGGCCGAAGAATCATGGTCCCAACTACTATCACGACTACCACAAGAGTTTCGGACCCCGGCTTGGCATCGCCTACTCGCCTTCGTTTACGGACGGTTGGCGGGGGAAGCTGTTCGGCGACCGCAAGACGAGCATCCGCGCCGGTGGCGGAATCGTGTACGACCGGCTGCTGAGCACACTGCAGTTCGAGATTGACGAAGTGAGCCAGCTGTTTGATTCGTCGCAGACTTCGCAGTACGGCATACCGTTCGATCCGGTCGACTCGCTGGGCGGCGGCCAGCCGGACTCGCCGTTCTCGCCCGCTTGCAGCGCAAACAACGGCGATTTCGATTGCCGGTTCACGGCGCTATCTACGCCGCCTGCCGGGCCACTGCCCGGAACGATCCCGCGCCCGACGGTGACGCCTTTCGTATCGGGCGGCGTCGGCTTCGGCCTTGCGGAGAACCAGGATCTCTTTCAGATGAACAACACGCTGAAGAGCCCCTACGCGATCATGGCGTCCTTCGGCGTGCAGAGAGAACTGCCCGGAAACTTGATCGTAGACATCAACTATTTCGGGCGATTCGGAAGGCGCCTGGTAGCGGTTGGGGATCCCGGACAGCAGATCAACTTCCGAGACGCGACCGTGGGAGGCCCCATGCCGCCGGGGCAACTCTTGAACACCGCGTTCGGAAATGTGCAGGCGGCACTGCAGAGCGGCGCTGCGGTTCAGGATCAGCCGTGGTTTGAGAACCAGATCGGCAGCGCTCTTGGAACGACTTGCCAGAACGTGTTTGGAGTGAGCTGCACGCAGTTCCTGGCGGACGTCATTCCGGGCACGTTTGAAATCGGCGATGTGTCCACGCTCGATGTGGAGCTCGCCAACGCGGGTTTGATCTTCCCGAACACCGGCCTGATGTCGCAGACCGGCTCTGTGGCCAGCGTGGGCAACTTCGCCTCGTCCAGCTACAACGGCGTTGTGTTGAGCGTGCGCAAGAAGCTTTCGAACAGCCTTCAGTTCGACTTCGATTATCAGTACGCACACTCGATCGACAACGTTTCTGATATCACCAACGACGTGATCTTCGCGCAATACAACGGCCAAGGCTTGATCTGCTCATTGCTGGATCATCGGCTCTGCCGCAGCAGCGCGGATTTCGATGCCACGCACACCATTAGCGCCAATTACGTGTGGGAACTGCCGTTCGGACACGGCAAGCGCTTTCTCAGCAGTTCGTCCAAGGGGGTCGACGCCCTCGTAGGCGGGTGGGAGACGTCCGGCATCTTTTCCTTCCATTCGGGATTCCCGTGGACCACGACCACGGACGCGTTTCCGATCAACTTCACGCAGGAGGCGCCGGCCGTGTTTGTTGGACCCAGGTCCGCCGTAGCCGAGAAGATCCACGTCGATCCGGACACGGGCCTGGTGCAGCTCTTCGCCGATCCGAACGCCGCGTCGAACGCGTTCGGGTTTCCATTTGGCGGTGGGACGGGCCAGCGCAACCAGTTGCGAGGACCGTTCTTCGTGAACATGGACATGGCGATCCTGAAGAATTTCACGATGCCGTGGTCGGAAAGCCAGCACCTGCAATTCAGGGCTGAGGCTTTCAACCTCTTCAACCACACGAACTTCAACAACCCGTCGGTGAACCTGGGAGATGTGGGTTCGCTGGACTTCACCAACAATAACGTGCAGAACGTCGGGGCGTACGGAGCGCTCACCAGCACAGCCAACGCATCGCGACAATTCCAGCTGGCTTTGGTCTATTCCTTCTAGCCTCGTCTCAGGTCAGGCGGGTTCCCAGTGCGGGAGCCCGCCTGAGCAGAATCTTCGACCCTCCAGGCATTCGGCAGCCAGAGCCGTACGCGGCTGCACGCTATTCTGTCGATTGCGTTTCGAGATGTTTCGCTGCGTGCAGGAAGACTAGACGGGTTCGAGCTGGGTGAGGCGGAAAGGATCGCCGGTTTTTTCGTGAAGCTCGCGCCAGAGCCGCTCCGGCATGGAGAGAAAGACTTCGACGACGCGCGGATCGAACTGCGTTCCCGAGAAGCGCTTGATTTCATCGCGCGCCGCGGAAATGGGCAGCGCTTTGCGATAAGGACGATCGGAGATCATCGCGTCCAACGTATCGGCCACCGCGAAGATTCTTGCTCCCAGCGGTATTTGTTCGCCTTTGAGTCCGCGCGGGTAGCCCGTCCCGTCGTAGAATTCCTGGTGCGATAGAACGATCTCCGCGGCTTCCTTCAGGAACGGAATCCTTTCGAGCACGGCGTACCCGATCTCGCAGTGTTTGCGCATGATCTCGCGTTCTTCCGGCGTCAGCGGTCCGGGCTTGCGCAGGATGCTGTCGGGAACTCCCATCTTGCCGATATCGTGCAGGAACGCGCCGCGCGCGATTTGCCGCATCATGGCTTTGTCCAGACCCATCGCCCGCGCGATGGTGATCGTGAAAGCCGTGACGCGCTGGCAGTGACCTTCGGTCTCCGCGTCTTTTGCGTCGAGAGCTCCGCCGAGCGCCTCCAGCGTGTAGTCGTAGGACTGCTCCAAATCCTGGAGAGCGATGGACAACTGTTGGGTGCGCTCCGCCACCAATTGTTCGAGGTCGCTCTGATAGACGCGGTTTTCGAGAACCAGGCGGCGGTGTTCCAGTGCGTGGCGCACGCTCAGGTAGAGCTGATCTTTCTCAAATGGCTTCAGGACGTAGTCGTAGGCGCCGGCACGGATCGCTTCGAGCGCGATCGAGATGTCGTGCATCGCGGTGACCATGATGACCGGCACGTCAGGATCTTCGAGCCGCAGCTCCCCCAGGAGTTTCAGACCATCCATTTCGGGCATCACGATATCGCTCAGGACGAGGTCGAACGAATCCTTGCGGAAGGCCTCAAGTCCCAAGCGGCCGTTCGAGCAGGTGGTGCACTGGAAGCCCTGAGCCTCCAGCAGGGTCGAGATGACCTCTCGAATGGCTTCTTCGTCGTCGACTACGAGTATTTTTTCCGGTTCCATGGGATGCGCCGTCGCAAGTGCCATTATAAGGCACGGCACAGGGGGAAAGAGGGCTCGTTGCCGTATTTTGAAACACTGTGCTACGTTTCGTAATGGCTTCCTGATATCCCCGGATCGCTCGCAATTGTAAGCAGATAAGTATCACGTCAATGCTGCAGGCACCGGATCGGCTCGGATGAGCTTCGTTTCCAACGCGGGGTTTCTGGCCGTCGCCTTCATGGAAGGGGCCGCAGCCTTCATGCTTCTGGTGCTGTACTGGCTGCTGGCCGCCAATTTCCCCGCACGCTTTTTCCGGTACTGGCTGGCCGGATGGACGGTCTACACGGGCCTCGGCGCTCTGCGAATCTATTCCCTGTGGCGGGGCGGACCGTATGACGCCTACCTCGCTTCCGCGCTGTCGGTCGTGGCAGCGGTGCTTTTTTTCGGAGCCATTCTGGAGTGCCTTGGACCCGGCAGGAGTGTGACGCAGCTGTGGCCGCTGGGCGTGATTGCCGCGAGTGCCTTTGTGGCTCTTGGGTCGGTGGCGCGGCTGCCAGAAGCGGAGCAGTGGGCGGAGGCGCTGTTCGAATCTCTGTTGTACGTGTCTGCGGGGTGGATCTTCTGGCGCGCCCACACGCGGCATCGAGGCGCCGGTTGGAAGCTTCTGGCGGGAGCATTGCTGCTGCGCGGCCTCCACGGCTTGGACCGGCCGGATTGGGCCGCTCATTCGGTCGAACTGTTCCGTGTTTCGTTCCAGGGTTTGTTCGGCATCATGATGGGCATCGCCATGGCCGTCCTTGTGCTGGAGTCGGGGCGCAGCCGCACGGAGGACCTGAGCGAAAAGCTGCGGCGACTGGCACTGATTACGGCTGAGGCGACGCAATCGCTGCGCGTCGATGAAGCCCTGCAGGGAGTGCTGAACCATCTGGTCGAGAGTCTCAACGCCAGCCACGGCGTTGTATTCCTTGTGGACGAACTAAGCAATCCGCCCGTTCTCGGGTGCCGAGCGTCGGCCGGGTTCAGCGAGCGATTTCGAAAAGAGGCTGAGTCGGTCTCTCCTGCGGAATCCTGGGTGAACAAAGCGCTTCATCAGGAGACCCCCGTGGTTTTCTATCCCGACACGGGAGAAGCCATCGTGCGCGGATGGATGGAAACCGAAAAACTTTCGGCGATGGTTTTCGTGCGTGTGCCGGGAAAGGACGCGCCGCTGGGATTGCTGGGGATCGGATCCTCCGCGAAGCGGGCGTTCGGAAGCGAAGAAGAGCATTTTCTCGTCAACGTCGCTAACCTTGTCGGGTTGACAGTGCAAAACGTGGAGCTCTTCGAGACCGCGACGACGAACCGCCGGCAGTGGCTCGACACGTTTGATTCGATCGACGATCTGATTCTGGTGCACTCGCTCGACGGCCGGATCCTGCGCGCAAACCGGGCGCTGGCGAAGAAGCTGAATCTCGAGACATCCGCTCTGGTGGGCCACACGATCCGCGACGTGTTGCGCCAGGGCAGGAGTCCGTGGTCACGGTGCCCGTACTGCGAAGGCGTCGCCGGAAAGGACGAGGTGGTCGACCCGACATTCGGCGGCTACTTTCTGGCGACTGATTCCGCGTTCCACGATTCCGAAGGCGGGCGCCTGGGAACGATTCACGTGTTGAAGGACGTCACGCGGCGGCGTCAGGCGGAAAACAAGTACCGGACGTTGTTCGAAAAGGTCCAGGAAGGCGTCTTCATCTCGACTCCGGAGGGGCGGTTCCTGGACTTCAATGATGCGTTCATGCGCATCCTGGGCTACGAGAATCACGACGAGCTGCTGCAAGAGGACATTTCCGCGCAGCTTTACGTGAATCCGGCGGATCGCGAGCGGCGGCAGCGGCTGCTGAACGACTACGGCGAAGTGGTGGACTTCGAATTTCAATTCCACCGGCGCGATGGGGAAATTCGCACGGCGCACGAATCGAGTTTTGCGACCCGGGACGAGACCGGAGCGGTGGTTGCGTATCAAGGCTTTCTGCTCGACATCACAGAACACAAGCAGGCGGAGTGGGACATTCGGCGGCGCAACCGCGCGCTGCTGGCGCTCAATGGGATCGGCGAGATGCTCGGACAGTCGCCGGCGGTGGAAGAGGGCCTGGCCGCGGCTCTGCCAAAGGTTACGGAGCTATTTTCCGCGGATGTGGCGTCAGTCTATTTTCTAGACGAAAGCGCGGCGGCGCTGAGGCGCGCCGCGGCCGTGGGCTACCGTTCGGAGGCGGCCGGACAGGCGACGCCGGTGCCGGTGTCCTCGGCGCTGCTCGAGCAGATTCGGCAGGCGCACGCGACGGTTCTATCGGGCGCGCTGCCCGGCTTGCCGGAAGGCCTGCGCGAGCTGCACCGGCTGGAGGATGTGCAGGTCTCGCAGGTGGTGGTGCTATGGGCGAAAGACCGCATCATGGGCCTGCTGGTGGTGGGATGCCGCGACATGAGAGTCTTTTCGACAGCGGATCTCAACCTCTTGTTTGCGGTGGGCAATCAGATCGCGACGACGATCGATAAATCGCTGCTCCTGGAAAAGACGCGCGAGGCCTACGAAACGCTGCGGAGAACGCAGGAACAGCTGCTGCAGAGCGAGAAGATGGCGGCCGTCGGACAGTTGATTTCAGGCGTGGCGCACGAGTTGAACAATCCGCTTACGGCGATCCTGGGGTACAGCCAGTTGCTGAAGTCGGATGGCTACGTGCAAACGCGCGGTCTGGACTATCTGGAGAAGCTCTACAAGCAGGCGCAGCGGACGCATCACATCGTGCAAAACCTGCTGAGCTTTGCGCGGCAACACAAGCCGCAGCGCGCGCCCGTGCAGCTGAACCAGATCCTTGAGGAGACGCTGGTGCTGCGCGAGTACGACCTGAAGCTGAACAGCATCGTCGTGCACCGCCAGTTCGACGCGGACCTGCCGGCGACTGCCGGCGACTTTCATCAGCTCGAACAGGTGTTCCTGAACATTCTGAACAACGCGGTGGACGCGATTCACGAGCGGGGCAAGCCGGGAGAGATCTGGATCAGCACTTCGATGGCGGGGGACCGGCTGCGGGTGGAATTCACCGACAGCGGGCCGGGGGTTTCCCATCCTCATCGCATCTTCGATCCGTTCTACACGACGAAGCCGGTTGGGAAGGGAACGGGGCTGGGGCTCAGTATCTGCTACGGAATCGTGAAGGAACACGGCGGCGAGATTCAGGTACGCAATTCGCCGCCGCGTGGCGCGACGTTCACAATCACGCTGCCGCTGCTGCCGGTGGGTTCGGCGACTCCAGGCAGAGCGGCGGCGGCAATGGGGCAGGTTCCGGGCACCGTCCTGCTGGCTGAACACAATGAGGCGATGCTTCAGCTGGGGCGCGAAGTGTTGATTGCTGCCGGAGCGACCGTCCGGTTGGCTCGGAGCGCCGAAGAGGTCATGGATATCCTTCAGCGGGATTCGATCGATGCAGTGGTTGCGGATATCGACATGCCGGGCGAGCCGACTGTAGGCAGCTTGTGGCGCTGGATTCAGGGGAGCCGGCCGGACTTGGCCCTCCGGGTCGTCTTCACGACTTCGCAGCCCGCGGGTCACCTCGAAAAAGTCTTTCAAAAATCGGGCTGCGCGGTTCTCACCAAACCCTTCCCGATCGAAAAGCTGGCGGAGGCGGTGCAGTCCGTGCTTGCGGTACCCGTGCATACCGGATCGAAGTCCTGAACGCAGCGCCGGACGGCGTTGACAATTTTCCGCAGCAACCCTTAAATCTGTTCAGCAAATCCAATGACAAGCGGAGAGGCACATGAACCGTAAGGTTCGGACCGCGACGGAGCGATCGGGGCGAAGGGCGCCTGCCCGCGCAGTGGTGATTCTTGCACTCGCGATCGGCGGCGCCCAATTCATGCCGGAGGCTTTGGCCGCGGGACAAATGGATTCGACTTCGGGCCGGCAGGAACAGATCGCAGCAGGGAAGAAACAATATGCGGCGAGCTGCATCTTCTGCCACGGCGCGGACGGGATGGGAACGGCGGCCGCGAAGGGACTGCGCGACTCGAAGCTAACGCCGGAGGCCATTTCGAGCGCGATCGCCGACGGCAAGCCGGGCACCGCGATGCCGGCGTTCAAGGCGACACTCAGCCAGAAGAAGATCGCGGACCTCACCGCATACGTCGTCTCGCTGTCCGGGGGAAGCGCGCGAAAGGGCGCGAAGGGCCAGGCTGGGCCTGCGGGCAGCGAGTCCGCGCCGGATGGAGGCGCCATCTACGCGGCGAATTGCGCGGGTTGCCACGAAGCGGGCGGACCACCCTACCTGAATCACTTCGTCCTCAAGGCCGCCGCGCCCGAATACATCGTTCACATGCTTGCACACGGCGTAATGCACGCGCAGGGCGCGAAGCTCACTCCGGGCGAACGCGTCGCGGTGGCCGAATTCCTAACCGAAAAAAAGATCGCTCCCGCGCCTCCTGCACACTTGTGTTCGACGAATGCTGCAGCCGGGTTCGCCGGGCCTCCGTGGAATGGATGGGGCGTGGATCTGGAAAACAGCCGCTTTCAGCCGGCCGACCAAGCCGGTTTGACGCCCACGCAGATCCCGAGATTGAAATTGAAATGGGCATTTGGATTTCCCGGCGACTTCACTTCGTATTCGCAGCCTTCGGTTGCGGGCGGGCGCGTGTTCGTTGGCGGAGCGCTGGGGCAGGTCTACGCGCTCGACGCGAATACGGGCTGCGCACACTGGAGTTTTCAAGCGGACGCCGGCGTCCGCACGGCTGTAACGCTTGGCCCTGGGAATCTCGCGTATTTCGGCGACTTGCGCGCCAACGTTTACGCGCTGAACGCGTTGACCGGCAAACTGGTGTGGCGCGCACGCGTCAGTCCCCATCCCTACGCGCGCGTCACGGGCACTCCGCGCCTCTACAAGGGCCGACTCTACGTGCCGGTGTCGTCGCGCGAGGAATGGCTGGCAGCGAGCCCGCAGTATGAGTGCTGCACGTTCCGAGGGATTCTGGCAGCGCTGGACGCGACGACAGGGAAGGAGATTTGGAGAACGTACACCATCGCCGAGCCAGCGCGGCCGACAAAGAAGAACAAGGCGGGCACGCAGCTTTGGGGTCCGTCGGGCGCCGGGCTCTGGTCCGCGCCCACAATCGACGCGGAACGCGGCCTGATCTATGTCGGCGCGGGCAACAACTACTCCGATCCCGGGACTGTTAATAGCGACGCGATTCTGGCGATCGACCTAAAGACGGGGAAAATCGTGTGGTCGCGGCAGATCACCTCCGGCGATACGTACAACGTGAGCTGTTACCGCGAGGACATGGCGAATTGTCCGGCAGAGCGAGGGCCAGACACCGACTTCGCCGCCCCGCCTATGCTGCGAAAGCTAGTGGACGGCAGGCGCGTGTTAGTCGTTGCACAGAAGTCCGGCGACATATTCGCGCTTGACGCGGATAAAAAGGGCGAAATTCTGTGGAAGACGAATATCGGGCATGGAGGGCCGCTCGGCGGAATCCAGTGGGGCCCGGCGGCGGACGCCGAGACGGCGTACGTTGCATTGTCCGATTTCGGATTTAGCGGCGGGCCGGAGGGAACCATACCGGATCCAAAGGCGGGCGGAGGACTTTTCGCGATCAGGATTGCGACGGGGGAGAAGATCTGGACTGCGCTGCCCGCGGCGGGAGGATGCACAACGCCAAGGTGCAGCCCAGCGCAGGCGGCGGCGGTGACGGCCATCCCCGGCGTCATTTTCTCCGGCTCCGATGACGGCCACCTGCGCGCATACTCAGCCGAAGACGGCAAAGTGATCTGGGACTTCGATACGGCACGAGATTTCGAAACGGTGAACAAAGCCAGCGCGCACGGCGGGGCGATCAACGGAGGTGGGCCTGCGGTGGCCGGAGGAATGGTTTTCGTGAATTCCGGCTACGGCTCAATTTTTGGAATGCCGGGCAACGTGCTGCTCGCCTTCGCACCGTGATGCAGGCCCCGGCCTGACGCTCCGTATCAGCACGAAATCGTCCAGTGCATCTGCTATCGGTGTGTCGCGCCTTGGCGGACACGCGCGGCAGAAACCACCAGCTGCGCTCCTGCGAAGGCATCGCATACTCAGCGCGAATCGGGTCAGCGCTCGCAGGCGCGGATTAGGACGGAAACCTGCTATCCTGCTTTCGGGGCGGTCATTTCGAGGAGGCACTGATGAAGCGGGTAGCCAGCCTGCTGATTCTTCTGTTCGCTTTCACGGCACAGGGCCAACAGATGGCGCCCCCGGCCGGAACCTCCGCGGCGCCGCCGCAAGCCCATCCGGGAGCAAACCCTCAGTTCCTCCAAGCCGCCGACGACGTGCTCGCGGAAATGAGCGACATCTTGCACTTGCCGATCAAGGCGCCGCTCAAGAAGAGCCTGCGATCCAAAGAGGAAATTCGCGCGTACCTCGTGCGCGAGGAAAAAGAGGACCGAACCGACGCGCAGCGCTATGCCGACGCGAAGTCGCTCGAGGCATTCGGCCTGATTCCGAAGGGATTTCCGCTCGACGCATTCATGCTCGACGTGCTCACGGACCAGGTGGCCGGACTGTACGATCCAAAGGCAAAGGAGTTTTACATCGCCGACTGGATTCCGGTGGAGGAGCAGCGCGAGGTGATGTCGCACGAACTCACGCACGCGCTGGAGGATCAGTCGTTCGACGTCGAGAAGTGGATCAAGACGGCGCGTCCGAACGACGACGCAGAGATGGCGCGAAACGCCGTCAGCGAAGGCACGGCGCTGGCGGCGATGGTGGACTACGCCCTGCGCGACGCGAAGATGAGCGTGCGCGATATCGGCGATATTTCCGCGCTGCTCCGCGCGGGCGCGGTGGCGCAGATGAACCAGGATCCGAACCTTTCGAAGGCGCCGCTCTACATTCGGGACGGGCTGCTCTTCCCGTATCTGGCGGGCACGACATTCTCGCAGCAGTTCTTGAAAGCGCACACGGGCTGGGCGGACCTCCACCTGCTGTTCGAGCGTCCGCCCGTTTCGACCCAGCAAATCATGCAGCCGGACGCGTATCTCAAAGGCGTGGCGCCCACAAAGGTGGCGCTGCCGGATTGGAAGCGCGCGGTGCCGCCAGATTGGAAACTGCTTGAGGAGAACGTTCTGGGCGAGTTCGGGCTAGACGAAGTGCTGAAACAATTCGGCGATGACAATAGCGCCGAGGAAGTCTCGTCCGGATGGGCTGGCGACCGCTACGCGCTGTTCGAGGATGCGAAGGCGAAGAGCACGCCGCTGGTTTTTCTGCTGGCGCTGAGCACTTCCGATGATGCCGCCGGATTCTTCGACCGTTACAGCCAGGCGCTGGAAAGGAAGTACAAGACGCGCAGTCAGTTCTTCCGCCGGCCCGGCTTTTTTCAGTTTCATACCGACAATGCCGACGTTTTCCTCCGCTGTGTGGAATCGCAGTGCCTGACGGTGGAAGGCGCGACGCGAGAGACTTTTGACGAGATCAACAAGGCCGTCCACTGGACGCCCGCTCCGATCCCGGGAGATGCCGTTTCAGACGGCGTGGCGCAGCTGCCCGCGGTTCCCACGTTCCCTTCTCGCTAGGTTTCCCGATGGCACTGCTCGACCTGCGTCGCATTCCCGAACCTGAAGTGATGGACGATTCCGGAGAGGTGGAGGCGTACGCTTCCGCGGCGGCACAGGCCCACCTGAACGCGATCGATGACACATTTGTGGAGCACGCGGAGCGATTGGTGTCCGGCCGGGGGCGGGGCCGAGCGATCGACATCGGCACGGGACCGGGGCAGATCGTGATCAAGCTGGCACAGAGGCTGACGCTCTGGAAATTCATCGGCGTCGACCGGTCGCAAGGGATGATCGACCAGGCGAATCGCAATCTCGCGGAGGCAGGCGGCCCGCTGGCCGGGCGCGTGGAGTTTCAGGTAGCGGACGGCAACCGATTGCCGTTTCCGGACGCGAGCTTCGATCTCGTGATGTGTAACTCCGTTTTGCATCATCTGGCCGAGCCCGGAAACCTGCTGGCGGAGATGGCGCGGCTTGGGAAACCTGCCGGTGCGATCCTGCTGCGCGATCTGAGGCGACCGGGGCGATTCGGCTACCGGCTGCACGTCTGGCGGCACGGCCGGAACTATTCCGGCGAGATGCTGCGGCTATATCGCGCGTCGGTGCGCGCGGCCTACACGGCGGAGGAATTGCAGCGGATGCTCGATTCGTCGGCTCTATACGGAGCGCGCGTGTTCGAGCATCGCACGACACATATTGGGATCGAGCGGGCCGTCAGTCGTTGAAAGCAGCGGCGCTGGAGCCGATGCGCTGAATCGCCATCAGCGTCTGGTCGTCGGCCTGGCGCGAGCCCGCCGAGTGGCGCTCGACATCGGACAGGCACGCCGCCACCAGTTCCTGCGGCGCCCAGCCGTGCCTTTCACCAGCCACAAGCGAGATGCCGTCGATGCCGAACTGTGCGCCGGAGGAGTTGTTCGCCTCCGAAATCCCGTCCGTGTAGAGCAGCAGGCTATCGTCGAGGTCGAGGCGCGCGCGGGTGACCGTGTACGGGCTCGACGTGAACATGCCGAGTGGGAGCCCGGTGGCGCCGATCCGCCTGACGCCTTGCTTCGAAACGAGCAGCGCAGGGAAATGGCCGGCGCTGGCGATTTCGACTTCGCCGCCGCGCCCCAGGCGCCCGCAAACGAGAGTGGCGTATTGACCGGCAATCGTGCTCTCGCAGAAGACGCGATTGGCCATTTCGAGAAGTTTGTCCAACTCGAGGCCGACGCCGGCGAGGCTGCGAAACATGGCGTGAAGGTGCGTCATGAGCAGAGACGCCGCGACGCCTTTGCCCGCCACGTCACCGAGGAGGAAAATCAGCTTGCCGTCGTCGGCCGAGGGCGGAATCAAGTCGCAGTAGTCACCGCTGACCACTCCGGCCGGTTTGTAGCGGTAGTGCACGCGCCAATCGCCGAAGCGCAGGTCGGATTGCGGCAAGAGACCTCGCTGTATGCGCGACGCAAGCTCGAGATCGCGTTCGAGGGCGCGCTGTTCGGCGGGGCTGAGGCAGTCCAGGCAGAGCTGGACCAGCGGATCGGCGATCAGGCGTTCCTTTTCGACCGTTCCCTTGCAGGCCTCGCAAAGTCCATACGTCCCCTCGTCCATGCGATGGACGGCGGCATCGACGTCGTGAAGCAAGTCGACCAGTGGCGCGGCTGCTGGCGCATCGTCCGCCGGGATGATGGAGATGGTCGTCTTGAGCTCCTCGCGGCGCTTTTCGAGCTGATCGCGCAGATAGGGATCTGTGATTCCGGCCATGGTTGTCGTCTCCGGCCCGCCTAGTGGCGAGGCATGCTCTGATACTCTCGCGGCCCGCGCCGCGGCGCTATCCGATTCGAACATCGAAACTCCCCCCTGGGCGCACTTCTAATCTGATTCGCTGACGGGCTGCCGGGATTCGGATTCCAGTGCGTCGAGCAGGGTGCGGCCGGCCTTGCGTTCGAGCCGGGCCAGACGCTGCTGGAAGCGCTGGCGCCAGCCCTGATAAGTGCCGGGCGACAGCGTGCCGAGGCGACTTGCCCGGCGTAGTTCCAGCAACGCTTTTCGCGCAAGAGACGCGGCGCGATGCGGCTGACGCGCGCGACGCTCGTAATGAATCGCGAGCTGTTCGTAGGCTTCGAGACCTTCGCGCGAATGGCCGAGCATCTGCTCCCAGAGCTGGCGCGCCAGGTCGTGGTCGCCGTCGCGCTTTGCCAGGCGAGCGAGGGAGCGACGCGCGACGCGGCTGGTCTCCGGCGGGAGCTCGCGCGCAATCGATCGTTCGTAAAGCTTGCGGGCCCGGACGGCTTGACCACGGCGCTCGCAAATGCGCGAAACGCCAAAAAGTTCGAGCGGATCGTGACCGTGCGTTTCAGGGTCTTCGAGAAGCGAAAGAACGCGCGTGGCCAGACCTGCCAGGCCGCGCAGGTCCATCTGATTGTGATGAAAAATGGGAACGAGCGGCTCGGGCGGACCTCCGCGCAGATAGTCGAAGTAGAACTGCGGGATCAGCTCCGAGATCACGTCCGCACCGCGATGCCAGCCGAGCACGTGCTTTTCGAGCTCCGCTAGGCGCACGGAGCCGAGCCGAAGCCGCCACAGATTGCGCGCGGGATGCAGGAAATCGAGATGGGCATGCAACGTGGGCGGGCGGATGACGCGCGCCATGCGATAGCGCGTTTCGAGTAGTGGCCAGTCGAACGATTTGCCGTTGAAGGTGACGAGCACAGGCCGCTCGGCGATCCGCTCGGCCAGGGCGACGAGGAGGGAATGCTCTTCGCTTTGCTCGCGCATGAAGAACTGCTCGACTTCGAGGCCGCCCGCGTCCCACCAGGCGATGCCAACGAGGAATGGATACGTTCCCGTTCCCCCGGCAAGGCCGGTGGTTTCGGTGTCGAGGAAAAGCCATTGCTGTGGATCATACGCGATGTTCGGCGCGTCCGGAGCGAGCAGGCGCAGTGCGGCGGAGTCGAACGCCCGATCGGGCGCGGCCTGGTCGGCGGCGGAGGTCAGAGGCTCGGAGAACCATCGGCGCAGCGCGAGATGTTCACCGAATGAATTGCACCGGGCTTGCGCGCCGAGAAGTTCCGCGAGGCGCGCCGCGCCTGCCGGAATGTCGGGCGCGCGGCCCCGGCGGTCGAGCGCCAAGACGTCGGCAGCGGCGGATCGCCGAGCGGAGGGCTGGAGCGCCTTCAGGCGGCCAAGAGCGATTGGTAGCGGCATCGGCGTCCGGTCCTTACGCGCAGAGATGATTCAGGATCGCGAGAGCGGCTTCCTTGGTGCGCTCGCTCTTTTCGCCGGCCGGGCCGACGCACGACGGGCAGCCATTGTCGCAAGGGCAGCCGGAGATCAGTTCGCGCGTGCGGCTGAGCAGCACGTCGTGGACACGATAGAGCGGTTCGCTGAAGCCGATGCCGCCGGGATAGGCGTCGTAAAGATACAGATTCGGCTCGAAGAATTCTTTCATCTTTGCGGGATCGTCGGTGGCAGTGGTGTATTCGTGCCACTCGGTTTCGACGCCCGGGCTGGGAGGGCGCTCGCCAACAGCGGTGCCGAGGTCGCGCTTGTCGCACATCAGCAGCAGGGTGGCCATCGATTCGAGCGCGTGGAGCAGGCCGAAGATGCCGCTCTGGCGATCGGAGAGATGGAAGGGAAGCGATTCAAGCAAGGCGTGTTCGAGCGTGATCCAGAAAGCGGTGGTGTGCATTTCGTTTTCCGGCAGCTCAAGCTTGCCGTCGCCGACGTTTTCGTTGGTGAAGAACTTGATCTTCTTGAATCCAACGACCTGCGAGCGGACGAGCACGTCGCCGTGAGCGCGGGAGGCGTGGGGAGTGGAGTTTCCGGAAATCGATTCTTCTTCGGCGATTTCGAGGACGCGCACCTGCGTGTAGCGGATTGCGTCCGTGTAGTATTCGACGCTGACGGGCTTCACGTAGGCCTTGCGCCGATCGAAATCGAGGCGCTCGACGTGGTACTGCTGGCCCTGGTGCAGGTAGATGGCTTTCGGATGAACGGTGGTGAGGGCGGATGAGAAATCGACTTCGCCGATGACCTCGGGCATGCCTTTTTTCGTGCCACTCGTATTCCCATCGTCGTCCGGATTTGAAAGGATGATGACGAAGTTATCAGACGTCACCGAGCGCAGGCTGATCGTGTCCGCGGGATAGGCTTCCTGCACCCAGTGCCAGTTGCCGCCGCTCCGATGCAGGAATCCGGCCTCAGCCAGGCTCGCGCACAGCTCCTGCGTGTCGATGCTGCCCAGCTTTTCGTCTGGGGCGATCGGCAGCTCGAAGGCCGCGCACTTCAGGTGATTGACCAGGATTTCGAGATTGTCCGGCTGCACGTAGGCGTGTTCGGGCGAGCGACCGAAGAAGTATTCGGGATGCTGGACGATGAACTGGTCGAGCGGCGCCGAGGACGCGACCATCACAGCGCAGGAAGTTCCGCTGCGGCGACCCGCACGGCCGGAGCGCTGCCACGTGGAGGCGATCGAGCCGGCATAGCCCGCCATCACGCAGGAATCAAGCGATCCGATGTCGATGCCCAGTTCGAGCGCGCTGGTGGCGACGACGCCGCGGACGCGCCCCTCGCGCAGTCCGCGCTCGATTTCGCGGCGCTCGCCCGGCAGGTAGCCGCCGCGATATCCGCGAATCGGCTCGGCGGCGCCGGGCTTGGGCGGATATGCCTGCTGCAGATACGTGAGCAGAACTTCCGTGTGCAGGCGGCTATTGGCGAAGACGATGGTTTGCAGATTGCGCGCAAGAAATTCCCTGGCGACGCGCGTCGCTTCGTTCAGATAGCTGCGGCGGATGCCGAGATTCCGGTTGACCATCGGAGGATTGTAGAAAACGAAGAGTTTTTCACCCGCCGGCGCGCCGTTTTCTTCGATCACGGACATCTTGCGCTCGGTGAGTTGCGCGGCGAGCTCACCCGGATTGGCGATGGTCGCGGAACAGCAAATGAACTGCGGACGCGAGCCGTAGAACCGCGCAACGCGCGCGAGGCGGCGAAGGACGTTGGCGAGGTGGCTGCCGAAGACGCCGCGATAGGTGTGCAGCTCATCGAGCACGACATAGCGGAGATTCTCAAAGACTCGCATCCACTTCGTGTGGTGCGGCAGGATACCGGTGTGGAGCATGTCCGGATTCGTGAGGACGATGTGGCCGCGCTCGCGGATGGCGCGGCGGGCGTCGGAGGGCGTATCGCCGTCATAGGTGAACACGCCAAAAGAGACTGATCCTCCGGGCTCCCCTGACCGGGGACCTGGGGGCCCCTCTTCTAGTCTCGTTGCCAGGTCGTGCAGCTCGGCGAGTTGGTCTTGCGCAAGCGCCTTGGTGGGAAAGAGGTACAGCGCGCGGGTATCGGGATTTTCGAGAATCGAGTTGAGGATCGGCAGGTTGTAGCAAAGAGTCTTGCCGGAAGCGGTCGGAGTAACGACGACGAAGTCGTTCCCGGCGCGAGCCAGCTCGGCTGCTGCAGCTTGATGGGAGTAGAGCCGGTCGATGCCTTTGGCGCGATAGGCCGCCGCCAGTTCGGGGCGAACCCAATCGGGCATGGAGCGGAACTGCGCCTCCCGCGCGGGTATGTGCCTAACTGCCGTCAGAACGTCTTCCGTCCCGGGCTCCCCTAGCCGGCGACCCGGGAGCCCTTCCTTGCCCCGGTAACGCCCTGCCAGTGCGCCCAGAACCTCCTGGAAGGTGTCGAGCGAGGTTGCGGACCTGACGGCCAAGCCCTGCGTGGATGCAGCCATAAGCCCTCCCGAGGCCTTCGGGTCAGACTTCCGCCCGGAGGAAGTATTTCGCTTTTTATTCGCTTACGCTATCACGACATGCTGAAGAGTGCAAGAGGGCCAGCGCGGCAGTGCGGTACCTTTCGATGGCGCCGATTGGCTAGAGGCGCGCGGTTTTCGGGTCCTGCTTGCGCCAGTGCGCGACGCGGATGCGCTTGAATTTTTCGTTTTCGACCGTGTAGATGCACCAATTGGTCGTGATGTAGACGTCGCCCGCTTTCATCGTCCTGCCCGAGAAATTCGGATAGTCCTTGAAGAAGTGAAACTCCGTGTACATCTCGGCGGCGATCATGTTGCCCTCCTGGATCACCGTCAGGACTTCGAGCGCTTCGCGACAGTGCTTGTGGAGTTCGACATATTGTTCGAGGAAACCTTCGCGGCCTCTGCGCGTGACGGGAGGATCGTTGGGCGCCGCGAGCATCGTAGGGTATTCGATCACGACATCGGGATCATAGAAGGCCATCACCTCGTCGTAGCGCTTGTTATTGAAATGATCGATGTATTGGAGCAGCTTCTGTTTGTCCACGTTGCCCTCCGATGCGAATCCGCGGGGTCGCGTCCCGCCGCGGGCGGTAGGGTACCACGCGAGCTTTCCGTGGCGTTACGACGACGCGGGCTTGCGCTGCCGGAGGCGCCTGTTGCGCGCGATGCACGTTAGAGGATTCTTATGGCCGGCGCGGTCGGGCGCGTGCGGAATAGGCGCTGGCGACTGTTGTCCGCAAGTATTCGGGGGGAACGTGGCGACGACGCAAACAAAGAGCATGTCGGCGGAGGAAAAACACGCCGCGGGAGTCCACCTTCTCGGTGAACGTCGGGCGCAGGAGGCATCGGTCCTTCTGGAGGAAGCCTTCCATGATGCCCCTTCGTCAGAGCGGGCGAACGACTGGGGTGTGGCCGAGTCGCTCGGCGGCCGTGCCGCGGCAGCAGAGAGAATCTTCACGCAGGCGCTGGTGATGAACGCCGATAACTTCGACGCAGCCTTGAACCTGGGCGTTCTGCTAGCGAGCCGGCGACGGTGGCGGGAGGCCGTACCGCTGCTTGAAAAGGCCATAGACCGCATCGGCGAGGATCAGCATGCCCTGGCGGCGGAGCTGCTGAAGCGCTGCCGGACGCAGGTCGTGGCAGCGGCGGTGCGCGAATCGCGAGCGGCCTTTCGGGATTTCGTAGACAATGCGACGGCGAATCCCGCGCCGGAGGCCGGCGACGCTCTGGTCAAGTATTGGTATCCGGACATCACCGGGTGGTTTTCCCGCGCGGACGCGCTGCACATCTATACGGCGATCAAGCTGATGCGCCCGCGCAGAATCCTCGAAATCGGCACGTTCTACGGCCGCAGCACGGCTACGATTTGCGCGGCTATCCAGACCCTCGGCACACCAATCGATTTCATTACGATCGATCTGGATTTTCGCTCGGAGGAACACGCCAGAAGGGTCTTCTCAGAAATTCACGGGATCGAGAAAGTGTCCGTACCCAAACAGTTCATGGAGGCGTTTGATTTGGGCTTCTCGACATCGGAATACGCGGAGTACAGGGTCCGCAAGCACGGTCTGGAGAAATATGTGACCTTCGAGTCGGGCGATTTCCGAGACCTGCCCGGCGAATTCGATTTCGTGTTTGCCGACGCGATGCACGACAAGGCTGAAATCGAGAAGAATCTTCCCGCCATTCTCCGGATGCTTTCACCGGACGGAACTCTTGCCGTCCATGACCTGAATGCGCAGAACAAGCAGGTGATCGAGGGCGCTTCGGACGCGATCGAGTTCATCAGCAACAGCGAGACGCTGGGAGTCTTCCGCGTGAATGGGAAAGTTTCTCAATGATGATCCAAATCACGCCTCGTGGCGAGTAACGCGCCGGACCCTTGACACACCGTCAAGCGACCGATATAGAGAATGGATGCCACAGTCGATCTTCATCTTTGATTTCGGCACAAACGAAGAAGCGGCCCAGCATGCGCGCCACAAAGTGGACGCGTGGCGGCAAGGCTTTCGTCTGGGCGATAAGATGACGCTGAAATTCGAACGGACCGCCGGAGACAGCGAAGGCGGCGCGAAAGAAAGGGAAGAGAACAAGCCCGCCGGCAAGAAGGCCTCCCCAAGGAAAGAAAAGAAGGAGAGCCAGGCGAACTCCGGCAATGTGCGTCTGCTGGTGCGGTTGCACTTTTCCGATCACGAGAAGCTGACCCACCAGCGGTGGCTGGACCGGCTCCCGGCCGAGGAAGCGTTCCAATCGGCGAAAGCCGAGATCGTGCGCACGGGCGACCCCGAATTTCCCAAGGCCGCGGAGCGATTCGAATCGCTCGATTGAGGCGCCGCCCGGCGAGCTACTCCAAGTCAAGCGGGTCGAATCGCGGATTCTGGATGCCGAGAATCGCCCACGCCTCTCTTTCCTCGCGCACCACGTAAAAATTGGGGCGCGTCGCCTCCCCGTGCAGCTCGAACATTCGCATCATGCCGTAAACCTCCGGCTTCGGTGCGATGGCCACTCGAACAAGTTTCGGATCCGGAATCATGGGTGCCGATTTGGCGAGCAAGCGGACGGTCTCTGGAAGCACCCGGAAGAGCGTGACCTCGCGAGTGTCGATCAAACCCGCCAGCGGTTGCATGCGAAAGGCGATCTTGAATCCCGCTGGGTAGAATTCCCTGAGTTGTTCATCGCTAACGTGACCGCGCAGGTGAACGCGCAGAATGCGATGCTTCCAATCGAAGTCGAATGCGAAAGGCACGCTACCCACCTACCCAGCGCGACCCTGATTGGGCGGATCATCCTCCTGTTTGAGTCGAAATGCAAATGCTGGCTCCCGTGGGCAGGACGGTACCGCAGCGAAGCGGGCGTTGCACCCGAGGATGCCGATTTGGCTATAATGGGCGGAAGTCGGCGCTCGCATACAGCAGTCCTCCGGCGGAGGCGGACGGATGGCCTCGCAGACCAAAGTCAAAGCGGCCCTATTTGATTCCTCGAAGTATCAGGGTCTCGACCGAGACGCACTCGTGCGCTTGTACCGCACGATGTTCCTGTCCCGGCGGCTCGACGATCGCGAAATCCAGCTGAAACGCCAGAACAAGATCTTCTTTCAGATCAGCGGGGCGGGGCACGAGGGCGCACTTGCCGCGGCCGGGCTCCTCCTGAGGGCTGGGTACGACTGGTTCTTTCCCTACTATCGCGACCGCGCGCTGATGCTGATGCTGGGTGTGACGCCGTACGACATGCTGCTGCAGGCCGTGGGCGCGCAAGAAGATCCCGCGTCGGGCGGGCGACAAATGCCCTCACATTGGGGCAGCCGGAAGCTGAACATCGTGCCGGGCGCGTCTTCCACAGGTATGCAATGGCTGCATGCAGTGGGCGCGGCGGAGGCGTCCCTCTACTACGATCACCATCCGGAGGCGCTGGCGCAGGCACAGAAGGCTCCGATGGGGGACTCGGTGGGTCACCATGGCGACGAGATCGCGTATGTGTCAGGTGGGGACGGATCCACGAGCGAAGGCGAGTTCTACGAGGCCATCAACGCAGCGTGCTTGCAGAGGGCGCCGGTTCTGTTCCTTGTGGAAGATAACGGCTACGCCATATCGGTGCCGCGAGAGGCACAAACGGCAGGCGGCAGTATTTCGAAGCTCGTTTCGAGTTTTCCAGGCCTGATGGTGGAGGAGTGCGACGGCAACGACCCTCTCGAAAGCTACGCAAGCCTGAGCCGCGCGGTTGCCTATTGCCGCACCCAGCGGCGTCCGGCGTTCGTCCATGCGCACGTGACGCGGCCGTATTCGCACTCGCTTTCGGACGACGAGAAGCTTTACAAGACGCCGGAGGACCGGGAATCGGAAGCGCATCGCGATCCGATCCCGAGCTTCGGCCTGTTTCTGGTGCGGGAAGGGATATTGGATGGGAGCGAGATGGAAGCGCTCGAAGCGGACGTGGAGCGCGAGATTCTGGAGGCTACCGACCGCGCGCTCGCGGCGCAAGCCGCGCCCATCGACTCGATCCACACGTTCGTGTATTCGCCCGATATCGATCCCACAGGACCGCACTTCGAAGCGGAGACGCCGCAGGCGAGCCAGGCCGGTCATAACGCCCCCGGCCGGACGAAGACAATGGTCGAGATTATTCCGGCAACACTGGCTGATGAAATGGCGCGGGATGAGCGCATCGTCGTATTCGGCGAGGATGTGGCGGATTGCACGCACGAACAGAACCTTGCGCAGGTGAAAGGCAAGGGCGGAGTTTTCAAGGCGACCGTGGGTTTGCAGCGCCGGTTTGGTTCTGGGCGCGTGTTCAACACGCCGATTGCCGAGGCTGGAATCGTCGGGCGGGCTTTCGGCATGGCGGTACGAGGGCTGAAGCCGGTGCCGGAGATTCAATTCTTCGACTACATCTGGCCGGCGATGATGCAGCTGCGCAACGAGCTTGCCAACATTCGCTGGCGCTCCGCCGGCCATTTCAAGGCGCCGGTGGTGCTGCGCGTGGCCATCGGGGGATACCTGACGGGTGGAGCCATCTATCACAGCCAGTGCGGCGAGGTGGCATTCACGCACGTTCCGGGCCTTCGCGTCGTGATGCCTTCAACCGCGCTCGACCTTTGCGGCCTGCTGCGCACGGCGATTCGGTCGGACGATCCGGTGCTGGTGCTTGAGCACAAGCATTTGTATCGTCAGCCGTACAGCCGCTCGCCCTATCCGGGGCCGGATTTCACGATTCCATTCGGCAGGGCTCGCGTGGCCCGGGAGGGAACGGACGTGAGCATCATCACGTACGGCGCGGTGGTGCACCGGGCGGAGGTGGCTGCGGCGGAGCTGGCGCGCGACGGAGTTTCCGCAGAGATTATCGACCTGCGGTCGCTGAGTCCATACGACTGGCAATCGATCGCCGAGAGCGTGTGCAAGACCAATCGCGTCATCGTCGCCTACGAGGACACGCGGTCATGGGGCTATGGCGCCGAGATCGCAGCGCGAATCGCCGACGAGCTATTCGACGAATTGGACGCGCCCGTGCGCCGGATAGCGGCCGCCGACACTTTCTGCGCCTATCATCCCAAGCTTGAGCATGCGATTCTGCCGCAGCCCGAAGATATCGCGCGGGCGGTCCGCGACTTGGCAGCCTACTAAGCTGCGAGCGGAAACTTTTCCTGGCGCCGCATCGTATCTAGGAGTGAGGCCCAAACGGCCGGAGCGTGGGCGAGGAGGTTCGGTCCATGATTTGCGGCAACTGCCGAAGGGATATCGCGGAGAATTCGAATTTCTGCTATTTGTGCGGCGCGCCGCAGCACGCCGCTCCTGCAAGCGCTCCTTCGGTCGGCGGCAAGCGGCTGATGCGTTCCGTGGTTGACTGCAAAATCGCCGGCGTCTGCGGCGGAATCGCGGAGTACCTGGAGATCGACTCCACGCTGGTTCGCCTGATTTGGGTGCTTCTTATTCTGATGCCCGTGCCGCTGGTGCCCGCGTTCGTCGGCTATTTCGTGGCCTGGCTGGTGATGCCGCAGGCGCCCTATCCAATGCCTCAGGCAGCGCCGCCCGCGACCGCTCCCCACTCGACAACTCCGGCCTAGGCCTGAGCCGGGTGCAAGGACATCAGTCCTTGCTCTTGGCTTTGCGGGGAGAGGAACGTCCCTCGCGGAAGATCGCCTGATCGATAGAAATGACTCCCGCTCCGAAAGTGGCCAAGGCGAAGGCGCTGACCGCGAGCGCCAGAGGGAGCTCGTAGCTGCTTACGGCCATCGGATTCGCCGCCAGATGGCCGACCTTCCAGATTCCGACCGCCATTTCGATCGCCAGCAGCAGACCCGCGACGCGCGTGAAGAGTCCTGCAACCAGCATGCATCCGCCGAAAAATTCAATCAGGCCCGAAACGTAGGCGAAATAGCCCGGCAACCCCAAGCGAGCGAAATTCTGCACGGCCTCGTGCGTGTGCCCGAACAATTTGGGATAGCCGTGGTAAATGAAGACCGCAGCCAGCGCCAAACGCAGCAAGAGAAGCGCGAGCGGCTTCAATTTTTCGAGACCTTGCATGCGGATTCTCCTTGGCCGTGGAATCGCTGCGGCGGGACGACTGGCGGATTGTAGCAGAACGGCGCAAGCACGCGTCTTTTCAGACACAGATGTGATTATTTCGTGACACCCATTCAGAGTTGCGCTCGCGCGTTGGTGTAGAATCCTCTCTTGCCCCGGAAGGTTTTACGATGACACTCAGCCAACGCACTATTGGTGTGGTCACGGGAGGCGGCGACTGCCCCGGCCTGAACGCCGCGATCCGCGCTATCGTTCACGCAGGGAAGCGCCAGCACGGCTGGAAAGTGATTGGAGTTCCGGACTCGTTCTCCGGCCTGATCTGGCCGGAAAAGTGCCGCGAGCTGACGTTCGAATCCACCCGCGGAATTCTGCCTTTGGGCGGAACAATTCTGGGAACCACGAATTCAAAAGATCCTTTCGCGTTTCCCGTGGTCGAAGCCGGTCGAACGAGCGTGTGTGACTACTCGCAACGCTGCATCGAGGGTATTCGACAGCTGGGCATCGAGGCGCTGATCGTGATCGGAGGCAATGGAACGCTGGCGATCGCGGAGCGATTTGCGCGCTGCGGTGTGAACATCGTTGCGATACCGAAGACGATCGATAACGACCTGCAATGCACCGACGTGACTTTGGGATTCGACAGCGCGCTGCACATCGCCACGGAAGCCGTGGATCGCCTTCATAGCACAGCCGAAAGCCATCACCGGGTGATGATCGTCGAAATGATGGGCCGCGATGCGGGTTGGATCGCGTTGTACGCCGGGACCGCGGGAGGCGCGGACGTGATCCTGATCCCGGAAATTCCGTTCAAGATCGAGAGCGTCTGCGCAGCGATTCGGCGGCGCGAAGCGCTGGGACGCACATTTACCGTGATTGCCATCGCCGAGGGTGCACGCATGCCGGAGCGCGACGCGGCCGGGTCGCCGCTGCCGAAGGCGGCGCCGGGACAGGCCGCACAGACCCTGATGCACGCGATTCGTGAGCGCCTTCAAAAGGAAGTGCGTGTGACCGTGTTGGGGCACCTGCAACGGGGCGGGACGCCAAGCCCTGCCGACCGGATCCTAGCGGCAAGATTCGGAGCGGCTGCCGTTGATCTTGTTCAACGGGACGGGTACGGCCAAATGGTTGCACTGCGAGGAACGAAGATCGAGGCCGTGCCGATCGCCGCGGCAATCGATCCGGTCCGGCTCGTGGATTTGGAGAACGACGTGCTGCAAACAGCGCGAGCGATCGGAATCAATTTCGGGGACGAGTCCTGATGCGGAAGCTGCTGATCGGATTCATGGTCCTGCTGGTCATCGGCACCGCCCTCTATTTCCGATTTCGCGCGCCGAGGGGCCCGATTGAGGTTGCCTATGCGGGGAATCGTACCGTCGCGATCTGGAGCACGACGGCACAGGTTCGCGAGATCGTGGCAACGGCGAGTTTCGGGGACCGGCTGGATGTGCTGAAGCGCTCCCAGGATCAGGCCAGGGTGCGGACGGCAAACGGGACCGTCGGCTGGGTGGATCAGACCGACTTGCTTTCCGCCGACGTGTGGCAGCGGGCGAAGGAATTGGAATCGAAGACCGCGACCGCCCCGGTGGAGGCGCGCGGACACACCCACGCGATCAGCAACCTGCGGGTGGAGGCCGGACGGGATTCGCCGCGCATCCGGCAATTGGCGAAGGCCGTTGCTGTCGATCTGTTCGAACGAAAAGTGGCGGAGGCGCCGCCGACCCCCGGGGCAGTGCAAAAGGATACGTCCTCCGATTCGACTCCGGATGCCGATACGGCCCCCGCGCCTGTGAAGAAGGAGGATTGGTGGCTGGTGCGCGCGCATACCCCGGATCAAACGACCGTGAGCGGATGGGTTTTGGGGAGGTTCATCGATCTCGACGTTCCGCAGCCGCTGCCGGACTACGCGAGCGCAGCAGGCGTGCACGTCGTGGCGTGGTTTGAACTGAATCACATTGCTGACGCCAACCGCGGCATGAGGCCCCAGTATCTACTCCTGGGAAACCGCGGACCCGAAGGGCAGCTGTGCGACTTCACGATCATGCGCGTTTTTACCTGGGGCGGGCACACACAGAGGTACGAGACTGCCTACGTCGAGAGCAATCTCTGCGGGAAGCTCCCGGTGAACCTCACACAGACGTCTGCGCCGGGCGGGGATGCCACGTTTACATTTGAGGACTCAAGCGGCGGTGCCGCCGAGACGAGAACCTATCGAATGCATCAAACTATTGTCAGAAGGGTCCGAGAGGGCGGCGCCGCGCCGCCGAAGCGGAAACGCTCGCATGACTAGGATTCGCGAAAACGGGATTGAACGGTGGTTCGCGTGGGCGCTCGCGACGGTCGCGATTTCTCTAGGAGGCTGCTCACGCGGCGCCACCGAGGCGCAGACGCAGGCGGCCCTGCGCGCGACGATTTCGTTTGTTGGCTCCTGGGGAGTGAAGGGGAGCGGCCCCGGACAGCTGAATCAGCCGGTTTGCATCGCCACCGATACAGTCGGCGACGCGTACATCGTCGATGCCGGAAGCCATTTCGTCGAAAAATTCGATCCGCGCGGCACACCGCTGCTGGCGTTCGAAGAAGACGGACTGAAACACCCGCAGGCGATCACGATCGATAGCGGCGGCGCGATCTACGTGACGGATTCGGGCCGCGCCAGCGCGACAATCTTCCTGCCCAGCGGAGATCGCTACCGCGAACTACATCTGAGGACGCGGCCGAATTTCGAGAACAAGATCGACGTGGCGGTTGAGGACGACGGCACGATCCACGTGCTCGACACCGACGCCGGAAGGATGTTCACGTTCACGCCGCGCTTTCGGCTGGCCAAAGCCTGGATGCCTCAGGTGGACGGCCCGACACAGAAAGTGCGGGCGGAGGGCGTCGCAAACGGAGCGGACGGTTTCTTGTATCTCGCCGATCCAGCAGCGAATCGAATTCTGCGCTTCACGAGCGACGGCCGGTTCTTCGCTTCGCTCAACGTCAATGCGGACGGCATGGGGCGGAGAGTGAGCGACCGGATTGCGGTGAGCCGCGGTTACGTCTTCGCGATGGACGTCGATGGACGCATGCTGCACGTTTTCTCGACCGACGGGCGACCTGTGCTCGACACCGATCTGGCGCCCGAACTTGGCCAGGCGAAACGCTCCGCGCCTGCGCTGGCGGTGAGCCCGCGCAGGGAACTATTGGTGCTCGACTCCCCGGAAGCGCGCGTTCTTCGCTATCGGCTGAACTTCTGATACCTTCCCCTCTGACAAGCCTGGATTTCACGAGGAGTTCGTTGCGATGCCATTGCTGCTGACTGAAGCAGACGTGCGGGGAATTCTGACGATGCCGCTGGCGATGGAGCTGGTCGAGACATCCTTCCGGCGCCTCACGGAGGGTTCCGCCGTGTGCCACCCGCGGCGCAGGCTTCGCATGGCGGAGAAAGGGCTGATGAATTACATGGCGGCGAGCGACTTCGCCGGCGGCTACATGGGCCTGAAGATCTACACCGTGTCTCCGAACGGCGTGCGGTTCGTTGTGCCGCTTTTCAACGCGAAGTCGGGCGAGCTGTGCGCGCTGATCGAGGCCGACTATCTTGGACAAATGAGAACGGGCGCGGCCAGCGGAGTCGCGACGCGCGTGCTGGCGCGAGCCGACGCCCGAACCGTGGCGATCATCGGCACCGGACTGCAATCGCGCACTCAGCTGGAGGCAGTGACGCTGGGCAGACAACTGGAGGTTGTTCGGGCGTTTGGCCGCAACCGCGAGCGACGCGAGAAATTCGCCAAGGATATGACGGCGAGACTCGACGTGCCGGTGGCCGCGGTTGAATCGGCCGAGGAGGCAGTGCGCGGCGCCGACATCGTGATCACCTCAACGACGGCAAGCAAGCCGGTCGTGCACGGGTCGTGGCTCCGTCCGGGCGCGCACATCAACGCGATCGGCTCAAACTTCGCGGAGAAGCAAGAACTGGACGCGGATGCAGTGAACCGTTGCGACGTGATTGCCGCGGATTTGGTGGAGCAATCCAAGATGGAGGCGGGCGACTTGATCCAGGCATTCGGGCCGGATGCTTCGCGATGGGCCAGCGTTCGAGAACTTGCCGAAATCGTGGCGGGCAAAGCGCCTGGGCGTACGAATCGTGACCAGATAACACTCTTCAAATCGAACGGGATCGCGATTGAGGACGTTGTGGTCGGGGGCCGGATCTACGAACTGGCGCGGGAGCGGGGAATCGGGAAGGAAGTGCCGATGTGGCAGGACTCAGCTTCGGCTGAGGCTTGACGCTCGGTTCAGGCCCGCACGCGGCGCAGGCGCTTGGCGAGCGCTTCGTGCAGCTTCTGGCGCGTGGTCTGGGGCAAGGGAGCCGGCTCGGAGTTGCAGAAGATGTCGATCGTCTCCTTTGTTGTGTCGACGACGATGCGGCAATCCTTGCATTTGCAGAGGTGCTCTTCAATCGACGCGCGCAGCAGCGGATCGAGAGCCTCGTCCAGATAGTCAGCCAATTCCCTGATGATTTCTTTGCACTTCACGATTTCGCCCCTCGCCGAAAGTATTGATTCAACCTCTGGCGCAACTTCAGCCGCGCCCGCAGCAGCCGCGATTTCACCGCGGGAACGGACAGCCCCAGCGCCTCAGCCGTATCTTCCGTCGATAATTGTTCGATGTCGCGCAACTGGAAAACGACTCGAAAAGATGGGTCAAGTTCCCCAATTACCTTGGAAAGAATCTCGCGTTGTTCGGCCTGCTCGTAGCGCTCCATCGGGGAAGGTCCCCAATCTTCCACATCGCGCGGCATCATGTCTTCGCCGGTATCGACTTCCTCGTCGAGTGAAACGACGTTTGGCCGCCGGCGCCGGAGCTTCATGAGCGCCTGATTCACGGCGATGCGGACGAGCCACGTGTAGAAGCGGGAATTGCCCTCGAAGTCCCCCAGATGTTCGTACGCCTTTAGGAACGCCTCCTGCATGGCATCCTCGGCGTCCTCGCGGTTCTGGGTGATGTTTTGCGTCAGGCGGAAGATTTTGCGTTCGTAGCGCCCGACCAGAGTTTCAAACGCCGCCACGTCTCCGGCTTTCGCGGCAGCCACCAGAACGGGCTCATCCGCCTTCACGACCTGCGACGGCAGCGCGTGCGGCTGAACCGGATCGAGCTTCGGAGAATTCATGGGGGATTTTTCCATAGGAAAGGGTAGCACAGCTTTCGCAGCCCCACTGCCGGGATTGTATTATCATAGCGACCGATGCCGAGTCCTGGGCGTCCAATGGGGTTGGTCGCGCGGGGAGCGTCGCGATTCCCATGGCCCGTCGGCAGCTCCTTTTGTCTTGCGGGTCCCGGCCATCTTGCGGAGAGAAAAGCGGTCCGATGAAGACGCTGCCTGATTATCTGCGCAAGGGAATGCGGATGGTGCTCGTGGGCGCGAATCCGGGCGATCGCTCGGCGCGCGTGGGCCACTACTACGCAGGCCGCAACAATCAGTTCTGGCCAATCCTCTACGAATCCGGTGTGATTCCCGAACCTCTCGGCTATGAGGACGACCGCAGAATGGTGGAATTCGGCATCGGCATGACTGACCTGGTCAAGCGGCCGACGCGCGGCATCGAGGAAATCGAACGGCAGGAATTCGCCGAGGGACGCGTCTTGCTGGCGCAGAAACTGGAAGACCTGCGGCCGAAGGTGATCGCCTTCAATGGGAAGATGGTCTATGAGAAGTTTACCGGCCGGCCGTGCAAGCTGGGTCTCCAGAAAGAGCGGCTTTACGGAGCGCACGTCTTCGTACTGCCTTCGACAAGCGCGCAGAACGCGGGAACGACGCTGAGCGTCAAGAAGCGGTACTTCAAGCAACTGGCCACGCTCTTGAAGACTCTGAAGGACTAGACCGCCTCGGCGGATGCGTGCGGAGGCAGCGGAGACCATGGGTGCGACACAGACGGCAGCGGCGCCACTGGTGATCGAGGAACGATCCGGCGCAGTGGTGACATTGCGCCTAAACCGCCCGGAAAAGCTGAATGCGCTGAACCCGCAGATGTGCCAGGAACTCGTCCACGCCCTGTTGCGAGCTGGAGAGGACCGATCGGTGCGCGCGGTGGTGCTGACCGGAGCAGGCCGGGGATTCTGCTCGGGCGGCGACATCGACTACATCCACGCCGCGCGGATGCGAAAGTCGCCGAGCGATTTTCAAGCGCTGCTATCCGTCGGCAGGGAAGCGGTCATGGCGATCGCGATGCTGCCGAAGCTCGTGATCGCGGCGGTAAACGGCCCCGCGGCGGGCGGGGGCATGAGCCTGGCGCTGGCTTGCGACCTGCGCATCGCGTCAGACCAGGCGATGTTCAAACAAGCGTTTGCGCAGCTGGGACTCTATCCCGATTTCGGCGCGACTTTCTTTCTCCCGCGCATCGTGGGTCTTTCGCGCGCGTCGGAGCTGTTCTATACATCGGAGCGGCTTTCCGCCGAGGAAGCGAAGCGAATCGGCATCGTCTACGACGTCTATCCACACGACCAGTTCGAGGCCGAGGTGCGAAAATTCGCCGAGCAGATGGCCGCGGCGCCGCCGCTGGCGTATCGCGACGTGAAGCGCACCATGATCAGCGACGCGCGTCAAGCTCTCGAACAGGCCATCGAAGAAGAGAACCGGCTGCAGGTTCACTGCTTTCTCTCCGAGGATTGCGCCGAAGGGCTGACGGCGTTCCTCGAAAAGCGCGTGCCGAGCTTCCGCGGGCATTAGGCCGCGCATTCGGGCCACGCTCTCGGATTTTCATATGAGTGACGATCTGTTTGAAGGCATTGAGGTCGGCCCGCGCGAAGTCCACAAGCTGCTCGAGACCCGCGAGAACTTTTTGTTTGTGGATGTGCGCGAGAAGTGGGAGCATGATGTCTCGCGGATCGAAAGCGCGGTGCTGATTCCGATGCGCGAGATTCCGGTGCACCTCGAGCGGCTGGCGAGCGCGGGGCCCGTGATTCTGTTTTGCCATCACGGGATACGCAGCCTCGATGCGGCGGCATGGCTGCGTGAACAGGGCGTCCGGGATGTGCGCTCGATGTCCGGCGGAATCGACCGCTGGTCGGCGGAAATCGACCCGCAAGTGCCACGATACTGAGGAGAGAGCGACGAACATGGCGACGCGAAAGACCACTCGGAGTTCAAAGGCGGCAAGTCGAGTGAAAAAGTCCGGAAAGGTGGTGCAGTTTCTGCACAAGCCGAGCTGCACGACATGCCGGAAGGCGCGAAAGTTTCTGGAACGGCGCGGCTTCCAGCTTTACTACCGCGATCTGGCGAAGGAGCGGTTGAGCGCCTCCGAGATCGAAAAACTGATTGGACGGCGCGACTACACCGATTTCCTCAACAGCCGCAACGAAGTCTTCCGCAAGAAGAAAATGGACGAGAAACCGCCTTCGCGAAAAGAGGCGGTCCGCATGATGGCGAAGGAGCCAAACCTGATCCGGCGGCCGGTGGTAGTGGCCGGCGGACGGGTCGTGGTGGGATTCGACGAAAACGGGATGGCACGCCTCTAGAGTTGTCGCCGGCCGTGATCTCCGCGCTGCGAGTTTGTTCTCCGCGCCGGCACTACATTCCCCTCCATGAATCTCCGGGAACGAATCGAGATCCGGCAGGGAGACCTGACGGAGATGGACTCCGACGCCATCGTGAACGCGGCGAACAACGACCTGCAGCTCGGCGGCGGCGTGGCGGGAGCCATTCGGCGCAAAGGCGGGCCGAAGATTCAGGAAGAGTGCGACGCGATCGGAACGATTCCGGTCGGCGGGGCGGCCATCACGTCGGGCGGGAACCTGAAGGCCCGCCACGTGATCCACGCGGCAAGTATGCAGCTGGGGGGACGCACGACCGCGCAAGCTCTCCGCAGCTCCACGGCGCACTCCCTTCGAATTGCGGCACAGGGCGGCCTGAAGTCGATCGCGTTCCCGGCGGTCGGCACGGGCATCGCGGGTTTTCCCCTTCGCGAATGCGCCGAAGTCATGCTGCGCGAGACGGCGAAACATTTCGAGAAGCCGACCTCGCTCGAGAAAGCTTACTTCGTGCTATTCGACGAAGAGGCAAAACGCATTTTCGAACAGGTGTTCGCCGAGCTTTCCTCGGACCATTCAGCGTAACTTCACGGCAGGGTCAGTTGCTCTCGGTGCGGCGCTTCAGTTCGGGCTCTTTCTTCGTGGGATCCGAGGCCGGGGCGGGCGCCTGAGCTGGATTTCCGCTCGGCGTGGCGGTGGCGGCCGGAGCGGAACTATCAGCGCCATAGGGTCTCTGCACGTAGCGGACGGCTTCGCCCTGAGCTCCTGCGGTATCGTCTTTCGTGTGCTGGGCGAGCGTGTATTCGTTCACGGCGCGTTCGCGTTGGCCGAGCACGTCGTAGATCTTCCCCATGTAGATATGGCTCCAGACCTCAACCCATTTCGGGTCGAGATCGCCGCCGAGCGCGGCGCGGAAAGCATTGGCCGCTGACTGATAATTCTTTTGATAGAAGTACGCTTCGCCCGTACGGAAGTGGGCCAGCGAATTCGTCGGCTGGATATCGAGCGCGTGTTGATATTCGGGGATGGCTTCGTAATATCTGCCGAGCGTAGCCAGAGCCTCGCCACGAGCGATGGTGGCTCGAATCCGCAGCTTCGGGCTGGATTTGAGCAGATTATTGTTGGGATCGATCGTGATGCCGTTGGGTTTCGGCCGCCCGAAGGTGTCAATCTGAAACTGGGTGGTGGTTCCGGTGACTAGGATTTTCTTGTACTCAGGATTTCCCTCCGTGTCAACCTTGACTTCGACCGGCATTCGGAAGGTATCGAGTTCCTGGTGCAGCCTGCCGATCACCTGAAAACCCTTTGGCGTTCGGTAGATTGTGTATTCCATCGTGAATTCCGGCACGCCCGTGGAATTGAGCCACTGCGCGAAGAACGAAACGAGATTGAGCGTCGGCTCGCCCTTTTTCGGGGAGGGGACTTTGGTCCCGGCCATGCGCTCGAAATCGTTGATCGAGGCCGTCTTGCCCGCGCGCTGCTTGTAGAACTCGCGCAAGAGGGCCGTGAAGCCGTCGTCTCCCAGATCGGCCCGGAGCATGTGAAACACCATCGCGCCCTTGTCGCTTACGATTGAACGATAGCGATCGGAATACGACGGGATTTGATCGGCCTGGGCAATCGGCGCGGTCTGCTCGAACATGAGCGCGCCGACGGCGAAATCTTCCAGCGCGCGATTCAAGCCGGCGACGCCTCCGGATTGCTCAGCGTACATCGCCTCCGCGTATCGCGACAGCCCATCCGTAAGCCAGACATCCGATGGCGTCGCCGGAAGAACGCGGTCGCCCCACCATTGCCCGGCGGCAAGCTGCGAAAGCAGGCGGTCGTTGGCCTTGTCCGTCCATTCGCGCGAACTGATTGCCAGAAAACCTGGAGCCGAATAGCCCGCGACGGAGCCATCGGGCATCTGCGCCACGGTCAAACTGGGCTGACTGCCAAATCCTCCGAACGTATCGGTAAAGTAGTTCATGATCTGGCCCAGCGACGTAGCGTACGCGCCGACAGTGGATGCCTGCGCGGGCGGCGTGTAGAACGAGAGCGGATAGCCTTCCGTCGGCGCCGATGTAAGTTGCAGGCTCCCGGCAACGAACGATCCCACCGGCGCCGCTTCGGTGCAATGGAACACGTAGGACAACTGCTTTCCGGAAGTGCCGACGCCTGGGCGCGCGGCCGGCGGATCGGCTGTTCCAGTGCCGGTAACGACGAATGAATCCGGCACGATGAGATTGAAAGTGCCCGTGTACCGATTTGACGGGTAATCGGTCAACGGGAACCATCTCGCAGGCAACAGGAGATAAGCCGAATCCTTGTCGACCGAAGCGAAGCGCAATCCCTTGGTGGGGCTGTCGTCCTCGCTTGAGATGGGGCCGCTGTACTCGAAGCTCAGTGTGAACGTCTTGCCGGGCGTCATTGTGCTCGGCAGCGCCACCGTTACGAGAAGCGGCGAATTCTTGTCGCGATCGACGACGAGCGCTTGCCCGTCCGACGATTTCACCGCGGTCACGCGCAGGTCAGGATGCAACTCGACGAAAAGAGTTTTGGCCACCTGCTCGGCGACGAAGTCGACCTTGGCTTGCGCCTGAATCGTCTGGTCTTCGGGGTGGAGCACCACTTCCACATTGTAGTTTGTGGCCCGGAACGGAAATGCGCGCGGCGCCTGCGCGATCGTGGAGCTCGCGGCCACGAGTGCGACCGGCAGTATGTAGGCAAGTCGGCGGAGCGTGAGCAAGAGAGGCCTCTCTCGAGAAGGCGATAGCATCCAGGTTATTTAAGATACCAGATAACTACCAGCAGTTGCCCGCACCTGGTCGACTAGAGCATCCGGGAAAAGATATCCGCCGCGCGTTCGATCGCGCCGCCGGAGCCGAGCTTTGCCCGAACTTCGGCGAGGGCCGACCTCATCGCGTCGCGGCCATCCGAGGATTCGAGCAGATAGCGAACCTGCGCCGCAATGGCCTCCGGCGTGAAGTCGTCCTGGATCAGCTCCGGGACCACTCGCCGTCCGGCCACGAGATTCACCATGGCAATGAAGGGAGTGTGTATCATGTGCCGCAAAATCGCCGCTGTGACGGGCGCGACACGGTAGATCACCACCATCGGCGTTCCCAAGAGCGCTGCTTCGATCGTTGCCGTGCCGCTGGCGACAATCGCACAATCGGCTGCCGCGAGCGCGTCGTAGGCTTCGCCTTCGACGCGTTTTATCACGACGCCGGGGCGGCTGCCATAGGGCGCGAACACGGCAGGACCGAGGCCCGGCGCCGCCACGTGAACGAATTGCAGCTCGCCGAGTGCCTTCGCATCTCGCGCGAGAATCTCGCACGCGTCGAGAACAGTAGCGAAATGCCGGGCAATCTCGTTGCGGCGGCTACCGGGCAAGAGGGTGACGATCAGGCGTTCGGAATCCAGACCGTGGCGGCGCGCGAACTCGTCGCGCGTCATCGCCGGGCGAACGACGTCAACCAAAGGATGCCCCACGTAATCCACCGGCACTCCCGCGTCACGATAGATCTTTTCCTCGAATGGGAAGATCACGACCATGCGATCGACGCGGCGCTTCACCACGCGCACGCGACCCGAGCGCCAGGCCCAAACCTGCGGGCCGATGAAGTAGCCGACGCGGATGCCGTGACTTTTGAGACGGCGCGCGACGCCTAGATGCGTGCCCGGCGAGTCGATCAGGATGGCCAGCGAGGCGCCACGGCGGACAGCCTCACGGGCAAGCCGATTCTGCACCCTCACGACCGCCGGAATCTTGTGCAGCACTTCGGCGATTCCGACGACGGCTACCTCGTGGTAGTCGGCGATCAGCTCGACGCCCGCTTCGGCCATGCGGGGGCCGCCCATGCCGAAGAGCTTCGCACCTGTGCGCTCGCGAAGCGCCGTCGCCAGGCGAGCGGCGTACATGTCGCTCGATGCTTCACCGGCGGAGATGAGAATCTGGCGTTGCGTCATTTTCCCAGTTCGCAGAAAGGCAAGGGAGAAGGAGACGGACGGCCCGCGGCCAGCGCCGCGTCAATCATCGGCCGGCATCGGCTGGGACAACCCGGACGCCGAGGCGGGCGGCGGCATCGACAGCTCCTGTTCCTTGTACTGAAGCTGATAGAGTCGATAGTAGATGCCGCGCAGCGCGAGCAACTCCTGATGCGAACCTTGCTCGCGCAGCTTGCCCTTGTGAAACACGAGAATCCGGTCTGCGTGTTGGATGGTGCTGAGACGGTGCGCGATCACGACCGCCGTGCGGCCTGTGAGCAGGCGATCGAGCGCGCCGCGAATCATCAGCTCGGTTTTCGTATCCACGCTCGATGTGGCTTCATCCAGAATCAACAGCTTGGGGTCATGGGCCAGGGCCCGAGCGAAGCTGACGAGCTGGCGCTGGCCGACGGACAGCGTCGCGCCGCGCTCGGTGACGGGTGTATCGACGCCCTTCGTGAGCGATTCGACGTAGGGACCGAGGCCGACCTCCCGCAGGGCATCTACCGTGGTCTTGCGATCGATCCATTCTGTTCCGAGCTTGACGTTCGATTCGATGGTGCCGGTGAAGAGAAACGGGTCCTGGAGAACGATGCCGAAGATTCGGCGAAGGTCCTGCAGATCCATTTCACGAATGTCCTGGCCATCCACCAGAATCTGGCCGCGCTGAATCTCGTAGAAGCGGAGCAAGAGCTGGATGATCGTCGTCTTGCCCGCGCCCGTGTGCCCGACGATGGCGAGCGTTTGCCCCGGTTCGACGCGGAAGGAGACGTCGCGCAGCACCCAATCCTCCTCTTTCGGACTTGCGCCACCCGTATAGGCGAACCAAACGTTGCGGAACTCGATTTGGCCGCGCACGGAAGGCAGTGGCGGTTTCTGCGTGGCGGAAGGAATCGCCAGCGGCTCGTCGAGTAACTGGAAGATTCGTTCGGCGGCAGCCATCGCTGACTGCAGGATGTTGAACTTTTCGCTGAGGTCCTGAATCGGCCTGAAGAAACGCTGCGCGTACTGAACGAAGGAAATCAGCACGCCGATTTCGAGCGTTCCGATGATCGCGCGCCGGCCGCCGATCCAATACACCAGTGCAATGCCGCTCATGCTGAGCAACTCGACGCCGGGATAGAAATAGGAAAAGGCGTCGATCGCGTCCTTGTAGGCCTCCATGTGGATGCGATTGAAATCGGCAAATTGCTTCCTGGACTTGTTCTCGCGGTTGAACAGCTGCACCACGGACATGCCGCTGATGTGCTCCTGCAGGAAGCCGTTGATTCGCGCAATCGCGGTGCGAATGCGCCGGTTCGCGTCCCTCACGTGATTGCGGAAGAAGTAGGTGAGCAGGATCATCAGGGGCAGCGGAGAAAGCGTCGCAAGGCCAAGATAGAAGTGCCAGGAGAGCAAGTAGACCGCGAGGCCGAAAAGCAGCACGAAATCGTTGAGCATTGCGACGACGCCGGTGGCGAACAGATCGTTCAGCGCATCGACGTCGGTGGTACAGCGTGTGACGAGACGGCCCACCGGACTGCGATCGAAGAAGCTCATCGGCAGTCGCTGCAGGTGATCGAAAATCTCCTTGCGGAGGTCGTACATCGTTTCCTGCCCGACCCAGAGCATGATCCGCGTCTGGACGTACTGCACGCCAAAGCTGGCGAACAGCGTGAACGCGTAGGCGAAAACGGCCCAAAACAGGCCACGAATCGCCGCCTGCATGGCGATCGAATGGCCAAGGCCGGGAACGATGTACCAGTCGATCGCGACGTGGAAGAGGAAAGGCCCGGCCAGCTCCATCGCGATGTACGCGAGGCTCAGCGACACGGCGCCGACCACCTGCCAGCGGTACGGACGCAGATACTTCATCATCCGCCGGGTCAGCCGGGTGTCGTAGACCTTGCCTATCTTCTCTTCTTCGCGAAAGTCGCTCATTCGCGGTCCAGCTCCTCCTCGAGAAGCTGTTTCTGGTGCAGGTCGGCGTATTCACCGCCAAAGGTCAGCAATTCCTCGTGCGTGCCGCGCTCGATGATCTTTCCGGCGCGCAGGACGATAATCTGATCCGCTCCCTTCACAGTCGAAATCCGGTGGGAGACGAGAATCGTTGTCCGCTCGCGCATGATGCCGCGAAGCGCGCGAAGAATTCTCTCTTCGGTATCCGTATCGACGCTCGAGAGCGAATCGTCCAGGACAAGAATCTTCGGTTGCCGGATGATCGCGCGGGCGAGAGCCGTCCGCTGCTTCTGTCCGCCGGAGAGGGTGATTCCACGCTCTCCCACCATCGTTTCGTAACCCTGCGGGAATGCCTCTATGTCGGTTGCGATGCAGGCGACATCGGCCGCCCTGTTGATCTGCTCACTGGTCGATTCGTCCAGGCCGAAAGCGATGTTCTCCCGCAGTTTTTCGCTAAAGAGAAAAGTGTCCTGCGGCACGAATCCGATCGAGCGGCGCAGGGTCGCCAGCGGCCAATCGCGGATCGAACGGCCGTCGATGAACAGAGTCCCGGGCGGAGCCTCCCAGAGCCGCGCGATCAAGGCGGCCAGAGTCGATTTCCCGCTGCCCGTGGGACCTACGATCGCGAGAGTGGAGCCTGCCGGAATGTGGAGATCGATGTCGCGGAGCACGGTTTCGTTCGGAGCTGTCGGATAAGCGAAGGTCAAGTGACGAAACTCGATGTCGCCGCGTATCGAACCATCGGAGCCTTGGGTGGCGGCGAGGGCGGTTCCGTTGCGGGGACGGCCGCTTTCCTTTGCCAGCGCGAGCGGCGCGTCGCAGATTTTCGGCTCAGTGTGCAGGATGTACAAAAGGCGCCCCATCGAAGCGGCGCCGCGCTGAAATATGTTCGTCACCCAGCCAAGCGCGATAATGGGAAACGTCAGTTGGATCAGGAACGCGTAGAAGGCCCAGAGCGTTCCGACCGAGATGTGCTGGCCGATCACCAAGCCGCCGCCTTTGCCCAGCAGGATGACGCCGGTGACGCCGATCATGGCCGTCAGGCCGGGAAAGAAGAGGCTCCACGATCCGATCAGCTGGATGTTGCGCTCGACGTAGTCGCGGTTCGCGCGCTCGAAGGCGTCGATCTCCTGCTGTTCCTGAGCGTAGGCGCGGACCACGCGGATTCCGGTGAGGTTTTCCTGCGCCCGCGTGGAAAGGGCTCCGAGGGCCGCCTGAATTCGTTCCGACAGTTTGTGGATGATCCTCCCGAAATAATAGACGGCGAAGACGATGACGGGCACCGGCAGCAGAACCCACAGCGTGAGGCCTGCAGAGAGCCGAACCATGTAATAGAGCGCCATTACGCTGGTGGCGATTGTGTTCGCCGTGTACATGATGCCCGGGCCGAGCACCATGCGGACGGCGTTGAGGTCGTTCGTGGCGCGGGACATCAAATCGCCCGTGCGATTCCGCACGTAGAATTCGGGCTCCAGCTCCAGCAGCTTGTTCAGGAGGTCGTTGCGAAGGTCGTATTCGATCTCGCGCGAGACTCCGATCAGGATCCATCGCGACCAGAACGAGAAAAATCCTTTCGCGATCATCACGCAGACGATCGTGATGCAGTAAAGCTCCAACGTGTGGCGGCTCTGCGGCGAATAGAACGCCAGAAGAGGATGCAACACAGCCCGCGACATCCCGGTCAAAGTGGTAAGCGGGCGCGGCAGTCCGTTCAGGCAATCCAGAATCATGCCCTGGATCAGCTGCGGCAGCGCGCCGACCACGCCCATTGAAGCGAGCGTCAACATGCCGAGCGCCACCATGCCCTTGTAGCGCTTCACGTAGGGCAGCAGCGGCTTCAAATGCTGCCAGGCGGATGGCTTGCGTTCGGGCCGCGCCGCCACCGCGGGGACGGGTTGTGCGATGGCGCTCATTGGAGACTATTAGACGCGGCAGGCGGGCCTGCGGCTACGGCTTTGGTCGAGCATCTACAGGAAATCTTCACTCTGCGCGGCACCCTAGGACCCCACCCGTCGGACCGTGACCGACAGGGATTTTATCGCTTCGCGCCCGGCGGGGAAAGGGGTGTCGCAGTCTAGCGTGCAGCGACGATTTCCTCGAGGCGCGCCTCGAAGTTTTCCTCGCCTTCGGACCAAAGCCAGGCGCGATCCACCGGAACAGCCCTTTCGATCAGGCGGGTCCAGTCTAGGAGCTTCCGAATATTTTCTCGCGTCTTCTGCTGGTAACTGTCGCGAATCTCGGGCCAGGCCATGACCTCCAGAAAGCGGGCTTCTTCGGGACTCTGCGCGACGATCACTCGTCCATCGCCGCGGTCGCCGAGCAGACCCGCGTGGCCCGTGAACAGATGCTCGACGCCCAACTCTGCCTCCAGATGACCGCGGTCCTGCCAGATGCCGCCGTCGTAGTCCTCGCCGCGACAAATAAGTTGCAGAGCGCGTGGTTCGACTTTGGACTTGCCCGACGCCGGGTCGAACGTGGCGAGGTCCCAGAAGCACGTGACTTCGTAGGACGAGTCGCTGTGGAGCTGTTCGGAGGCGAGCGCGATGATTCCGCCGGCGTCGAGCGGAGTCGAGCGCAAGTCCTGCTCCATCGCAGGCGATTCGGAGGGGTCTACCGCCCGGATGGTCAGGTAGGTGAAACCGGGCCGCGTCGCTGAGAAAGGGACCGTGGCGAGAAAGGCGGCGAAGCGCTCCATCATGCGTTCCTCGGGAAAATCCTTGCAGAGGACGCTTAGATAGGCCTGGTCTGCCATGAGCCGCCATTATACCGGCTTCGGTGCGGCGCAGCTCAGCGTTGGAACGAAATTCGGAGCGGTTACTTCTTCTTGGGAGGGACTTCGTCGTCTTCGTCCGAGCCGAAATTCGTGGAGAGGCCGAGGAGACGGTCCTTGAGGGTGTCGCCCATACCCGCGAGTACTTCGGCAATGGTCTCGCGCATGCGCTTTTCCGCCGCCTTCGCGAGCGTGTCGAGAACGGCCTGCGAGTGCTGGCCCAGTGTCGTGGCGGAAGCGAGCAGCCACGAGTTCGAGGCGTTTTCGAGCCGCGCCTTGTACTGTTCGATCGACTCATTCGTCGATCGCTGCATGTGTTCCATCCACTCGTGCTGCTCTTTGTGTCGCCTGGCTTCCCATGCTTCCACGACCGGCCCGAGTTGGGACTGCAACTGGAGCTGCGCCTGTTCCACGCTCTGGGCCATTTTCTCTTCGAGTTCCTTCTGAAAATCTCCGAGCGAATCGGCGCGAGTGCCTTCCATTTCGGCGCGCGCCTTTTCCATCGCCTGGCGCGAAGCATCCTCGAAGCGGCGGATCGAGCTGCCCATCGTCTGATGGATGCGATCGGTAAACGCGGCATGCGCTGTTTCGGACGACTCGGTCATTCGCCGGCGCTCGCGTTCCACGACGGCTTTGCCTGCTTCCTCGATCTCGGCCTGGCTGTGCTCTACGTAGGAGCGGCGATAATGATCCAGTTCGGAAGCAACCAGGCTTGAAACTTCCGCCGCTTTGCTCCGCAGCGACGCGGTCGACTGCTCGACGGCTTTCTCGAGCGTCGATTGCATCGTGGTTTGAGCTTTCTTCTGGTACCAGTCGGCGGCCTTCGAGAGCGCCTCGTAGGTTTCGTGCTGCGCTTCTGTGCTCCGTTGTTCTAGTTCGCCCTCGATTTTCGACAGCACGGCGCGGCAGGATTCCTCGAACTCGGCGGGCAGCTTGCCTGATTCCTGCCGCAATCGTTCGAGCGACTCCTGCAAAGCCTGCTGGGAGGCTTGCTGGACCTGGTCGCGCACGGCCGATTGCGCCTGTGCCACCTGCTCGGCGGCGATGCGAGCCTGCTCGCGTACGTTCGCTTCCGCCTGCGCCGCGTGATTGAGGGCCTGCTGCACCTGCTCGCGAATCCGATCCTGGAGACGCGATGTCTCCTCTTGCACCTGCGTCAATTGCGTGGCCGCTTGGTGCGCCGCTTCGATCTTGGGAGCGAGCCGCTGATCGAGTTCGCCCGAAAGGCGCTCGACCGCCTGTTGCGCGGCACTCTGCAGCATCGGCTGAAGTCCCTGCACGCGCTCCGCCACCGCCTGATCTGCGCGCCGCCCGATTTCTTCCTCTTGCGCAGAAACCATCGCGTCGAGCTTTTGGCGAGCCTGATCAATCGCCGTCCGGCTGGCCTCTTCGATCTGTGCCTGCGCGTCTTGCGACCGCGCATACTGCTCTTCGACTCTTGCGCCGAGACCTTCGATCTTCGCGTGCGCGTCGGCGATCGCCGCATCGAGAGAGCTCTGAAGACTGGTCTGCTTTGCAGTCGCATCCCGTTCGGCCTGCGCGAGCGCCGCCTGCGAGGCCTCGGCCAGCTTCTGTCCAAGGTTTTGCGATGCGCCGGTCACCGCGTTGTCGAAGTCCTGCTGCCAGCGTTCCTTCGCGGCAGCAGCATCGGCCTGCGCTTGCTCGATTGTTTGGTTGCGAACGGTCTGCGCCGCTTCCTCGAGACTCTTCTTCCAGCTATCCAGCTGCTGTTGGGCCGCCTCCGGCGAGGAAAGGATGCCCAGCGACGGCGAAGCTGCTTCGCGCTGCGAAATCACGCGCTCCACGGCCTCTTCGACCGCCTGCTTCAAATTCTGCGCGGTCGCTTGTTGCGCGGCCTGCTGCGCGGCTTGTTCGGTGGCCTGGCTTACGGCGCTGTCGACCGCCTGCCGAATTTTCGCGTCGAGTTGTGCGGCATTTGCGTCGGTGGCTCTGCGGGCCTCTTCGACGATCGCAGCCGTACGCTCAGCGGCTTGCTGCACCATCTTCTTGGCTGCGGATTCGGACACGCGCTCCATCGAGACCTTGATGGCTCGCTCGACGGCGTCGTGGAGCTGCACATCGAGCTGCTGGCGGACGACCGTCATTTCTTCGTTGATCGCTGCCTGGGCGCCTTTGCGGACCGATCTGTCGAGCGCTTCCTTTGCGTCGGCGACCATTTTCGCCACGTGTCGCGCCGCAGCGAGCTGCACCTCATGAGAGGTCATCGCAGCGTGTTCTGCGGACTCCGTCGTTGCAGGGGCGGGCGCGGGCGGATGCGCTGCCGGTGGTGCCGCGTGTGCCGCAGGCGCCGGATGTGCGGGGGGCCGAACCACTTCCGGCCGAGGCGCGGCCGGCGCGGCCGCTTGCGCCGGTGCGAGGGCCGCGGGAGCTTCGTCGCCGGGGTAAGGGAACCAGTCCTCGGGAGGAAACGCGATGCCCCAGACGTTGCCCGCCGTTTCGAATTCGAGGCCGATCTGGAAGAGCTCACGAACGGCCCGTGGACGCTGTACCCAGATTACACGGCCCTGAATCGTGCGCGGCGGTTGCGAGGCTTCAGGCCGGGGGATTTCGAGAGTGACCGTGGAATTCTTGGGAACGTAGTGTTTCGACTGATACTTGCAGCCGTGGCAGTTGACCATCACCGTCGTCGTGCGCTCTTTGAACGGCTGGCCGAGCGCGTCCACGCCGGATACCGTGATCGGCACGGCCTGCACGATGCGCGTACTGCGGCGCTTCTGTGTTCCCCCGTCTTCCAATGGCACGGACTCTGCCACACGGTCCCCCTAGAGGCTGAAGATCAAGGGTAGCACCCCGGTTTGGGGCCTGTTGGGAGCGCTAGCGGCAGGGTGCGTAATCGACAACAGAGATGCACCGGTTGGCGACGTGAGGCCGGTTAAAGGTCGCGGCGGCCTTCCATGGCTTTGAGCATGGTCACTTCGTCAGCGTACTCGAGGTCGGAGCCGACCGGGATGCCCATGGCGATGCGCGTGACGCGGACGCCCAGAGGCTTGATCAGCTTCGAGAGGTAGACGGAGGTTGCTTCACCCTCAGCCGTGGGATTCGTGGCGACGATGATCTCCTCGACGGTGCCGCCCTTGAGCCGCTCGATCAGGCTCTTGATGCGAAGTTGGTCCGGGCCTATGCCCTGCAGGGGAGAGAGCGCGCCGCCGAGAACGTGGTAGACGCCGTTGAACTGACGCGTCTTTTCGACGGCTTGAATGTTCGTAGCTTCCTCGACCACGCAGATGAGGCCCTTGTTGCGGGTTGGGCTGGCGCAGAAAATGCATGGGTCGCTATCGGTGATGTTGTTGCAGATCGAGCATTCGCGGACTTTTTCCTTGGCTTCGCGGATCGCGTCAGAGAGCGCCATCGCCTGCGCGCGGTCGACGCGCAGCAAATAGAAGGCGAGCCGCTGAGCTGACTTCTGGCCGATGCCTGGCAAGCGCTTGAGTTCGTCGATCAGCCGTGAAACCGTGGGAGCAAAATCGGGCATGGATTCGTTCCGCAACTAGATTATTGCAGATGTCCGCGGCTCTCGCCACCCGTGAAACGGGATCGCGCGCAAGGCCGTCTGATGTGTCAGCCGCTTCATTGCGCGCGCAACTTCGTGCGAGTTACAATCGGGCGCCTCTTAGACAGTTCTCGGGGGGACCGACTCTGGAACTCTTCCAGTAGCGGAAAGGGAGGAAAGACGGAATGAGAATCTTGCGACCGCTTTCAATTTTGACGCTGTTGCTTGCAGCCGCCATGTGTCCGGCTCTAGCTCAACAAGGCCCGCCGCCTGGTGGCGGGGGACCCGGTGGAGGCGGTGGCGGACGCCCCATGATGGGGCCGCCGCTTCAGCTCACCAGCTCCGCACTGAGCGACGGTACGACGATTCCGGACAAATACACCTGCTCACCGGACGGCAAGACAATGACGCAGCCGGCTAACATGACCTCGCCTCCGCTGTCCTGGAAGAACGCGCCGGCGGGCACGCAGAGCTTCGTATTGCTGCTTCACGATCCCGAGCCTCATCCCGGGAAATCCATCTACGACGTTACTCACTGGTTGATCTTCAATATTCCAGCGGATGCGACTTCGCTGCCCGAAGGCGTCAAGGCTGATTCAACAATTGCGCCGCAGGGCAGCAATTCCATGCGCCAGGCTGCGTACTTCGGGCCGTGCGCGCCTCCGGGACCCGTTCACCACTACACGTTTGAGCTGTTCGCGCTGGACACGAAACTCGATCTCAAGGAAGGCGCGAGCCGCGACGACGTAACGAAAGCCATGGATGGCCACGTCCTTGGGGCTGCCGAGCTGATCGGACTGTTCAGCCACCAGCCCGGCTTCTCGATGGGGCCACCGCCGCGGTAGTCGTCGCTCAAACCTGATTTCGCAGCAGGAGGCGCGGAGAAATCCGCGCCTCTTTTTTCTGTGGGCGACTCTTGTGGCTGACAGAGACTTGCGGGGAAAAGAGAACCGGTCAGAACAGCCCCGGAATCTTGAGGCCCATCACGCTGGGCATGCTGCCGGTGAGGTCCTTCATCTGCCTGGATAGCTCTTCGTCAACGCGGCGCGTGGCTTCGTTGACCGCGGCGAGAACCAACTCCTGCAGCATTTCCTGGTCTTTGGATTTGAAGACTTCCGGCTCGATGCGCACTTCGGTGAGCTGCTTCTGGCCGTTCATCTTCACAGAGACCATGCCGCCGCCGGCCGATGCCTCGACGCTGATTTCACCGATTCGCTTTTCAAGCGTCTCCTGCACCTGCCGGAACTGCGCGAGCATTTGCTGCAGCGCTTTCACTTCCATGAGTCATTCCTCGCCCGGGCGCTTGACCTTGGAAATCTGGCCGCCGAACTTTTCAAGCATCGCCCTAACGATCGGATCCTCTTCGAACCGGGCGCGCAATTCCGAAGTGCGACTCGCGCTCACCCGGCCTGCTTCGAGTTTAACACAGACGCGCAGCGGCTGACCCACGACTTGGTTGAGCACTGTGCGCAATCGCTCCATCGGATCGCGCGCTTGCAACATTTCCGCGAGCGCGCGGCTCGATGGCGGGAAAAAAAGATGCAGTTCGCTCCCCTCGATCTCCCATCGAGTTGCATGTTCGACCATCGACCACAGAAATTTCTGGCCCTGCAGCGCGGCCTTGATCGCGTCGACTTGTGCGGACGCCAATCCGCCGCCGGATTCCTCCGCGGCGCGCGCAACAATGCGCGGCGCCGATGCAGGGATCGGCGCGGACGAGGCAAGCCGTTCGGGTGGCGCGCTCGGTGCGACCGAGGGAACAGAAGCATCCGGGCTGGGCGCCATGCGAGCGGCTGTTGCCGTCGGGGACGCGGACGCCGCAGAAGTCGCGGGAGCCGCGGCGCGAGAAACTGCGCTCGAGACGGACGCCGCGTGCGTTGCGCGACTTCTTTCGCGCGAGGCCGCGCCGCCTTCACCTCGAAGTTCACCGATCGCTTCCTCAAGCGGGATGAGCCGCTGCGCGTTGATCATTTTAAGCAGCCCGAGTTCGAGATGGAGGCGCGGATCGGGCTTGCGGCGCAGGTCGTCATCCGTAGCGAGCAAGACATTGAAAAAACGCGTCAAATCCTCTTCGCCGAAACGCGAGGCCTGCGCGGCGAGGCGCGGGCGCTCGTCTTCGGGCGCGGCAACGAGTTCGGAATCCGCTCCGCAAACGCGCGCGACGAGAAGGTTGCGAACGTGCCGGATCGCTTCACGGCAGAAGTGCTGAAGATTTTGTCCGTCGGCGATCAGCCGGTGAACGAGCGCAAAGGCGCGCTCGGCGGACTGCGCCTCGATTGCGCCGATCAATTCATCGAGGGTGCTTTCGGCCACAACGCCGAGCAGTTCGCGCACCTGCGCGTCTGTGATCGCGTCGCCCGCATAGGCGATGGCCTGTTCGAGCAGGGAAAGACCGTCGCGCAGGCTGCCCTCCGCGGCGCGCGCGAGCACCGCCACCGCACCTGAATCTATCTTGAGATTCTCGGCTTTCGCGATTCGATCGATCTGGCCCGAGATCTCGCGGAACGTGAGCGACCGAAACTGGAACAGCTGCGCGCGCGATTTGATCGTCTCGACCAGGTCCTCGGGGCGCGTAGTAGCGAGAATGAAGACGACGCGCTCGGGAGGCTCTTCGAGCGTCTTGAGCAATGCGTTCGAAGCCTCGTCGGTCAGCTGGTGAGCTTCGTCGAGGATGACGACCTTGTAACGCGCGGCGGCGGGCGCGTAGCGCACCATCTCGCGCAGCTCGCGGATCTGATCGATGCCGCGGTTGGAAGCCGCATCGATTTCGAGGACATCAAGAGACGATCCGGCAGAAATCTCTCGGCAGGAGTCGCAGGTGTTGTCGGGCTCGGCCGTGGGACCCTTGGCGCAGTTGAGCGCTTTCGCCAGGATTCGCGCGGCGGTGGTCTTGCCGACTCCGCGGACGCCGGAAAAGATGTAGGCGTGAGCGACGCGGTTCGATTCGATCGCGTTGGTCAGCGTTTTGGTGACGTGCTGCTGTCCGACGATCTCCGCGAATGTTTGCGGACGGTATTTCCGCGCGATGACTTTGTAGCTCATTCGAAGACGCTCGGTTCCGTGCGGAGCTGGAAGGAACTTCGGGTACTCCGCGGCACACGAAGCCGATCCGCTACCGTTGCTCCCTTCCGGGCCTGGCGGGGTTTGCGGGGAATCGTTGCACAGAGCCCGAAGTTCCACCGACGGAGTCGCGCAGCGAATTCTCAATCGGCGCGACTGCTTGGCGGAGTCTAGCACACCGTTTTGCACCGCGAAAGCGAACGACGGCTCGTGGGAATAGTGGTTCGAAAACGCACAGTCGAGGCGATGTGGAACAGTCGTGACGAGATCGCCGCGTGTGGCAGCGGCAAAGTTCTTTCGTATGAGCGCGCATTTCTTGTCACCTTTGGCACGGCTGCTGCGTCAAACTAGTTCACCCCCTTTTTATCGCGGAGGACGCACATGGGGCTCGGGGTAGGCGGGACAAACGAGTACAAAGTTGAGATCTCGGGGTTCGGCTTGTGGGGAAGGTTCTTCGTCGAACGGACGGCACTCGATTGGAGCGAGGGCGAAACAAACTGCGTGCGCCTGAGAAGCGCCGTGCGCCACGGCTCCGTCGTGTTCCTGCGCCTGCTGCAAGCGTTCGGCGATGGCACAAGCTTGCCGGTTGCGTGCCGCGCCGTAAAAGTCGCGCAGCGAGGCGCGGATGGACGAATCATGGTTCACTTGCTGCGATTGAATCCGCGAGCCTCTGTGGCGAGTACGGTACACGCAACGGAGGCTCTGGCCTTCCGAACGGCTTGAGCACGAGATAGAGTGCCAATCTGAAACGTTGATCCCGGTTCAGAACTCCCGGCGCTCGGCGAATTTCTCGGGTTTCCTTCTGCCGTTTCCCCAAATCGCCCGAAGAATTTGGGCCTCCAGCAATAAGTTCCGCGATTTCAGGATCTTGAACTTCGGTGTTCCGCCGACGTTTCAGCCGAGAAAGGCGCACCCAGGATTGAACTGGAACAGCGCTCTGGCACGGCCCGTGCGTGGGATTTGAAATGGGAGTACTCGTGGCCCCATCAGAGATCGAAGCTACGCGCAGAAACCTGCCGATTTGTGTGCTGGACGACGACGCGGTGCAGGTGGAACTGACGGTGGAGACTCTGCAGCAGGCCGGATTCCCAACCGTGGGCACCACTGACCCGCGCGAGGCGCTGCAAAAGGTGCAGCTTGGCGGCTGTCGCGTTGTTCTGGTCGACGTCCGGATGCCCGGGACGGACGGTTTCGCGTTTCTTGAAAAGGCGCTCCAGCACGATCCGGGCATGTACGTAATTCTGGTGACGGCCGCGTACTCAGTGGATTCGGCGATCGACGCGATCAAGCGTGGCGCGTACGACTACCTGTGCAAGCCGGTTGATTTCCAGCGCCTGATGAAGACGCTAGACGAACTTGCGGCAAACTTCTCGAGACGCTCCGAGATTCGCCACCTGGAAAACAAGCTTCTCGAAAACCTGCCGTTTCAGGGCGCCGTTGGCAAAGGCCCGGCGATGATCGAGGTGTTCGAACTTGCCCGGAAGGTCGCACGCCACTACACGAACGTTCTCATCACCGGGCCGACCGGGGCCGGGAAGGAACTGGTCGCGCGCGCGCTGCATCAACTCAGCCCCGTCGCGCAGGAGCGGTTCGCCGTCTGCAACTGTTCGGCGCTGGTGGATACACTGCTTGAGAGCCAGCTTTTCGGTCACGTTCGGGGGGCATTTACAGGTGCGACGGATACACGACTCGGCCTTTTCGAGTTTGCGAATGGCGGGACGGTGTTTCTCGACGAAATTGGCGAAACATCTCCGTCGATGCAAGCGAAGCTGTTGCGCGCCGTTCAGAACCGCGAAATCCAGAGAGTGGGTTCGCCCGAAGTGCGGTGCGTCAACGTACGAGTGATCGCCGCGACGAACCGCGAACTCCGCGCCGAAGTCTCGGCGGGACGCTTCCGCGAAGATCTTTTCTATCGCCTCTCCAGCATCGAGATACGCGTTCCCGGCCTCAACGAGCGCCCTGAAGACATTCCGGTGCTCGTCCACTATTTCCTCCGGAAGTACAGCCAGGCGTACGGTAAGCCGTTTCAGGGATTCACTCGGCGCGCGCAGATAGCCTTGTTGAGGCACGATTGGCCCGGCAATGTGCGCGAGCTCGAGAACGTCATCTCCGGAGCCGCCATCGCGGCGAGCGGGGAATTCATCGACGTCGGCGACCTTCCGGGACATTTGCAGAAGCAGAGACGCAACGAGGCAATCCAAGTCGGCGAATGGCGACCACTGCCGCTCGACGAGGTGCGGCGTATCCACATCGAGCGCGTGCTCGAAAGTTGCAAGGGCAACCGCGTCCGCGCTGCGCAGGCGCTCGGCATCGGACGCACCAGCCTCTATCGTTTTCTCAAACGAACGGCCAAAGAGCCAGCACGCGCCGGGGCCGGACGGTAGACTTCAGGTTGCCCGGCGCGTGGCGATCGCCGCCATCGGACTGCTGGACAATACGGACACACCAACGCGACGCGGCACAACCGGGATCCGGCTGCCCGGTGAATGCATCAATCGGTCGGCTCAGTTGCCGGACGTATACGACGCGTTGTGCAGAATTGATTCGGGCAGAGAAACGGTCGTATCCATTCGCACGAGCATTCCCGATTGCGCCGGCAATTCAACGTCCTTGCCCTTCTTTGCTGCGATATATGCGCCGCTTCCGACCAGGCCGATCACGGTGCCGCGCACGACGTGGCTGAAGATGAGACCGACCGTCGAGCCGCCGGCCGTGCCGATGGCGACGTCTTCGACGTCTCCCTTCAAATTGTGCTTCTCCTGAATCACTTCGCCTTCCACCGTCTTAATGTCCTTGCGGCGCTTCACGGTGTCTGCCTGGCCGCTATAGAGCGAAAGAATGCTCATGCGCGCCGGGAAGAGGCGGCTTTCCACCTCGATCGAGTTGAATACGAGGTTCATCGACGCGCCGCCGCGAAACATCGAAAACATCTTGGGGCGCGTCACTTCGGTGACCGTGCCATGAATCTTGGCGCCGGCCGGCAGAACGAGTTGAGTGCCGGAGAACACGGGCTCCGCGACGACGGCCGTGAAGGGATCACCGTTGTGGGCCACGCTGGTGCTGAGGCCGTTGAGCAACGTGAGTCGAATCTGCGTGCCTGGAACGAGCTGGTTCGATTGGGCATGCACCGCGGATGCGGGCAGGAACAGAGCAGCCAGCAGAACCGCAGCGCAGATCGTGATAAGACGCTTCATTGAATCCTCCTTATACCGGGCGGAGACGCAGTGGTCTCCGCGAGAAATGGACCCCGGCGAAAGAGCTGGACGATCGCGTGGGGCGGATTCCGGAATAGCGTCACGCGAGATTGAGGCGGGACGACTCCGGGTACCCCGTGTCGTGGGGATTGCCGCTGGCGCAGCGGTATGGGTGCGGAGGGTGCACCCGGGTCATAAGATACACCAAAGCCGGGAAGAGTTGTGCGGAATATTGTTGGTGCGGGTTTGCAGCTCGGTACTGTGCGGGCCAGCCCAGGCCTCAACGTCGCGTTGGCGGAGATACTGTTTTGCTAACTGCAAAGTCCTTGACAGGGTGCTCTGCCGGGACTAGGCTTCGGCCCAAAGTTAAGGATGCCTCCGCGCAAGTGTGTTGGGGGGAGGGGCGTATGTCGCTCAGGTCCAAAGTTTCCGTGATCCGCGAGTCCGTCTCCGACAGGGAGTTCGAGTTGTTGCTTCGCCGTGCCTCGCAGTGCATGAAGACGGCGCAACCAAGACCTCTGAAGAAAGTCGTCCCGGTTCACCGGCCTCGCGCGTCCTAGGCGATCCACAAACCAAGGCCGAGACTCTATTCCCTCGTCTCGTGGCTTCCGCGCTCGTGTAAGGACGTGAGCTCGCTCAGACAATCGGCGTAGCCGTCTTTCGCGGAGGATTGAAGAACGGCAAGGGAGTTGTCGTCGCGCGGACTTTGTGGCGTGTCGCTTCCACGGTGAATTCCATTTGGAGTTCCGTGCCGGGCGCGGCGTGGTCGGCGCTGATGCTGGCGAGGGCTATCATTTTCTTCAGAGTTGGCGACCATGTGGTGGAGGTCGCTTTGCCAACCTGCAATCCACCGCGATAGACAGGGACGGCCACGCGCGACGCCGTGTCGGGCACTCGCGGTGCGAGGCCGACAGCGTCATGGAGGTGCTCGACGTCGTCCCAATTGATTTCCAGGCCCGTCAGGAGACGCTTCGGGCCGCGGCGGCTTTCCTCTTCAAGCGCGGCACGCCCAATGAAGTGTTCCTTCTTCAGATCGACCAAGCGCCCCATGCCGATTTCGTAAGGCGAGTATTTCTGCGATTCGATCAGCGCCTTCTTGCTGCTGGAATAGTCCACTTCGATCAGAACGAGCCCCGCTTCGATGCGTGCCACGTCCAACGCGAGCATCCCGGCGGCGTGGAGATCAAACTTCTGCCCGTGATCAACGAGCGCGTCCCAGACGTTGGCAGCGTCGCCCCACGGGATCCATATTTCGTAGCCGAGATCGCCCGTGTATCCCGTTCGGGAGATATCGACTGGCACGCCGGCGATCTTTCCGCGAGTAACGTGAAAATACTTTAGGCCGGCGATGTCGGCCTCAGCCGAATCTTGCAGCAGGCGGCCGGACATCGGCCCCTGAATCGCGAGGGCCGCCAACTCGGTGGAGATATCTTCAATTCTCACGTCGAGCCCGAATGCGTTTTGCCGGAACCATCGAAGATTCGGATCGGCCGCGGTCCAACGATAGACGTTGTCCTGCAGCTTGGAAATCGTGCCGTCGTCGATCACTTTGCCTTGCTCGTCGCACCAGCAGCAGTAGATCGCGCGCCCCGGGGCCAGATTCGCAATGTCGCGGGCGATCACGCGGTTGACGAACTTCGTTGCGTCCCTGCCGCTGATGCGGTACTTGAAAAGCGGCGAGACGTCGATCATCGCGGCGGAGTTGCGGATCGCGTTGTATTCATGCTCGTGGTGCGTCTCGTAGACGCTGACCGCGTAGTAGCCCGACCATTCTCGATAGTTCAGGCTCTCGCAGAGGCGAAATGTTCTCTCGTGGATGGCAGTCCCGATCGGCACGGCGGATCCTCCCTTGGCCGAAACAAACGCGCAGCTCGCGCAGTATAGTGCGCCGCTCGCGTGACCGGCAAGGAGGGCGGCGGCGCGTCATTGTGAGCCCGCGCACGCCCTTGTAGAATGCTGCGATTCGCTTCGCGCGCTCGGAAGCGGTGTCGCGCGGCGGTGATCTCCGATGGCCAAACACTACGACGTAATCGTGATTGGCGGGGGCCACAATGGCCTTGTGAACGCGGCGTATCTGGCACGCGCGGGGAAAAAAGTGCTGGTGTTGGAACGGCGCCACGTTCTGGGCGGCGCTGCCGTAACGCAAGAGATCGTCCCCGGGTTCAAATTCTCAGTTTTTTCCTACGTCGTCTCGCTGCTGCGCCCCGAAATCATCCGCGATCTCGATTTGCCCCGCCATGGGCTCGAAATCATGCCGCTCGACGGCACGATGACGCCGATGCCGAACGGCGACCATCTTTGGCGCGTCAATGACCATGCGAAGACGCGCCGCGCGCTGGAGCGCCACTCAAAGATTGACGCGGAGGCATACGAGGAATTCGGCAAGGCGATGGTGGCAATGTGCCGCTTCGTGAAGCCGATCCTCGGGATGGTTCCGCCCGATCCGACCTCGCTTGCGCCGCGCCATTGGAAGGTGCTGGCTTCGCTGGGCAGGCGATTTCAGTCGCTGTCGGCCGAGGACAAGTACAATCTGGTTCAGCTGATGACCATGAGCGCGGCCGACTTCCTCGACCAATGGTTCGAGACGGACGTGCTGAAGGCGACGATGTCGGCATCCGGGATCATCGGCACGTTTCTGGGGATTCGGTCGCCGGGCACAGCGTACGTCCTGTTGCATCATTACATGGGCGAAATCGACGGTGCATTCCGTTCCTGGGGATTCAGCCGCGGCGGCACCGGCGGGATTTCGAACGCGATTGCCGGAGCAGCCGGCGAGGCAGGAGTCGAGATTCGCACGGAAGCTCCGGTGGCGCGCATTTTGGTCAAGAACGGCGAGGCGCAGGGCGTGGCGCTCGAGAGCGGGGAAGAGATTCGCGCGGATGTCGTCTCGTCGAGCGTAGGGCCAAGCCTGACGTTCCTGAAATTCATCGAGGCGCGCGATCTGCCAGGCGAGTTTCTGGAGGAGGTTGCGCGGTACAAATACCGCGGCTCGTCCGGGAAAGTGAACCTTGCGCTGGATGCGCTGCCGAATTTCACGTGCCTGCCGGGACCGGGCCGGCACCTGCGCGGGGCGATTTCGATTTCGCCTTCGATAGAGTACATGGAGCGTGCGTACGACCAGGCTAAGTACGGCGAATTCTCGCGCCGCCCGTACATCGATATGGTCATCCCGTCGCTCACCGATCCTTCGGTCGCGCCGCCGGGCAAGCACGTGCTTTCGTGCTTCGTGCAATATGCGCCGTACAAGCTGAGCCGCGGCACGTGGGACGAACAGCGCGAGGCGTTTGGCAACACCGTGATCGATACGATTGCGGAGTACGCGCCGAACCTGAAGAACATCATCATCGGCAAGCAGGTGATCACGCCGCTCGATATCGAGCAGCAGACCGGACTGAGCGAGGGCAACATTTTTCAGGGCGAGCTTTCGCTGGAACAGCTCTTCTTCCTGCGTCCCGTCGCCGGATGGGCGCGATACCGCACGCCGCTGCGGAAACTCTACATGTGCGGATCGGCGACGCATCCGGGCGGCGGAATCATGGGCGCGCCGGGGCGGCTGGCCGCACTTGAGATCCTGAAAGATGTCGGCGGAGGAAAGAACTGACGTGGCGGCGCCGCGCGAAATCGTGATCGTCGGAGGAGGGCACAATGCTCTGGTCGCCGCGTTTTATCTCGCGAGGAAGGGGTTGAAGCCGCTCGTTCTGGAACGGCGTGACGTCATAGGTGGCGCGGCCGTGACCGAGGAGTTCTATCCGGGGTTTCGATGTTCGACCGTCGCGCACGCGGGCGGGCCGCCGCTGTCTTCGATTCTGCAGGAAATGCAACTCGCCAAGCACGGACTGACGCGGCTTGAGTCGCCCGTGCGCCTGTTCGCGCCGTCGCCGGAAGGCCGCTCGCTGATCCTCGACACAGACTCGAACGCCGCGGCGCACCGGATCGCGGAGTTCTCACAGAGGGACGCGGCGAGGTACGTCGAATTGCAGAGGGCGCTCACGGAAGTGGCGGGCATCCTCGGTGATGTGCTGTCGCTCACGCCGCCTGACGTCGACAAGCCCTCCGCCGAAGATTTCTGGAAGCTTGTGAAGGTCGGGCGCAAAGCGCGCGGACTTGGCAAGAAGGGGATGATGCGCCTGCTGCGCTGGGGCCCAATGGCAGTGGCGGATTTCGTGGCAGAGTTTTTCGAGACCGATCTCCTGCGGGCAGCCGTGGCGGCGAGAGGAATCTTCGGTGCGGCGATGGGGCCGTGGTCGGCGGGGTCGACCGCGCTGCTGTTCTTGCGCGCGGCTGCCGATCCGTTTCCGGTGGGGAACTCGGCATACCCGCGCGGCGGGCTTGGCGCCCTGACGGCGGGGATGGCTGCGGCCGCCAAGCAGGCGGGCGCGGAGATTCGCACGGGCGCCGAAGTCGAGCGAATTTCGGTCAAGAATGGCGAGGTCACCGGAGTCGTGCTTCGCGGCGGCGAGGAGATTTCGGCGAAGCGTGTGGTCTCAGGCGCCGATCCGCGGCGTACGTTTCTCGGATTGCTCGACCCAGTGCATTTGCCGCCGAGTTTCGTCACGAAGATGCGGCACTACCGCTCGAACGGCACAGCGGCGAAACTGAACCTCGCGCTCGACGCGCTGCCGAATTTCACGGCACTCGAGTCTGCTTCCGAAGGAAACGCAGCACTGGCGGGGCGAATTCATGTCGGTCCCGGAATCGACTATCTCGAGCGTGCGTTCGACGACTCGAAATACGGCGAGTTTTCACGCGCACCGTTTCTCGACATTTCGATCCCGTCGGTCTTGGACGATTCGCTTGCGCCCGTGGGAAAACACGTGATGTCGATCCACATGCAGTTCGCCCCGTTTCAGTTGAAGCAGGGCGACTGGGCGCTGCAGCGCGACGCGCTGGCCGACACGATCATCAAGACGTTGGCGGCTTACGCGCCGGACTTGCCGGGCAGGATCCTGGCGCGGCAGATTCTGACGCCGAAGGACCTGCAAGACACGTACGGATTGACGGGCGGACATCCGTTCCACGGCGAGTTGGCGCTCGATCAGATTTTCACGATGCGCCCGCTGCTAGGCTGGGCGCGTTATCGAACGCCCGTGAAAGGCCTCTACCTCTGCGGCTCGGGCACGCATCCCGGAAACGGAATCACAGGCGCATCCGGTGCAAATGCCGCGCGCGAAATCCTCAAGGACCTGCGCTGAATCCTCTCTACACTGTGCGGGCGTGTCCCTTGAGCAAGCGATAGACAGGATAGCTCGCGAGCAACAGCAGAACGCCGTAGATGCTGTTGCGCATGTCGCTGACGAACGCGGCGACGAGAAACGCGGCCGACGCGCCGACGGCCGTTGCCGTGGTCCACGGATAGCCCCACGCGCGATAGGGCCGGGGCGTATCCGGCTCCTTCTTGCGGAGCCTGAAAACCGCGAAGTAGGAAATGCCGTACTTTGCGACGAAGAAGAATGTGGTGACCGCAATCACGCGATTGAATGAGCCCGACAGCAGAAACGCCAGCGCGGCCAGCGTACTCAGCAACAGAGCGACCGACGGCGTGCCGCCCTTGTTCACGCGCGTGATGGCGGTCGAGCCCCAGCCGTCGCGGCTCATCGCGTAGAGGACGCGCGTCGTGCTGAGAACAATGCTATTGATCAGCGCGATCAGGGCGATCACCATCAGGAAACGCACGATCGTATTGCCCGGCTTCCCGAGGATCGACGCGCCCAGCGCGGCGACAGGCAGGTCTTCTTTCGCCACACCCGCCACGCCGAGGACGTGAAAAAGTGCCGCGTTAACCGCGAGGTAGATCGCGCTCAGCAAGAGCACCGCGTTCAGCATCGATGTGGGCAGCTCGCGGCCCGGATTTCTCAGCTCGTCGCCGAAGTAGATCGCTCCGTACCAGCCGTCATACGTGTAGATCACCGGTTGAAGGACCAGAACGAACGCGAGCACCAGCGGGACTCCCGACGGAGCAGCCGCAGCGCTGTGCGCCGGAGCTGGATGCGCTCGCGTGAAGGCTCCGACGATCAGTATCAGAAACACGACGGCGGTCACGGCGCTGGTTACGTTCTGGAATTGGCTTCCCCAGCGGATGCCTCTCCATTGCAGCAAGCAGATCAGTGTGACGGTGGCCGATCCGGTCCACACCGGATGATTGAGAATCGGTGCGAGGTCGCGACCGTATTCACCGACCAGTATGGCTGCGGCCGCCGCGGCGCCGCAATTGCTGACCCAATCGTTCCATCCCGTCACGAAGCCAAAGTAGTCGCCGTAGGCGCGCCGCGCGACCGTGTAGAACGCTCCCGAACTCGGCATCATTGCGCCCACTTCAGCAAGCGACCAGGCTCCCAGCAGCGAGTAGAGGGCGCCGAGCGCCCACGCGAGCATGATCAGCCACACGGAGGGCAGGCGCGTGGCGATCTGCGAAGGAGTTCGCATGATGCCGGAGCCGATCGAACTGCCCAGCGCGACGGCGATTCCGAAGGTGACGCCGAGCACGCGCAGCATGCTTCCCTTCGCATGTGCGGGACCCGTCGTCGCTTCTGTCAACGGCGCTTCTCCAGTGGTGCGGAAAGGGGGCCTCGGCGAGGGAGAATATCAGAGAAATGGCTCCGGGGCCTGGACTCGAACCAGGATAACCAGCTCCAAAGGCTGGCGTGCTACCGATTGCACTACCCCGGAGTAGCGCAAGAAAGTTTAGCAGACATCGCGGCGAATTGTTCGGGGCCGGTTTGCTGCTCCGGCGTCAATTTGCTAGGCTTCTAAAGGCTCCGCGTGCGGAGAGGTGTCCGAGCGGTTTAAGGAGCACGCTTGGAAAGCGTGTGTTGGGGAAACTCAACCGTGGGTTCGAATCCCACCCTCTCCGCCACCTTGGCGCAGCCAACGTAGGCCTCGTTCTGTGGGACTGGTCGAAGGACCTGCAAAACTGGCGAGAACCGTTCAATGCAGTGGTATTCGGTAGATGTTGCGATGCACTTCCTCGTGCTGCTCCTGTCTGGCGTCCAATAGCGTCCACAACCGCAAGGTGTTTTCGGCGGTCGTCTGGCCGCAGTTGCTGTGACGACGCGCGGCTTACCGCGCTATGATACGGGCCAGATCGTCATCGACCCGGCAGCAAGAGATTCTCACGATGCCCAATGAGCCCAGCCTCGATAGTCTGTTGGAAATCTTCTCTTTCGAGAAGAAGGCCGATCTCGTCCGCCATTGTAAAGAACTGACGGTCTCGGCCGAAGACTTTTTCAAACTCGTGCTGGCCTGCGAAATGTGGGGCGTCCCGTTCCTGCACGCGATCGCTTACAAAGACAAGGTCCCACCTCATCTCGTCCCGAAGGATTCGGAGATCGAGGCATTGCAAAACACGCCTGCTGGCTCTGCTCTGGCCGGAGGCGCAGCCAAAGCAATCAGCAAATTGGCGCAGGCCTTCGTAGACCGGCGCTACCTCGTGGGCCATGTTTTCTTCACGCCAGACAAATCCAAGTGGCATTTCTTCTGCTTCGACCAGCGTGATCTGAACACGAAAGGCAATCACTGGGAGCAGGGCTCGCACGTCCATTTCGTCAACTGGCTGTGGCCAAACTTCACTGCGGACACCGTCTGGCAGAACCTTACGACAGATGATGACCGCCCGGGCAGCGATCTACACTTACGCTTCGTCGAGCCGGAGCGGGAGAGCAAGATGGAAACGAAAAAATGCGAGTTCACGCAGCCAGTGGAGAAGCGCAGTTCAACGGGTCTTCATCGCGGTATGTTCGACGAGGATGTGAGATTCGAATTCAACGTCAAAATCGATTCGTCGAAACGCGGGCACCTCGAAGAAATGCTGCGCCTCTTCGAGAAGATGTCATCGAGTTTCAAAGAAGTGTGGCAAAAGAAACTTGAGAGCCTGAAGTGAACCGCCGGGCGACTATCCTTCACACGACATGAGCGCGCACAAGCCTAGTCCGCCGCTGTCCCGGTCCACCGTGGCACACATGATTCAAATCTTCTACTCGATGTATCGTGCTCCGACTCCGCTGGTCCCATCGATGTTCAACATTGAGCAACTTCCCACGACTCTCTTCGCGATGGGTTTCGATCAGGAATTCATCAACACCTGCGAGTACCAATATGGCTGGGGTTTCCAAAGCATTGTCACATCGCTTTATGATGGCAGCCTACGCGGTGGACAGGATTACCTGAGAGGATTCGCAACTTTTCTCTGCGGCGCGTTTACTCAACATTCGCAACTGCGCACCAATCTCAATGATGCTTTCGAACGGAGCCTCCTGAACGATGGCTTCCGATTTAACGGACGAGACTTGGTCGAAGTCGGCGTGGATACGTCCCTGGCACCGGAACTATCTGAACTGAACGACCGGGAGAGCTTGCTCGAAGACGTGTCCGCACTGCTTGAGGACGATAGGAGCGTTGCCGTCGTGTTCATCGATCTTGATCATTTCAAACAAGTGAATGACCAACTCTCTCACTCCGATGGAGACAAGTGCCTTGTGACAATCGTTCGAACTATTTCGGCGGTGCTGCTGCACAAAGGTCGCCTCTACCGCGTCGGAGGAGACGAATTCTGTGCGATGCTGCCCAATTTCAGCAAAGAAGAGGCTGCGGCAACCGCTGAACGCGTCCGCAAGGCCGTGGATGATCTGAGGGCCTTCGGCGGAAAAGTCAAAGTCACCTTGAGTGTGGGGGTCGCGGTGTCGAGTGATAAAGGCTTGGCCCAGGCAGATGCTCTCGTCAAAGCCGCCGATGAGGCGATGTACGTGTCTAAATTTACGACGAAGAACCGCGTTTGCCTTTGGCCGCCGAACCCGCAGGAACTTACTCTCGCACAAACGAATAAGAAGAAGGCTCCGAACTCAAGGTAGTCCGGGCTCTTTGCCGATGACAGAGATCGTGACGTTTATCGGTGTCTCATCGCTGGCCTGTGGCCGCACCACTGGCGTTGGCTCGGACGCATATTCTTCATCGATTTCTCGCGCAATCTCGCAGAGTCGGTCGAAGTGAGTTTGCAGAGCGGTAGTGAATACCACGGCGCTCGCGTCAGACGCAACTTCCGAAGGTTCCTGCGACATGAATTTAGTCAACTCGGCAAGCGGATGCGATATCTCGTCGTAGTGACATTTGACCGAGTCGTAGGAATCTACTTCAAGCCCGCGCTGCTTGAGCAGGCCTGAAAAGTCGTCGAGAGACTGCTGCAACTGACGGACCGCCCAACTGCCGAGCGTAGGATACCGTCCCGGACGTAGCCCCTCAAAAATCTTTTCGAATGCGTAATTCACGAGCCGGAGCGCATCGGCCAATTTCGTGTCTTTAGATCGCGCTCTGTGGGCTCTCTCTTGTTCTCTCAAGTCTTCCACCACCTCCGACAAAATGCGCGTCGTCTCTTCTCTCTCTTGAGCGATGAGCGCAAGAACTGGTATCTTGTCAAAAATTTTACCCGCCTGCGACGGATAGGACAGCAGATCGAATCCGTCCTTCCTCATCGAATTCTGCACAATACCGTGACTCGATAGGGCGCCTTTGCGCTTCAACCGAGTGGGATGACCCACGCTCATATTTCGCGCCTCACGAATGTCTTTCAGCACATCGTTTTGGACGATTGGTCGTGTCGGATGAATCGCTTGAATCAGGTCCGACACCGCATCCTGTTGGAGAAACAACGCCTGCATGATCCCGTAGATACGCAAATACAGTTCGCCCATCTCTTCCGGGAAATCGTTGTGGATGTATGCGTCGAACGCGGAGTCAACGTCATCGATAATGTCCATTGCCACCCACGTCTGATGCCAAAGAAATGGGTCCGCCATCAGACGGCGTTGGTGCCTCGGGCCTTGGCCATACTCCCGAATCCATTGGCTCAGTTCTCGTATTGTTGGCATAGGCGTTCACTCCCTGACCAGACATGCTCTTGGCATATAAGATTTTGAACTTTCGCAATCAACTTCGCAATTCATCCGATTGGCCCAATCGTTTTACGACATTCCTTCAGAAGCGCCTTAAGATAGCGCGTTTCGGCTCTCGCTGCTTGAGAGTACCTGCCGTGTTTCCTGACGGCGGGAGCTGCTGGTTGCGAGCGTTCGGAATGTTGAACCTCAGGCATACTTACTGCTTCGGAGCGAGGCAGAATCAAATTGCAGCACGACCGACCAGATTTCCCGACCATGGAGCAAGTCGAAAAGGCCAATCACGAGCAGCTTGCTCGCTGGTATCGCTTCCTACCTTCCGGCGATACCAAGGAACAGCAGAAGATCATGGACAGGATTGCGGAGCGTTTCAAAAGGTTAGGCGGCATGACTCCGGCCCTGGAGAAAAAGATCGGTTTCTGAGCCTGATTTTTGCTACCGTCTGGCTACCACTTTTGCGTATTTTCTGGATTTCGGGGTTGCAGCAAACGCTTTGTTTATGAGGGCTTGAGAGGGTTCAAAATAAATCCTTGGGATGCAATAGGTTGCGGTATCGAAAAAACGCATCCCAACGCGTCTCAACAACAAATTGCGTTGGGTATAATCCCACCCTCTCCGCCATCGCACGGTCGGTCAGCGGTGGCGGTGGGCAAACTGGACCACTTGCCGGGCGACCACTGCGAGCTGTTCGGCGATTTTCGGGTCGGTGCAGCCGCCGCTCGCGTCGAAGACGGGTTGCGCCGTATTGATCATGGCTCCGAACGGAGTTGGCCAGCCGCGCAGCGCGTGAACGATGGACCGGAGGGCAGCGAGCGTCGTGCCGCACGATTGCCAGCCCGCCGCCGTGACGATGCATCCAACGGCGCGGCCGTCGAGATAAGGTCGCGCATCCTCTCGCAGATCTTCCAGCAGGTCGAGCGCGTTCTTCACCAGCCCCGAAACGCCGCCATGATAGCCGGGACTTGCCACGATCAGTCCGTCCGCCTTTCGTACCGTTTCCACTAACTCGCGTTGCTTTTCATTGCGCTCGTGCGTTTCCGCCGCGTAGTGCGGTAGCGCGGCCAGAAAGGTGCCGTCGAAGACGCGCGCTTCTGCACCCAAGGTTTCAGCCGCCTGGAGCGCGATGCGCAAGGCGCGGTCAGTGGAGGAGACCGCCCGCGTCGTGCCGCCAATGCCGACGATGAACGGTTTGAACGAGGAATGGCTATCGGTCATGTGAGCCGCCGTGTGTTTCTATCGTGAACTCCTCATGGTGTCAAACGTGCGCGAGATGATCAGCTCGTGCAAGAATCCAGCGCCTCGGCGATGCGATCGTGGACAAAGTTGAGCTCCGCTGGCGAGATCACATACGGGGGCAGGACGTAGACGATGTTTCCGAGAGGCCGCAGTAACACGCCGGCCTCGATGAAGAATTTGTAGAGGTTCGGCCGAAGCTTCGACGCGTAGCCGGGATCGTCCGCCTTCAGCTCGACGGCTGCCATCGTGCCGATCGACCGAACCTCACCGACCGCCGGATGGTTTCGGATCGCGGCTAGCCGCTCGCAGTGGATCTTGGAGATCGTCGCGATGCGGTCGAATACGGGCTCGCGCTCGAAAATGTCCAGGCTCGCGACGCCGGCGGCCGCGGCGATCGGATTGCCCGTATAGGAGTGGCCGTGATAGAAGGTGCGCGTCCGGTCGCTGCTGACGAACGCGTCGTGGATTCGATCTGTGCAGACAGTGGCTCCCATCGGCAAGACGCCGCCGGTGAGGCCTTTCGAAAGGCACATCATGTCCGGAACGATGCCGGCGATTTCGGAGGCAAACATCCTGCCGCAGCGACCGAAGCCGGTGAGCACTTCATCGGCGATCAACAGCACGCCGTGCTCGGTGCACAGGCGCCGCACGCGCTGGAGAAACTCGACGGGGTGCACGATCATTCCGCCCGCGCCCTGCAGCAGCGGCTCGACGATTACCGCCGCGATTTCGCCATGTTTCTCATGGAGCAGGAGCCGCAGGCGCTCCAGGCAGTCGATATCGCACGTCGCGCGCGTCTTGCCGACTGGGCAGCGGAAGCAGTAGGCCGAATGAACCCGGTGAACGGGAAACAAGAAGCTGGCGAATGGACTCGTGAAATCGGAATCAGCGCCCACGGACATGGCTCCGACGGTGTCGCCGTGGTAGGCGTGCTCGAGCGCGACAATGGATTTCTTCTGCGGGCGGCCGGCGTTTTGCCAATACTGAACCGCCATCTTCAACGCGACTTCGACGGCGGTCGAGCCGTCGTCCGAAAAGAAGATGTGCGTGAGGCCCGCAGGAAGGACTTTCTGAAGGCGATCGCGCAGTTCCTCGACCGCAGCGTGCGTGAAGCCGGCGAGCAGGACGTGGTCGATCTTCGCAGCCTGTTCGGCGATCGCCGCGACCATCGCCGGGTGGCCGTGGCCATGCAGGTTGACCCACCATGAGGAGATTCCGTCGATCAGCTTGCGTCCATCGTCCGTGTGGAGGTAGACGCCCTCCGCGCGCGTGACGCGAATCGGCGGCGGATCGAGCGCCTCCTGCGTGAACGGATGCCAGATTTTCAGGTCGCCGTTCATGACGCAAAGGCTCCGCGGTTGAAGTTTCTTCGAAACACGCCGAGTAGCGCCAGCCGGCTGAGCTTCCTCAGCGGCGGGACGACGCCGACGACTTCCACGTCTCCGTATCGCTCGATGGCTTTTCGGTTGTCGCCGTTCCGCTTGCCGACCATTATGACGCCGTGGACCTCGAGCCGCGCCGCGCGCAGCGCCGCGAGCGAAAGCAGAGTGTGATTTATCGTACCGAGCGCGGTGCGGGAGACGAGCAACACGGGAAGCCTCAGGTGACGCATCAAGTCGGTCATGAACTGCGTGCGGTTAATGGGGACCATCGCTCCGCCCGCGCCTTCCGCGATCAGATTCTCGCGCGCGGACATCCGCGGCAGTTGGATCTTCTTGAGGTCGATGCGCACGCCCGCGCGCTCGGCCGCCAGATGCGGCGATACGGGAGGCGCGAATTGATACGCCTCATCGATCGTTCGCGCGCGCGCCAAGCGGGCCATCCGCATCACGGTTTCTCGGTCCGTGCCTTCGCGCGTGCCTGTTTGGATCGGCTTCCAGTAGATTGCGTCGAGCGCAGCGCAGAGCAGCGCCGAGACGACGGTTTTTCCCACGCCCGTATCGGTGCCCGTGACGAAAAACTGGCTAGGCATGCACGCTGCTGGCGGAAGTTTCCCGGGGAAGGGATTGGATCGCAGAGGCAGTCGCGGCGACGAGGCGGCAGATCTCGTCCATCGTGATCCGGCTCGTGAGCGAGACGCGAATGCGCGCCGTTCCCGGTGGCACGGTCGGCGGGCGAATCGCTTTCACGGCGAAACCTTCGCGTTGCAACTCAGCGGCGACGTGCAGCGCCATCTCGTTGCTGGACAGCATGATCGGCACGATGTGCGCCACGCTTGCGCCGCACGCGATTCCCGCAGCGGCCAAGCCCCGACGCAGTGCATCAGAGATGGACCGAAGATGAGTCCTCCTCTCGTCTGATTCCTCCGTGATTCGCAGCGCGGCTTGAATCTGCCCCGCAAGATACGGCGGCATCGCCGTGCTGAAGATGAAGGTACGCGCTCGGTTCACGAGATAGTCCCTCAGCAGCGCGCTGCCGCAGACGAACGCCCCTGCAGTCGCCAGCGCCTTGCCGCAAGTGTGAACGATCGCCAGCACGTCGCGCTCGATACCGAACTCGGCGGCGATACCGCGGCCGCGTGGACCACAGGCGCCCGTTGCGTGTGCTTCGTCGATCACGAGCTCCGCGCCATACCGGCGCGCCAAGTCCAGTAATTCGCCCAGCGGCGCGACATCTCCCTCCATGCTGAACAGGCTCTCCGTGACGATCAGGCGCGAGCCGCTACGCCCTGCATGCTCGCGCAGCGACGCTTCCAGAAAGCGCAGGTCGCCGTGCGGATAGATGATTCTCTCCGCGCCCGACAGGCGGATGCCGTCGATCAAGCTGGCGTGGTTGAGCGCATCGGAGAAAACCACGTCGCCGCGCCGCAGCAGAGAACCGAGCAATCCGACGTTGGCGGCGTACCCGGAACTGAAATAGAGCGCCGCTTCGGTTCCAGCGAACGCCGCGAACTCAGATTCCAGTGCCTCCCACTCGCGCGAATTTCCGGAGAGCAGGCGCGAGCCCGTGGAGCCGACGGCATTGCAGTGCGCTATTGCATGAAGTGCAGCGTGTTTCAGGCGCGGATCGCCGGCTAGGCCCAGATAGTCATTGGAGCAGAGATTGACGCCCGCGGGGATTTCGAGCGTCCGGTATTGCGACTGCTCGCGCAGAGAAGCAAGCTCGCGCTCCATGCGCGCGCGAATCGCGTCGCCAGTCGTTTCAGGCACCTTGCATTGCCCTCATGCCGAGCGTTGCAAGCATCTCGTGGTCAGCCGACGCACTGGGATTGGGAGTGGTGAGGAGCTTTTCTCCGGTGAAGATCGAATTCGCGCCGGCGAGAAAACAGAGCGCGACGGCCTCTTGCGAAAGGCCGCGCCGTCCAGCCGCAAGACGCACCCGCGAAGCCGGCATCAGAATCCGCGCCGTTGCGATGGCGCGCACCATGACGAGCGGATCGAGTTCCTCCGCGTTGGCGAGCGGCGTGCCCTCATTCGGGACAAGCATGTTGATCGGCACGCTTTCCGGGTGCGGGTCCAGCCGCGAGAGCTGCTCGAGCAGGCTGATGCGATCCTCGTCGGTTTCGCCCATCCCAAGGATGCCGCCGCAGCAAACCGTGATTCCGGCCTTGCGCACGTGACCGATCGTGCGAAGGCGGTCTTCGTAAACGCGCGTCGTGATGATCTGGCCGTAGAACTCCGGCGAGGTGTCGAGGTTGTGGTTGTACGCGGTGAGGCCGGCTTCCTTCAGGCGCCGCGCCTGCGATTCCGTGAGCATGCCGAGCGTGCAGCAAACCTCCATATCGAGCGCCGCAACGCCACGCACCATTTCGAGCACGCGATCGAAATCCTTGCCGTCGGACACCTGACGCCACGCCGCGCCCATGCAGAATCGCGTCGCGCCTTCGGACTTGGCCCGCTGCGCGGCGCGCTGCACGTCTTGCGGATTCATCAGCGTCTCGCGCGGCACTCCGGCGTCGTAGTGCGCGCTCTGCGAACAGTAGGCGCAATCTTCGGGGCAGCCGCCCGTCTTGATGGAGAGCAAACGGCAGAGCTGCACTTCCTCGGGCCGGTGAAATGCGCGGTGCGCGAGCTGCGCCTGAAAGATCAGCTCCGGAATCGGGAGCCAGTACGTCTTGCGGATTTCGTCGCGCGACCAATCGTGGCGGATTCGCATCGGCAGGCGTTGCCCTCTCGGTTTTCAAAGATATCAAAATCACGCGCCGGCGAGTCGAGAAAATCGGAAAGTGGCGGTTTCACGCGGGGGCAAATGCCTTACGATGCTTGCCATGAACAATTTGACCCGAAGGCCCAAAACCGATCCAACCGAACTCTATTTTCATCGAGACGGCATCTACGCGCCGGAGTTGGTGGCGGCCGCCGTCGTGGGGCTCGATTTCTTCTCATGGCTCGCGAAATCGCCTGCCGACCTCCATACGATCTGTTCCTCGTTCGGATTCGCCGAGCGCCCAGCGGACGTGATGATGACGCTTTTCTGCGCTATGGGATACGTGGAAAAGACGGCGGGCACATTCCATCTTGCCGAGATCGCGCAGGAATTCCTGGTGCGCGAATCGCCCTGGTTCATCGGTCCCTATTACACGCACATGGCCGATCGCCCGATCTTCCAAAGCCTGCTCGAAACCCTGCGCACCGATAAGCCGGGAGGCTGGGCGGGAGTCAAGTCCCGCAAGCCCTGGGCGGAATCGATGCAAGAGGACGCGTTCGCCGAACAGTTTACAGGCACGATGGATAGCCGCGGCCTGTACGTGGGACCGGTGCTCGCAGAAAAACTCGACTTGGAGGGCCGGCACAGATTGCTCGACGTCGCCGGAGGCTCAGGCATCTATTCCTGCTGCATTGCGGCTGCGCATCCGGAAATCAAAGCGACCGTTTTCGAGCGCCCGCCCGTCGACCGCGTGGCCGCGAAGTGCATCGCCAAGCGCGGCTATTCGGAACGCGTGAGCGTTGCAGCGGGAGACATGTTCACCGATCCTTTTCCGTCGGGATACGACGTGCACCTCTGGTCGAACGCTTTGCACGATTGGGACAGTGCGACAAACCGAAGGCTCGTGGAAAAATCATTTTCGGCGCTTCCGTCCGGTGGAATGATCGTGGTTCACGATCGGCATCTGAACCGCGAGAAAACAGGTCCTCTGCGGATTGCGGCGCACTCGGTGTTCCTGATGGCGGGGACGCAAGGGCGCTACTACTCGATTGCAGAAATCGAAGCTCTCCTCGAAGAGGCTGGTTTCAGAGCCCCGGACTATCGCGAGGTCACGCTCGGCTATAGCGTCATCACCGCAGGCAAGCCCTAGCGCTAGCCGGGCTTTTCCCACCGCCCGGATTCGGCCGAGCGGAAGATCGCGTCAATGGCCACCATGTTGCACAGCGAATCTTCCAGAGGCACAGGCACGTCGCCGCCTTCGCGGATCGCACGCGAGAAGATATCGCCCTGGATCGTGAACTGATCGCAGAGATCGATTGTTTCGGTGACCGTGCCCGCGCCGGTTGGATCGCTCGGATTCTCGTCGACGACGATTCGGGAAGGTTGATCGGTGGGTGGATTGATCGGGCGGTCGATCTCGATGCGGCCCGCGGTTCCGAAGAGGATCATGCGCTGGTGATACGCCAGCTGCGTGCTGCATGCGAACTCGCACTGCCCGGCCGGAAATTCGAGCGTCGCGGAGGTCAGTCGATCGGTCTTTAGTTCCGGGTCGAGCTCGAGCAGCCCCATCGCCCGAATCGGTTCCGCCTCAAACAGGAATCGCGAAAGGTTCACGGCATAGCAGCCGATATCCAGTAGCGCGCCTCCCGCGAACTCGGCGATGTTGCGCACGTTCTTGGGATCGCGATTCGAATAGCCAAAGAACGACTGGATCAGGCGCAGCTCTCCAATGCGTCCCGCGCGGACCAGTTCGCGTGTGCGCAGCCATCGCGGGTGTGTCCGCACCATGAAGGCCTCGCCGACCCTCACGCCCGCGCGGTCGCGCGCCTCGATCAGCTTTCGCACGCCGGCGGCATTGACGCCAAGCGGCTTTTCGCACAGCACGTGCTTGCCCGCCTGCGCCGCGCGAATGGACCACGGTACGTGTAAGTGATTCGGAAGGGGAATGTAGACGGCTTCGACTTCGGGGTCGGCCAGAAGGTCTTCGTACGATCCGTAGGATTTGGGGATGCCGAGGGTGCGCGCTGCGTCCTTCGCCTTCGTTGCGTCGCGGGAGGCGATGGCGGTGATTTCGCTCCATTCGCCTTTCTGCATCGCGGGAATCGCCCGGCGCATGGCGATCGACGCGACGCCCAGAATTCCCCATCGGACTTTGCGGGGCAAGTTTGCGAGCCTCTCAAACGGCAGGGGCATTCTATCGCAGGTGGATTGCGGGAGGCCGAAACGCGCGAAATGCGACCGGCCCCCGCTCAGAATGGCAAGGTGCGGATGTTGCGAGTTACCGCGCGGCGGCGCTGACCGGTTTCCGTGCCGCGCGCGCGCGATCCAATTCCGCGAGCCCCTCGACCAGGTCTTCGACGAGGTCTTCGGCATTCTCGCAGCCCGTCGAGAGACGCAGCAGCGTGTCCGGAAGACCCAGCTTGGCTCGTTCCTCGGCCGGGATCGACGCGTGAGTCATGGTCGCCGGATGGCAGACCAGCGCCTTCACGCCGCCCAGGCTTTCGCCGAGCATGAAATAACGCCGCGAGGACGCGAACGCCGCGACTTCTTCCATCGTGGCGTTGAGATCGATCGAAACCATTCCGCCGAAGCCGGTCATCTGGCGGCGCGCGATGTCGTGGCCCGGATGGCTCGGGAGGCCGGGATAGTAGACCTGCCGGACGAGCGGATGGCCGCTCAGCGCGTTGGCAATGGCCGTTGCATTCTCCTCATGCCGCTGCATTCTTAGCTCGAGGGTCTTCAGACCGCGCATGGTGAGCCAACAGTCAAATGGCGACGGGACCGCTCCGGTGGCGTTTTGCAGGAACTTGACCGGCTCAAAGACCGCGGCATCCTTGGCAAGGGTCGCGCCCTGCACCGTGTCGGAATGCCCGGCGAGATACTTCGTCACACTGTGGACGACGAGGTCGGCTCCCAGCTCGAATGGCTGCTGGAAGCAGGGCGTCGCAAAGGTGTTGTCCACCACGAGCAGAGCGCCGTTTGCGTGGGCGATCTTGCTGATCGCGGCAATGTCCGTGATCAGGAGCCGCGGGTTCGTGGGCGACTCGATCCAGACGATTCGGGTTTTCTTGGTCGTCGCCCGCTCGACGGCCGCCAGGTCGCCCGTGTCGATCTGCTTCACGACCACGCCGATCGCCTGGTAGACGCGGTTTAGAATCCGGTATGTGCCGCCATACACGTCGAGCGGAATGATGATCTCATCGCCGGGCCGCAAATAGGCCTGCAGGATAGCGTTCTCAGCCGCGAGACCGGACGCAAAGGCCGCAGCGTATTCCACGCCCTCGAGCGCCGCGAGCACGCCTTCCAGGCGCTGGCGCGTCGGGTTATTCGTACGAGAGTAAGAGAACCCTTTGTCCTGGCCGGGCGCCTCCTGCTCGTACGTGGACGTTTGGAAAATCGGGGCGACGAGCGCGCCGGTTTCCGGCTCGGAGGGCTGGCCCGCGTGGATCGTCTTTGTTGCGAATTTCATTGTGTAACTCCCTTTTTCGGCGGGCCCGAGCAGCGGCTTTGGAAATGCGGCAAAGCTCCCGCAAGCGCCTGTGCGCCGTATAGTCGAAAGCGCGGCATCCGCAAGCGGAAACCGAGCCTTCTTGGACTTCAGTTTGGGAGTTGAATCTTCAATCGACCGGGGTCCCGGTCAGTTGAGGATCTTATCTCTCCCCACTGGGCAGGAATTAGCACCTTGGCAATAGCACCAGGTTGCTGTGGCTTCGTCGGGCCTGTCCCCTCTGCCACTCTGGATAAGCGCTGCCGGTTAGGCAACACCGGAATCGTAACAGAGCAATCCACCTCCGTCAATGGCCGACCATGATTCCGCAGGCCTCCCGGGCGCTGGGACAGTAATTCCCTCGCGTCCATCGCCGTCAAATCAGTGGACACACTTTCGACGTCCCGCTCTAATTGAACGAGCGGTAAATGGGGGCAGGGCAATGCAGGGCAGAGCGGTGATGCGGCGGGTCATGACCTTATGCGGGCTGGTTGTGGTGTTCGCCCTGGGGACAGACGCGCAGGTCCGTCCTCAGAACTCTCTCTTTCTCGGCTCTTCGTTTCCCGCGATCGCGGCCGCATTCCCTTCGGCCGGCCCAGCCGCAATCCCAGCGCCAACCCCTGAACCGGCTCCCGCAGACCCGCAGGGCATTTACGGCGTCATTCAGAACTTCAACTTTCAGATCTCTGGCGGCTTCACATACATGCGGTTTTACGAGATTCCGAATACCACGGGAGATCTCGACGGCTTCAACATCTCCCTCGTCTACTATCCGCGCGGAGGGCACTGGGGCGTCGACGGCGAATTCGTGGCAGCCTTTGCTCCTCAGAATGGCGTGACGACCACACTCGACGCTGGCATGGGTGGTGGTCGCTTCCGCTTCATCAAGGGATCCGGGTCAGAAATATGGGTCCATGCTCTCGTGGGCGGAGCGCACTTCAGTCCGCAGATGCCCTACGGGAGCGAAAGCGCCCTGGCTAGCGAGGCAGGAGCCGGGATTGACTTGGCGCCGCCCCACCGGCGAGCCGCCGTTCGGATCGAGGCCGACGCGCTCGGAACCTACTTCTTCGGGACCTATCAGGTAAGCCCCAAGGTATCTGTCGGGCTCGTCTACAAGTTCTAGCTCGTCTGTTCTTGTTGCCCGCAGACATCTCAACTTACAGCTTGTAGCCAATCTTGCGGACGAAGTCGTGCCTGTATTTGGCGTCCTCGGGCCCTTCGACGCCCTTCGGTGAGGAGCCGTCCACGACGCCGAGGACGCCTCGGCCCTGCTCCGTTTCCGCGACGATTGCCTCCACTGGGTTCGCCGTAGCGGAGAAGATCGTGCAGACCTCGAAGCAGTCCCGGACGCGGCTTAGCAGGTTGATTGGGTACGCCTGCCGGATCAGGAGCACAAAAACGTGGCCAGCTCCGATGGATTGCGCGTTGGCAACGGCTGCTCGCCGCAGCTCTTCGTCATTCGCTTCCACCCGAATGAGGCACGGACCTGAGGCTTCGTTGAACGCCACGGCAAATTTTGCCTCGGGCACGGTGTTTACGACGACTTCGTAGAGATCCTCGGCCGTCTTGATGAAGTGCGATTGGCCGAGAATCAGATTCGCGCCGTCAGGGATTTGCAGACGGATGCTGAGAAGCTCCATTTTTTCATCCCTCGTTTGGAAAGAATTTCCACATTTGGAATCGGGCGAACGAATTTCGAAAGCTGGTTCGAGCGAAGTCCATTATCAGCACCACGACGTCACGGCACAAGGACGAGTCGCGTTGGCAGTCTGCGTGCTCTCGTTTGTTCGGATGCGTTTGTCGTTTTGTGCGCATCTAAGCTCGAAGAGACGCGACATGTTCATCAAGACACTTCAACAGGCCAAGCGCTTCCTCCGAATTCTCTTCGGATTCACGCTGCTGGCTATTGGCGTCGTCATGATCGTCACGCCGGGGCCGGGCTGGTTGACCATCTTCCTAGCCTTGGGAGTTCTTGCGGCGGAGTTCGTCTGGGCGCGCCGACTGCTCGACCGTCTCAAGGAGCACGGCACTCGGATCAAGGAAACCGTGTTTCCGCGCGCCGACCGCGCAGCCTAAGCACGCTTCACCCCTGATTTTTCCGTTTTCGAAGCATCCCTGACTGTGGTTTCATGCCTTTTTCTCTTCAGGAGAAGCCTGTGGCGACGAACAGCGTGGCAAAGTGGGCCGGGAAATGGGCGCTAGTGACTGGCGCAAGCGCCGGAATCGGCAAGGCCATCGCGGAGCAGCTGGCGGCTGTTGGAGCCCATTTGATCCTGACGGCCCGGCGCACCGATCGACTCTCCGACATTGCCTCCAGTCTGGCCGCCAGCACCAGGTCGAAAGTCGAAACCTTCGGCGCCGACTTGGCACAGGCAAATGCGGCCCGCGAGATCCACGCGTTCACGACCGGGAAGGGAATCGAGGTCGAGCTGCTGGTCAACAATGCCGGCTTTGGCACATTTGGCCATATCCACCAAATGCCGGAGGAGCGGCTACTCGAGATGGTGCAGGTCAACTGCTCCGCCGTTGTACAGCTCACCCGCCTATATGCCCCTGCGATGGTCGCGCGCCGACGGGGCGATATCCTGATCGTCGCTTCAACCGCGGCCTTCCAACCGGTGCCTTTCATCTCAGCGTACGCGGCGACAAAGGCTTTTGACCTGCTCTTCGCCGAAGGCGTTGCCGAAGAGCTGCGCCCATTCGGAGTCAACGTTGCCGCTCTTTGTCCCGGTTCAACGAACACCGAATTTCAGCAGGTGGCCCAGCAACCCGACCGAGCGTTTCGCTTCGCAGAAACAGCTGAAAAGGTCGCCCGCGTAGGCCTTGAGGGCCTCGCCCGCGGAGAGACGTGCGTGATTTCAGGAACCAGAAATCGCCTGATGGTTTGGTCGGAGCGGCTCGCTTCGCGCCGACTAGTAGCCAGGATGGCGGCAAAGGTGATGGGTCCCGAAACGGCGGATCGAAATAGCTGAGTGACGATGGCTCGCTCTTGAACGGCACAAAACCTTGCCGTTTGATGATCTTACAGGTGGACTGGACTTCCTCCCTCCCGCCGTGTATTATCCGGCTCCCTTCAAAAGAGCGGCCCAATCCCTGAGGAGAGTTTCTCGCATGGTGCAAGAATTCGTAGGAGTTTCAAAGGAATCGTACCGCGGTGTTCTGTGCATGTCGTGCCGACAACCCATTCCGCTGCCAGCAATCGTGATCAGCATGGAAGTGCTGCCGCAGGGCGACGGAACAGATCAAACCGAGCATGTATTCAGCCTTCGCTGCCGCGCATGCAACCGCGAGAAGCCTTACAGCTCGCGTGACGTCGGCGTCTTCGAAGGATCGCCTCGTATGAGGACGCCGGTGATCCGTACGCCGCAGGGCGTCGGACGGTCCCCGAGGGGGTTGTCCCGCGCTGCCAACGGCTGATTCAAATCGGTACATCCTCGATCACCGGTATCTGACCACTAAAGACATCGGTGCGATCTGCCGATACGCTCCCCCTAGGAGGATTCTGTGGGGAGCCGAGCCCTAGTCGTCGATGATGAACTCGCCATCTGCGAGTTGATTCACGGAGTGCTGGCGACCGCGGGGTTTGATGCGCTCGCCGTGGTCAAGAGCTCCGAAGCCGAACAGCATATCGGTAGTGAAAAGTTTGCCGTTCTACTCTTTGACTTCCGAATGCCCCCACCGGACGGCCTGGCGCTTGCCAGACTCACGCGCCGATCTGGAATTAACCAGATGACGCCCATCATCCTGATGAGCGACGACCAGAGCACCGCGGCCACCAGTCAGGGTTTCGCGGCCGGTGCGAGCGTCTTTCTCTACAAGCCGATCGACAAGAAGCGCCTGCTGGCGTTGGTTCGCGCCACGCACGGAGCGATCGAACACGAGCGGCGGCGCTTCCGCCGGGTGCCTCTGCATGCGAAGGTGCGGATCGGATCGGAGAAGGATGAGTGGGAGTGCGAGACGATCGACGTCAGCCTCAACGGGATGCTTGTGAACTGCCCGGTCTCGCTGCCGCTCTCGGCGGGATCGTCGGTGCGGGTCAGCCTGGACCTGGCGCCCGGCGCGCAGCCGATCAAGGGTTTCGGCTCGGTGGTCCGCCGACTGGATGAAACGCGGATGGGCATTCAGCTGACACAACTGGCCGCTGCGGAGAGCGGCAGGCTGCAGGACTTCCTGCTGCCGCTCATCCTCCGGGACGGCGTCTCGTCAAGCCTCGCGAACGCCCGACCGTGAAACCGCGCCGTGCGAACGCCTAGTCGAAGCTCTAGGGCAGAGCGAAGACCATCAGCGACTGGCTGGTACCCTGACCGCCGGTGGCGGCCATAATCGCCACGTATTGCTTTCCGCTCTTGCCTTGATACGTGATCGGCACGGCCGTCGCGGTGTACGGCAGCTTGGTCACCCAGAGCTCTTTGCCGGTCTTGGAATCGAACGCGCGGAAACGGTTGTCGCTGGTCGCACCGATGAACACAACCCCGCCCGCGGTCGCAATCGGTCCAGCGAACGCGCCCGCACGCCCGGTGTGCTGCTTCGCTTCCGGCAGCTCTTCGGTGATGCCCAGCGGCACCTGCCAAACGATCTCGCCCGTGTTCACGTTGACGGCTGAAAGGCTTTCCCACGGGGGTTTCTGACAGGGCCAGTTGCCCAGCACTTTGCCGTTCTCGTCCTTGGCCTGGGCGCTGAAGGAACCGTACTGGCTGCCTGCGCCGCTGCCCCGGTGGTATTCGACTTCGGTGCCCTTCGTGGACTCATTGTATTTCGGATTCTTTTCGAGGTAGCCGCTTGAGCCCTGATTCTGCATGTTGACGAAGATGTAGCCCATCTTGGGATCGGCTGCCGCGCCGCCCCAGTTCGAACCGCCTGTCGCGCCCGGGAAAATTAGCGTCAGCTTAGTGTCCGACGGGGAGTTGTGCACTGCCCACGGCGTGTAGGGGCCTTCGTTGTAGAAATTGGTCTTGTCCCACAGTTCGTGGCAGGCCTTGGAGTGCTCAGCCGTAGTGTCGTCCGGGGTGACGATATCCTCTCGGCTGATCGTGACTCGTGCCACCGGGGGCGGCTTCACGGGAAACGGCTGCGTCGGCGAATACCATTCGTCCGGTGTGTCGCCCTTCGGTACTGGCCGCTCTTCGATCTTGAAGACTGGCTTGCCGGTGACCCGGTCAAACTCGAACACGTATCCGATTTTTCCGGTCTGGATCAGGCCGGGAATCTTCTTACCGCCCACATTGAGGTCCAGCAGGATCGGCTCGGGCGGAAGATCGAAGTCCCACAATTCGTGGTGGACCGTCTGGAAATACCACTTCAGTTTTCCTGTGTTCGCGTCCACCGCAACCAGCGTGTTGGAGAAGAGATTGTCGCCCGGACGGTCGCCGCCGTAATAGTTAGCGGCCGGTCCGCCGACGGGCATGTAGACGATGCCGTGCTTCTCGTCGACCGTCATGGTCATCGACCAGACGTTGCTGCCGCCGCGCCCCTTCCAACTGTCATCGCCCCAGGTGTCGTGGCCCACTTCTCCGGGTTGCGCGATCGTGTGAAACACCCAAAGACGCTTGCCGGTGACGGCGTCGTATGCCCGTGAGTCACCCGGAATGCCTGCTGACTGTTCATCCTGCGGATGCAGGTTGGTCTCTCCGGGACCGTAGACATTGGCGCCGACAAGGATCAGATTCTTGTAAATGGTGGGCACCTCGGCGAAGGGCACGTCCATCGTGATCTCACCGTTCGTGCCGAAATTGGTGTCAGGCTTGCCGGTCTGAGCGTCGAGTGCGACCATCTGGTGGCCGCTCGTGAAGAACAGCCGCGGGCCGTTCTTGCCGTCGCCGGGCCAGTAGGCGACTCCGCGCGCCGAGACCAACCCGTTCGGCCGCTGATAGACCCAGATTTCCTTGCCCGTGTCGGGGTCGAGCGCGAGGACGCGGTTTCCCGCCGGCAGGTACATCACTCCGTTGACGACGATGGGCGTCACTTGATTGAACGCGCCTGCCGCGGGACCCGCTCCGCCGGGCCGCATCGCATAGGACCACACAACCGCCAGCTTCGAGACGTTGCCGGCGTTGATCTGCGTCAGGGGAGAGAAGCGCGTCGATGCCAAGTCGTGGCCGTACATCGGCCATTCAGTGCTGCTCTGCGCGGCGGCTGGCTGCGCGAAACACGCCACCAGCAATGCTCCGCCCAACACGATTTTCGTCCACACGGATTGCATACGATGGGTCCCTCCCCCCGGGCCTTTGATTCCTGTTCGGTTTTTCGGTCAGATCGTCGTCGCGCCGCCATCCCGCGGCGCGAGCGCGTGAAGTATATGCTCAGCCGGAAATTCTGCCAACCGATGATCGCGGAGAGCGTTCTGTAGCTTGCCGCTGGTTACGAGAATCCTCTGGCAATACTCGATACCTACTCTTCGTCTTGGCCCTGTGACTTGGCGAGGCGCTCGATCACGCCCATATCTTCCAGGGTTGTGGTATCGCCGGAGATACCACCCTTGTGCGCCAATTCGCGCAGGAGACGCCGCATGATCTTGCCGCTGCGCGTTTTCGGCAGGATGTCGCAGAAGCGCACGTCGGAGGGCCGCGCGATCGTGCCGATCGTCACCGAAACGTGCTCGATCAGCGCCGAACGCAACTGGCCCGAAAGGGAGTGGCCCGATCGCAACGTAACGAAGCACACGATCGCCTCGCCCTTGATTTCGTCCGGCTTCGCCACCACCGCCGCTTCCGCCACTGCCGGATGACTCACCAGCGCACTCTCAATCTCCATCGAACTTAGGCGGTGCCCGGCCACTTTTATCACGTCGTCCACCCGGCCGAGGACCCACAGATAGCCGTCTTTGTCGCACTGCGCGGCATCGCCCGCGAAATACACTCCCGGGATTCTTTGCCAGTACTCCCGGTTGAATCGCTCGTCATCGCCGTAGATGGTCCGGAGCATCGAAGGCCACGGCTGCTGAATCGTCAGGTATCCGGTCTCGCCCGGACCGACGGGCTCGTTCTTCATATTCACGACGCGCGCGATGATGCCGGGGAGAGGAAGCGTCGCTGAACCCGGCTTGGCCGGAGTCGCGCCCGGCAGCGGCGAAATCATGATCGCTCCGGTTTCCGTTTGCCACCAGGTGTCGACGATCGGGCAGCGATTCTTGCCGATCGCCTCGAAATACCACTTCCACGCCGCTGGATTGATGGGTTCGCCCACAGTGCCCAGCAAGCGCAGGCTGCTGATGTCGTGCTTCTGCAGCCAGTCCGTCCCCCAGGCCATGAAGGCGCGCACCGCCGTCGCGGAACTGTAGAAGATCGTCACTTTGTATCGCTCGACGATTTCCCAGAATCGCGCTTTGTGTGGCTGGTCCGGAGCGCCTTCGTACATCACGATCGTCGCGCCATTCGAAAGCGGGCCGTACACGATGTAGCTGTGTCCCGTCACCCATCCAATGTCCGCCGTGCACCAATACACATCGTCGTCCCGCAGGTCGAAGACCAGCTTGGCGCTCCACGTCACTTGCAGCAGGTAGCCCCCGGAAGTGTGCAGAACGCCTTTCGGTTTGCCTGTCGTGCCGCTCGTATAGAGAATGTAGAGCGGCTGCTCCGAGTCGAACGCTGGCGCCGGATGGCTCTTCGACGCCGCCTTTTCCAAGTCGTGCCACCAAAGATCGCGTCCAGCTTCCCAGCCGACCTTTTCCGCCGTCCGCTTCACGACCACGCACTTTTCGACCGTCGGGCAGTTCTTCAGGGCCGCATCGGTCGTTTCCTTCAGGGGAACCACTTTGCCGCGGCGGAATCCGCCATCCGCGGTGACCAACACCTTGGACTTCGCATCCGCAATGCGGTCGGCCAGCGCCGTCGCGCTGAAACCGCCGAAAACCACGGAATGCACCGCTCCGATCCGCGCGCACGCCAGCATCGCGATCGGCAGCTCCGGAATCATGGGCAGGTAGATCGCGACGCAATCGCCGGCCTTGACGCCGAGAGATTCGAGCGCATTTGCGAAGCGGCACACGCGCTCCAGCAGCTCGGAATACGTCAGCTGCACCTTCGCTCCGTCCTCGGCCTCCCAGAGCAGTGCGGGCTTGTTGCCGTTTTTCTCGACGTGGCGGTCGAGGCAGTTGTACGAAACATTCAGTTTGCCGCCGACAAACCACCTCGCATGCGGCAACTTCCATTCGAGCACCTTCGTTGGTTGCTCGAACCAGTGCAGGAGCCTGGCCTGCTCACCCCAGAATCCCTCGGGGTCGCGCTCTGCGTCCGCGTACATCTTGCGGTACTCGTCGAGCGACTTGACGCGCGCGCGCTGGCTGAACTCCTTCGGCGGCGGAACCGGTTTTTCTTCCAGAACGTGTGGATCGAACTCTTGCATGGTTCCTCCTGCAGGTCGCGGCGTACCGCCCGGCGAATAGACCGGTGCTCAAGAAGGCGTGCACTTCGGCGGTCCATACGTTATTGAACGGACGCGCCGCGGTCAAGAACTCCCGGAGATTGCGGCTCCCGGAAACGATCCACTCATTCGGGAACCTTTTGGGCGGTGCCGCGGAATACGTATCGAGAAGCAGCACGGGCCGTCCATACTATATGGAGATGACCCCGAAGATTGATGTGGCGGACGACCGTCTGCTCCGGCGAATGCTGGCCGGCGACGAGGACGCGTTTACGGACCTCTACCGGCGAAAGCATCCTGCGATCTATCGCTTCGCGCTTCATATGAGCGGGAACGCTGCAATGGCTGAGGACGTGACCCAAGAGGTCTTCATGGCGCTGATTCGGGAACCACAGCGATTTGACCCCGCCCGTGGAAGTCTCAGCGCGTTTCTTTTCGGCATCGCACGCAATCATCTCCGCAAGCGGTGGGAACAGGACCGCCGGTTGGTGCCGCTCGCCGGCGATTCCGAAGACTTTGATGATTTCAGCTCCTCCGCCTCGGCGTCGTCGAACAGCGGACACGCGGTGGGTCCCGCTCTGTCGTTCACCGCGGAGTTGGATTCGCTCGACGCGGTTGGGCGGGTGAGGCGGGCGATCGCAACGCTTCCGGAGAACTACCGCGAAGTCGTCGTGCTGTGCGAGCTCGAGGAAATGAGTTACGAAGAGGCTGCCGCGGCGCTGAGCTGCCCCGTGGGAACCGTGCGGTCCCGCCTGCACAGGGCCCGATCCATTCTGGTGGGTAAGCTGCGAGACGGACACGCGATGCGGCGTGTTCCGGCGGTGGGCGAATGAAGCGTGAGGTGAAGGACATGGACTGCGCTCAATTCGAACGGCTGCTTCACGATCTGGATCGCCCGGGAACGGAAGGTTTCTCGCTTCGTGAAGCAGCGCTCGGCCATGCGGAATCTTGCAGCGTGTGTGCGCAGCTTTTGACGCAGGCGGAATCGCTTGACCTCGCTTTGCGCGCTGTCGCGGAGCGGGAAAGTGGACGCCAGGCTCCGCCGCGACTCGAAAATCTTTTGCGCGACGAATTTCGCCGGGGAGCGGCCGCTTCGGCGCGCCGCAGAGTTCGCTGGCAGCTTGCGGCGCTGGCCACGGCCGCGGTTCTGTTGCTCGCACTTGGTCTTTCGTTGCGCCATCGCGCCGAGTCGCCTTCCAGAAACGGCGGATCGCGGGCTACACCGGCCGCCGTCGCAACAGGGAATTCGCCCGCCTTGGCCTCGGACTCTGCGAGCGAGCAGGGCACCCTGGCAGACAGTCAGGTGGCCGACTCCGATTCATCGACGGCATTCGTGCCGCTGCCGTACGCCGATACGTCTGCGGCGAGCGAAGACGGCGCCATCGTTCGCGTGGAGCTTTCTCGCTCGGAGCTCGCTTCTTTCGGTTTGCCCGTCACGGACCTTTCGGCAACAGACCGAATTCCAGCGGACATCATCGTGGGCGAAGACGGCGCGCCGCAGGCGATTCGATTGGTATCGCAGTCAAGTTTGGACGATTAGTTCGTTTGATCGCTTCAATATGGCGGTCGCATTGGGAGGAACTGAACAAATGAATCTCACACGAATGGCTGCGCGGGTCTGCTGGGTCGTGATGATGGCAGCGGTGCTCGGCTTGTGCGGCGTTGCGCGGGCGCAAGAGGCTGGAGCGCCGCCTCCGCCCCCTCCCGGTCCGCCCGGACATCGCGGATTCGGTCCCGGCCCCATGTCCGACGAGATGATGGGTTTCGTGGGCTTCGAGGCTGGCCTTGGCGGCAAAGTCGTCACCGGCGCGCCGTTCACCGCGACGATCTCGACGCGGTCCACGCAAGTGCTCGCTGATGGCAACCAGATCAATCGGAGTTCGACCGGCACGATCGCGCGCGACAGCCAGGGGCGTACGCGCCGAGACATGACTCTTGCGGGAATCGGTCCACTCCCGGCGGGGCAGACGCCGCCTCACGTGGTCCTCATTCGGGACAACGTGGCGGGCACGCAATACGTTCTCGAGCCGGATCGAAAGATCGCGCGACAAGTGGGTCGGCCCCGACATGGCGGACGTGGCGCGGACGGTCCTCCACCTCAGGGCGACGTCTCCTGGCGAAGAAATCAGAATGACGTGACAACCACGCCGCTGGGCCAGCAGACGATCAACGGAATTCCGGCGGAGGGCACGCGCACCACGCGCACGATTCCTGCGGGAGCGGTGGGGAACGAGAAACCAATTGTGATCACATCCGAGCGATGGTATTCGTCCGAGTTGCAGACCGTCGTCATGTTGAAGCGCAGCGACCCCTATGTCGGCGAGAGCGAGTTCCAACTAACAAATATCCAGCGATCGGAGCCGGACGCGTCGCTTTTCCAGGTGCCCGCCGGTTACAGCGTGCGGGCTGCCGTCAACGACCACGGGCAGGGACGCCACAGACGAGGACCGGGTGGGCCTCCCGCCGCGGTGGGGCCGGACGCGCCACCTCCGCCGCCACAAGACTGACCTTCTCGACTGTGCATTACCCCCCCTCCTTGCGGGCGGGCCTCGACCACGCTCCGCCCGCAAGGCCCCCCCCTTGCCATGTCAGCCGGATGCCTACGCGTGATCTGTCTTCTTCGCTCGACGAAAGGAGCACTTCAACCGCTAGGCTGCGCTGCTATAATCGCGCAGCCGACATGCCCGGAATGAGCTACCAGCAGATTCGTAAACAACTCGAATCAGAGGGTTTCGTGCATACGTACGTCTGGCAGGACGGTCCACACGCGTTCTATCCCGATCACACCCACGCGGGCGTGACGGCGCACATCATTCTGGACGGCGAAATGAGCCTCACGATGGACGGGCAGACGAAGAGGTATCGCATCGGCGACCGATGCGATGTTCCTGCGGGGGCGGTGCATTCGGCGCGCATGGGGGCGCAGGGCTGCCGTTATATTGTCGGAGAAGCCTGAGGCAGGGGCTACCGAATCGCTCTGTCGAGAAGCTCCATGACGTGCAGAACTTCGTGTTTCGTCTGACGAATGGCTGCGCCCGCGCGCAGCTGCAGGATGCAGCCGGGATTGCTGCTGATGATCGCGTGGGCGTTGGTCTCGCGCACGCAGTCCATCTTCAGCGCGAGCAGCTCCATCGACGCCTTCGTTTGGGTGACGTTGTATACGCCGGCTGAACCGCAGCACTGGTCCGCCAACTCCATTTCGATCAGTTCCACTCCGGGCACCGACCGAATCAGCTTTCGGGGTGCTTCTCGCACCTTCTGTCCGTGAGCGAGGTGACAGGAATCCTGGTACGTCACGCGCAGGGGCACCTCGCGCATCGGCGCCGCGATACCGAGATCGGCCAAGAATTCGTTCACGTCGCGCATTTTCGCGACGAATCCAACCGCCGCGTCATGGAACGGATCATCCGCGCCCAGCAGATGCGAGTACTCCTTCAGTGTGGAGCCGCAGCCGGCTGCGTTCGTGACGATGGCGTCAAAGTCGGCGGTGCGAAAGGCAGCTAGATTCGTCCGTGCCAGTCCGCGCGCCACGTCGCGCACGCCCGCGTGGGCCGGGAGAGCGCCGCAACAAGTCTGGGCTGCCGGCACTACGACCTCGCAGCCGTTCGCTTGCAGCACTCGGATCGTCGCGCGATTCATGTCGCTGAACGTCACCTGCGCCACGCAGCCCGCAAAGAGTGCCACGCGCGCCCTTCTCGTGCCTTTCGCTGGAAATGTCTTTCCGACTTCGTTGAAGAAGAAGTCCGAATCGATCGGCGGCAGCAGGCGTTCACGATCTTCCATGCGAAACAGCTTCAGCAAGCCTGTGCCGCGCGCGAACGCCGCTAGTCCCGAACGCTGGTAAAACCTCAGAACCCGCGCGGCCGACGCGATCCGGCCGGGGTGGGGAAGCAGCCGGCGAAAGACGAACTCGCGCGCGAAGCGTGAAAGCAATGGTCGCCTGTACTGCTGCTCGATCTGCGCGCGCGCGGCTTCCACCAGCTTGCCGTATTCGACGCCGGAGGGGCACGCCGTCTCGCACGCGCGGCAGTCGAGGCAGCGGTCGACGTGTGTTACGAATCCTGAGTTCAGTTCAAGGCGGCCTTCGTCCACCAGTTGCATCTGGCGAATCCGGCCGCGAGGCGAGTCAGCTTCGTTGTGCCAGAGCCGGTACGTCGGACAGTGATTCAGGCAGAGCCCGCAATGCACGCAACGCGAATAGTCGGCGTACTCGGGCTTGTCAACGTTCGTGAATCCGCTGGTCCGCGCGGCCATCTCTATTTCCGTTCCGCAGTCGGATCGGCGGCGAAAATTCCGCTGGGGTCAAATGTGTTCTTGATCCCGCGCATCAACTTCCAATCGCTGCGTTGTGTTGTCTGCGCTGGTGTTGCCGTCTTCCACTCAGTCGACAACCAGGGGATCGCGAAGTTGCCGTTGTGGCGATTGCTCATCTGCGCGAGCTCCTCGAGGACGCCAGCCACGGCTTCCTCTTGCTTCGCGCCCGGCAGGACTGCAATGTAAATCGCACCCGCGCCACGCGCTACGGCGGCCCAGCGCAACCCTTGCCTCCTGAGCGCCGAGGCCACTTCGTCAAGTACTCCTCCGATTCGCGCGGGCACGACGCTGATCTTCGCAATGACCGCGGCAGGGGAAGACGCAAGTATAATCGATGCGAATTCGCCCAATCGGTCGAGCGTTGCCGAAGCCGTGTCCTCGTCCATGACCGTAGTCTTCGCGGGGCCCGCGAGCTCGCTCAAGTCGCTACTGTAGCGAGCCAAAACTGTCTCGGTCCCGCAATAGGTGGCCAGAAAAGTCCAACAGCTCTGCTCCACGCCGATAGAAATCAGCTCCGCCGCGTGAGGACTCAATATCTCCGTCGTGAGTGGCCGCAGCGGTGACCCGGCCACACGGCGTCGCAGTTCAGCGGCGGCCGATGCCGAGTCAAGAGCGGCGGCGAAGCCGCAGATCGTCGCAGGCTTTGGAAATGTCCGGAAGTTGACCTTCGTGATCACCCCGAGGCTTCCCATCGATCCGATCATCAGTTTGTGCAGGTCGTAGCCGGATACGTTCTTAACCACACGGCCGCCGCTCTTGACAGTCTGCCCATCGCCCGTGATGAACTCCATGCCGAGCACAAAATCTCTCGCCGTTCCGTAAAGCTGCCGCAGCGGAGAGTCCACTCCGGAGGCGATCGTGCCCCCGACCGTGGCGCGGTTCGTAAATGGCACCGTCAGCGGAAGGAATTGGCGATGTGCGCCAAGCGCAGCTGCGAGCTTGCGCAGCGGAATTCCCGGTTCGACGCTGAGCGTCATATCATCCGGGTCGTACGCCACCATGCGATCGAGCCGCGTCAAGTCCACGGCCAGATCGTATGGGCCTATCGGAATGTTCATGCCGAGCTTGGTACGCGCGCCCATCGGGACCAGCGCCAGTTTCTCGGTTGCTGCCAGGCGAACGATTTCCGCGACTTCCTCTTTCGATGCGGGTCGCACCGCCGCCCTTGGGGCGATACCGCTCACTCGATAAGCGTTCAAATCGATTTCATCGGTAATAACGTTGCTGGAACCGACGATAGAAGCCAGACCTGCAGAAATGGCGGCGGCCATGCTCATGCCGAAGGAGCGCCCGGTTGCGGCCGCACGTAGATTTCACCGCAGCCTTTCGAAGTCGGGAAAATTTTCCCGGGGTTCAGCAAGCCAGCGGGATTGAAAACGCCGCGCACGCGTTTCATCAAGTCGAGATCCGCTTCGCTGAAAAGGAGTGGCATCAGCCGGTCCTTTTCCATACCCACGCCGTGCTCGCCCGTGATCGATCCGCCGACCTCAATGCAGAACTCGATGATCTCGTCCGCCGCCCGCACGGCGTCACGAAACTGCTGTTCGTTCCGCTGGTCGAAGAGAATGATCGGATGGAGATTTCCGTCGCCCGCGTGAAACACGTTGCCGATGGCCAGGCCATACTTGCGGCCGATCTCGCCAATGCGCCGGAGAGTGGCCGGCAGTTTGGTGCGGGGAATCACGCCGTCCTGCGTGTAATAGCTGGACGAAATCCGCCCGGCCGCTCCGAACGCGTTTTTGCGACCCTTCCACAAAAGATCACGCTCCGCGGCGTCGCGCGCCACCCGAACGCTCCGCGCGTGATGGTGCCGGCAAACGTCGGCGACGGCTTCCGCTTCGCTCTCGGTCACTTCGCGCAGGCCGTCGACCTCGATCAGCAGGATTGCCGCTGCGTCCAGCGGAAAGCCCGCGTGGACGTATTCCTCCACCGCGCGGATCGTCCAACCGTCCAGCATCTCGCACGCCGCCGGAGTGATCCCGCGCGCCGTGATCTCTGCGACAGTCTCCGTCGCGTCGTCAATGGAGTCGTAGATCGCGAGCAGCGTCTTCACGGCTTCCGGGAGTCGCGTGAGCCGGACCGTGATTTCGGTGACGAGTCCAAACGTACCCTCGGAGCCGACGAACACTCCCGCCAAGTCATAACCAGGTGGATCGACGGCCTCGCCTCCCATTCTCACCACTTCGCCGCTCGGCAGCACCACCTCCAGGGCCAGAACGTGATTCGTCGTCACGCCGTACGCGAGGGTGTGCGGGCCGCCTGAGTTTTCGGAGACGTTGCCGCCGATTGTGCAGGCTTTCTGGCTTGAAGGATCGGGCGCGAAATGCAAGCCCAGGTGCGCGACCGCCAGACTCAGATCTGCGTTCACCACGCCCGGCTGCACGCGAGCGCGCTGGTTTTCGGCGTCCACTTCCAGAATGCGATTCATCCGCGCGAACGACGTGATGATACCGCCTTCCCGCGCGAGCGCCCCGCCTGACAGCCCGGTGCCTGCTCCCCGTCCGACGAGCGGCGTTTTGTGCCGGCCGGCTAGTTTCACGATTTCGATCACGTCGGCGGTGCTGCGCGGAAAAACCACGCAGTCCGGCCGGGCCATCTCGACCGAGCCGTCGTATTCGTACAGCATCAGGTCCTCGGCCGCGTGCAGTACGTCTTCTGCTCCGAGCAGCCTCTTCAGATCGTGCAGGAGTCGCGAGTTCATGCTGTTGCGCCGGTTCGGCCGACGTCTCGCGTCACTATAGTCGCGGCATCGCGGAGCGTCAACGAGCCGCGCAGGCCGCGCCAATCCGCCGACGCTGGTGTATGCTACTCGACTTGCGCCGATCAATTTTTCGTGAGGCACGGTGAGCAGACCGAAGGCCCTTGTTACGCGCCCGCTCTTCCCGGAGGCGCGCGCCATTCTGGACGCATCGTTCGACGTGGAGTATTGGACGCAGCCAGAGCGTATTCCTCGCGCGGAGCTACTGAACCGCGTCGCGGACAAAGACGTGCTGGTGTGTTTGCTTACCGAAAAAGTGAACGAAGAGTTGCTCGCGGTCGCTCCGAAGCTGCGGCTGGCGGCCACGGTATCTGTCGGCTACGACAACATCGATGTGCCCGCCTGCACGCGCCGCAAGATCGTGGCGACAAACACGCCCGGAGTGCTCGACGAAACGACTGCGGATTTCGCGTGGACGCTCCTCATGGCGATCGCTCGCCGGCTCGTCGAAGGCGATGCGTGGCTTCGTTCCGGCACGTGGCCCGGTTGGGATCTTGATCAGCTGCTGGGCGGCGACGTCTGGGGAAAGACGCTCGGCATTATCGGCTTCGGCCGGATCGGCAGGGAGGTGGCGCGCCGATCTCTGGGGTTCAACATGCGCGTGCTATATCACAGCCGCTCGCGGGCGCCGATCGACGTCGAACGTGCATTGCGCGCGGATCACGCGCCTCTGGACGCGCTCTTGAGTCAGTCCGATTTCGTGACGTTGCACGTCCCGCTTTCGTCCGAAACGCGCCATCTGATATCCACGCCGCAATTCGAAAAGATGAGGCGCACCGCGTATCTCATCAACACCGCGCGCGGGCCGGTCGTGGACGAGGCCGCACTCGTCGATGCGCTCGAACGGAAATTGATCGCGGGCGCCGCCTTGGATGTGTATGAGAACGAACCGAACGTGGATTCGGGGCTCATCCCGCGCAAGGACGTGATCCTGGCGCCGCACATCGCGAGCGCCTCGATTGAAACGCGCACGAAGATGGCCGTCATGGCGGCCGGAAACGCCGCCGCGCTTTTCGAGGGCCGTCGCCCGCCAAATGCTCTGAACCCGGAAGTGCTTGGACTCTGACCAAAGGAGAAAAGCCACATGTCGCTTGTTACACGCAATCAGACGAAACTCACTCTGGAAGGGGCTCGCGCCGTTCTGGCGGCTGCCGAACGACGCGCCGAAGAGATTCGCGTGCCGATGAATATCGCCGTCGTGGACGACGGCGCGCATCTGCTGGCGTTCGCGCGCATGGACGGCGCCAAACCCTCCTCCACCGCGATTTCGCTTGTGAAGGCGCAGGCCGCTGCGATGCGCCGCGCTCCCACCGGCCCGGCGATGGCGGGCGATCAAGTGAACGTTGCGCTTGCCCTCGGTCTTGCAGTCGCCGCTTCGGCTCACCAGACGCCCATTCGTGGAGGCATTCCGCTTCAGGTCGACGGTCAAGTCATTGGAGCGATCGGCGTCAGCGCGGGCACGGAAGATCAGGACTGCGACGTCGCGCGCGCGGGCGCGGCGGCAATCGACAAGGCGTGAAAGAAGTCGCCCAGCGCGTTTTCCGAGAGACGCTCGCAGCGATCGACATTCCCGCGACGTTGCAGCGAAAGCTCGGTCGCGATGGCTCCCGGATCCAGGCCGGCGACGCAAGCGTCGATCTTCACGAGTTCCGCACGATCCTGGCGATTGCCTACGGCAAAGCTTCTTTGGCAATGGCCGAAGGGTTGACACGCGCCCTGGCTCCGGAATTCGCTCCGGAGGGAATCCTGGTCACTCCGGCCGCGCAGCCACGATCACTCCCCGGATGGACGTCTTTCGTGGGTGGGCATCCGATTCCAAACGCCGAGAGTTTCGCCGCCGGCCGCGCCATTCTCGATCGCCTCGCTCGCTGCGATACGAAGACGCTCATTTTCTTTTTGATTTCCGGAGGTGGTTCTTCTCTTGTCGAGCTTCCGCTCGATGCGTCGGTCACCCTTATCGATTTCGACTCGCTGCACGCGGCGCTCGTCACCTGCGGCGCCCCCATCGACGAAATCAACGCAATTCGCAAGCATTTGTCAGCGACGAAAGGCGGCCGTCTCGCCGCCGCGGCGCCGCACTCACTCAAACTGACATTCGCCATCAGCGACGTGCCGCAAGGCCAGGAATCCGCGCTTGCTTCCGGCCCAACGCTGCCCGATCCGACGACGGCTCGCGACGCGGAGCGAATCGCGGCGCAATATGGGCTCGTTGCGAAGCTGCCCGCGTCGCTGCGTGCCGTGTTCGAGAAACACTCGCTTCAAGAAACGCCGAAAACAGGTGATCCAGCCTTCGCGCGATCCCATTTCACGCTCCTGCTCGGGGCCCACGATCTCACACATGCGACTCACCACGCTTGCGAAGCCGAGGGCTACTCCTGCGTCTGCGACAATTCGACCGACAACTGGCCGATCGAGAAGGCTGCTGACTATTTGCTCGCTCTCCTGCAGTCGCAACTCGAAGCCGAACAGAAAAGAGGCCACTCGCGGCCGGTGGCTGTTCTGGTCGACGGCGAGTTGAGCAGCCCCGTCAGGGGGAACGGAATCGGCGGCCGCAACTCGGCATTCGTGCTGGCGTGCGTTCCGAAGATTGCGGGGAAGAACATCACCGTGTTGAGCGGTGGGACGGACGGCATTGACGGCAATAGCCCGGCGGCGGGCGCAGTCGCCGACGGAGAGACGCTTGCCCGGGCACATTCAGCAGACCTCGATCCGGCGGATTTTCTTCGCCGCAGCGATGCCTACAATTTCTTTTCGCGACTGGGAGACGCGCTCGTAACCGGGCCGACCGGCAACAATCTGCGCGATCTGCGGATTCTTCTCGCCCATCCCGCCCCGAAACGCTAGTTCTTCGGCGACGTTTGAGCTTTCAAAAGCGCAAGTGCGGCGTCGATATGCGGTCCTTCGGCCATCGTGGCGTCGCCGCTCCTTCTCATCTCTTCGAGCGGAGCAATGGCGCTCACGTCGCCGCGCGCGCCGAGCGCGAGAATGGCGGACGTGCGCACGTCGAAGTGGGGGTCATGCGCGTAGGCGAGGAGCATCTGTGTGATTCCGGTGTCTTTCTTGTCCATCTCGGCGATCGCCGCGATCGCTTCCTGCCGGCTGCCCAGAGGCTTGCCGGACGCGGACCACGCGGTCAGGATCGGCACCGCTCGAGCGTCTCCCAGAGAACCGAACGCACCCAACGCCGCATCGCGCAGAATTCCGTCGGGCGAATCGGACTTCGCGGCGGCGGCCAGAGTGTCGAACGCATTCGGCGCCTTGACGTCCGCCAGTGCGCGCAGCGCGGAAGCTCGCACGCGATACGCGGGATCATCCGTGGCCAGCTGCGTCAACCTCGCCGCGAGCGAGCTGTCGTCCTTGAAATTGCCGAGCGCCCGCGCGGCGACTTCGCGGACCCACGGTTGGTCGTTGGCAAGCGCGGCGATCACTTGCTTTTCCGCATCCGAGCCGCCGATGCGGCCAAGCGCCCGTATCGATTCCACGCGCACTCCCCAAAACGGATCGTGCAAAGCCGCATCTCCCAGCGCCGAAATCGCCGGCGGGTAGTTGCGGGCCGCTCCCAGCGCAAACGCGGCGTCCGCGCGGTCGGGCACCGTCTCCGCATGCGCCAGCTGATAGACGAACATCGCCGGATCTTCCTTGAAATCGACCGACTTCAGAATCTTGGCACCCTTGTCGAAAATCACCATCAGCGGCTGGCCATCGGCAGGAAAATGAAAGCTCTGGCTGGGCTGCCTGACGTCGACCGGATACGTGCGCGAGCCGCTCGCCGTTGCGATCTCGATTTCCATCGGGACGTCGAAAAGGCCAACCGCGCCCTCCGCCTTTTGCGTCTGCGCCACGTCAAGCGTCACCTGTTTCGCCGCCGCGTCGTAGCTGTATTCGACCTGGAATTGCGGCGCGCCCGCTCCGTAGACCCACTCCTGAAAGAACCGGTCGACGTTCACGGAAGTGGATTGTTCGATGGCTCGCTGCAAATCCGCCGATACGACGTTCTGCCCGCGATACGTGACGAGGTATTGGTGCAAGCCTTGGAAGAAATTGTCGTCACCAAGCCGCTCCCGCAACATCCGCATCACCCAGCCCGCCTTGCCGTAGATGTTGCCGGAGTATTTGTCCGCGTCGTCGAAATCGCGCGTCACCAGCGGAACAGGGAAGAGCCGCTTCTGCGCGAACCACCGGCTGCGATCACGCCAGAAAGCATAGTCGGCTTCGTCCGCTCCGTAACGCTGCTCGAGCCAGTAGTGTTCGAAGTACGTCGCGAAACCTTCGTTCAGCCAGAGATTCGCCCAGTCCTTGCATGTGACCAGATCGCCAAACCACTGGTGCGCCAGTTCGTGGGACAGGACCGTGTCGTCGCCGATCCGCATCTCGGCCGCGAGCTTCGGATGCACGAGGTCTCGTGTGCTCAGCGTCGTCGCGCTCGTGTTCTCCATTCCGCCGGCCACGAAATCGTCCACGGCCGTCTGCGCATATTGCGCCCAAGGATAGGGGACGCCCAGCTTGTTGGAGAAGAGATCGAGCATATCCTTCGTTCGCGCGAATGTTGGCTCGATCTTGGACTGTTCGCCCTGCGGCACGACGAATCGCAGAGGCACTCCGCGCCACGTGTCCTGCCTTTCCACGAAATCTCCGGCAACTGCGGACAGAAGGTAGGTCGAGAGCGGCTCTGTCTGCTTCCAGTCCCAGGTCTTCGAGCCGTCGCCTTCGTCCTTCACGTCCACCAATTGGCCGTTCGAGATCGTGATCCACTTTGCCGGAACGGTCAGAACCATCTCGGAGGTGGTGCGGTCGTTCGGATAGTCGTAGGTCGGTATGTAGTAGCGAGTGTCTTCCGCCTCGCCCTGTGTCCAGATTTCCCGAGGCTGCTCCGGATAATCATTGTCCGGCAGAATGAAATACAGTCCCTTCTTCGGCTGCCCGCTGTAGCGGATCAGAACCTCGTGATGCTCGCCGCGCTCCGCCGGATGGGCAAGGGAGACAATCAGTTCCTTCGGAGTGACGGAAAACTTCGCTTCCTTGCCGTCCACTAGCACGCTCTGAATCTGCAGGCTGACCGAGTCGAACCTCAGGTCTGCGATGCCGTCGCGCAGAGCGGCCACGCTTTCGGTTACTTCTCCCCGCACCTCGCGCCGCGACACGTCGAACCACAGGTGCGTGCGAATGTCGTCCAGTTGATAGTCGCGGCTCCGTGCATAAGGCTCATCCGCGCGGGCGGAGGACAGCGTCGCTCCGGCCACAATCGCGAGCAGCATCCAGCCGGCGAGGGTTCGATACTTGTGCTGAGTCTCAGGATTGGCATTCATCGGCTATAGGACGTTCCGCATCGCTTCTCGTAAGCGAGTCGTTCCGATGATAGCGCGGAGTACGTGGGAGGTCACGATCGACGGTGCGTGTGTGGCAGAGAGAGCCCCCGCGCTCATGAGTCCGGCGTGCCAGGAAAATATCGAGAAGAAGTTTGACCTACCAGCAGCCCATCGACGAGTCACTCTCGGGCCACAGAGAGCATGCCAGGACCCCAGCCGCTACCGCTGGAATCGCTACGTCAACCACGTGCTTCCAGTTGACGCCAGCGCCCGTCACGCCCTTCGGCGGAGGATTGTCGCTAGCCTTCGGCTCGGTCTCGAGGTTCGCTTCGTAGGTTTCGCCGGCCGCAATCGCCTTTTCGGCGCCAGTCGCGTCCGCCACGAGCAGCGTGCCCTGATACGCGCTTACACGCATGCGGGTCGGGCTGACAACGATTACTTGACCGAAAACCGCCTTGCCATCGGCGGCTCGAATCACTCCGAGCGGAGTTTCAATTTCCAGTTGCCCCGCAGCGGAACTCGAGAATCCAACTGTGCCACGTGCCACACGCGCCTGAACCGCGCTGTCGTGCGGGACCAACGTCGCCGCGCTGGCCGAAAGCAAGTACACCTGGCTCAGTCCAACGGTCAGACGCAGCGAGCCACCCTGATCCGTCACCAGCGAGTCGCCCGAGAACACGTCCGCGCCGATTGCGGCACTGACGTTGTCGAGACGGGCGTGATCGGCGGTCAGAACCACGGCTAAGGGTTTCTCGCTCGCCGCGATGGCGGGCGTGCTCAGCAGGCCCATGGCGAGCGCCATGGCCAAGGAACGGGCTCCAGCGGGGACGATGGAACGCACGGTTTCCTCCGATAGTACAACGCCAATGTACGCGCGCGTTTTTCCGGTGTCAACAACTTCCAAGCCCACAAACAGGGCTGGCGAAGGGCTTTAGGCACATTAGAGCGCTCTTACCCTCCAAGAGAATCCGTGCGATGCCTCCGGTCTCGCGGCGACTGAGCCGTGGGCGGGTTGTGGAGGTTCGGTGCCTTTGTTAAGCTACGAAGAATTCATTTGAATGCGGAGAGGTGTCTGAGCGGTCGAAAGAGCTCGCCTCGAAAGCGAGTGTAGGGGAAACTCTACCGTGGGTTCGAATCCCACCCTCTCCGCCAT